>NZ_JBHMCF010000013.1:0-237051 GCF_042428605.1 Nonomuraea salmonea
CCTGCCATCTCATGCAGCGCAAGCGATCAAAGGGACATCAACTCGCGAACCGCCCTCTGAGACCGGTTGGGTCGGAGGTGCCGACGGGATTGTTGCCCGCGTAGGAGTAGGGGTTGGTCCATTGCGGTTTGGATACGTCGAGGAGAGGGTCCGTGGAGACGAACTTGCCGATGGCGGGGTCGTAGTAGCGGGCGGATAAATAATCCAGACCTGTAGAAGCGTCTTCGTCTTGCCAAGGAAACCCCGGTCGGTGAACGGCAAATCGTCGCCCCCACGGCGCTGGCCGAAAGGCAAGTAGCGTTCGCGGGAGACCTGACCGGTGGCGTCATCGATGGCCAGTTGACTGGAGCCGTGCAAACCTGAGGCCAGCCACTTCAGCGTAGTACTGGTACGCATGGCGACGACAGCGCCGTCGGGGCCGGTGTAATAGCGCGTCGACCTGGTCGCTGCACCACTCGCCTGGACCTCCATTGAACCGAGGTAGAGGGTGGCGGTGCCGTCAGGGTCGCGACGGATGAGCCGTTCGCCATCGGCGTCGTAGACCATCGAGGTTTCTTGGCCGTTGACGACGGCCTTATCCATCTGCCCCAGAGCATTCCAGGTGAAGGTGGCCTGCTTGTTGTCAACGGTGCGGGCGGTCAGTTGGCCGGCATTGTCGTAACCGTAGGTGTCGGTCCGGCCGGGCCTGGCGATAGAGCTGACAGCGTTGGGCCGAACAGCGGACGGGCCCGCGGCCGGGTATCCGTACGTTGCAGTGGTGCCGCCGTCAGTGACGCTGGTGAGGTTGCCGACAGGGTCGTAGGCGAAGGACTGGTCATAGGGGTCGCCACCATTGCCGTCGGCTCCCGCGGCGCACGCTGAGCCGGTGGTGGTGTAGGCGGTACTCAGCCGGGACAGGCCGTCATAGGCGAAGCACTCCGACTGACCGGGACTACTGCCCGGGATGGCGGAGGCGGCGTCCAAGATACGGGTGATGTCGCCGTTGGTGTGGTAGGTGAGTTGATCGTCCTGCGCGAGCTGCGACCCGGACGTGGTGGTGAGCCGGTTGAGCCAGCCAGTCCCCTCATCCCACGTAAAGGTGCGTTTCACCTGAGCGCCGGCGCCATAAGTGCGTTCGTTGAGGCGTCCGGTGGCCGAGTAGGTGGTTTCGTTGATGTAGGTGGTACCGCCGTCGTAGTTCGAGGTAAGGCTCTTGGCCAGGCCGAGGTCTGTATAGGAGAAGGTGAGCGTTTCCGAGTTCAGGTCGCCCTTGCCCGGCACAGTTTGCTCGACCATGTTGCCGGCGACGTCGTACTTGGTGGAGAAGACGTACTCACCGGCCAAGCCGCCTTCGACTTGGGGGATGGTGACTTTGGTGGCAGTAGGCCGGTAGGAGTTGTCGTAGGTGGTGATGGCATCGGTATAGGCGTTGGCGCCGACGTAGCGGGTGGCGGAGGTCTGGTAGCCCTTGGCGACGCTGTCGTAGGTCCATTCAGCGAGCTTGGTGCCGGTCTGCGGTTCGCCGGACCATTGGGTGAGGCTCCGTCCGAGGTCGTCGTAAACGTTGGAGACCTTGGTGCCGTTGCCGTTGACGCCCCAAAGTTGTCTCCCTGCGGCGTCGTAGCCATAGGTGGAGTTTCGGCGTCGGGATCGGTTGCGGCAGTACGGCGGCCGAGCCAGTCGTAGGTGAAGGTGCGGACGTTGCCGTTCGCGTCGGTGATCTTGGTGAGGTTGCCGGCGGCGTTGTAGGTGTAGGTGGTGTCGTGGTGGGTGGTGGCGTCCTTCCACTCCTCGGTCTTAACCGTGCGATCAAAGACGTCGGACACTGTGACGGTCTTGCCGCCGACGGGCGGCGTGACTTCGATACGGTCAAGGCCCGGGTAGGCGGTGGTGGTTTGCCGGTACTCGTTTGCCCCGCGATAGTCGACGACCGCGGTTGGGCGTTCCATACCGTCGTAGACGGTCTTCGTCCACGAGGGCAGCGCGGCTGCAGGAGACCCATCCCAAAGAGCCCGGTGAACGTCGGGCGCCCCAACATATCCCCGCATTTGTAGACACGCTGGACTCCTAGTTGCTGGAGCTCTCCTAAAGCGAGTGCCGCAGGTTTGAAGCCTGCCGGGGCCACTCACCCAGATCGCCACAGTTTGGCCCTGACCTGCGGTTTCAAAGCCGCAGGTTTTTTGCTTTCCGGACCTCGGTAGGCGAGCCAAGAGTGCCTGCATGCGGCCGTGCGGCGGCCAGCATCATGGGATGTCTATCAGGCATTCTCCCAGGCCAGCCCCTAATGTCGGGTCATCCGCGCGGCCCACAACCCGCTACGACCGCCTCGGTGCGCGGGCGACGCCCACAGCCGTCGATTGTGCCGGATACGTACGTACGACCAGGAGCGTCCCTCGGCCATCGCCATTGAGGGCGGCGGCATCCTCCTTGGCTGCGCGCTGGCCGCGGACCGTCTCCGACCGGGTGGCACCATTCCGGCTCCTTGCCTCCTGGAGGGCCGGGGCTCAGCTGGCCGGGCGATGTCGCTGGCAGGGTGGGCTCGTGCACCGCTCCCCTGGAGGACGTCTGAAGGGGCGGGCAACCGTTGGTGGGCTTCAGCAGGTCATAACGGGAGCCGGGACGACGGGAAGGGCGCGGTTGATGCGAGATAAGTCGGATTTCGTGGCGTATGTCGAGGCGCGATCGCCACGACTGTTACGAACCGCCTACCTGCTCTGCCGTGATTGGGCGCAGGCGGAGGACCTGCTTCAGACCGCGCTGGTACGCGTGTGGCGGGCCTGGGGCCGCGTGGGTGAGCATCCGGACGCCTATGTTGCCCGGGTCCTGGTCAACACGCACCTGTCCTGGCGGCGCCGGTTCTGGCGGCGCGAGTTGCCCACGGAAGCACCGCCTGAGATGGTCCTGGCGGACGACATGACCGGCGTGACCGACGAGCGGGCGGTGCTCTGGGCGGCGCTGGGACGCCTGCCGCCGCGCCAGCGGGCGGTGCTGGTGCTGCGCTTCTTCGAGGATCTGCCCGAGTCCGCCGTGGCCGAGATCCTCGGCTGCTCCGTCGGCACCGTCAAGAGCCAGAGCAGCAAGGCACTGGCCAAGCTGCGTATCGACCCCGAGATCGCGCCGCCGGCGGTGGCGTCCCGTGTGGAAGGAGAGCGGGGATGACGCCTGCCCTGCGTAAGCTGCGTGATCTGTTCGACGACATGAGCGCCGACGCGCCGGACAACCACGGGCGCATCGCCCAGCTTGAGCGGCGTATCCGCAGCGACGCCCGCCGCCGGGCAGCCGGCGCGGCCCTGGCGGGGGTGACCGTGCTCATCGCCGCCGGGGTCTTCGTCCCCGCGTTCTTGTCCCCCGGACGGGCCGTGCCGCCGCCCGAGACCGCGGCGGCCGTGCAGCCGGCGGCCGAGTTGCCGCCGCGTTTCACCTCGGGCGACGGCTCCGCCTATCGCCGGCTCGCCTCGGCCATGCTCAAGGCGGAGTCGAAGGGGGAGACGAAGGTGTCGGTCACGGTTCCGGTCTCGGGCAGGCCGCTGGAGGTGGCCGCGCTGTGCCCGCGGGACGGCTCGATCAAGGTGGCGAGACCGAGGGTCGTCGTGAACGGCGAACCCACTGCCGGCTGGTTCCAGCAGTGCATGACCCGGCCGGGGATGGGGATGGCCCTGGACTCGGTGAGCGTGCCCAAGGGCGTGAAGCAGGTGACCATCACCTTCGACGTCACCGGTTCGGGCTGTGTTCGCGAGAAGGGCGGGCCGTGCCCCACCCGTACGTTCTCGCAGCATGCCGACTGGCCCTTGGCGGTCTACGAGTACACGCCGCCGGCCCGGCCCGTCGAGCCGGATCCGGTCGAGGCGTTCCCCTCTCAACTGGGGACCCTGGAGCTGGCCGGTCGGGCCTCTGGGGTGTGGCCGCGCGAGACGTCCTTCGAGCTGACGGTCACGAGCCCGGGCGGCTACTTCCGGATCGAGCAGCTGTGTACGGGCGATCTGGCGGATCGGCTTTCCCTCTCGTATCGGATCGGCGACGAAGCATCCCAAGGGGACGAAGCATCTCAAGGGGAATGGGCCTGTAGTCGTCACCGGGACCTGGACGAGACGAATGGGACGTTGTGGAGCGAGAAGATCCCCGAAGGCACGAAGATCACCATCTCGGGGAAGGTGAGGGTGCGGGGTGGGCATCCCAAGCGCCAGGTGGGCTGGTCGGTGGGGGTGTACTCGAGCAAGATAGTCAGGCTCGCACGCTGAGCTTCCACAGCCGGCCATGAGCCGTACGCGGTGGTCCCGGTCACCGGCTTGACCGCCGCGGCAGCGGAAGCCACCGGCCGGCGCATGGCGCGCGACCCCGGTCCAGAACCGGCATGGCCGGCGCGGTCCGTGGCGTCCATGGGCAGCGCCAACAGAGGGGATGTCGATGAATCTCTCCGGGGAAAGCTGGGAGCTGCTGCGCGCCTACGGCATGGACGACAGTCTCGTCAGCGCGTGGTGCAAGGGGCTGAGCGTGGAGGAGGCGGCGACGCGGCTACGGGCCGACCTGGGTTCGGCCACGCCATGCACGTGGGAGCGTATCGAGGACGGCCTTGATCCGGCTTCGCCGCGGGAGGGCGTCGTGTGGATCGGTGCGCAGGCGCCGGGCTGGGTGCTGATCATCGCCTTCGAGGGGGACCACCTGGCGCTTCCCGAGCCGCAGCGGGCGCTGACTGCGAACGGCGGCGAGCTGATCTACCTCGGCTGGCCCCTGTATGAGATGGAAGGCCCGCAGGATCTTGAGTACGTGGTCGATGGCCGGCCGCGGACGAGCGTCTGCCTCGTCGCCCCCGACGTGCGGGCCGGCCGCGAACCCGACGCACTCAACGCCCACATGGAGGGGCTCGCGCTGGGAGCCGGCAACGACTCCGACACCATCTCGGACGCCGCGTTCGCGCTCATCGGCAGAATGACCGGCCGGCCGTTGAGCGCGGACTGGCTGCGGGCTGAGCACACGCGATACGTCCTCCCAATGGGCGCGTGGAACGGGTGAGCCGGGTCAGTAACTGATCACGATCAGGTCGTAGCCGTGGGCGGCGACGTCGCGGTAGTAACGCGCGAGCCACCGTAGGTTGTTCATGGCGCGCGCGAATGTCTCGTCCTCGTCGTCGTCCGAACGCGTCTTGTAGACGCCAGGTGCCATCTCTCTGATCGAGAATTCGCGGCGGATGGACGTCTCGTCCAGTGCCTCGATCGTGTCGGCGGCCTCGATGAGGAACGCTCGGGCGGAGCAGCGCCACAGCATGCCCTGTCCCGAGACCGCGTGGTCGGCGAAGTGCCGGTCGCCGTGGATGATCCGGTACGGCAGCGAGCGCTCCCGCTCCTCGTAGTCGTCCCACTGGCGGTACGCCGCCGGGTCGAGCGCGTACTCGGCTTGCTCATAATCACGTGCACCCGAGCACCAGGGGCCATCGAGCGTGTCGAGGGCGCTTGGACGGTCCGCCAGCATCGCCTGGTTGGTCTCGGACAACGGCTCACCGATGCCGTCGGAGCCGGAGCCGGCGTCGGAGTCGGAGTCGGAGTCGGAGTGGAAGGGCGGCTGCCACGAAGCGGTCTCCCACACCTCCGCATCGCGACGCATCGCCCGGACCGGCTCCGAGTTCAGCCGGACAGGAACGCTCCGCAGGTCCATGCCCATCGTCGTACCTCGATACCGCGTTTACGCGCTTCAGGGTGCTCAAGCGTCCCGCATGAGAAGGTTCTTCGCGGACTGCACGAAGTTGGACACCAGCGGGTTGCGGTCGCCGTTCCGGGTGACGACGACCACCTGGCAGGGCTCGATGCCCTCGACAGGGACGGTGGTGAGGTCGTCTCGCAGGGCAGGGCGTGGGTCGTCGGCGGGTACGAGGGCGATGGCCCTGCCGTCGGCGACGGTTTCGAGCTTGTCCTCGAACGTGTCGACGATCATGTGGCCGAGCGGGGCCGGGTCGCCGTTCGGACGGGGGTCGAGCCGCCAGAACCCGGTCCACAGCGCGGCCATGCCGGCGCAGGCCACGAGGGGTTCGTCGGCGAAGTCCGCGGCGGTGACCGACTCCTTGCCGGCCAGCGGGTGGGTGGCGGGCAGGAGGAGCGCACGGGGTTCGTCGTACAGGACGGTCACGCGCAGGCCGTCGGTCGGGATGGGCAGCGGCGTCCGGGCGACGAGCGCGTCGACCCGGCGCTCGGGCAGGGCGGTGGTCTCGTCCCAGTCCAGGTGGCGGGTGCGGACGTGGGCGCCGGGATGGCGGCGGCGCAGGTCTCGTACGGCGGGCGAGATGACGAGATCCTCGACGTAGCCGATCGTGATCGTACGCTGCGGGGCGGCGGAGCGGGCGGTGAGCGCCGCCTGCTGGGCAGCGTGCACAAGCGCCTGCGCCCTCGGCAGGAAGGCCGCGCCCGCCACGGTGAGGCGGCTGCCCTGGGGAGTGCGCTCCAGCAGCCGTACGCCGAGCACGTCCTCCAGCCGCTGGATCTGCCGGCTCAGCGACGGCTGGGCCAGGTGCAGTGCCTCGGCCGCGCGGGCGAAGTTGAGGTGCTCGGCCACGACCGTGAAGTAGCGCACCAGCCGCAGGTCGAGATCGATGGCGGGCTGCGATTCCACTCCTGTTTCGGACACTTCATCACCGTATCCGTTATGCGGATCCTGCATGACGAGGTGCGGAACAGGTCTTGGACGCCCAGGTGAGGGCGGCGGTTGACTGAGGAACGTCCCGCTCGGGACGAGAACCGGTAACCCGAATACCTGTGAAAGGGCCGTCTGATATGGGCAAGTACGAGGGCAAGAATGTTGTGATCACCGGCGGCGGCAGCGGGTTCGGCCTGGCCACCGCGCGGCTGCTGGTGGCCGAGGGCGCGCGCGTCCTGATCACCGGGCGTACCCAGGCCACCTTGGACGCCGCCCGTGCAGAGCTCGGCGACCGCGCGATCGCCGTCCGCAGCGACGCGGCCTCGCTTTCCGACATCGACGCGCTGGCCGAACGGGTGAAGGCCGAGTTCGGCACGGTCGACGCCGTGTTCGCCAATGCCGGCGTCAACGGTTTCGCCCCCTTTGAGGCGACCGGCGAAGAGCTGTTCGACGAGTTGATGGCCATCAACGCCAAGGGGCCGTACTTCACGGTGCAGAAGCTCGCCCCGCTGATGGCCGAGGGCGGCGGCGTCGTGCTCACCACCTCGGTCGCCAACGTGCTCGGCCTGCCCATGCTCAGCGCGTACGCCGCCACCAAGGCCGCCCTGCGCTCCATGACCCGCAGCCTGGCCCGCGAACTCCTGCCCAGCCGCATCCGCGTCAACGCGGTCAGCCCCGGCCCGATCGACAGCGGCATCCTGGAGAAGTCGATGCCCAAGGAGGTGGCCGACCAGACCAAGGCGCAGATGGCCGCCGACAACCCCATGCTCCGCATGGGCACCCCGCCCGAAGTCGCCAAGGCGGTCGTCTTCCTCGCCTTCGAAGCCACCTTCACCACCGGCGCCGAACTCCCCGTGGACGGCGGCGGCTCCCAACTCTGAACCCGGCCAGGGCCCGGCGTGGCTTCGTCGTGCTGCCGCGCAAGGTGGGCAGGCGCGCGCCCAAGGTGGGCAGGCGCGCGCAAGGTCGGCAGGCGCGCGCAAGGCACTGAACAGCGCCTGGGTGGTGACGGCCGCATGCCGTCCTCACAGCCCGATCGCTCCGTCGATCCGTTCACGGAGCAGGTCGGCATGGCCGTTGTGCCGGGCGTACTCCTCGATCATGTGGATGAGCACCCAGCGCAGCGACACCCGTCCGCGCCACGCGTCGTGGCCCTCCAGGTTCAGGTCGGGTGCGGCGGCCGTGAACGCGTCGGCGAACGCCACCTCGCCGCGCCATGCCTCCCATGCCTCCGCGACGACCCGCCGATCGGGCACCGCGCCGTCGAAGTCCTCATCGGGCCGCGTGGCCGAAGAGAAGAGATGCGGTGCGTCCTGACCGGCCAGGACGCACCGGAACCAGCGACGTTCCACGTCGGCCAGGTGGCGGACCAGCCCCAGCAGCGAGAGGGTGGAGGGCTTGACCGACCGGCGGGACAGTTCGGTGTCCAGGCCGGAGCATTTCATCTCCAGGGTCGAACGTTGCGCTCGCAGGAAGTCCGTGAGCATGCGCCGCTCGTCGCCCGTGGCAGGGGGGTCGAACCGGCGGTCATCGGCCGTGGGGAACAGCTCGGCTCGCCTCCGCCGACCGTCCGCGTCGGGGGCAGGCGGGCCCTGATCGTGCCGCTTCGCGTCCTGCGCATGGTGCGGAAGGTGTCCGGTCACTGCCGTGACATGGTCGCGTGGACCGGACACCGCGACGGCGACCTGGCCGATCTGCTCGCCCGGGGTCGCCGCCGGCGCGGCGAGATGGTCGTCGCGGTCGAGGGCCTGCTGGTCGAGACCGACGGTGATCTCGTCTGCGGGGCGCGCCGTGGCGTACAGCTCGCGCAGGTGCTCTGGTGCGGCGCGCAGGACGGACACCGGGCGCGGGTCCGGGCCGGGGACCAGGTCACCTGGGACGTCCATGGCGTCAGGCGTCGGAGGAGCGCCGGCAGCCGCCGTCCCATGGTGACCCCGAGCACGGCCGCCGGGCACGTCGCCGAAGGCGGCGGCTCGCGCGTGCTCCTGGCATCGCGCCTCGTGGTCGCCGGTCCAGCCGTACCACTCGCCCATCCGCTGGAACTCGCGGGCGATCGTGGTGTCGGAGGTGGTGCGGGCGTCGGTGGAGATGGTGACGGCCAGCCCCTCGGCCAGCAAGCGGTCTGCGGGATGGGCGGCGGGACGGTCTGCGGGGTGGGCGGCGGGATGGGCGGCGGGATGGGCGGCGGCCTCGCGTACCGCCCCGGTCTGCAGGTTGCTGGTCGGGCACATCTCCAGAGCGACGCCGTCCCGCCTGAGCCGGTCGAGCAGGGCGGGATCGTCCGCCGACCGCACCCCGTGCCCGATGCGCGCGGCGCCGAGCACGTCGAGCGCCTCCCACACGCTCTCCGGCCCGGCCGCCTCGCCCGCGTGCACGGTGACGGGGAGCCCGGCGGCGTGCGCGGCGGCGAAGGCCGGCAGGTGCGGCGCGCCGGGACGGCTCTCGTCGCCGGCCAGGTCCACGCCGGCGACCGATCCTCGGTGGCGCAGCGCGGCGGCCACGACCTGCTCACTGATCTCCGGCGGCTGCTGGCGCAGGCAGCACAGGAGGAGCGCACAGCGGACGCCGGTCTGCTCCGATCCGGCCGCCAGGCCGTCGGCCACCGCCTCGACCGCCTCGTCGAGGGTCATCCCCCGCTCGCCGTGCAGCTGCGGCGCGAACCTGGCCTCGCCGTACACGACTCCGTCGGCGTGCCAGTCGTGCACCAGCTCCAGCGCCGCCCGGCGCAGCGCCTCGGGGGTCTGCAGCACCCGCAGGACCGGATCGAGGTAGGTGAGGTAGGTCATCAGGTCGCCGCACTCGCGCGGGGCCACCACCAGCGACTCGACCGGCCCGCCCAGCGTGATGCCCTGCTGCGCGGCCAGCTCGGCGACCGTGGCGGGACGTACCGAACCGTCTAGATGGCAGTGCAGTTCGTAACGGCCGATCATGCGCGTGCCTCCTCCGGCGCCAGCAGGCCGAACAACAGGTCCTTGAAGCTCTTCTCGTGCACGCGGCGGACGAGGGTGACGTTGGGCGGCGGGCCGGTCAGCCGCCGGTCGACCATGGTCTGGCCCCGGGCCTCGTCCCCGAGCGCGATCCGCACGTGGGCCGTCTCCCGCTCGGCCACCAGGCCGGGGCGCAGCGCCACCGCCATGGCCACCGGGTCGGGCAGGTCGTAACCGGAGAGCCCGGTCACCCGGGCGGCCCACTCGGTCACCTTGCGGTTGATGCGGTGAGTGAAGCCGGCCAGCGGGGAGTCCAGGGCGCTCAGCCGTTCCTGGTCGGCCGGCGTCATCACCGCGTCGCGCCGTGAGACGTCCCAGCCGATCCAGGTGACCCGACCGGGATCGGCCGCCGCGAGGACGACGTGCGCGGCCTCGGGGTCCGCCCAGACGTTGAACTCCGCCGTCGCGCTGATGTTGCCGACCGCGTCGGGCGCGCCGGCCATGCAGTACACCTGCTGGTAGCGGCCCAGCAGGTCGCGGTCGCGCAGCAGCGCGGCGGCCAGATTGGTCAGCGGCCCCAGGGTGACCAGCGTGTACTCGCCCGGCCGCGCGTGGGCCCGGTCGAGCAGCACGTCGACGGCGTGCCCTGCATGGGGATGGCGGGCGGGCCCCGGCAGGCCGAGATCGCCCATCCCGTCGTCGCCGTGCACCGGCTGCGCGGTGGACAGCGGCCGCACCATCGGGCGGTCGCAGCCCTCGAACACCGGCACGCCGTCCATCCCGGCGACTTCCAGGGTGAGCAGCGCGTTGCGGGTGGCCTGCCGCAGCGGGACGTTGCCCGCGACGGTGGTGACCGCCTCCAGCTCGGCGCTCCTGTCGCGCGCGGCGAGCAGCAGCGCCACGGCGTCGTCGGACGCGGTGTCGGTGTCCACGATCAGTTTCATCACGGCTCCGTGAAGGAGGAGGGGGAAAGCAGCTTGTCTAAACGTTTAGATTCAGTGTCGGGTGCAACGATGGTGGCCGCGTACGTGAGCTGTCAAGAAGGGAGCGGGTATGGCGGTGACGATGGCCGACGTGGCCCGCCGCGCCGGAACCTCGATCGCGGTGGTGAGCTACGTCGTGAACGGCGGGCCGCGGCCGGTCGCGGCGCGCACGCGGGAACGTGTCCTCGCCGCCGCGGCAGAGCTCGGGTACCGCCACAACCGGGTGGCCGCCGCGCTGCGCTCCGGCTCCTCCGGCCTGGTCGGGGTCGTGCTTCCCGACACGGTCAACCCCTACTTCGCGGCCCTCGGCCAGCGGCTGGAGGAGGCGCTCTCCGCCTCCGGCAAGCTGATGGTCGTGGCGAACTCGGGCTATGACGGGCAGCGCCAGGCCGCCGTGATCGACGCCCTGCTGGGCGCGCAGGTCGACGGCCTGATCGTCGTCTCGGCCCCGGGCGCCGACGACCCGGCCGGCCTCGCGGCCGAGAGCGGCGTCCCGCTCGTGCACGTCCACCATCGGCCGCCCGGCTCGGACACGACGCTCGTGGCCGCCGACAACGCCGCCGGGGTCGCCGCGGCGGTCGCCCACCTGCGCGGGCACGGGCACGGGCACGACCGGGTCGACTTCCTGGCCGGCCCCACCGACGAGGGTCCCGTGGGCGACCGCGTCGCGGCCTGGCGAGCGACCGGCGTGCCGGGCGAGCTGCTGCGTTCCGAGTACGGCCGAGCCGCCGCCGCCCGCCTCGTGGCCGGGCTGAAGGCCGCGCCTCGGGCGCTGGTCGCGGCGACCGACGAACAGGCCGTCGGCGTGCTCGCCGGCTGCGGCGCGGCGGGCATCGAGGTGCCTGGCAGGCTCGCCCTGATCAGCTGCGACGGCAGCTCGGAGACCGGCTTCACCGTGCCGCCGCTCACCACGGTGGAACAGCCGCTCGCCGAGATGGCCCGCCGGGCCGTACGCCACCTGCTCGGCGAGCCCGTGCCTGGCACCCCTCCGACGGCCACGCTCGCGATCCGGCGAAGCTGCGGCTGTTCCCACCCGGGCTTCTCCGGGGTCGGGGCGACGGATTGAACGCCCCGCGGGCTGCCGGCATCCTGGGTGCTCCCCGGCCATGGCGCACCCTGGCGCACCTCACCCTCCCAGGTGAGCAAGGCGATCAGAAACGGCTGAGACATCCCAGCTCGCATGGAAGGCCGCGCCGCCTGACACCTCCTGACCGCCGTCTCAGGAGGCCTTCCACGTGACAGGCTCGGCGCCCTCGGCGGTGGAGGAGAAGGTGACGGTGACGGGCTTGTCGCCCTTGTCGACGAGGTACACGCCGCACTGCTGCACGCTCTTGCCCGGCTGCACCATGCCGTACGGCTGAGAGGACGGGCAGCCCTTGGGGCCGTTGCTGCCGATCGCGATGAGGGTGAGCTTGCGCAGGGTCTGTCCGCTTTCGGTACGCAGGATGACCGCGTCGTCCATGCCCGGGTACAGCTTGGACGTGCCGTTGTTGCGGTACGAGAACGTGACGAAGTACACCGTGGCGGCCTTCTGCCTGGCGTTCAGCTCGTAGTCGGAGAGCGCGCCCGCGCCGGCCTTGCGCACGCTCCTCAGCGCGACGGTCAGCGGCACGTCCTTGTCGTCGGTGTCCTTCCACGTCACCTTGGCCGGCTTGCCCGCGGCCAGCACGCCGCCGCCGACGTCGCCGCCCTCCACCTTCCACGTCCTGGTGACGGACTCGGCGCTGTAGGAGACGGTGGCGGGCTTGGCGTCCTCGGGCAGCAGCACGACCCGGCACTCGGTCGCCGCCTGGCCGGCCGTCAACGTTTTGGGAGCCGTCGTGCCGATGCACGTCTCCAGCGGGCCGGTGCCGGGCGTGGCCAGCGGGTTGCCGCCGAAGAACGAGACGGCCTTGCCGGCGGTGCCGTCGGCGAGCGCCACGCGGAAGTTCCTGACGGCCGTGGAGGGCTCGACCGCGTCGGTACCGGCGTTGGTGACCGACACGGTGAGGTAGTGCGGCACCATGCCGCGCATGTCGTCGTCGAGCCGCACGCCGTCGAGGTCGCTCGCCGAGCCGCGCGTGAGCTGGGTAGGGTTGAGCGTCAGCTGGTGCACCTTGTCGTCGCGGTCGGTGTAGTTCACCCGCCGCGGTGCGGTGTCGAGCGTCAGCGGCGTACCGGGGGACGCGGGCGTCTCCGCGGCCTGCGTCTTCTCCGCCGTCTTCGGCTGCTCAACGCTCTCGCCGGTGTCGGCGCCTCCGCAGCCGGCCAGGAGCAGCGCGAGAACGCCTGCCCCGGCGGTGGTGCTGATCCGTCGGCTGACGCGCTGCACTACAAACCCCCGTCGTTCCAGACTCGTGTTGTGAAGGACCACCTTAGAGGTGACCCGCACCAGTCCTCCGGTCGATGCGGATACCGCCTATGGGGCATGCTGGGCGTTCGCCGGTGCCGGACCGATTACGGCCGTGACTACGCTGGAGCGGTGTCCCCCGACGCAGCGCTGCGCCGTTCGCCGGGACTGCCTCGATGCCCCGGGAGATGGTGATGGACGCGACCGGTGATGTCGTCTTCGCTCTGTCCGACGGTGTTCTGCTGCTCGATGTGGCCGGGCCTGTGCAGGTGTTCGACAGCGCGGGTGGGTATCGGGTGCGGCTGGCCTCGGTGGATGGGCGAGCCGTTCGCACCGATGTGGGTGTCTCGCTGGGCGTCGATCTCGCGCTGTCCGAGGTGGGCGGTGACGTGGACACCTTGGTGGTGCCGGGATATCCGCGGGATGAGTTCGCCGGAGTCGTGCCGGAGTTGGTGGACGGCGTGCGACGGCTGGCGGCCGGCGCGCGGCGGGTGGTCTCGGTGTGTACGGGGGCGTTCGTCCTGGCGCGGGCGGGGTTGCTCGACGGGCGGCGGGCCACGACGCACTGGCAGGCCTGTGCGGCGTTGGCGGAGTTGTATCCCGGGGTGCGAGTGGAGCCTGATGCCATCTACGTGCGGGATGGTCCGGTCGTCACCTCAGCGGGGGTGACCGCCGGGATTGACGTCGCTCTCGCGCTCGTCGGGGAGGATCGGGGTGAGGATCGGGCCCGTGCGGTTGCGAAGTACCTGGTCGTGTTCCTGCAGCGTCCTGGTGGACAGTCGCAGTTCCGTGCCCGCCACGCCGTGAGCGGTCCGCGCTCTGCGACGCTGCGCCGGGCGCTGGACCTCGTGGCCGCTGACCCGTCCGGCGATCATCGCCTCGCCACGATGGCCGGCGCGCTCGCCGTGAGCGAGCGCCACCTGAGCCGTCTGTTCCGTCGGGAGCTGGCGATGACGTGCGGTCAGTTCGTCGAACGCCTCCGGGTCGAAGCGGCGCAGACTCTCCTGGAGTCCGGCGAAGAGCCGGTGCCGGCCGTCGCCCGTGCCTGCGGTTTCGGCTCGGCCGAGACGATGCGGCGGGCGTTCCTGCGGGTGCTCGGCGTCTCGCCGTCGGCCTACCGGCATCGCTTCCGGCTCGCCGACCAGAGAACCGCGCCATGGCGACCGGTCAGTTGACGTACGTGAGGATGATGAGGCCGAGGCCCAGCGGCACGTCGAGGAAGATGCAGGCTTCGGCCAGCGACGGCGCCACGACCAGCTTGCGGCGGAGGTGGATCGCGTCCCAGATCGCGTGGCTCGCGAGTGCGAGGCCGGCCACGATCACGCCCGTCTGAGGTGCGATGAACACCGCGATCACGGCGGCACCGCCGAATCCGGCCACCGCGAGGGCCTGGGCGAGGAGCGCGGGCCGTGACACGCGCAGGGCAAGGCCGACGACCACCAGGACGACGGCCGTGCCGCCGAGGCCGGCCCACCAAGGTGTTCCGATCAGCTCGCTGACGACGACGACCAGGCTGCCACCGAGGACGGCCGGCCACACGGTCCAGGGTCTGCCCAGCGCCGCCGCGGCGAGGTAGCACACGGCGGCGACGGCCAGGGTGATGGCCAGGGACTCCTCGTTGCTGCCGGTCACCAGGGAGAGGACGGCGACGGCCAGCCCCAGTGCGGTGGGCCAGCGATGCAGGACGAAGCGCCGGCGGTCGGCCGCCGGCGAAGGGGCACTCATGACGGGGAGAGTACGAGAGCGCGATGCGACCGTGAACAGAATGACCGGAGACGTGGAATTGATGGCCGTCAGCGTGGAATCCGACCACTGGTCGTGCCGCATATGGGGGTGAACGACTCCCCTGGCTGACCGGTCGCAGAACTTTGTCGGTCGATGCCGCCATACTCGCCGCTGTCGATCACGATGAGGCTGGGTGGTGGGAGCGGTATGGGCGTGGAGCGCAGGCTGACGTTCGTGGGTGGGGGTTCGGCGAAGTTCTGGGAGGTGCGGCAGGACGGGGCGGAGCTGCACATCCGGTACGGGCGGCTCGGCGCGGCCGGGCAGACCCAGGTCAAGTCGTTCGACACGGACGCCACCGCCGCAGCGGCCGCGGAGAAGCTGGTGGCGGAGAAGGTACGTAAGGGCTACACGGAGGACGAAACGCCGCAGGCGGCCGGCGGCGGCGTCGCGGATGAGGACCGGCTGACGTGGCCGGTCGCCTGGTTACGCGCTCTCCACCCCCGCCGCGGCGGAACGAAGGTCGCCGTGCCGGGGCCGGATGCGAGCGCACCCCAGAAACTGGCCGCCGAGCTGGGCGAGCATCGGAAGGCGCTCGCCGGCATGGTGGCGACGTGCCAGGACCCCGAGCTCGCGGCTGCGGGCGCGGCGTACCTGGCGGGAGATCCGGGCGGCACGCCGCTCGGTGCGGCGGTGGTCGCGACGGCGATGGCCGCGACCCTCTCGTGGCACGAGCGCGAGGAGCTGTCCCTGTTCGCCGACGCCTGGCTGGCCGGACGCGGCCTGGCGTTCGCGGCGGTGGCCGTGACAGAGCTGGCCTCACTGGAATACGCCTACCGCGGGGCCACCCTGCAGATCCGGCAGGTGCCCAGCGGCGCGGCCCCCGACAGGTGGTACGGCGGGCACGCCACGGGGCGGATCGACGCCCGGGTCCGCGCCGTCCTGGCCACCGTGCCCGACACCGCGTACGCCGAGGTCGTCGCGGCGCTGGCGGTGAGCAGGGAGAGCGGGCTCCACCACCGCGTGGCCGCCTCCTACCTGGCGCCCACCGAGACCGGCTGGGTGACGGCCGACTGCACCGAGGTGCGCCAGAACCTCCCTGCCCTCGCCCCGCGCCTGCTCCCCGCCATCAGCACGCCGGAGCAGGCCGAGCTGATCAAAGACCTCGTGCCGCCCTACTCCGTCGGGGACGACCTCGCCATACCCGTCACGATCGTCGACGGCATGGGCGAGGCGGCCGTGCCACTGCTGGCCTTCTGGACGGACGATTACCGCGGCACGGACGCCAGGAAGCGGCTGCTGGACGTGCTCGCGGAGGTGCCGTACGACACGGCGATGCGGGCGCTCCTCGGCCAGGTCGAACAGACGTACGTGCAGCCGGCCTTCCTGCGCGCGGCCGCCCGCTTCCCGCGCCGCGCGATGCGGCTGCTGCCCGAGTACGACGGCAAGATCGTGGACCTGTTGCTGCGCACCCACGTGGCGACCCACCCCGACCTGGCGGACGAGCGCCTCAAGAAGCTCGTGGACATCACCGCCGCTCCGCGGGAGGCCCTGCCCGAGGTGCTGGTCAGCCCGCCCTGGACCCGGGAGCGCAAGGCCCACAAGACGGTCGTGGTCAACGGCCTCACGTGCACCGACGCACCGGCTCTCGTGTGGGCGCCGGGCGAGCAGGACAGCTGGCGGGAGAGGACGACCAACACCTCATGGGACCGGCACCGGAGCTGGAAGGACATAGCACGCAATATCGCCAAGGGCGCGGACGGCTACTGGGCCGACGAGATCGCTCTGTTCGTCGCGGGGCCGGAGGACATGGCCGCCCCGCTGATCGAGCAGTGGCGTCCCGGCGACCTGTGGGGCGCGGGCGACTGGATGCCGACGGTGGTGGCCAGGTTCGGGACGGCGGCGCTGCCCATGGTGCTCGACAGCGCCCGCCGCGCGCCCAGCTCGCTCGCCGCGTCGCTGCTGCCGTTCGCCGCGCCTGAGGTCGCCGTGCTGATGGCCGGTTGGCTGAACCGGCTGAAGTCCGTACGCATGACCGCCCTGGCCTGGCTGCACCGCCACCCGGCGGCGGCCGCCAGAGCGTTGATCCCGCCGGCTCTCGGCAAGCCGGGCACGGCCAGGCAGCGGGCCGAGCAGGCACTGGTGACGCTGGTCGCGACCGGTCACCGGGACGCCGTGGCCGAGGCCGCCACAGGCCATGGGCCGGCCGCCGAAGCCGCGATCGCCGGCCTGCTCGTGAGCGACCCGCTCGACGTGCTGCCGGCCACGATGCCGGGGCTGCCCGAGTGGACGGAGGTCGCGATCATGACCCCGATCCACCTGCGTAACGGCGCGGGCGCGCTGCCCGCCGAGGCGGTCCGCCACCTGATGACGATGCTGGCGATCTCCAAGCTCGGCGAGCCGTACGCCGGGCTCGCCGTGGTCAAGGAGACCTGCGAGGGCCGCAGCCTCGCCGAGTTCACCTGGGGGCTGTTCCAGCGCTGGCAGGGGGCCAGATATCCGTCCACGGAGAAGTGGGTGATGGACGCGCAGGCGCTGCTCGGCGACGACGAGACCGTACGCCGGCTGACCCCGCTGATCAGGGCCTGGCCCGGCGAGAACGCGCACGCGCGCGCGGTCACCGGCCTCGATCTGCTGGCTTCCATCGGCTCCGAGGTCGCGCTGATGCATTTGCACGGGCTCGCGGAGAAGGGCAAGTTCGCCGGGCTCAAGAACCGGGCCAAGCTGAAGATCGAGGAGGTCGCCGCCGAGCTCGGCCTGACGCCGCAGGAGCTGGCCGACCGGCTGGTGCCCGACTTCGAGCTGTCCGCCGACGGCAGCCTGACCCTCGACTACGGGCGCAGGCAGTTCGTGGTGGGCTTCGACGAGCAGCTCAAGCCGTACGTCACGGACGCGGCCGGCAAGCGGCTGAAGAACCTTCCCAAGCCGGGCGTCAATGACGATCAGGAGCTCGCGCCCGCCGCCTACCGCCGCTTCGCGGGGCTGAAGAAGGACGTGCGCTCGGTGGCGGGCGACGCCATCCACCGCCTGGAGCAGGCCATGGTGGACCGGCGTCGCTGGAGCGCCGCCGACTTCGCAAGGCTGCTCGTCGGCCACCCGCTGCTGTGGCACATCGTCCGGCGGCTCGTCTGGGGCACGTACGACCCGTCGGGCCGGCTCACCGGCACCCTGCGGGTGGCCGAGGACCGCAGCTTCGCCGACGTGAACGACGACGCGCTGCCGCTCCCCCAGGACGCCCTCGTCGGCGTGGTGCACCCGCTGGAGCTGGGCGACGACCTGGCCGCGTGGGCGGAGGTGTTCGCCGACTACGAGATCCTGCAGCCGTTCCGGCAGCTGGACAGGGAGACGTACGAGCCGGACCCGAAGCTGATCGCCGAGATCGAGGCCGCGAAGGTCCCCACCGGCGCGGTGATCGGTCTGGAGCGGCGCGGCTGGCGGCGCGGCACGCCCCAGGACGCCGGCTGGCAGTATTGGATCGAGCGGGACGTACCGGGCGGCAGGATCGTCACGATCAGCTTCGATCCCGGCATCGTGATCGGCCACCCCGACTTCGCGGAAGAGCAGACCCTGATGATGCCGGGCCTCGACGACCTCGACCCGATCACCGCCTCCGAGATCCTGCGCGACCTGAAGGACATCACCCGATGAACGCCCAGCGGCCTCCCGCCGAGCTCCGCTACGCCGACGAGCTGGCCAGGCTGCGGGAGCACGACACCGACGACCGGCCGCCCGGCTGGGCGCTCAGCCTGCGGGCCGCCCGGCGGTTCGTCCTCGGGGACGAGACGCTGGGCGTCAGCCGCAAGTTCGTGGGCGATCCTTCGCTGATCGACCGGTCCCTGGTGACGCTCGCGACGAACCGCGGGCTGATGCTGGTGGGCGAGCCTGGCACGGCGAAGTCGCTGCTGTCGGAGCTGCTCGCCGCGGCCGTGAGCGGCACCTCGACGCTCACCATCCAGGGCGGCGCGGCCACCACCGAGGACCAGATCAGATACTCCTGGAACTACGCGCTGCTGGTCGCCGAGGGCCCCTCCACCCGGTCGCTGGTGCCCGCGCCGCTGCTGCGCGGCATGGCCGAGGGCAGGGTGGTGCGGTTCGAGGAGATCACCCGCTGCCCGCTGGAGGTGCAGGACTGCCTGCTGTCGCCGCTGTCCGACCGGGTGCTCGCCGTGCCGGAGCTGAGCGGTCCCGAGTCGATGGTGTACGCGCAGGAAGGCTTCACGGTCATCGCGACCGCCAACACCCGCGACCGGGGCGTCAACGAGATGAGCGCCGCCCTCAAGCGCCGCTTCAACTTCGAGACCGTCTTCCCGATCGCCGACTTCGCCACCGAGCTGGCGCTGGTGGAGGCGGAGGCGACAGCGCTGCTCAAGCGTTCGGGCGTCACCGCGCCGCCGCGCCGCGACGTGCTGGAGGTGCTGGTCACCGCCTTCCGCGAGTTGCGCCAGGGGCAGACGGCGCGCGGAGACACCACCGATCGGCTGTCGGGGGTGATGAGCACCGCGGAGGCGGTCTCGGTCGCCCATGCGGTCGGGCTGCGCGGCTGGTTCCTGCGCGGCGAGCCGGGCACCGCCGCCGACCTGGTCTCCTGCCTCGCCGGTACGGCCGCCAAGGACAGCCCGGACGATCTGGCCAAGCTCCGCAGATACCTGGAGCGCAGGCGGCACGGCGACCAGTGGCAGGCCCTGTACGAGGCCCGCCACCTCCTGCCGGGCTGACGCGATGGGGGTCGTCTTCCTGGGCGTGCGGCACCACAGTCCCGCCTGCGCCCGGCTGGCCGCCGAGACCATTCATGCCGTACGTCCCGCGTACGTGCTGGTCGAAGGCCCAGCGGACATGAACGACCGGATGGACGAGCTGCTGCTCGGCCACGACCTGCCGATCGCCGTCCACACCGGCTACCGCGACCACGAGCGGCGCCACAGCTCGTGGACCCCGCTGTGCGACTACTCCCCCGAGTGGGCCGCGCTGACGGCGGGTCGCGCGACCGGCGCCGAGCTGCGCTTCATCGACCTGCCCGCCTGGCACCCCGCGCTCGCGGACCTCGCCAACCGGTACGCCGACGCCCGCCACGACGAGGCGGCCGGAAAGCTCTGCCGGGCCTTCGAGGTGGACAACGTGGACGCGTTGTGGGACCACCTCTTCGAGGTCCCACCGGCCGACGGGCTGGCCGGACGGCTGGCCACGTACTTCGACCTCGTCCGTGGCGACGCCCAGGCCGGTCCTGATGACGCCGCCCGCGAGGCGTACATGGCGCAATGGGTCCGCGCGGCCGCGTGGGAGGCGGGCGAGCGGCCGGTGGTCGTGGTGACGGGCGGGTTCCATCGTCCCGCGCTGATCCGGCTGGCCACGCGGGGCGAGCGGACCTGGCCGAAGGTGCCGGAGCCGCCCGAGGGTGCGGTGGCCGGCAGTCATCTGGTGCCGTACGCGTTCCGCCGGCTGGACGCCTTCGACGGTTACCAGGCGGGCATGCCGTCGCCCGGCTACTACCAGGACCTGTGGGAGCACGGCGTCGACGGCGCCGCCCACCGGCTCGTCGAGGCCGTGACGGCCAGGCTGCGTTCGCGACGGCAGCCGGTGTCCACGGCCGACCTGATCGCCGCGCGTGCCGCCGCCGACGCCCTCGCGCTGCTGCGCGGTCACCCGCATCCGGCCCGGGTGGACGTCCTCGACGGGCTGGCCGGCGCGCTGGTCGGCGAGGCGCTCGACACCCCGCTGCCCTGGGCGTCCCCTGGACGTCTCCAGGCCGGTCACCATCCGGTCGTCGTGGAGATGATCGCGGCGCTCAGCGGTGACCGGACGGGCCGCCTGCATCCTTCGACGCCGCTGCCGCCGCTGGTCCGCGCGGTGCTCGCCGAGCTGGGCGGCCCCGGCGACGAACGCCTCCACCTCGGCGATCCCGCCGATCGCGAGCGCAGCCGGTTCCTGCACAGGCTGCGCGTTCTGGGCATTCCGGGCGTGGTCCGCAGTGCGTCGGGGCTCCGCGTCGAGCAGTGGACGCTGACCGACACCGACGACCGCATGCCCGCGTTGATCGAGGCGGGCTCCTACGGCGTGGACCCGCAGGAGGCGGCGGCGTCCGTCCTCGCCGAGCGGATCAGGGACGCCGACCTGGGCCGGCTGACCGACGTGCTGTTCGACGCCGCGCTGTGCGGCATCGGCGAGCTGGCGGGGCGGGTGCTGAACGACCTCGAGCGGGCGATCGGCGCGGCGGCCGACCTGGGCGCGCTGGGCCGTACCCTCGCCGTCGCCCTGGGGATGTGGCGGCACGACGACCTGTTCGCGATCACCTCGGGCGCCGTCGTGCGGGCCGCCGCCCTCCGGGTGTTGTGGCTGGCCGAGGGGGTGCGCGGCGGGTCCGTACCGGCTGATCCGCGGCGCATCGACGCCATGGCCGCCGTACGCGACGCGCTCAGGCACGCCGGCACTCAGCTCGGCCTGGACGTGGACGCGGCGCTGGGCGTCGCCGACCGCGTCGCCGCCTGCCAGGACGCGCCGCCCGACCTGCGCGGCGCCTCGCTCGGGCTGACCTGGTCACTGCGCGGCACCGCCGCTGATCCCGTACGTGCGGTACGCGGCGCGTTCGTCCCCAAGTCGGCCGGCGACTGGCTGGCCGGGCTGTTCGCGCTCGCCCGGGAGGAGGTGCTGCACACCGGCGGCATGCTGGAGCTGCTCGACGAGCTGGTCGGGGCGATGACCGACCAGGACTTCCTGGTGGCCCTGCCCGCGCTGCGCCAGGCGTTCGGCTACTTCCCGCCCCGCGAACGGCACCTCATCGCCACCCGCCTGGTCGAGCTCCGCTCCGGCAGGTCCGCACGGGACCTGCTGCGGCTGGACGCTCCGCCCGAGCTGGTCGCCGCGGGCATGGCACTGGACGAACGCGTCGACACGGCGCTGCGCAGGGAGGGGCTCCTATGACGCTCGAACGGTGGCGGCTGCTGCTCGGCGAGGCCGGCGGCGCCTGCCTCGGCGGCGGCCGGCTGGGCGACGAGGCCGCCGGCCGCGACGCCGCCCTGGAGTGGCTGTACGGCCGCGACGAGGACCTGCGCGAACGCGGCGTCCGCCAGGCGGGGAACGGCCCGTCGAACCTGACCACCTTCGACTGGCTCGACGACATCACCCGCTTGTTCCCCAAAGAGACGATCGAACGCCTGCAACGCGACGCCGTCGAACGCTACGAGATCCACGACCTCGTCACCGACCCCGACGTGCTCGCCCGCATCGAGCCCAACCCTGCCCTGCTCAAAGCCGTCCTGCACACCAAACACCTGATGAACCCGCAGGTGCTGCGGCTGGCCAGGCGGCTCGTGGAGCAGGTCGTACGGGAGCTGATGAACAAGCTCGCCACCGAGGTGCGCACCGCCTTCTCCGGCGCCAAGCTGCGGCGGCCAGGCCGGCTGCGGATGGCACGCAACTTCGACATGACGAGGACGCTGCGCGCCAACCTCGGCCACTACCAGCCCGACACCCGTAAGGTCGTGATCGAGAACCCGCTGTTCTTCACCCGCACCCGCCGCCACCTCGAACAGTGGCAGGTGATCCTGCTCGTGGACCAGTCCGGCTCGATGACCGACTCCGTGATCCACTCGGCGGTCACCGCAGCCTGTCTGTGGGGCTTGCCCTGTGTACGCACCCACCTCGTCGCCTTCAGCACCGATGTGGTCGATCTGACCTCCGATGTGGACGATCCCGTTGAGCTGCTGATGAAAGTCCAGCTCGGGGGTGGCACGGACATCGCGCGGGCGGCGGCGTACGGCGCCGGGCTCGTGGACCGGCCGCGGCGGGCCATCGTCGTGCTGATCTCCGACTTCTATGAGGGCGGCGACGCCCACCAGCTCGTGCGCATCGTTCGTGGCCTGGTCGAACAGGGCAGCAAGGTCCTCGGCCTGGCCGCGCTCGATTCGCAGGCCAATCCGGACTACGACCGGGAGCTTGCCCAGCGTCTGGCCGATGCCGGGGCGTCCGTGGGCGCGATGACTCCAGGCGAGCTGGCGACCTTCGTCGCGGAGCACGTGGGCCGATGAGGACGGATCTGCTCGGGCTCACCACCGACGCCCTCGCCGCGCTCACCAACCGGGGGCTGGTCAAGCGGGCGGGCAAGGAGGCCGCGCCTGACCTGCGTACCGATGCCGATGGGACCGTGCACGGGGACTTCGCGGGCGGGCCGACCGCCAGCTTGCCGTCCGGTGGGCTCGACGTGGCCCGGTGCACGTGCGGGGCTGCCGGAGTGTGCCGGCATGTCGTGGCGGTGGTGCTGGCGTACCAGCGCCGGCACGCCGATCGTCCCCCTGAGGCTGACGCCTGGTCACCGGGGGACGTGACCGACGACGAGCTGACTCTGCGGATCGGCGCCCGCCTGATGACCGCCGCCCGCCGTTCCTTTGAGGCGGGCTACACCGCCCGCGTCCGCCGCGCCCCCGCCCCGCAGGTCGAGCTCCCCACCGCGACCGTACGCTTCCTCATCCCCGGCGACCTCGGCTTCGTCCACACCGACACCGTCGCGGGCAGCCGCGACGACCTCATCGCCCTCGCCGTGTGGGCGTTCCGGGTGGCCGACGAGCTGCATCCAGGGATGCGGGAAGTACGGGTGGACGTCGGCGGCTCACCGGCGCCCGGCACCGGATCCGGGCTGGAACGCGCCCTGGAACTGGCCGGCACGGTCCTGCGCGAAGGCGCGGCACACCTCGGGGAAGGGCTCGACGCGACCATCGCCGACGTACAGCACGATCTGGACGCCGCCGGATCCCGATGGCCCCTGCTGGCCGTCGGCGACCTCGCCGGACAGCTGACCGCGTACCGCGACCGCAGCGCCCACTACCGTCCCGAGCTGCTCGCGAGCCACCTCGCCGAGCTCCACGCCCGGCACCGGGCCGTCATCCGCCCCGACGCCACCCTCCGCAGCAGCGTGCTCGGCACCACCGAGGCCGCCGAGACCCCGCTGCGCCGGGCCCGCCTGGAGAGCCTGGGCTGCCGGATCCGCGGCCTCGCCGGCCGCCGCATCGCCGAGGTCTACCTGGCCCACAGCGCCAGCGCGACGGTCCTCGTCCTGCGCCGCGAATGGGACGGCGACGACGACGGCCCCGCGCTGGCCGGCCGCCGCATCGCCGGCATCACCCTGTCCGCCCTGGCCACCGGCAACCTCGTCACGGAGTCGGCCGTCCGCAGCGCCAGCCGTACCGTGCGGCTGGCCACCGGACGCATCTCCAAGACGACGGTGAGCGCGTCGCGCGGCGCCTGGGCCGACCTCTCACCGTCCCTGCTGGTCACCGACCTCGCCGCCCTCGGCCGCGAACTCGACGCCCTCACCCTCCGCCCCATCCGCCCGCGGGTGGAAGCCGAGCTGGTCCGCGTCGTCGCCGTCTCCCAGGTGCTCTCCCTGGCCTACGTCCCGGGCGACCAACGCCTCGACGCTCTGATCACCGATCAAGCGGGCAACACCGCCACCATCACCGCCACCCACACGACCACCGCTCCTGGCCGCCTCGACGCGCTGGCCGCCGTCCTGGAAGGCGGGTTACGTCACGTCAGCGGCGTCGTGGGCCGTAGCGCGGGCGGCATCGTCATCGACCCCATCGGCCTGTCCACCGGCGAGCGGGTCGTCGTACCCGACCTGGAACCTGCCGGAGCCGGCGTCCCTTTCGCGATCGCCGGGTCCGGCCCGTCCGGCCCGCTCACCGCCGTACTGACCGACGCCCGAGCCCTGCTCGCCGAAGCCGCCCACCACGGCCTCGCCCGCCTCCCACCGACCTACGACGACCGCCTCGCCACCGCCGCCCGCCGGCTGACCACGCTCGGCCTCCACCGCATCGCCGGGGCGGTCACGGCGTTCGCGACCGAGCCGGTCGAACAGACCTGGGTCGACGCCTACCTACGCCTGGAGGTGGCCCTGGACCTGACGTTCTCAGGAGCCGCGAGGACGTCCTGAAGGACGTCCTGCAGCGTGACGCGGGACAGCTCGCCCCGGAGGGTCTCCTCGATGCCGTCGTAGACGCGCCGCATCGCCGGCTGGATGCCGTGGCCGACGACGCAATCCTGGTCCGGAGTGGCGCGGTGGAGGGCGAAGAGGGGGCCGGTTTCCACCGCTTCGTACACGTCGAGCAGCGTCATCGACTCCAGGTCGCGTGCCAGCGTCCAGCCCGCGCCCAGCCCGCGCCGCGACTCCACGAGCCCCGCCCTGCGCAGGTCACCGAGCAGCCGCCGGATGACGACGGGGTTGGTGTTCACGCTGGACGCGATCTGTTCTGAGGTGGCGACCTCATGGCCCTGGCGCTGGTAGAGGCCGATCCAGGCCAGCGCGTGGGCGGCGATGGTCAACCTGCTGTTGGCGCTCATGATGGTCGTCCCTCCCGGTCGCAACTCCCGATGTTACGACATGCTTGTCGTAACAGCTATGGTTGCAACATGGCGGTCGTAACTATTAGCGTTACGACAGTCCGAGATGGCCAACCAGTTAGGACGAGAACCATGAACAAGCCACTGACCGGCAAGGTCGCCCTGGTCACCGGAGGATCCCGCGGGCTGGGAGCCGCGACCGTACGGCTCCTCGCCGACCAGGGCGCCGACGTCGCCTTCACCTACGTCAGCTCCGACGAGCGAGCCCAGGCCATCGTCGACGAGGTACGGGCCAAGGGAGCGAAGGTAGCCGCGTACAAGTCCGACCAGTCGGACACGAGCCAGGCGCCGGCCCTGATCGACAACGTGATCGCCCACTTCGGCGCCCTGGACATCCTCGTCAACAACGCCGCGATCTCCATCAACGCCACGGTCGACGACCCGAACGCCGACACCGCCGCCCTGGACCGCATGCACGCCACCAACTACCTCGGCGTCATCGCCATCATCCGGGCCGCCTCCCAGGTGCTGCGCGAAGGCGGCCGCATCGTCACGATCAGCTCCGGACTGGGCACCCGAGCCGGCGTCCCTGGCGTGGCCGACTACGCGGCGACCAAGGCCGGCGTCGAGCGCTACACCATGGGCGCCGCCCGCGACCTCGGCCCCAGGAACATCACCGCCAATGTGGTGGAAGCCGGCATGATGACGGACGGCATGGAACACCCGGACCCGGAAATCATCAAGGCCCTGCTCAGCTCACTGTCGCTGCAGCGCCTGGGCCACCCGGACGAAATGGCCGCCGCGATCGCCTTCCTGGCCAGTCCGGCGGCGTCGTACGTCACGGGTACCAAACTGGACGCCCACGGCGGCTACAACGCCTGATCCTCTTTGTCAGTGGCCGGCCGTAACCTGGCGCGATGATCCGTGATCCGTGGGAGCAGGGCTTGCTGGAGGCCGCCGCCTTCGATGCCGAGTCCGCGACGCTGGAGTTCGATCAGGCCCGCTCCTGGCTGCGCGCGGCCCTGGACGGACCGATGGAGCCGCTGGGCGCCGAGGTCTGGGTGCTGGATCCTGGGTTGGAGCAGATCCTGCTGGTCCAGCATCCCTGGCGCGGCCTGGTGCCGCCCGGCGGCAAGGTCGAACCGGGCGAGAGCCCGCGCCAGGGCGCGGCGCGCGAGCTGGCCGAGGAGTGCGGGCTGCGCCCGCAGTTGCTGGACCGGCCCGCCGCGGTGGCCGTGCGCTCGTTCCACCCGGACCTGCCGCTGACGCTGTCGTTGTCTTATGCCGCGATCGCCGACCCGGCCGAGCCGCTGACCCCAGAACCCGGACAACCGGCACTGTGGCATCGGCTGGACGAGGGCTGGGCCGGCTTCTTCCCCCAGGACCCCGACCGGGTCCGGCAGTATGTGAAGGCCTTGAGGAGCGGCGCGGCGGCTTGAGCGGGGATCAAAGCTGTCGCGCGATAGACCCCACCTGGGCCGCCGCTGCCATATAAGCGACTTTCTCCTAGTTGCCGCCACAAACCAGGCAAGATGACCTCATGTCTACTGCGCCGGGGTCCTTCTTGCTCGAACGCCTGCACGCGGCCGGCCTGACCGACATCACCGCGGTCGAGCCGGCCACCGGAGGCCTCGCCGCGACCGCAGGCCTCGCCCGCCGCGGCGACGACACGTCGGTGTTCGTCAAGGCGTTCACCGAGCCGCCTGCGGACGACGTCTTCGCCACAGAAGCCGAAGGCCTCACCGTGCTACGTGAGGCAGGCGGCATCACCACCCCCGACATCATCCTCGCCGACCGCGACGTGCTCGTACTGTCCACGCTGCACCCCCGCCCGACGACCGAGGCCTTCTGGGAGCAGTTCGCGCACGCACTCGCCCACCTGCACACCACCACCCGCCACCCCCGCTTCGGCTGGCACCAGGACAACTGGCTGGGCCGCCGCCGGCAGATCAACACCTGGACCGACGACGGCTACGACTTCTTCGCCCAGCACCGCCTGCTGCGCTGGCTCACCGAACCCCGCGTCCAGCAGGCCCTCGGCCCCGCAGAGCGAGCAGCACTCGAACGCCTCTGCAACCGCCTCCCCGACCTGTTGCCCCCCAGCCCCGCCTGCCTGACCCACGGCGACCTGTGGACACAGAACGTCATGTCCACCCTTGATGGCCAACCCGCACTGATAGACCCGGCAGTGTCGTACACCTGGGCCGAAGTCGACCTCGCCCACCTCTGGACCACGGCCCCACCGCCGGAAGCACGCGCATTCTTCGACCTGTACGCCGACCTGACGAACCTCGACACCGACTGGCGCAACCGCATGCCCATCCTGCAACTACGCCAACACCTGGCCGTCATCGCCCAATTCACACCAGACTGGGGCGCCGCCGACATAGTCCGCACCACCCTCGCCCCCTTCCGCCCCCGCCCCAAAAACCAGCCGAGCGGACACCACACGACATCAGCCCCCGAGCCGACCACGTAGCCACCCGGCAAGGTGGCCGCTACGCATTCCTGGCCTGATCTGGTGTCACCTCGGTTGGTGTGCGGCGCATTTCCTCTTCGAGGGTCTCGAGAACCGCCTGGGCCACCGCTCGTATCCGAGTGCGATGCCCGGTCAACTCCCTGGCGAAGCCCTGAGCAGTGCGACCGACCCAGATGGCCTGGCCCGTGAACTGCTCGCAGGAAGGGTCGAGCGCCGTCTCCAGCCGGTCCACGTGCGCCCTGGCCTGGGCGATGAGCTGCTGCAACTCCGCGTGGCGCGGGTTGGGTACCGGAGCCATCGGCTTCCTAAGGGAATTGGTTGAATGGGTTGCAATGACCTACCGACCATTATGAGACTTGTCCGGGGTACCGGCCTGCCTTCGGAGGCAAATCGATGATAATTCCGGCATGGCGCGTGGTTTTGATGTCCTGGGTTGCGCTCTTCGTGCTGGCCGGATGCGGTGGGTCGAACGATCCGGAAGTGCCAACGGCCGCCGAAGCCGGTGCGACACTCAAGGAGCACATCAATCGAACCCTCGAAGGTGCTCAGGCCAAGACCATCGAGGTCACCGATCCGGGCGGCAGAGACGTCCCCTGCGGTGAGGGCAAGGTCAAACGCACCTACGCTGCCACAGCAAGAAATGACATCGGATCAGGAGATCCTAACTCGATGCTCCTGGTCATGGTCGGCGCCCTCGATATCGTCGCCGAATATGAATTGAATGCGCCCGGACAGCCCACCGTGCAGGATCTCGTCAACAAGGAATACAAGACACACATCGTGCTGTCGTCACCGGCCGAGCATGTCATGGTCATCCGCGGCGAGACGGATTGTCTTCCGCCCGGCTGAGCTCATCGAATCGCTTCCACTCGTCCTCCGCCGCGTCCTTGGCCCCGCGGAACATCACATCCAACTGCTTCGTTGCCTCGCCGATGCGACTCTTGTCCGTCAGGCCGGATCCGTTGGCGATCAGCCAGTTGTTGAGGTTGCGAAGGCCTTCCTTACTCTGGGCGATCTTCTCGAAGGGCAGCAGCTTTCCGTTCTCGTCGACGATCGGCGGCGTGTTGAACCGTTCGTCCGCCGCCGACACCTGAGGTTCGAACCCGCCGGCCGTCAGCACATCGACCAGCCACCTGCCTCTCGCCAGAGCTGCCAGCCTGGTCTTGTCATCGAGGGCGTCCAGTCGCGTCTTGTCGACCTCGGTCAGGTCGCTCAGCATGGATCCTGCAATCGTGGTCGCCGCTATCCAGAGTGGCTGCCCCTGCAACGCCACGGGCACGCCCGCCACGTTGATGAAGAACCCGAGCTTGGCGAGTTGCTGTTCGCGGAACTCCTTGTCCCGTTCATCGAGCAGGCCCTGCACGGCCCGTTCCGCAGCGAACTGCATGCCCGCCGTATAGCCGAGCGCCTTCATCGCCCGTTCCAGGTGCTCAACGCCCCGCCCGCCGTCCGCCTTCGCCGCCGCGGCCATGAGCCGATCGGTCAGCTTGCCCATGCCCTCCTCGAACGGCGCGATGGTGGCCGGTGAGTTGGCGAACAGCTTGACGAACGCGTACGTGTCCTCGGGCGACAACCGAAAGGTTGGGTTCAGCCCCGGCACGACCGTCTTCACCGGGCCGAAGGCACTGCCCTGTGTACGGTTCGCGTCGCCGAGGTTCGCACCCTCGGTGATCTCCGTTGCGTACGCGCCGGCGATCTCCGCCAGGTGCTTCCTGGTCGCGTCGTCGAGGTTCAAGGCCCTGATGCCCTGTTGTCGCTCGGCCGCGCTGGGGTTGGCGAGGTCGGGCAGCGCCCGCATGAGGTCGAAGGCGAATCTCGCCGATCTGGACGAGTGCGCCCCATCCTTTTCGTCATAAGCTCCCGCAGCGGCCGCGAGCATCCGCCCAAAGGCGTCCGCCGCCTCGGGACCAGACGACACCTCTCGACGGGTCCGCCAAACGAGGTCGCGCAGCAGCGCCGACAACGGCACACCGTCCTTGCGCACCGCGGCCATGGCCAGCCGCGCGGCGGCGGGATTGTTGCCCAGCGCGGCCAGATAACCCGCCATCTCCTTACCCTGGAGCCGGCTGTCCGGCGTCAAGGCATGCGCCTTCACCACTTTGGCCAGCCACTCGGGCGGAAAGTCGCCCGCCCGCAGCAGCCATCCCAGCGAGCGATCGCCGGGAAGTCCGGGCCCGCGCGCGAGCTCGTTCTTGAGTTTGGCGAACCCCGGCATGTCCGTACCGGTGAAAACAGCCGACCGCTCAGTGTGTCCGCGTGAGACGACGTCCCCACCCCGCACCGCGGTACCGAACGCGCGGCTCACCACATCGATCGCCTTCTCCGGGTCACGCATGCCCTGCCGCAGCTTGCCGGCAATAGCGAGCGTGCCGTCGACACCCAGCCCGGCGAAGAAAGCCGCAGCGAAATCAGGGTCGTCCCGATGGTCGTCCAGCTCAGCGATGAGAGCGGCGAGTTCTTCATCGTGGGGCCGATTCATCAGCGGTCCGGCACCCGATCTCGCGTCCCTGAACCGCTCAGCCAGCTCCGTCCCCTTCTTCCTGGCCTCGCTCTGAGACATGAGCCGACTGTCGTCGAACGCCAGCAGACCGGTCCGCCACGGGGTGATGGCGTTCGCCGCCCTGGCGGTCTGGGCACGACGGCGCAGCTCGGGCAGTTTTATATCCAGCCACATCAAGGTGGCGGCGAGCGGCTGCAGATCCGCCGTAGGCAGTCCCGCCTGCTCCAGGATGCGACGCAGCGCCCCGGCCTCCTCGCCGACCCGATCTCCACCGCTCTTGAACGTGGTGATGAACCTCTCCATGAGCTCGGGATCGAGCCCGCTGTAGTCAGGAGAAAGTGGACCGGTACCCGGCGGCGTGATGCTCATGATCGCCTCCCGCCTGTTGGCAGCGCCCTCAGCGTAGGAGCAAAACCAGCCACACCAGCATCGATCGACCCTTTCGGCATATTCGCCGACTGATGGTCGTGCATTCGACAGCGGCTTCGCAGGATATGACTCAGGCGCCCGGTCCCCATCGCTGCACCAGTCGTAATGATCAGATGATGCTCAGGGTGAGTAGTCGAGATCTGCCCCGCTGGCCGGGAAGGGAGGAGTAGTCGGACCATCGGCACGCCTAATCATCCCGCACTTCGATGGCTGCCTTGCGGCCCTTCATCGTGCCCAAGCCGGTGTGAGGGCCCCATTCTCGTCTGCCCATGATTTCCTGGCCCTCGTAGATCCGAAAGGCGTCCGCGTTCGTACGGCAGCCCTGCCCAGGACGAGACCAGTAGCCGGGATCGTTGGGGAGAACCAGTACAGCGCCGTTCCACCCTGGCCGCCCATCAACGAACCGCTCGACCCGCTGAATGTCCTTCACCACGTCATAAGCACGGATGTCCTGTGCGCCCTGATTCAGCAGCTCGAAGCGCCCGTCCCTCACTTCACCGAGGTCTGACCTGGAGAACAGCAGATCCAGGAGCTGATGCTGTCGGTCCGCGGTCCTGTACATCACCAACTAGGGCACGTGGAAACGTTCCCGGGCAGGCGTGCGTCCCCGACGTGCCGGTGCGGCTGTGGCATCCGGCCGGAGCGTCGGTGGCGGAGGTGCACGGCTGGCGGGAGGTGGTGCAGGACAAGGAGCTGCGCCAGCCGTTCAAGCAGGCCTTCCGCGAGATCTACCTGCTGACGCCCGCCGAGGAGGCGTCCGGCGTTCACTCCAGCCGGTTCGAGGGGCAGGTGGTGCACTATCGGCGGCTGCGGGCGTTGTTCAAGGATCGGGGCTGGACGTCGAAGTTCCAGGGGCATTGGGAGGAGGACTGCGACGCGCACCGGGTCATGGCGGGCGGCGAGTGGCGGGCGACGCTGGAGCACTACCTGGCGGACGAGGTCCACGCCGACATCGGCCGGGCGAGCTTCCAGCGCAGGAGCGGCGGCGTTTGGCGTGATGTGCCGCTGAGGGAGGTGCCGCCGCTGGTGTTCAGCGAGGGCATGCGGGACATCGACCTGTTCGTGGGCGTCGCCTCCATCACTCTCGACCCGCAGTGGGCGGGTCAGGGGCCCGACCGGCTGCGCGACCACTGGGAGGCGGGGCCGTTCGCGCCGCTGACGCCCTCGGCCGAGGTGCGCAAGGACGCGCTGGCCCGCCTCATCGGGCGCACGGCCATCGCCGACCGGTGCACGCTCACCGACCGCTATCTGGTGGTACGCGGTGATCTGCGGACGTACAAGATCCACCTCGGGTCGGCGAACATCCTCATGGAGCCCAACGACGCCTACCTCTGCATCGTCTCGGCGCGCGGTTTCCAGCCGGGGCTGTTCCTGCCGTTCGAGGAGGACGGGCGGCTGGCGCTCATCCTCAGCAAGGCGTTCCTGCTGGCGAACGACACCGCGATCACCGACCCCTCCATCACCCGCCAGCTGTCGGGCTAGGGTGAGGGCGTGTGGTACGTGCTCGGCGCCGTCGCGGTGCTCGCCGTCCTCGCGGTCGTCGCGCGGCGGGCTCTCGTCGTCGTGCGGGTGAGCGGCGTGAGCATGGCGCCGACGTTCCGTCCTGGTGATCGGGTGCTGGTACGCAGGACCGCGGCGGTGCGGCGGGGCCAGGTGGTGGTGTTCGAGTCGACGCGGCCCACGGGGTGGGGCACGGGGCCGCCGGCGCCGCCGTGGGCGATCAAGCGGGTGACCGCGGTGCCGGGCGATCCGGTGCCCGGTGACGTGGCGGCGGCGGCCGAGGCGCGGCCCGGCGATCGCGTGCCGGTAGGGGCGCTCGTGGTCGTCGGCGACGGCACGTCGAGCGCGGACTCGCGGGTCTACGGCTACCTGCCGGCCGACCGGGTGCTCGGCGTGGTCGTGCGGACGCTGTCCCCCGGTCGTGAGTCGCCCGGTCCGTCGTCTCCTGATGTGCCGGACGGTGCGGTCTCGTAGCCGGTGGCCTGCAACGTGAACAGGCGGGCGTACTCACCGTCCATGGCCATGAGCTCGTCGTGCGTGCCGCGTTCCGCGATCCGCCCCTCGCTCAGCACCACGATGAGGTCGGCGGAGCGTACGGTGCCGAGCCGGTGGGAGATGAGCACGCTCGTCCGGTCGCCCCGGTAGGCGCGCAGGCTGGTGTGCACCTCGTGCTCGGCCTGGGCGTCGAGGCCGGAGCTGGGCTCGTCCAGGATGAGCAGGTCCTGGCGCTGCCGCAGGAACGCGCGGGCCAGCGCCAGGCGCTGCCACTGCCCGCCCGACAGGGAGACGCCCGACTGGTCGTCCCGGTCGCCGAAGAGGCGGCTGAGCATGGTGTCGTAGCCGCGCGGCAGCGCGGCGATCGTGTCGTGGACGCCCGCCCGCCTGGCCGAGTCGCGGATCCGGCTCGGCTCCGCGGTGAGGTCACCGAGCATGATGTTCTCAGCGGCGGTGAGGTCGTAGTCCATGTAGTCCTGGAAGACCGCGCCGATCCTGGCCCGCAGGTCGGCCGGGCTCGCGTCGCACAGGTCCACGCCGTCCCAGGTGATGCGGCCCTTGGTCGGGTCGTACATCCGGCACAACAGCTTGACCAGCGTGCTCTTGCCCGCGCCGTTCACCCCGACGAGGGCGACCGTCCGGCCCGAGGGGATGAACAGATCGACGCCGCGCAGGATCCAGGGGTGCTCGTCGCTGTAGCGGAACCACACGTCGCGCAGCTCGATGCCCTGGCGCAGCGCGGGCAGCGCGGCGGGCTCGCGCGGCACCGGCAGGTCGGGCTCGGCCGCGACCACGTCCGTGTAGTGGCCGAACATCAGCAGCGCGTTGTGCACGTCCGCCCAATGGCTGACGATCGCGGTCAGCGCCGCCTGGACGCCCGCGACCGCCGCGACGAAGACCGTCACGTCGCCCACGCTGACACTCCCGGCGGCGGCGCTGATGATCGCCCAGAGCAGGCCGCCGGCCGCCACGACGCTGCCGAGCAGCGCCATCGCGCCCTGGCTGCGCAGGGCGCGGCGGTCGACGTCGCGTTCGGCCCGGTTGATGCCGCGCACCTCGTCGAGCATCCTGGTACGCAGGTAGTCGCCCAGCCCGAACAGCCGCACCTCCTTGGCCGCCTCGGGCCGGGTGAGCAGGTCGCCGAAGAAGACCTGGCGCCGCATGGCGGGCGTGATGTCGTACATGACCTCGGCGCGCCTGCGGCTCAGCATGAGCTCGATGCGGGCCGAGGGCAGCGCGGCGACCACGATGACCGCGATCATGAGCGGGTTGACGGCCGCCAGGCTGGCGGCGAAGCCGGCGAGCGTGATGATCGCCTGGCCGATCGCCAGCGCGCCGATGACCAGGCGGTCGGGGGCGTTGTGGCTCGCGTCGTACGCCAGCCTGAGCGTGTCGTGGAAGGCCGGCGTCTCGAAGCGGCTCAGCCCAGGATGGCGGTTGACCGCGCGGAACAGCCGGTCATAGATGAGCACCCGCAGCGACCTGCGCAGCTGCGCCTTGGCGTAGTCGGCCAGGTGCGGCAGCACGATGAGGGCCAGCCCGGCGACGGCGAGCCCGGCGGCCGTCGGGGCCAGCGCGGCGAACCCATCGCCCCTGACCAGCCCGTCGAGGACCAGCTTGGTCAGCCAGGCGGTCGCGACCGGGGCCACGCCGGTGAGCACGCCGAGCACGGCCGCGCCCGCGGCGGCCGCCGGGTGGGCGGCCCAGGCGAGGGCGGCGGCGACGCGGATGCGGTTCAGCATGCGGGGTCAGGCGGTCGCGGGGATGGGGAGCTCGTCCGTGGAGTGCGCGGAGGCCGTCACGGTGCCCTCGGCGTCCACGAGGTAGAAGCCGGGGAACGGGGGGCGGCCGAACGCGGTGTACAGGGACCCGTCGCGCTCCTCGGTCACCACCGTCGCCAGGTCCTCGAGTGCGGCCGTGAAGGTCTGTTCCTTCGGGCCGCCGCCCACGACCAGCGCCACGACGCGGTCGCGGCCCAGGTGGCGGACCCGTTCGGCGAACACGGGCAGGTGTTCGTCGCAGGCGGAGCAGTCGGTGGAGAACATGCCGACGACGGTCGCCGCCGATGTGAACGTGACGGGCGCGGTGAAGCCCGCCAGCCTGGTGCCCGGCGGGGTGAAGGCGGGTGGCGCGGTGACGTGCTTCAGGACGTTCGCGTGCGCGCGCAGGCGGCGGATCACGGCCAGGAGCAGGAACAGGTTGACGGCGCTCAGCACGCCGACGAAGACGACGGCGGCCACGAGGAAGGACATCGGCGACCCTTTGCGGTGAGGAGCGTCATTTCGCCGTGAACAGGTCGGCGAGGTCGTCGGTGAAGACGGCGAACAGCGCGATCAGGCCGCCGGCGGCGATCGCCAGCACGGCTCCCGCGAGCTGCGGCTGCGGGCCGGCGTACGAGGTCGCGAGGCCGGTGCAGGCCACGGCGATCAGGGCGAGGTTGCGTACGAGGTGCCTGCGGCCCAGCGGCGCCGACGAGGCGCCGAAGCAGTTGCAGGACGCCCGGGAGCCCGCGCGGAGCGCGTGCCGGATCCCGAGGGAGAAGGCCAGGAGCACGGCGCCGGCCAGGGCCAGCCCGGCCGGCGCCGTGAACTCCGTGGTCAGCAGCAGCACCGTCGCGGCTTCGAGGGCCACCACCGTGGCAGGCAGGGCGGCGGGCAGGGCGGCCGGCACCCGGCCCCGCGGCAGCGGGACGAGCGCCGGCACCGACCGCCGGAACGCCTCGAAGGCCGCACGCCCGCGCACCTTTCCCGCCACCGCCACCAGGAAGACGATCCCCAGCGTGCAGCGGGCGGCCAGCGCGACGTACTCCATGCTGCCGATCCGGTCTTACTAGCGGCAGTAGGTCTTGCCGGCGTAGATGCAGCAGCGCATGCCGGTGTCGGTCCACCAGCAGGGCTCGGCCTCGGCGGTGGTGGTGGGCAGGAACCTGCTGAGCAGGCGGTCGCTCAGCTCGTTGAGTGCACGGAACACAGGGGTCCTCCTTGATGTGCGCGCCGACGTACGCGATTTGGGTGATCAGCGCCGACACCTGGACAATAACCACGGATGATCAACTGACAGAAGCGGTCAGGGCCGACAGCAACCTGCCGTGCCCGGCAGCTTGTTGTCACTCGTCCATCGGGAGCCACATGAGCCTCAGCAGTCTCGGACTGACCGACTTCGAGGAATGCGTGTACCGGGACCTCCTGAGCGGCCACGAGACGACATCGGACGGCGTGCCCGCCGCGCTGCAGCGGCTCGCGGCGCTCGGCCTCGTACGCTTCGACGCGGCCGGCCACCCCGTCGCCGTCGAGCCGGAGATCGGCGTCAGCCGGCTGATCCGGCGCCGGCTCCTGGAGACGCACGCGCAGCAGCGGCGCATCTCGGCGGCGTGGGAGGCGGTGCACCTGCTGAGCGCGCGGCAGCGCGGGCGGGGCCGTACGGTGACGATCGAGCAGATCGACGGCGCCGACCGGGTCGCCGAACGCATCCGCTCCCTGGCGCTCGACGCCCAGGAGGTGCTGGCCATGCACCGGTCCGTCGACCTGCCCAGGCCCGGCGAGACCACCCGCCGCCGCACGATCGTCTCCAGGAAGAGCGTGCTGGACCAGGCGTTCCTCGATCACTGCCGCGCCCTGCACCGCTCGGGCGACCACCACCGGCTCGTGGACGACGACGGTCAGCAGCTGGTGATCGTCGATCGCGCGGTGGTCTTCGTCCCCAGCGAGCCCGGCGGCGACAGCGCCTTGCTCATCTCGCAGGCGGGGGTGGTGGCGGCGATGGCGGACCTGTTCGAACGCGTCTGGTCACACGCCCAGGACCTCGAACCCTGCCCCGCCCCCGGGCTCACCCCCCGGGAACGGCGCGTGCTGTACCTGCTGGCCAGCACCCGCAAGGACGAGGTGGCGGCCAGGGAGATGGGGGTGAGCCTGCGGACGTACCGGCGGCACGTGGCCGCGTTGTTGGAACGCCTGGGCGCCGCGAACCGCTTTCAGGGCGCCCTCCTCGCCAAGCAGCAAGGCTGGATCTGACCACCTCAACAGGGCCGCGTGGCCGGTCGTGCGACGGCCACGCGGCCCCTGCCAGGCCCCCGTGCCAGACGCCCCTGTCAGGCGGCCAGGGACACCGACGAGGTGGTGATCGGGACGCACTCGGACTTCTTGGTGATCTCTCTAGTCACCTTGGTGACCAGGTCGATCGCGGTGATCTTGGTGACGTGGGGGTTGGCAAGGAGTGCACCGCACTCCTGGCGCAACCAGACGGCGTCCTCACGAAGGCTCTGACCGAGGACCACCTTCACCTCGCCGGAGGCGTTGCGGGCGTAGAGCAGGGAGATGCGGTCCCACGCCTGGTCCACCTCCTCCTTGATCTTGTCCCACGGCATCTCGGCGGGGTCCCACTCCGGATTCTTCGCGTTCGCCTGCGGGATCCCGCGGCCGTCCATGAGCATCTCGAGCGTGGTGCCGCCCTCCTCCCTCGCGATGTCCGCGGCCTCTTCTGGGCCGGCGTTGCGGTACTGCTCGGGTCCCGTCTCCGTACGGCCGGACCAGAAGAAGGCGGTGTTCTTGCCGGTGCTGTAGTCGCCCCTGAGCATGGCCTGCACTTCGGCGAGCACCAGCTGGTGGCGGTTCCTGATCAAGCCGATGCGGACCTCGGACAACGCCGTCGATCTCCCGAGAGCCGCCTTGCCGGCGTTCTTGATGGCGCGGAGGCCGCCGCTGATCAGCTTGCCGACGCCGTAGAAGGCCAGCTCGGTGAGGGCGATCGTGCCGATGTTGAGCAGCGTCTTGCCCAGCGACTGGTCGCCCATGACGAGGCGGTAGATCTCCAGGCCGACCTCGCCGATCGTCATCACCGTGCCGCAGACCAAGGTGACGGCGCAGCCGATGAGGGCGGGCATGCCGGCGGCGAGCATCAGCGCGTTGCCGTACTGGATCGCCCGCAAGGTGACGTTGAGGCTCTGCGTCACCTGGAACCCGGGATCCAGGACGGAATTGATGCAGTTCTGGTAGTCCTGGCCGTCTTTGTCGTAGATGTCGCAGAAGGCGGAGTTGATGTACGCCCGGACGGCCAGGTCCTCGGAGGAGCCCAGGTAGTTGTCCGCGCAGTTCTGCACGTACTGGCCCTCCTGGCCGTAGAGCTTCTCCAGGTCCTCGAACGGCGTGGTGTTGTACGTGTCGGCGCAGATGTAAGCCTGGACGATGGCGGCCTCGCGCACCGCGTCGGAGGCCGCCGCGGCCGCTGCGAGGGCGGCCTTGGCGTTGGAACCGGCTCGCAGCGCCTCCTTGTGCGCCGTCCTGGCCGCGTTGCCGGCCCGGTTGGCGGCCTGGATGGCCTTCTGCTGCGAGGTGATCGCCCAGGTGGCGGACCGGACGGCACTGCGGGCCGAGGTGTTGGCCCTGGTCGCCGCTTCGCGGGCGGTCCTGACCGACTGTGACGCCTTCTGGGCCGAGGTGGCGGCCTGCTGGGCGTGGCTCGCGGCCTGCTGGGCGTACTGGGAGGCCCGCTTGGCCGAGTCGAGGGCCTGCTGGGCGTACGACGCGGCCTGCCCGGCGTCCTCACGGGCCTCGGCCGCCACGCGCTGCGCCTCGTACGCGTGCTGCAGGGCGGTCTCCGCGCCCTCGTGGATCTTCTTGAGCAGCCCGGCCACCACGGCGAGGTGGGTCGCGCTCTCGTAGTCCCGCTCGGCCGCGGTGTACCGGCCGGTGTCGAGGAACATCCGCAGGCCGGGCGCGGGCCCCTCCAGAGCGACCTGGGCGGCGGCCTTCAGCTCAGGGCCGCTGTCCTCGTCGGCCAGGATCTGGTTGACGCGCACCCGGTTGCCGATGGCCTCGGCGGTGTACCGGCCGGTCTCCAGGAAGTCCCGCAGCGCCTGCGGCGTCTCGGCGTCCAAGGCCTGCTGCGCCCGCTCCGCCAGCACGACGTCGCCGGCCTCCTGGGCGGCGGACAGGATCTGGTTGACCTTCAGCCGGTCCGCGCTGTAGCGGCCGGGGTAGTTCTGCGTGCGCAGGAAGGTCGCGACCGCCGTGTCGTCGCCGTCCAGCGCGGTCTTGGCCGCCGCGGCGAGGTCGTCGTCCTCGGAGATCGACAGGCTCATCACCGCGAGCCGGTTGTCCTGGGCCACGGCCTCGGCCAGGTCGGTACGGACGAACTCCAGCACGAGGTCGTCGGGGCTGCCCAGCGCCGCCAGCGCCGACTCCCTGGTCCAGGCGCCCTGGCCGCTCGCCAGGTTGAGCGCGGCCTTGCGGGCCGCCGCGACCGCCTCGGCTCGTTCGGTGGCCGGGTTCTTCGCCACGGCGATGAGCCGGTCGGTCTCCTCGTCCCGTTTGGCGGCCTGGTCGGCGTCCCAGTCGGCGAGCCGCTGCTGCTTTTCGTAGGTGACGTTGGCGACCCTGGCGTTCTCCAGGCCCTCCTCCTTGGCGACCGCCAGGCGCTCGGCGTCGGCGACGCGCGCCGCCTCGTACACGGCGTTCGCCTGCGTCGCGGTCTCCAGCGCCTCGTGCGCGGCGTCGATGGCGGCGTTGGCGTGCGCGGTGGCGCGTTCGGCCGCCTTCGCCGCGTCGCCGGCGTGCTTGGCGGCGTCGAGCGCCGCGACGGCCGCGGCGTTGGCGTTGGCCGCCGCCCGCTGGGCGGCGTCGCGTGCCTTGTACGCCGCGTCGAGCGCCGTCTGGAGATGGTTCTCGGCCGCCCGCGCCGCCCTGACGGCCCGTTCCGCGTTGGCCCGCGCCCGCGCCGCGGCGGCGACCGCCTCCCCGGCCTCGGCCCCCGCGGCCTGGGCCCACCTGACTGCCTCGTCGTTGGCCACGGCCGCCTGCACGGCGTGCTCGGCCGCGTTCCTGGCGGACTTGATGGCGTTCTTGCCCTGTTCCAGTGCCTTGGCCGCCGCGGTCACCTTGAGTGCGGCCTCTTCCGTCTCCTGGGCGATCCGCATGGCCGCGCCCGCCGCCTGCCGTGCGGTGTCCGCCTTGTCGGCGTCCACGGAGGCCGAGGCCGCCGCCCGGTACGCCTCTGAGGCCCTCTGGTTCGCCTTCGACGCCATCTGCGCGGCCCGTGCCGCGGCGGTGGCGGCGGCACGGGCCGCCCGGTTGGCCGCCGCCGCGGACTGCACGGCCACGCGTGCCGCGTCCGCCGCCTTCTCGGCCGCGACCGCGGCCCGCTTGGCCTGCCTCTTCGCCTCTGTGGCGTTCTCGCGCGCGGCCTTGGTGGCCGCCGCGGCCTCCGCCGCCGACCGGCGGGCCGCTTGCGCGGCGTCCTCGGCGCGGGCGGCCTCGGCGGTGGCGCTGACAGTCTCCTGCTCGGCCACCACGCCGGCCGCCTCCGTCTGCTGGAGCAGCTCCTCCAGCGTCGCGGTCTCGTCGTCGCGCGCCGACGCCACCGCCCAGCCGTAGGCGAAGAACGCCTCCAGCGCCTCCGGGGTCCCCGCGTCCAGCGCCTTCTGGCCCTCGGCCTGGACGTTCTCGCCGCCGGTTTTGATGGCCTGGTTGACGCGCAGCCGCTGGTCGGTGTTCCACTGCGTGCGCCAGCCCGACTCCAGGAACTTCTCGAGCCTCTCGCTGTCCCCCGAGTCCAGGGCGTCCTGCGCGGCCTGCTTGAGCTGCTCGCCGCCCTCGCTCATCAGCTGGTTGACCGACACCCGCAGGTCGATGTCCGCCGGCGCCTGCCAGCCGCTCGTCAGGAACGTGCTGATCGCGTCCCGGTCGCCCGCCGCGTCGGCGTCCAGGGCGGCCTGGGCCTTGGCGCGCAGGGACGGGCCGCCGTTCGCGATGACGTTGGTGAGGCTGTCGCGCTCGTCCTGGCGCCTGGCCTCCTCCCATCCTTCGGTGAGGAACGCGCTGACCTGCTCGTCCGGGCCGAGCAGCGCCGCCTCAGCCGCTGATCGGACCTGCGGGCCGCCCTCCTGCCAGGCGAGCACCACGTGCGAACGGTCGGGCTCCGCCTGCTGGTCGGCGTGCGCCGGCGGCACCCGCAACAGGGTGGTCAGCAGGGTCAGGGCGGCGACGGTCGCGATCGCCGCTCGCCGGCGGGCCGGCCCTAAGCGCGCCCGTCCCCTCATCGTCGGTCTCCAGGTACGCACACTCAGCCTCCGTCGCCAGTCGAGGATTCGCACACAGGGGAAGCGCTGAAGAACGATCAGCTTGCGGAGTGTCACACGGTGCCGGAAGACCGGACAAGACCCGATATTGCGGGATATACCGCCGACATACCGGGCGTCTCTAGCCTCCCTTTTCGTGCCCGCAGCCACCGGAGGTGTGATCATGAGTGCTCCATCGCGCTGGGCGACGCTGGGCGTCGTCGCGGCGATGACCGCGTCCTTATCCGTCGTCGCCGGCCCTGCTCCGGCCGGCGCGTCCGCGATCTCGCCGCCGTCGCTGGTCGGCGGCGACGTCCACCCCTATCCGGGTGCGGCCGAGATCCTGGAGGCGCAGAACGTCCGGCTCATCTCCGGCGACGGCCACATCGTGCTGGCCGACTGCGCCACGCCGCCAGAGGGCGACATCGGCCTGCTGAGAATCTGGACGACGGACGAGGCCATCGGCTCCGACGGCATCGGCCGGGTGTGCTTCCGCGTCACCGGGCCGACCGGCGTACTGAACCTCGAAGTCCCCGGCGTGTACGAGATCCGCGGCGACGGCCAGCGCGAGGGCACCGGCCACGAGGTGACCGCGAAGCTGCGCAGCGACGAGGGCGAGCAGCTCACCATCGACGTGGACCCCCACGGCAGCACGCAGGTGGGCCTGGGCGCCGACCCGGAGGCGTCGCCGACCATGCTGCTGCAGCTCAGGACCGGAACCGCGCCCGCGCCCGTCACCGGCGAGCAGGCGGCGATCGGCAGGCTCTCCACGCAGGGCCGCGAGTGCACCGCGACGCTGGTCGCGCCGCGCTGGGTGATCAGCGCCGCGAGCTGCTTCGCCGCCGATCCGAACGACCCTCAGCTCACCGAGAGCCCGCCGGCCGCGACGACCCACGTCACGCTGCCCGGCAGGGACGCCGCCGAGGTCGACTGGCTGAGCCCGAGGCCCGGCCGCGACGTGGTGCTCGCCCGGCTGGCCGCCCCGATCAACGGGGTCACCGTGATCCCGCCGGCCAGCACCGCGCCCACCGCCGCGCCCACCGGCGCCGAGCTGACCGCCGTCGGCCACGGCCGTACCGCGACGGACGGGGACTGGACCACCGACCGGCAGCACAGCGTTCCTGTCACGTTCACCGAGGCGACCGCGACGACCCTGACCACCGCGTCGGGACCGCTGGTGTGCGGCGGCATGGCCGGCGCGCCCGTGCTGCACGACGGCGGGCTCGTCGCCGTGCTCAGCCAGGCGGGCCAGGCCGGCTGCCCCGATACGGAGGGGAACGGCAGCGCGCTCACCGCCGCGCGTACCGACGACCTCGGGACCTGGGGCACCGCCGTCACCGGGGACGCGGACCACACCTGGTCCCTGGCCGACCCGCCCCCGGCCGCCGCTTCAGGCTCCCCTGTGGGCACGGTCGCCGACAGCGCCTTCACCGGGACCGGCCGCCCGCTGACCGCCACCGCCGGCGCGACCTGGACGACCGGCGACACCTACAGCCCGGCCGTGCGGCTGAACGGCGCCGCGACCCTCGCCGCCGCCGGCCCCGCAGTCGCCACGAACGCCGACTTCAGCATCAGCGCCCGCGCCAAGCCCGGCACCGGCGGCACCGTCCTCTCCCAGGACGGCACCAGGACCGCCGGCTTCAAGCTCTGGGTGGAGAACGACGCCTGGCACTTCGCCATGAGCAGGTCCGACGTGGCGAGCCCCGTCTGGGACACCGTCAGCGCGCCCACCGGCAGCGCCCCCGCGGGCGCCTGGTCGCAGGCCACCGTGACGTACCAGGCCGCCACCGGCGTCATGGTCCTCTGGGTGGACGGCAGGAACGTGGCCGGCATGCGCCACACCGCGAAGTGGGAGGCGACCGGCGCGCTGCGCGCGGGCGCGCACAAGACCGGCGCCACGAGCCTCGGCGGCCACTTCGACGGCGTGCTGTCCACGCTCAAGGCGTGGAACAGGCCCGCGCTCACCCCCGAGCGCAACACCCACGACTTCGACGGGGACGGCCGCAACGACGTCATCATCACCGACGGCAACGGTGACCTGTGGATGTATCCGAACTGGGGCGGTTCGGGGATGAACACCGTCAGCGGCGCCGACCGGGTGAAGATCGGCACCGGATGGGGCTCCCTGAGGTGGATCGTCACCGATTGGGAGGCCGACGGCCTGGCCGACGTCGCCATGATCGACGCGGACGGCGAGATGTGGTTGTACCCCAATGAGGGCGGGAAGCTGTCCTCCGCCCGCCGCAAGCTGATCGGCACCGGCTGGGGCGGCTACACGCACGGCGCGGGCAACGCCGACGACTCCCCGCACGCCGACCTGTTCGGCATCAAGAAGTCGGACGGCAAGCTGTACTACTACCCGAACGGCGGCGGCAAGACCCAGATCGGCAACAGCGGCTGGTCCGCCCACCGCCTCTTCCCCGCCGACTTCACCGGGGACGGCCGCGCCGACGTCATGGCCATCGACGGCAAGGGCGAGCTCTGGTTCTACGCCAACACCAGCGCGAACGGCGTCACCCTCGCCGCCCGCAGCCAGTCCGGCACCGGGTGGAGCAGCTACAAGCCCGTGGCCATGGACCTGAGCGGTGACGGCAGGACCGACCTGGTCGCCGTCGACGGCAAGGGCACGCTGTGGGTCTATCCCGGCAGGGACGACGGCCGCTTCGGCGCCCGCTACCAGATCGGCGTCAACTGGCGGATCACGGCCATCGGCTGACCTCGTACGGAGGAGGCGGCCCACGCACGGCGGGCCGCCTCCTTCACTGCTCTCGCCGACCAGCCTGCCCGGTCACACCCGCTGAGGTGTCAGGATGTCCGCGTGGCGGCAGGCCAGGCGCTTCACCACGCACCAGCCGGTGTCCCTGGCCGGCTCGCGGGTGCCCGTGTCGAGGGCGGTCAGCCGCAGGTGGCTCGCGCTGTCCAGGGTGGCCGGCATCCGGCGGCTGGTGACGATCACCGCGCAGCGTGTGCCCGCGGGGATGAGCGGCCGTACCTGGTCGGCGTCGAGCGCGTTGTCGAGGACGACCAGCAGGTTGCGCGCCGAGGTCAGCGAGCGGTAGCGGGCCGCGGCCTCCTCCAGCGCCGGCGGCACGGCTGCGCCGTCCAGCCCGAGCGAGCGCAGCAACCGGCACAGGACCTCGTACGGCCCCACCGACCGGGTGGTGGCGCGGAGGTCGACGTAGATGACGCCGTCCGTGAACAGGTCGGCCACCGCGTGCGCCACGTGGATCGCCAGGGTGGACTTGCCCACGCCGCGCGGCCCGTGCACCGCCGCGACGGCGGGCAGCCCCGGCTGGGCGAAGGTGAGGGTGTCGCGCAGGCAGGCGGCCTCGGCGGTGCGCCCGATGAAGGTGCGGACATCCGGGGGCAGCTCGGCGGGAACCACGCGGCCGGGCGGGTGCCCGGGCGCCCCGGCCGCCGGCCGGGGTAGGGCTGGTCCGGCGGGTCCGGCCGGCGGCACTCGCCGGCGTGGCAGGTCCAGCGCCGGGTCCCGGTGGAGTACGGCCTGGTGCAGGCGGCGCAGCGCGGGACCCGGTTCGATGCCGAGCTCGTCGGACAGCGCCCGGCGGGTCTCCCGGTAGACCTCCAGCGCCTCGGACGTCCGCGAGGCGCGGTACAGCGCCAGCATGAGCTGGGCGCGCGGCCGTTCGCGCAGCGGATGGGCCTCGACGTGGGCGGTGAGCGCGGACACGACCTCGTGGTGCTGCCCCGCCGCCAGCCGTACGTCGACGTGCTCCTCCACCGCGGCCAGATGCTCCGTCTCCAGGCGGGCGGACTCGGCCTGCGCCCAGGCGTCGGTCATGCCGGCCAGCGCGTCGCCCCGCCACAGGCCCAGCGCCTGGTGGTAGAGCCGGTCGGCGGCGGCGAGGTCGCCGCGCCGGTGGGCGGCGCGCGCCTGGCGGGTCAGCTGGGTGAAGCGGTGGACGTCGACGGACTCGCGCGGCAGGTCGAGCCGGTAGCCGCCGGGCACGGTCACGATGACCTCGGGCAGCAGCGCCTCCCGCAGCTTGGACACCACGATGTGCAGTTGCTTGCCGGCCGTCGTCGCCGCGCTGTCGCCCCAGATCTGCCCCCGCAGACGCTCGGCCGAAACGGTATGCCCGGCGTTCAGCGCCAGTTGCGTCAGCACGGCGACCCGCCGCTTGCCGGTCAGTACGGCGGGCTCGCCGTCGGCCAGGACCTCCCACGGCCCCAGAACGTTGATCTCCAGCCCCATCAGAGCCCCCTGTTCATACTGGAGGGAAGGTGTGGATCTCTGTGTGCCAGGGGGAAGCGCGCGCATGACTCCACAGGTCCGGACCGCCGCTCCCCCATGCGGCGGCGACCCGCACGGCCACCACCTTAGGGACGTGTCGGGCGGGGTACTGTCCGGCGAACGCCCTACACCTTGTCGTTCAGCTCGGCGAGCGTGATGAGCCCGTCGTCGAGCGCCCGGCTGACCAGGTCACTCTTGGTACGGGCGGCGCGCCCCACGCTCGCGTACTTGACGCGGACCCGCGTGATGTAGGTGTCGACGGTCTTGACGCCGATGTTGAGCTTGGCCGCGACCAGCTCCTTCGAGGAGGAGACGAACCACGCCCGCAGCACCTCCGCCTCCCGCTGCGACAGCCGCGGCCGCTCGGCGGAGGTGTCGGCGATGAACGCCCCGGACAGCGACGGCGTCGTGTACGCCTCGCCGCGCGCGGCGGCCTGGATGGCCGGCACCAGGTGCTCGGGCCCCTCCCGCTTGGTCAGGTACGCCAGCGCGCCCAGATCGACGCACTTGATGGCGATGCTGTCCTCGATGTGCTGGGAGTACACGACCACCCGCCGGCCGCTGTCCACCAGCCGGCGCAGCTCCCCGAAGTCGGGCATGCCGGGCACCAGCTCCAGATCGAAGATCACGACGTCGGCGTCGGCGCCCGGCCCCGTCCAGACGTCGGCGAGCCGGTCGCCCGCGTCGATGAGCCGGATCGGCGGCACGGCGGCGGCGCACCAGACGCCGACCCCCACGGCGATGGCCGCGTGGTCGTCCACGATGACGGCGGTGATCACGCGGTCGTCGGCTGCCATGTGGCCTCCATCCAGATCAGGTCACCGTGCCGCAGGGCTTCGACGAGGACGCCGTCCGACGCGGGCCGCGGCGCGGCCACCTCGTCACCGTCGGCGACGACGCTGACCGACACCTGGTCGTCGCCGCCGACCACGGTGACCCGGGCCCGCGACGAGGCCGTGGCGAGGACGGTCAGGACGGCCTCGGTGAGGTCGCGGCGTACGGCCACGGGCGGAACCGGCCACGAGCCCCGCGCGTCCAGCTCGACCGCGACCCCCTTGCGGTCCGCCACGTCGGCGCAGTGCCGCAGCTCGTGCCAGAGGGGGTCGGCGACGGAGTCGGCCTCGGCGAACAGCCGGCGCATGCGGGCCGCCTCGATCGCGCAGCGCCGCCGCACGCCGGGGTCCCCGGGGTCGAGCGAGCCGCCGGCCAGCCCTTCGAGCAGCGGCACCGTGCTCGCCGACAGTTCGTCGTAGCGGGCCAGCCTGAGCCGGTGCGCCTGCGCGGTGGCCTCCTCGGCGACGCGGACCCGTTCGGCCTCCGCGTGCGCGTCCGCCGCGACCTGGCCGAGCCGCCGGACGATCGCCGCCATCACCGCGAGGCACAGCGGGAACCCCACCACGCTCACCGACCCGGTGGCGAACCTGGCCAGCGCCGCCTGCGTCGGCACGCCGAACAGCAGCAGGTTGAGCAGCGCGGTCGCCTCGTGGGCCAGCAGGAACGCCAGGCAGGACCGCAGCGGCCGGTCGAGCAGGACGACCACGCCCACCCAGTTCGCGGCGCCGAACACCCAGTCGACCGAGGACAGGTTGGCCCGGTGCGGCATGGTCGCGTACGACAGGATCGTCGCGCCCATGACAACGGCGACGGCGGGCGCCCTGAGCCGGTCCCACGAGCGCCCGCGCAGGAACAGGGCCACTTCGCCGGCCAGCACGACCGCGAGCGCCGCCATGGCGCCGAACTGGGCCAGCGCGTACTCGTGGCGGTCGAGGTCGCGCAGCAGGTTGGACAGGCCGAGACCCAGGACGATCGCCGAGGCGGCGAGCAGCGTCGCGACGCGCAGGCCGTGGCGTAACGCGCCCTCGATCAGGTCAGCCATCATCGGAGCGCCACTCCAGACGTACCAGGGTGCCTTCGCCGGGCGCCGAGGTGATCGTGGCCGTGCCGCCGATGCGGGCCAGCCGGCCGCGTACGGACTCGCGCAGGCCGTACCTGGTGGCCGGGACCGCGTCCGGATCGAAGCCCGCCCCCTGGTCGGCGATGTCGAGACGCAGCTCGCGGGCGTCGCCGGTGAGCCGGATCGTGGCCCGGGTGACGCCCGCGTGCCGGCGGACGTTGGTGAGCGCCTCCCCCGCCGCGTCGGCGAGGGCGCGCGCGGCCTCGTACGGCAGCGGCAGCTCGCCTGGCCCGTCGAACTCCACGGTCAGGGGCACGGCGTCGAGGCCGGCGCGGAGCATCGTCACGAGGTCGGCGCGCGAGGCGGCCGCGCCTTCGCCGTGGGAGCTTCTGAGCCTTTCCAGGTCCCTGCGGGCCTGGACGGGCAGCCAGGGGGCGTCGGAGCGTACCTGGCCGACGCCGACCATCAGCAGGGTCGTCGCCGCCGTGTCGTGCAGGGAGGCGGCGAACTCGCGCTCCTCGGCGCGGACGGCCGCGGCCACCAGCGACGCGCCGCGTACCCGTGCCGCCTCAGCCACGGCGAGGTCGGCGCGGCGGGCGGAGCGGCGTACCAAGGTCCAGGCCAGGCGGGAGAGCGCGGCGGCGGCCGGCGTCCACAGCAGGCCCATGATCAGGTCGCCGTCCGCGGCGCCGGTGACGGCGACGGCGGCCGCCAGCCCGCCCGAGGTCAGCAGGGCCGCGGCGACGCCCACCGGCGCCGTCGTGTGCCACTGGCAGGTGACGCACATGAACAGCACCAGCAGCCGCAGCCACCCGGTGTTGGTGTCCGCGATCGCGTCCGTCCACCAGACCGACGCCGACAGGCCCAGCAGGACGGCGACGTCGAGCGCCACGAGCGCCTCGCCCCTGCCCCAGGTGAGCCATCCGGCGTACGCGCAGGTCCACGCCGCCGCGACGGCGACCACGGCGACGGTGGCGGGCAGGTTCTCCGGCGCGGCGCGGAACAGCGCGATCGCGCAGATCGGCGCCGCCGTGGCCAGCCGGACGACGGCCGCGTACCGGCGCCCGAAGCGACGCAGCAACGCCGCCGCCTGCGTCACGCGTGCCACCTCGCTCCCGCCGATCCGGTACGGACGAAAGCCTAACCACCAACCTGGCCACCGCAGGCGTCAAGCGGCGATCCCGAAGGAGATCAGCCGGCGGCGCGGTCCCCGACCGGGCGGCGGCGCAGGGCGGCGTCGGTCAGCGGGGCGGGGCTCCAAAGGCCGACCGGGTGGTAGACGTTCGTGCCGGGCGGCACCAGCTCGTCGATCCGGTCGAGCACGGCGTCGTCGAGCACCAGCGAGGCGCCCTTCAGCAGGCCCTCCAGCTGCTCCATCGTACGCGGCCCGAGGATGACCGAGGTGACCGCCGGGTGCGCGGCGGCGAAGGCGATCGCCAGCTCGGGCAGCGTGCGGCCGAGCTCGTCCGCCAGCTTCACCAGCTCTTCGACGACCTCCAGCTTGGCCGCGTTGACCGGGATGGACGGGTCGAACCGCTGCGGCGCCCGCGCGGCGCGGCCCCGCGACAGGTCGATCTCCTGCCCCTTGCGGTAGCGGCCGGTCAGGAAACCCCAGCCCAGCGGGCTGTAGGTGAGCACGCCCATGCCGAGCCGCTGCGCCGTCGGCAGCACGTCCCCCTCGATGCCGCGGGCCAGGATGTTGTACGGCGGCTGCTCGGTGCGGAACCGGTACAGCCCGCGCTGCCTGGCCACGTGGTACGCCTCGACCGTCTCGTGCGCGGGGAAGGCCGAGCTGCCGAAGGCGCGGATCTTGCCCTGGCGTACGAGGTCGGTCAGCGCGCCCAGGGTCTCCTCGATGTCCGTCCTGTGGTCGGGACGGTGGATCTGGTACAGGTCGATCCAGTCCGTGCCGAGCCGCCGCAGGCTCGCCTCCACCTCGCGGACGATCCACCGCCGCGAGTTGCCGCCCCTGTTGGGCCCCTCCCCCATCGGGAAGTGCACCTTCGTCGCCAGCACCACGTCGTCCCGCCGGCCGCGCAGCGCCTTGCCCACGATCTCCTCGGACTCGCCCGCCGAGTACATGTCGGCGGTGTCGACGAAGTTGATGCCGTGGTCGAGCGCTCTGTGGATGATGCGGATGCTGTCGTCGTGGTCGGGGTTGCCGGCCGCGCCGAACATCATCGTGCCGAGGCAGTAGGCACTGACCTCCATGCCGGTGCCGCCGAGAATGCGATATCTCATACTTCGCGACCGTAGATCTTAGAGCCGACTCTAAGTCAAACTGACGGGATGTCAGGTCTGAGCATCGGCCAGGTCGCCGAGCGCACCGGTCTCAGCACTCACACGTTGCGCTTCTACGAGCGCGAGGGACTGCTGGCCCAGCCGGTACGCCGGGGCAGCGCCGGGCACCGCGTCTACAGCGAGGACGACGTCGACTGGCTGGGCGTCTGCATCCGGCTGCGGGCCTCCGGCATGCCCCTGACCGACATCCGGCGCTACACCGAGCTGGTCAGGGCGGGCCAGGGCAACGAGGCGGAGCGGCTGGAGGTGCTCCGCCGGCATCGGGAACGGGTGCTCGCGCGGATGCACGAGCTGGACGAGTGCCTCGAGCTGATCACTCACAAGGTCGGCGTGTACGAGAGCCGCCTCGGGCTGCGGGACGACGTCGTGGAGTGCGTTCAGTAGATGCGGTACTTCTTGCCGCAGTTGTCGAACTTCCCGGCCCAGCAGGTGAACGTGTAGACCTTCTTGATCCCGTGCCCGCTCCACGTGCCGACGACCTTGCCGTCCCACGCCTTGTTGAACTTCGTCCAGTGACCGTTCTGGTACACCTCGAACCAGACCCAGCCCTTCTTCCCGCCCCGCTTGTCCACCCCGTACCACTTCGTGAACACCTTGCCACCCGACTGCCACGTCTTACCGAACGTGTACGCCTTGTGGTCGCTGGAGAACACCTTCCCCCACGACGTCCCCGTCGAAGCCTGAGCCGGCGCCGTCATCGCCAGACCGGTGACAGCCATCGAACCGGCAAGAGCAGCGATCGCCAGAGTCTTACGCATGTCGGGTTCCTCCCCGTCGTCGGTGTGATCCGTTGACAGGGACATTACGGAGACCCACGCAGATCAACTGTGGACGAATGCACACAACGAACGTGATCGGCGCCACATGGATCCCCGACCCCCACAGATCCCTCGCGGCGGCCCGTCACACCTGCTCCAGCCAGTCCCACAACTCCTCCTCGCGCGCGGCGTCGTAGGACTCGGCGGACGACCGCGCGACCCTGTCGCGGTGGACGTAGGAGCCGGTGGGGGCGTGGGTGCGGCCGAGCACGACGTCCGCGAGCCTGCCGCCCGCGGCTCGCGGAGTGTCGACGAGCGGGGTGACCAGGAGCAACGGGACGATCCACGTCATGACGAGCTGAAGGGTGCGTCCGGCGTCCCTGGCGAGGCCGGTGCCCGACACCAGGCTCGGGTTGTAGGAGACGATGTCGATGCCGTCGGGCAGCCTGCGGGCCCACTCGTGCACCAGGTGGATGCCGCCGAGCTTGCTGGTGGTGTACGCGCGGCGGCCCGCCCTGATGCGGGCGGGACGGTCGAAGGCGCCGGGCCTGGAGACGATCTCGGGGCCCGCCCAGTGCGGCGCCGGCATCGTGCCGCCCGTGTGGCGCAGGTCGCCGAAGTGGGCGTCGCTGACCGTGACGACGATGCGGGCCGGCTTCCTGAGGTGCGCGTGCAGCCGTCTGAGCAGTACGTGGGTGGCGATGACGTTGACCGCGAAGGTCAGCTCGTAGCCGTCGGCGCTCGTCGTGAGGGCGTTGGAGAGGTGCACTCCGGCGTTGCAGACGACGCCGTGCAGCGGGGGCAGCTCTCCCGCGTCGAGGAGGCCCTCCACCCGCGCGGCCGCCGCCTCGACGCTCGGTATGGGGGCGCGGACCTGCCGGCGCCCGTGGTCTGCGACCGACTGTGGCGGGACGCGGGGCGTACGAGGAAGACCGCGTCGTGCCTGGTACCGGCAGAGCCACCCACCCGGGCCCCCGGCCGGACACAATGGACAGATGCCGAAAAACGACCGGGCGGACTTCGGGGAGTTCCTGCGCGGCCGGCGCGCCGCGATGACGCCCCCGGACCGGCCCGGCATCGGACGGACCTCCCACCGGAGGGTCCCGGGGCTACGGCGCCAGGAGCTCTCCGAGCTCGCCGGCATCTCCGTCGACTACTACACCCGCCTCGAACAGGGCCGGGCACCGCGCCCCTCCCGCGAGATCCTGGCGGCACTGGCGCGCGCCTTCGCACTGTCCGCCGCCGAACGAGACATTTGTACCGGCTGGCCGGCGAACCCCCGCCCGAGGCGCACACCCCCGACACCGAGATCCGCCCAGGACTCCAGCGGCTGCTCCGCCGCCTCGACGACACCCTGCCGATCACCGTCCACGACGGGCGCCTCGACCTGCTGGCCCGCAACGCCGCCGCCGCGGCCCTCTTCGGCCCGTTGCCGGCCGGCGGCCGCTACGCCCGCAATATCGTCCACCAGTGCTTCACCGCCACCACCGCGCTGTGCGAGGTGCTCGGCGACGCGGGCACCGAACACCTCACCCGAGTGGCCAGGGCCGAGCTCCGCTCGGCACTGGGCCGCTACCCGGCCGACGACTACCTCCAGTCCCTGTTCACCGAGCTGTGGACCACCAGCACCACCTTCCGCACCGCCTGGGCCCGCGGCGAAGTGGGCGCCCTCCGCTCAGCCGCGAAACGCGTACACCACCCGACCAGGGGCTGGCTCGACTTCGACATCGAGCTACTGCACGATCCGGAGAGCGACCACTGGATCATGCTCTACAACCCCCGCGAAACCGCCTGACAGCCCCGCCCGGCAGTTCGACGCTCAACTCACCCTGCCGGCCGGGCCCGGGCCTCCGGGCGAGCGATCATGATGAGCGGCAGGTGGTCGGCCGCACTCCTCCCGAAATCTCGGAAGAAGAAGCCTCCATCAGGAGGAGATACGACCTTCCCTGATGCTGACCTATCGTTTCACGTTGTTCTCGTCTCCTTCGCTGAAGGCTCGATATGTGGCGACTATGGCGGCGATCACGGCGGCGAGGGCGCCCGCGACAATGACCAAAGTGGGGTCGATGACAGCAAGAGCGATCAGCGCAGCTCCGGCGACCAGGAGAAGCACGGCCAAGGTTCTGCGGAAATTTCCACGCATGGCGATGCTCGCCTTTCTCATAGGGGTTTGACGAGCCCTCAGTGAAACGCAGCCGCGGGTGGGGCGCCAGGCTTCGGGTGCGGATGGGACGCATCAAGTCAAGCCCTTGCCGATTTGGGTGCTCGTGGATTGGGGCGAACCTCCGTGGGGACGCTTCGGGACGAAGTATCGTAAGGTCGGGAGTCAATCTGAGACTAAATGAGACGCTGGGCCCAGGGTCGCGGAGGCTCGTCCGCCGGTTGCCGGTCGCTACGATCGAGGCCCGCCATCCGCATGGCCGTCCCATGCCGCACTACGAGGGAAGGAGTTGTGCTCGTGCTATGTGCGAAAATGAAGCGAGCGACGACTTAAGCGCCATCAAGACCTGGGCGGAGGCCTATGCCCTGCTGAGTGCGATACGGGCGACAAAAACCCGGCAGAGTCTGCGCAACTTGCATGAGAATATGGTCCGCGGAAACCGGGGCAAGGAGCTTTCTGCGGCCAGCGTCGTCAGCACGTCCACGCTGCAGAGGTTGTTCAAGGAAAAGCGAAAGCCCAAGACCTGTCATCTCATCGGCATTCTTTATGCGCTGGACGTGCCGCGTGAGCAGTGGGCCGCCTGGCGCGATCTCGTCAAGCGCCTGGAGACGGCCAGGCGGGGTGACCAGGACGCCGAGACGACGTGCCTGCGGGCCGAGGTGGAGAGCCTGCGGAGCCGGTTGGAGTGCGCGGAGAAGGAGGCGCAGGAGCTGCGGGAGGAGTTCCGCGGGTTGCGGGACACGTGCGAGTCGCAGCTGCGGGAGGCGAAGGAGGCGTTCCTCAGGGCGACGGCCGGAACCGTGGCCGCCACGACGTTCGGCCTTGCGAAGGCACAGACGCTGCGGCCCGGGCATCACGACTTCGAGAGCAGCAGCTTCGCCAAGTCGCGGGTCCGTCCCTACGTCTCGGACCGGCCTCAGGCGGAAACCCGCAGCCGGGTCACCGAGCCGCCGGGCGCGGACGCGGATGAGGCGCCGTCACCGGGCTGACGGCCCCGCCGGGCAATGAGCCGGCGGGGCCGTCAGCAGCGGCCGTGAGCAGCGGCCGTGAGCAGCGGCCGTGGCGGGGCCCCGGCACGGGTCAATCCAGCCAGCGACCGGTGCCGTGGACAGTGACCTCCAGGAGTTCTGATGGGTTGTCCGGGTTCGGGTAATAGATGACCATGGTGGTGCCCGCCGGGAGCAGCAGTTTGACGGCCTGGATGCAGCCGGCCACCTCCTGCCGCCGCGCGTCCGGTCCCGCGCCTTCGATCGGGACCGCGTCGCACACCCCGCCGGGGTTGTTCATCACCAGCCGCAGCGTGTTGTCCTGCAGCGCCACCTCCTTGGTGGCGACCCGGTACGCGAGCCGCGTCTCCAGATGCAGGGCGGGCGGCGGGACTGGGACGCCGAACTCCCGCCGGTACAGCAGGTCGAGCCGCTGTTCCAGGGCTCGCAGGTCGTCGTGGAGCCCGCTCTCGACGGTGTAGTTCGCCCACGCGCCGAGGTCGTCGGCCGGGGGCAGGGTCGCGATCGGCAGGCCGTTCGCGTCGAGCACGCGTCCCGACGAGTCGACGATGTAGCCCTGGTTGTTGAGCTGCTTGATCGTCCGGCTCACGTCCTTGAGCTGCTCGGCGGTCTCCGCGTACGGGCAGTCACCGCCGTCCCTGACGCACCCGACGGGCAGGATGCGCAGCAGCGACATCGCGAGGTCGGTCTCGTAGATCGCCGAGATGACCGCGCGGTCGAGGATGTTCTCCTGCAGGTACATGGTGCCCAGGACCGAGTTGTACTCGGCGAAGCGCAGGTCCGGGTCGACCATCGACTCGACGAAGCTCCCCTTCCACTGGCTCGAGTACTCGTTCCAGTTGGGGTCCTCGGTCAGGTCCATGACTCCGGCGATGCAGTCCCTGAACTTCTTGGTCGCGCCGCCGAGGCTGCTCTGGGGCGCCTTCTTGCACTTGCCCACGATGCTCCACTGGGACATGGCGTTGAGCAGGTCCAGCGCGGTCAGGCCCATGTACTCCTCGGCGAGCCGGTGGGTCTCGCTCTCCCGGTCGGAGATCCCGCGCTTCGCCCACGAGAACAGCGGGCTCATGACGACCGACAGGCACGCGTCGAGCGCCTTGCCGACGAACTGCTTCCTGCAGGCGTCGGCGCGCTCACCGGCGTAGCCGGCCGGGTCGTTGAGCGGCCCCTTGGGGTCGTCGAGCAGGTCCTCCACGTACTGGTTGCAGTCGTTGTACGTGGGCAGGCCGTTCTCCGGCCCCCACTTGCAGTGCCCGTACCACTCGGCCTTGATCGTGTCGAGCTTCTCCTTGGCCTCGTCCCGGTAGTGCTCGAACACCTCGGCGGCGATGCGGGCCGCCTCCGAGGCGCTGTTGCCCGCCCGGATCTGCGCGTCGTACGCGGTGTCGTACGCGGCGAACGCCCTGGCCGCGTCCTGCGCCGCCGAGACGGCCGACGCGCGCGCCCAGCGGGCGGAGAGCGAGGCCCGCCCGGCCGACTCCTGCGCCTGCTTGGTCGCGGCGGCGGCGGTGCGGACGGCCTGCGCGGCGCGTTCCGCCGACCGGGCGGCGTCCTGCGCGGCGGCCACGGCGTTGGTCGCGTGTTCGCGTGCCCGGCCGGCCGCCTGGGTCGCGGCGGTCGAGTAGCCGATGGCCTCTTCCGCCGCCCCGCGCGCCTGCGCGGCGGCGGCCTGCGCGGTGCGCGCGAAGTCGACCGCCTGCTCCGCGATCTTCGAGGTCTCGATCATCAGGGAGGTGGCCACGAAGTTGTGGGTCGCGGTCGCGTGGTCGCGCTGCGCCGCACGGTGCCGCTCCACCTCCAGGAACTCGACCTGCATCGCGGTCGTGCCGGCCAGCGCCACCCTGGCGCCGTTGCGCACCTCGGTGCCGTTGGCGTCGTCGCCCGCGATGGCGGCGACCTTGGCGCGGACGTCGATCGCGTGCGCGGTGTTGTACGTCACGTCGAGGAACGTGCGCAGCGCATCCGGGTCCTCGGAGCGCAGGGCGGTGTTCGCCGCCTCCGCGGTGTCCGTGTCGCCGGCCTCGACGGCTTCCCCGCGGATCCGGCCGACCCGCACCCGGTCCTCGGCGTCGCGCTCGGGATAGTCCGGGTCCTCCAGGAACGCGACGACGTCACGCCACCCGCCGGCGAGTGCCCGCTCGGCGGCGGCCCTCATGGCGGGGCTGCGCGTGACCGAGAGCCCGGTCAGCGTCGTACGGTCGTCCTGCTCCTCGGCGGCGGCGAGCCCGCTCCTGACGAACTCGACGACGCGGGCGTCGTCGTCCTCACCGAGCGCGGCCATGGCGGCGGAGCTGGTCCACGAGCCCGGCACCGTCGCGAAATAGCGGGCCACCTGCCGCGCCTTGCCGGCCGCCACCGCGAGGCCGGCGCCCTCCGAGGCGCCCTCCGCTGTGGCTTCCGCTGTGGCTTCCGCGATCAGCGCGTCGATCTCCGGCGTGTGATAGCGCTTCATCGGTACGTCGAAGCCGCGGGCGTCCTGCAGCCTGGCCTTGGCCGCCTGCTCGGTGACGTGCCGGGCGAAGGACAGCTCCAGCTCGTACTCGCTCCTGATGCGTTCCTCGTCCGCCTCGCGCGCCGCCTTGTAGACGTCCTGGGCCGTCTCGGCGGCGTCCAGCGCGTCCTCGGCTGCCTTGAAGGCGTTGTTCGCGTGCTCGGTCGCCAGCTCGGCGGCGTTGACGGCGGAGCCCGCGTGGCTCGCCGCGCTCGCGGCCGCGCGCGCCGACTGCTCCGCGTACGACACCGCGCGGGTCGCCGCGTCGCGTGCCTTGCCGGCCGCGTCCTGGGCGACGTTCGCGTGGCGTACGGTCTCGGCGGTGGCGGCCTTCGCCCGTTCCGCGTCGGCCCTGGCCCGGGACGCCGCCGCGAGCGCGGCCTTCGCTTCGGCGCTGGACACCCCCGCGTGCTGGGCGGCCGCCTCGGCCGCGCGGCCGGCCGCCTCGGTGTTGGCCCGTGCCGAGTTCGCGGCGGCGACCGCGGCGTGCGCCTGCCGGGTGACGTCGATGATCTGGTCGATGGGCGACATCCAGGCCGTGAGCGCCGGGCCGACCTGCTGCATCGCCCGGTTGTACGCCTCCGCGTCGGCCGCGGCCTCCGCGTCCAGCTCCGCCCTGGCGGCGGCCGCCCACGCCTCGTCGGACTTGGTGTGCGCCCGCGCCGCCGCGGTCGCCGCGCGTCCCGCCGCACCGGCCGCCATGCGGGCCGCTTCCGCCGCCGACCGCGCGGCCTGGACGGCGACGCGCGAGGCCGCGGCGGCACGATCGGCGGCGTCGGCCGCCCGCCGCGCCTGCTTCCTCGCCTCCGCCGACTCCCGTCCGGCCAGCGAGGCGAGCCGCTCGGCCTCCTCCGCCTCGGCCTTGGCGGCCGCGGCCTCGGCCTTGGCGCGCTCGGCCTGCGCCACCGCGGAGACCGCCTCGAACGCGGCCCGCCTGGTCGCCTCCGTGGCGCTGGTGCGCAGGTCGTTCAGCGTCTGGTTCTCGTCGTCCCTGGCCTGGGCCACGCCCCAGTCGATCTGGACGAACCGTTCCTGCATCTCCAGGCTGCCGTCCTGCAGCGCCCTGTTCGCCGCCGCCTGCACCTCCGGGCCGCCCTCGGCCATGGCGCGGTTGACGACGGCCCGCAGGTCGATCCGGTACGGCAGCCGCCACCCCGTCTCGATGAACTCCCCCATCGCGCCGCGCGAGCCGTTGCGCAGCACCGCGTTGGCGGCGGCTTTGACCTCGGGACCGCCCACCGCCTTCATCTTGTTCACGCTGGCCCGCAGGTCGATCTCGCGGGCCAGCTCCCATCCGCCGTCGAGGAACGCCGCCACCGCGCCCGGCTGCTCAGAGCGCAGGGCGGCGTTGGCGGCGGCGGCCACCTCGGGACCGCCGAGCGCCTTGACGCGGCCGACCTGCTCGCGATCGTCGAAGGCGGCGAGCCTGGGCAGCTCGGCGAGGAAGGCGCAGACGGCCGCCCTGTCGCCGAGCAGCGCCTGCTCCGCCTTCGGGCGGACGTTCAGCCCGCCCGTCACCCAGGCTTCCAGCACCACCTGCCGCTCGCAGACCGGCTCCTGCGGCGGGTCAGCCGATGCGGCGCGGGCCTGCCCGATCGGGGCGACCGACGTGAGCACCAGGCCGGTGACCAGGGCGGTCCGTCCTAAGAATCTTCTGCATAACGCATTCATCGCCGTCTCCTTGAAAAGAGGGCCGGCCGGACACCCTGGTCCGGCCGGCCGGGTGCTCCGTTCCGGCCGGCCGGCCGGGTGCTCCGTTCCGGCCGGCCGGGTGCTCAGCGAACGACCCGCAGTTCGAGGAGGGTCTCGCGGCAGTTGTCCGGGAAGTCGGGGTGACTCTCGTCGCAGAGGGGGTCCGTACGCCCGAACTGCTCGCTCTCGTCCGCCTCGACGCGCTTGGTGCGCTCCGTGCCGGTCGCCAGGTGCCGCACGGTCGCGTCCACGTCGTGGCCGGCTCCTGGTGCGCGGCTGTCGCCCTGGACCTCCTGGACGTTCGGGATGCGCAGCTTCACGTACCCGCCCGGCGACAGGATCTTGAAGCACACCGCCGTCACGCCGAGATACGGCTCGCCGACCTGGCCCTCGCCGTTGATCAGGCCCGGGAAGACCTTGAGCGTGCCGACCCCGTCCTCCGACGGCGTGCTGCACGAGACCCAGATGATCCCGCCGTTGCCGGACAGCAGCTCGAAGTTCTTCGCCTCGGCCGCGGCCGTGCCCCAGTCGGTCTGGCCGGACGTGCCGCCGTAGTCGTGGCGGAAGGTCGCCGGGTAGGCGAAACGCTCCAGGATGGAGTCGGGCCGGTGCACGGGGTACGCGACGATGTTGCGCGGTATCAGGTAGCCGTTGCTGCGGCTGACGATCCAGGCGATCCTGCTGGCCGGCCGGTAGAGGAAGAGCTGGTTCTGCGTGCCCCAGCCGAGGCCGTCCAAGGCGATGATCCGGTCCGCGGGGCTCTCCAGCGCGTACCCGCCGATGCCCGCCGAGCTGTGGAAGACGGCTCTGAACGAGCTGCCCGCTTCATGCGCGAGGATCCAGGCCGTACGCGAGCCCGGGCGGTAGAGCAGCAGGTGGTCCAGCTTGCCCGAACCGTCGTAGTCGTAGGCGATGATCCGGTCGGCCGAGCTCTTCAGGTCGTAGCCGCCGATGCCGGTCGAGCTGTGGAACACCGCCCTGAACGAGGCCCCCGAGCCGCGCTCCAGGATCCACGCGATCTCCACACCCGGGCGATGGAGCACGAGGTGGTCGAGCTTGCCCGAATGGTCGTAGTCGAAGGCGATGATCCGGTCGCGGTCGTCCCTCAGGTCGTAGCCGCCGATCCCCGTGGTGGAGGTGAAGACCGGCGTGAAAGCACCGCCCGCGCCCCGCTTGACGATCGTGACCAGCTGCGCCCCCGGCCGGTACAGCAGCAGGTGGTCCTGCTTGCCCGTCCCCTCGTAGTCGAAGGCCACCACCTGGTCGCGGGCGTCCTTCAGGGTGAACCCGCCGATGCCGTCGTGGGTCGAGGTGAAGACCGGCGTGAACGTGGTGCCGCTGCCGTGCTTGAGTATGTGGATCGTGCCGACGCCCGGCCGGTACACCACGAGATGGTCCAGCTTGCCCGTCCCCTCGTAGTCGAAGGGGACGATCCGGTCGGCCGCGTTCTTCAGGTCGTAGCCGCCGATGCCCGTCGTGGAGGTGAAGACCGGCGCCCAGGCGCCCTCCGCGCCCCGCTTGACGATCCTGGCCAGCTCCCCGCCCGGCCGGTAGAACAGCAGGTGGTCCTGCTTGCCCGAGTGGTCGTAGTCGAAGGCCACCGCCTGGTCCCTGGCGTCATTGAAGTCGTAGCCGGCGAACCCTTCCGACCCGTGCTCGAACGCCCGCATCGTCTCGGTGGGCTCCCGCGCGGTCGTCCGCACCCAGTTCGCCAGGCCGTCCGTCCGCTGCGCCTCGCCGCCGCGTCCCCCGTCGGCGGCCGCGCCCAGGCAGCCGCCCTGCCCGGCGCCGATGGCGAGACCGACGAGCTCAGGGCCGCTCCCGCCCGTCCTGATCATCGGCGCGCCCGCGTCGCCCTGGCAGGCGCTCACGTCGGCGCCGTTCGCCCCGCTCCAGCCGAACGACTCCGCCCCCACGGCTCCGATCGCGACGGGCGCGGTGTGCAGCCGGTCGGGCGCCCACTCTCCCGCGGTCCGCCCGTAGCCGGCGAGCTGCAGCACGTCCCCCGCGACGGGGGCGGAGCCGATCGCGACGGGCGGCACGTCGACCACCCGCAACGCCAGCCTGACCAGCACGAGGTCGAGGCCGTCGTGGGGATGGACCCAGGTCGCGGGCAGCACCCGCGCGCCCGTGCCGGTGCGGCCCGTGCCGGTGAGCGTCACCGTCGTCGGCAGGGGCGGCGCGCCGGTCCTGACGGACCCGCCCTCGGGCGTGAAGCACGTGGCCGCGGTGAGCACCCAGTGCGGACTGATCAGGGCGCCGCTGCAGGAGTGCAGCTCGCCGACCTCGACCTTCGCGACGAAGCCCCACGCGCCGTCGGAGGGCTGTCCGCCGCCCCGCACCCCGTGGGCCGGCGTCGCGACGGCGCAGAGTGCGAGCGCGAGGGCTGTGATGGGTAATAACCGGATTAATCGCTGGAGGTTCACGCCACGATTCTGGAAGTCGCTCTCCTGCCGAACCAGGGCACTGACCGGCCATGGACCGGACATTTCGCTGCCCCCACGCGCTATAGGGACCGTCTATAGGAACCGTCTATAGGGGCCAACGACATTTCCTCTTTGCTTCTCGTTCTTTTCCGGACGTAGCGTTCATTCGGTTGATACGGAAAGGACGACATGATGGAACTTGCGGGAAAGCGGGCCGTGGTGACCGGGGGAACGCGCGGGATCGGGGCGGCCGTCGTACGGCAGCTCCTGGACGCCGGCGCCCAGGTGCTCACCACCGCGCGGTCCACGGCGAGCGCGGCGCCCGAGGGGGCCGGTTTCGTCCAGGCCGACGTGCGGACCAGGGCAGGGGCCGAGAGCATCGCGGCCGCCGCGCGTGACGTGCTGGGCGGCGTGGACATCGTGGTGCACAACGCAGGCGGGGCGCAGCCGTACGAGGGGAGCGCCGACATCCCCGACGAAGTGTGGCAGTACGCGCTCGACCTGAACTACCTGGCCTCCGTACGGCTGGACGCGCTGCTCGTGCCCGGCATGCGCGAGCGGCGCTGGGGCGCGATCGTGCACGTCTCGTCGGCCGCCACCCTCGCCCCGGAGGCGCCGTCGTTCCTGCACTACGCGGCGGCCAAGGCGGCGCTGGAGACCTACAGCAGGGGGCTGGCGCTGGAGCTGGCCCCGCACGGCATCAGGGTCAACACCGTCTCGCCCGGCCGGGTCGCCACGCCCGGCGGCGAGCAGACCCGGGCGCGGTGGGCGGAGGTGGCCGCGCGCATGGCCGGAGCCCCGGCCCAGAACGACACCGCCCACGCCGCCACGCCGGTGGGGCGTGACGGCCTGCCCGACGACATCGCGAACGCGGTGCTGTTCCTCATTTCCGAGCGGGCGGGCTATTTGATCGGCCGCAATCTCATCGTCGACGGCGGCGAATTCCCGATGGGCTGAGAGGTAGTCAACGACATGGAATTGCAGGGCAAAATCGCGCTCGTCACCGGCGGCACGTCAGGCATCGGCCTCGCCACCGCCCGGCGGCTGGCCCGTGAGGGCGCCGAGGTCGTCATCAGCGGCCGCGACGGCCGGCGCGGCAAGGACGCCCAACGCGCGGCGCAGGAGGACGGCAGCGTCCGCTACGTCCAGGCCGACATGGCGGACCTGGGCTCGGTCGCCGAGCTGGCCAGGCAGAGCGGGCCGGTGGACATCCTCGTCAACAACGCCGGCATCTTCCCCACCGCCGCCACCCTCGACCAGACCCTGGAGGGGTACGAGGAGATCTTCGCCACGAACGTGCGCGGCCCCTTCTTCCTGGTCGCCGCGCTCGTTCCGCACATGCTCGCCAAAGGCGGGGGCAGCATCGTCAACGTCAGCACGCTCGCGGCGCACCGGGGGTACGCGGGCGCGTCGGTCTACGGCGCGTCCAAGGCGGCGCTGGAGGGGCTGACCAGAACGTGGGCCAAGGAGTTCGGGGACGGAGGCGTCCGGGTCAACGCCGTCTCGCCCGGGCCCGTTCGTACCGAAGGGGTGGTGGCCGCGTACGGGGAGGAGGGCAACGAGCCGGTGGCCCGCGGCCTCGGCATCCCCCGGACGGCCAGGCCGGAGGAGCTGGCCGAGGCCATCTACTTCCTCGCCTCACCGCGTGCCGGCTTCGTCAACGGCACCACGTTCTTCGTGGACCTGGGCGGCGCCGTCTTCTAGCCCTTCCTAAACCAGAGCGCTCGTACGCGACCAGCTCTCCTGCTGCAGCAGCTCCAGCAGGGCCGTCTCCGCCGGGCCCGCGCCGATCCTGAGCCCGGCGATGACCGGCTGCGACACGACCGGTGACACCGGCCGCGCGAGCTGCTCATACCCGTGCGGAACGGCGGAGGCCGGGACGAGCGTCACGCCCAGCCCGTGGGCGGCCCAGCGCACGGCCGTCGCCGTCTGCGTGACACGCGCGACCGTGGAAGGCGCCATCTTGTTGTCCCGCAGCACGTCGCGCAGCACGGCGTCGAGCGCGCTCTCCCGGTCGAACCGGATCCACGGCTCCCCCTCCAGCTCGCGCAGCTCGACCCGGTCCGCGGCGAGCAGGCGGTGCCCGGCGCCCAGCACCACCACGAACTCCTCGTCGCCGAGGTGGTAGGCGTCGGCGCCGCCCTCGTCGCACGTCGAGGCCACCAGCACGAGGTCGAGCACGCCGCGGCGGCCGAGCCGTTCGAGCTCGGCCGGGTTCGGCTCCTCGAAGACGGTGACCTCCAGGAGGGGGAAGCGGCGGCGCAGCTCGGCCAGCGCGCTCGGCAACTGCCGCGCGCCGAGCCCCATCTGCGCCGCGACCAGCAACTCACCGGCCAGCTGCTCGTCCGCCCCGGCCCTCGCCATCGCCCGCGCCCGCCGCGCCGCGGTCACCGCCACCTGCGCCTCCCGCAGGAACGCCCGCCCCGCCACGGTGGGCACCAGGCCGGTCGGCATGCGGGTGAAGAGGGCGACGCCGAGCTCGCGTTCGAGGGTGCGGATCTGCTGGGAGACGGACGGCTGCGCAACCCGCAACACCTCGGCCGCCGCCGTCACCGACCCCTCCTCGGCAACGGCCAGGGCGTACTCGTACTGACGCAGACTCATGATCCCCTCCCACCGCCCGTAATCATGTAAGCGTTGGGTACAACACGGGGGCCGGCGCCTTTAGTCCGGTTAGAGCACGGGCGGGTCGAAGTCGAAGTCGAGCCGCTTGTTCTGCTCCGCCACGATCACATCGGGGTGGCCGCGCCCGAGGACCCGCCTGTAGCGCTGCAGGGTGTCGGTCTTGAGCTCGTCCGCCTCCTGCTGCGCGCCGAGCTGCAGGAGATCGACGACCAGGTTCGCCGCCCCTGCCAAGGTGAGCGGGTGGTCCATACCGAACCGGGCGCGCAGCTTGCCGAGCGTGCTCTCGCCCAGCCGGATGGCCTGCTCGTGCTCGTTCATCGCGGCGAGGTCGCTGGCGAGGTTGATCGCGCACGTGAGAGTGAAGTGGTGATCGCGCGCCAGCCTCCTGTCGAGGCCCTCGCGGGCCGCCCGGTCGAGGTCGACCGCTTCTTCCGTGCGCCCGTTGATCCGCAGCAGCAGCGCGAGGTTGGTGTCGCAGCCGTACTTGAACGGGTGGTCGTCGCCGTACATCTTCTTGAAGCGCGGCGTCAGGTCCTCCAGCAGCTCCAGCGCCTCAGCGACCTCACCGAAGGCCCGTTGTGCGTTGGCCAGGCAGAGTCCGGCGGCCAGGGCGTCGGGGTGGTCCATGCCGGTGTTGCGCACCTGCGTGTCGAAGGTGCGGCGAGCGAGATCCAGCGACTCCTCTACCTTGCCGTCACGCCGCTTGGCGATGGACAGGTCCTTGGCGACACGGAGGGTCCACGGGTGCTCGGGGCCGAGCTGCTCGACGCCGAACTCGTACGCATCCTCGCCGAGGTCGCAGGCCTCACGATATTGGCCCTGCAAGCGAGTGATGCGGGCCAGGCCGTTCCAGGACGACAGGACGTTCAGGCTGCTGACGCCCGCGCTCGCGCGCTGCCGCTCGAAGGTCGTGGTCTGCAGCTCGCTGGCCTTGTCGTACTCGCCGAGCAGCAGGTAGTCGAGCGCGAGGTTGTTCATCGCCCGCAACGTGCGCCGGTGCTCAGGCCCGAAGACGGTCTCGTGGCGGCCCAACGAGTCGAGGTCGTGTTGCAGCGCCGGCTCGAAGTCACCACGGAACCGCAGGTCGGCGCCATGGCTGTTCCGCAGCAGCAGCGTCTCTTCGTGATCTTCGCCGAGCACGTCGCGCATGCGGTTCATCAGCTGCTGGTTGAGCTCGAACGACCCCGCGATGTCCCCCAGCTCTCTGATGATGATCGCCTGGTGGCGTTGGGCGGCCAGGACGCTGTAGTCGTCGGGGCCGCTGTCGGCCTGCCATTGCGCGATGAACAGCTCGACCAGCGTCTGCGCCGACTTGAAGTCGCCGGAGGAGTAGAGATAACGGACGATGCTGAGCGCGAACCGCCGGGTCCGCGCATCGCTGGAGTGATGGACGCCGGCCGGTGAGACGTGTCCGAGCAGGGCGGCGTAGCGGGGCCACGCCGCGTTGTCGTCCGGCTCGAACGACGCCACCGCGGCGGCCAGGAGGAGGTGCGCCTCACCCCGCATGGCGGCGTGCTCTGTCTTGGGGAGGTCGTCACGCAGCAGTGCCTGGATCAGCCGGTGCACCTGGATCGTGCGGTTGCCCGAGTCGATCTTGACGAGCGCGTAGCGGCCCAGCTCGCGGATGACGCGGCTGGTCAGGATGGGGTCGGCGAGGATCTCAGCCAGCTTCGAGCCCTCGGCGTAGTCGGCGGGCAGCCGCTGGAAGAGGTCGCGTGGAATCGGCTCAGGCCCCAGGAACGCGCAGCACCGGAGCACTTCGACCGCCTTCGGCATGCGTGCGGTGAGCTGCTGCACCGACAGCGTCCAGGCCGCCGACATCGACAGCGGATAGTCGGTCGGCTTGTTGGTGCCGAGCAGCCGGGTCGTCTCCTCGTCCAGCAGCCGCAGATATTCCTCGACGGAGATGCCGGTCTCCACCTGCAGGGCGCCCGCCTGCTCCAGAGCGAGCGGCAGGTCTCCCAGCGCCTCGGCCAGCTGATTCGCCTCGGCCTCCGTGATGCCCTGGCCGACCCGCTTGACGAGGAACTCGACGCTCTCCTCACGCGGGAAGACGTTGACGGGCACCGTGGGCACCACGCCCTGCCAACTGTGGTTGCGCGAGGTGATCAGCACGTGACCGGGCCCTCGGGGCGCGATCGTGTTGATCTCCTCGACCTCGTCGGCGTTGTCGAAGATCAGCAACCACTTCTCGTACGGATCGCCGCGCCGCAACGCGTCGAGCGCCGCCTCCGCCGCCTCCTCGACCTTCGCCGAGGCGCTGATCGGCAGCCGCAGCTCGCGCGCGAGCCCCGCCAGCGACGACTTCACCAACATCGGCTGATCAGCGGGGATATACCAGACAAGGTCGTATTCGCTGCGATAGCGATAGGCGTATTCGATGGCCAAAACCGTCTTTCCGACACCGCCCAGCCCATGGAGGGCATGCGGGACGACGGCGGCGACGTTGGACATCAAGCTTTCGTGCAGATTTCGCAACAATTGGGCGCGGCCGGTGAAGTTGTTGTTGCGCTGAGGAACTCGTCCCCAGATGGCAGGCACGCGCGCAGAATCCGGCGAATGGTGCGAAACCGACACAGTACCGCCTCCGCTAGACCGGGCCTTTGAATGAAGCTTAGACGTCACACCGACCTCGGAGAACCCCATGGGCGGGCCGCTCTCGCCACGTCCGCACAGCCGTGGGAGGATGAGGCCGACCTAGCACGACTCATGGACCGAGGAAAGCCCATGACCAGCAGTGAAGCAGAATACGGCGGTGGCCTCATCGACGTGAGCACCTGGAGCTTGACCGACCTTGACAGCCTGCCTCCCGGCCCCTTGGCATACGCCCTGCGCCGGCTGGACGAAGCCGGCTCAGGCCCCGTGGCAGGTTTTCAATCAGCTCTTTGACTTTCACTGGACACGTTCTAGCCTGAACCAAAACAATTATGTGACGGAAGACTTGGGCAGACGAGGTGACGGTCGGGGCGGGTGTGTTGAGGGAGCCGGACTGGGATCGGCTGATCAAGCAACTGAGCCGGGGAGACTGCACACCGCTGCTCGGCGCCGGGGCGAGTTTCGGACGATTACCAACAGGCGGCCAGCTCGCCCAATATTTTGCCGACCGCTACCAATATCCGTTCGCCGACTCGCATGACCTGGCCCGGGTCATGCAATACGCGGCATGGGTGAGCGGCGACACGGTGGAGCTGAAGCACGAGGTCTGCACCTATCTCCAGCAGTACGCGCCGTCCGACGACGTCTGCGACGCCGACCCCCACGCGATGCTGGCGAAATTCCCCATCAAAACATTTCTCACCACCAACTACGACGACTTCATGCTGCGCGCCCTGCACCAGGAGACCGGAGGACGCAAGAAGCCGGTCAGCCAGGTCTGCTCGTGGTGGGACGTCGGGGTGGAGAAGCCGTACATCGAGCAACCGACCGAGGCAGAGCCGCTGATCTACCACCTGCACGGCCGCTGGAACGATCCCCGGTCACTCGTCCTCACCGAGGACGACTACCTCACCTACCTGGGGAACCTCGTGGAGGTGAACGCGTCCGCCGGTTCTCCGCTGCCCAGCACGGTGCTGCACACCATGACCGTCAGCCCGCTGCTCTTCGTCGGCTACAGCCTGCGCGACTGGAATTTCCGGGTGCTGTTCTACGGGCTGCTCAAGACGATGCCGCAGAACATGCGGCGGCGGCACGTCAGCGTACAACTCATGCCGGATCTGAACACCTCCGTCGCGGATGCCGCGGGCCGGGCCCGGGAATACCTCCAGCGATATCTCGACGGCTGGAACATCACGATTTTCATCGGCAGTACCGAGGAGTTCTTCGAAGAACTGCGGAGCAGGATGTGAGGACGGTCGCATGCCAGTGACGGACCCGCAGGTGCAACCGTACGTCGGGCTGCGTCCCTATCGCCGTGACGAGAGCGCGCTGTTCCACGGCCGCGGCCGGGAGGCGCAGGAGGTCGCGACGCTCTGGCAGGCCGCCGGCCTCACCGTGCTCTACGGCGCCTCGGGCGTGGGCAAGACGTCCCTGCTGCACGCCGGAGTGCTGCCGCTGCTGGATCCCGAACATGCCGACGTCCTGCCCGTGGCGCGCATCGCCCCCCGGATGAGCAAGCCCGCGACCCGGGGCGGGAACCCGTACGTCCGCGCCCTGCTGTCGTGCTGGACGGACCGCCGGGACCTCGGGGATCTGACGATCGCGCAGTTCCTGGACGACCGGCCCGAGCAGATGGACCGCTACGGTGACCCCGTACCGATCCTCGCGGCCATCGACCAGGCGGAGGAGATCTTCCACGGCTCGCCGATCCTGGAGAAGGAGCGCAGGGTCTTCCTCGACCAGCTGGCGGAAGCCGTCAAGAAGCACCCCGGCCTGCACGTCCTGCTGGCGCTGCGCGAGGAGTATCTCTTCCTCGTCCTGCCGCACGAGCGCCGCATCGGGCAGGGCTCGCGCAGCCGCTTCCACCTCGAGGCGCTCAGCCCCGAACAGGCCCTGCAGGTCGTGCACGGGCCGCTGCCGCAGACCGGCAGGACGATGACGCCGGAGGCCGCCGAGCTGCTCATCGACGACCTGCGCGAAGTGCACTTCGAGAACGAGGCCGGTGAGACCACCACCATCAAGGTCGACACGGTGGAGCCCATCCAGCTCCAGGTGGTGTGCTCCGCCCTGTGGGAGTCGCTGCCGCCGGAGGTCGTCGAGATCACGGAGGAGCACGCGCTCCTGTACGCCCAGGTGGAGGAGTTCCTCTCGGCCTTCTACCGGCGCACCATGGCCGAGGTGGCCGCCGAGCACGGCCTGCCGGCGAGCAAGCTACGCCTGTGGATGCGCAAGACGTTCATCACCGAGCACGGCACCAGGAACGCCGTCTACGAGGGACTCATCGAGACCGAGGGCATGCCGAACGCGATACCGCGCACCCTTGAGGACCGCCACCTCCTCCGCGCCGAGCAACGGCTCGGCATCCGCTGGTACGAGCTGACCCACGACCGGCTCATCGCCCCCGTCACCAGGTACGAGGCGCCGGAGTCTTACCTGCAGGAGGCCCGCCAGGCGGTGGAGGAACGCGACTGGGACCACGCCCACCACCTCGCCGAGCTGGCCGAGCGCGCCGCCGACGTGGACGAGGCGTGGGTACGCGCCGAGGCGGCGGAGGTCTTCGCCTGGGTGGCGCACGCCCGCGGCGACCTCGGCAGCGCCAGGCGGTATTGCGTGGAGGCGGCCGGAATCTTCTCGGAGTACCAGCGGTTCGACGGCGTGGCCCGCGCGCTGACCAAGGAAGGGCTGCTCTGGCTTGACCAGAACGACTCGGTCCAGGCCATCCAGCGCATCAAGACCGCGCTGGACTACGCACCCAACGACGTGTCCGTCCAGATCGCGCTGGCCAAGGCGCTCCAGCGGTCGAGCACGCCCAAGGCCGCCGAAGCGATCATCAACGGCCTTCCGTCAGATCTTGCCCAGCAAGCGTGGATAACGCTTCACGAACCGGACTGATTCATTATGCTCAACGGCCATGACGCACGTTCCGCGGGCTGGCAGACATTGCCCGAATGGCCGCTGACACTCGACCTGGCTGCGCTGGCGGAAAAGGGGTGGCAGCCGACCCCGTTCAGGCAATTCATCCTGAAGATTCACAGCAGATGTGATCTCGCCTGCAGCTATTGCTACATGTACGAGATGGCCGACCAGAGCTGGCGGTCACGGCCGATGCGCATGGCCCCCGACGTGGTCGACGCGGTGGCGGCGCGCATCGCCGAGCACGTACGCGCTCATGATCTCCCGTCGGTCGAGGTGATCCTGCACGGCGGCGAGCCCCTGCTCGTGCGTCCTGAGGAGATCGACAAGCTGGTCGACACGGTACGCGGCGCGGCCGGCACCGACGTCCTCTTCACCGTGCAGACCAACGGGACCCGGCTGGACCGCACGTACCTGGAGCTCTTCGAGCGGCACCAGGTCGGGGTCGGGGTCAGCCTCGACGGCAGCGAGCAGGACCACGACCGCAACCGCCGCACCGCCGACGGCCGCGGCAGCCACCACAAGGTCGCGGCCGGCCTGCGACTGCTCGCCGAGCCGCCGTTCCAGCACCTGTTCCGCGGCCTGCTCTGCACGATCGACCTGCGCAACGACCCCCTAGAGACGTACCAGGCGCTGCTGGCGTTCGGCCCCCCGGCCGTCGACCTGCTGCTTCCGCACGGCACCTGGTCAGACCCCCCTCCCGGGCTCGACGGCGGCGACCCCGCCACGCCCTACGCCGACTGGCTGATCGCGATCTTCGATCAGTGGTATTCCGCGCCGGCTCAACCAGCCAGGGTGCGTTTGTTCGACGAAATCATCTACCTCCTCATCGGTGGCAGCTCGGTCAGTGAACAGATCGGCCTGTCCCCCGCCGCCATGGTCGTCATCGAGACGGACGGCGAGATCGAGCAGTCGGACTTCCTGAAATCCGCCTACCCGGGCGCGCCCAGCACCGGATTTCACGTCCTGCGCGATTCCTTCGATGACGTTCTGCGGCTGCCGTCCATCGCGGCCCGCCAAATCGGCTGGTCCGCGCTGTCGGACACGTGTAAAGCCTGCGCGGTCGGCCGGGTGTGCGGCGGCGGCCAGTACGCTCATCGCTATCGGCCCGGCAGCGGCTTTCTCAACCCGTCGGTCTACTGCGCCGACCTGCTGCGGCTCATCACTCACATCAAGAACACGATCCAGCGCGATTACCACGCACTGCAGAAGGACCACAGATGAACCTCGCAGAGCACCGCATTCCTGCTGCGGCCTTCGACGAACTGGCTTCGGGCGCCGGCGGAACGGCCACGGTCGAGCAGCTCAAAGCCGCCCAGCGCAGCAAGCACCTTCTCCTGCTGCGGGGCGTGCTCGAAAAGACGCGCAATGCCGGTCATCACAGCTGGCCCGAGGTACGCCGGGCCTACGACCTGCTCGCCGGCATCCAGGCCGCACATCCCGAAGCGGTCAACGCCGTGGTGCACCACCCCGCCGTCGCCGCGTGGGCGCGCCACACCACCAAGACCCTCGACACTCCCGAGCAGATGTCCGCGCTGGCGGCCGCCGCGGCCATCCGCGCCGGCGTCGCGTGCGACCTCGACGTCACCGCGATCGACGGCGTGATCAACCTGCCCTCGCTCGGCCAGTTCGTCGTGGGCCGAAGCGTCACCAGCGCGACCCTGCACTGCTCGGCCGACGGCGTGGAGGTCTCCGCCGAGGGCCTGTTCCTCCAGCTCGGCGACGACGAGCCGAACTGGCGGCCACTGCGCGGCCTGTCCGCGCAGGCCGACGACGAGCGGCTCGACGTCCTCATCGACGATCTCCACCCGCACCGCATGCCCGGGTCCGACGCCCTGCGTGCCCCCCTCACCGAGCAGGAGGCGCGGCTGTGGCAGGACCTCCTCGACGAGGGCTGGGGCCTGCTCGTACGCAACCACCTGCCGGTGGCCAAGCAGGTGTCGGCGGCGATCACCGTCTTCACCCCGCTCGCCCCGCCGCAGGAGGGCATGGGGATGGCCAGCGCCACCTCGCGCGAGACGTTCGGCTGCATCGCCATGTCGACCCCGCCCGACGCCCACGCGCTGGCCGTCACGCTGACCCACGAGACCCAGCACGCCAAGCTGTCGGCGCTGCTCGACGTCGTGCCCCTGACCAAGCCCGACAACGGCCGCCGCTACTACGCGCCGTGGCGTCCCGACCCCCGTCCCGCCTCCGGTCTCCTCCAGGGCACGTACGCCTACGTCGGCGTCACCGACTTCTGGGAACGCCAGCGGCACCTGGAGAGCGGCGAGTCGGCGATCCGGGCGAACGCGGAGTTCGCCAGGTGGCGTTCCGGGGCGCGCCAGGTCGCGGGCACCCTGCTCGACAGCGGCGCGCTGACCATGGAGGGCGAGGTCTTCGTCAGCCGGATGGCGCGCCGGCTCGACGAGTGGGCACGCGAACCCGTACCGGCCGCGGCCGCCGCCCTGGCTGAGGGAGCGGCGGACCGGCATCGTTCGCTGTGGCGCGAGCGCAATCAATGACGTAATTGGAGAATGACACCGCCCACCCGCAATCTTCGCGGTTTAGTATCAAGTGGGAGGTGTCATGCTCCGATCTGCCCGGCGCGTCCTCAAGGATTTACGCGAGCGCAGGAATATCGACGCCTACGTCATCTCCCTGCTCTCCATCGTCTTCGCCGCCCTGACGTTGGTCGGGGACAAGGTAAGTGATCAGTTCAAGTGGGCGGTGTTGCTGGCCGGGGTCGGGGTTCTGGTGCACCAGATCACGTTGCCTCGGGGTGAGGGCCGGCTTTCCGACAGAGCCCTTGAAGACCGGACCGGTTTCGAGCAGACCCCTTTGAAGGATCGGCTGCGGAGCAGCCAGGAAATTTGGATGTTCGCTCCTTCTGGGGTCAACTTCCTGTCCGATGAGAACTGCCGGGCGATCGGCGGGACCGTGCTGAAGCGGCACAACGGAATCGTCAAGATGGTGGTCCTCGACCTCGAGGCGACCGCGGCGTTGGACATCGCCACCCGGCAGCTCGACAATGGGCTGGAATATCCGCTGCAATCACTCGGCGACAGCATCCGCACCACGCAAGGCATGATGGCCGCGATGGCGTCGTGGCAGTCGCCGGGGAGCCGGCAGTTCAAGGTTTTCGGTTATAACCCCGGGTTCAGTTTGGTGGCGTTCAATCCGCTGCAGCGGGACGGGATCATCATCGTGGAGATTCACGGGGTGAGTAATACGTCCACGTCCGGGCGGATGCATCTGGAGCTGACGCGGAAGAATGCGCCGCAGTGGTATTTGTACTGGCTGGAGCAGTTCGACGTGATCTGGCATGCTGCGAAGCCGCTGCCCTTGCCACCCGCGGAGAGCGCCTTGGAGTCCGGAGATCGGCACTGAAGCCACAATTCCGGATATTTCCTGCTATGGGATAAACGCCACTCCCACCGCCGAGAAATTTCGAAGATCTTTTGGGCTTTTGCTGCGTCGTACTTTTGCCAACCCATCAAACTGAAGGCCGTGACGAACGATCTCACCGACGCGCGGGACCGCCTGATCTCGCCCCGCGAGCTTCACCAGGTAGCGGCCCTGCTGAACATGCCGCGTCTCCATGAGAACGCCACCCGTGACGACGACGGCGCTCCCTACAAGAACCACCAGGCGGCCCTGTACGCCGGCATCGCCGAGTGGGCACGGCTGTCGGCCCAGGCGGCCGAACACCTCGGCGCGTCGGAGCAGCCTGAGACGACCGACGAGTTCGCTTACCTCATCGAATACACCGACAGGCACGCCAAAGGCTGGTATCCAGCACCCAGCGAGCAATCCCACGGGATGACCCTGGCCGACCGGGCCGAGACGGTCGCGCAGACCGTACTGACGCGCTACATCGCCCACCTGGCCGACCACCGCGACGACTACGAGCTCTGGCTGGTCGACTCGCTCTCCCTCCGGGCCAGCGTGTGGCACGTGAACACCGCCGAGGCCTACCCCCGCGGCCTCGGCCCCGACCGCCCCTCCTCGCCGTACGCGTTCTCGGACGCGGCCATCCCCCCGCACGCCGTGGAGATCCGCACCCCGACGCAGATCCACCGGGTCATGGACCACCGCATCCCGCCATGGCCCGACACCCTCCTCTGGGAAGCGGAACCAGAGCCCCAGGTCGGCCTCAGCCAGACCTACCTCGCCTCCATCGAACACCGCCGTAACTAGAGACCATGGGACGCCGGTCATCGATGTGCAGCCGGTGCTGGACGCGGGGCGCTAACTCGGTGGTTTCAGGAGGCGTTTGTCTGGTTTGCCACTTGGAGCTGTGGGGACCTCGTCGATCACCGTGATCGTGGCAGGGACGCAGGCGGGGCCCAGACGGTCCTGGACCAGGTCACGTAGTGCCCCGAAGTCGGGGGTGCGGCCGGGGGCGGGGACGATGAAGGCGTGGGGGGCCTCGCCCTTCTCCTCGTCGGGGGCGGCTGTCACGTAGGCCTCCGCCACGTCGGGTGAGGTGGCCAGGGTGCGTTCGATGGGGCCTATGTAGTGCAGCTCGGCGTTGACGATCACCACGTCCCGCGTACGGCCCACCAGGTGCAGGCGGCCGTCGGCGTCGAAGTGGCCGAGGTCGCGAGTGCGGACCCAGCCGTCCACGAACACCTCCGCCGTCTCCTCCGGGGCGCCCCAGTAGCCGATGGCCTGGGTGGGGGTGCGGACGTACAGTTCGCCGGTCTCGCCGGAGGGGTTCCTGATCTCGATGTCGATGGCGTCGGGCGGGACGCCCAAGGACGGAGGCGGGTCGTACGGCGTGGCCAGGGAGATCGAGCCGGTCTCGGTCTGGCCGTAGCCGTGGAAGACGACCGGGCCCAGCACCTCCTGGGCCTCCCGCAGCCGGGCCGCCGGGATCGGGGAGCCCGAGACCACGAGCGCGCGCAGGGTGCTCAGGTCGGACGGTGTGTCGCGCTGGGCGGCCACCAGCTTGTAGAGGCGGGGGACGGTGATGACACTGGCGGTGGCCCGGTGCTTGACGATCGCGTCGGCGAGTGACGAGGGGTCGGCGGCGGCCATGGTGCCGCCCGCGGCCAGGGTGAGGATGCCGTACTCGTACATGACCAGGCTGCTCAGCGTGCCGAAGACGAGGTAGCGCTGCAGGCGGGAGGCCAGCTCCCTGATCGCCGGCGGCCAGGCGGGCGGACGGGCGAACCAGGCGGCGTTCATGGCGGCGTACGTCTGCGCGCACGCCTTCGGCCGGCCGGTGCTGCCGCTGGTGTGGATGAGCCTGGCGACGTCGTCGGGGCGGCCGGACAGCACCAGCGAGCCGTCGTCGGGCGCGTCCAGCAGTTCCCCGAGCGCCAGGTCTCCCCCGCCGGAGGGCTGGTCGGTGACGACGGCGGTGATGTCCTGGCTCAGCACGTGATGGAGGCGGTCGGCGGGCAGTCCGGGCCGTACGCCGACGACGCGGGCGCCCACCACGTACCCCGCGATGATCGCCGCGAACGCCTCAGGCGTGACGCCGAGCCGCATCGCCACCCCGTCGCCGGGCCCGAGCCCTGCGGTGCGCAGGCCCGCCGCGCACCGGCGAATCAGGCCGAGCATCCGCGCGCCGGAGACCGTCCGGTTCTCGTGCTCGAACACGGGACGGTCCCCGGCGGCGGCCAGCACGTCCAGAACGGGCCTGGGGTACGGGTCAGCCGGCATCGGCCAGGCACTCCTTGGCGAAGGCGGTCAGCGGCTGCCGGTGCACGACCGGCAGGTCCCACTCGTTCTCCAGGTTCTCGGCCAGGTGGTGGACGGCCGTCAGCGTGCCGTCGCGGTAGTAGCGCACGACCGGGTGCAGGTAGCTGGCGTCGTGGGCGTTCTCGTAGTCGTTCTCGGCGACGCGCGGGATCGAGATGTCGAACGGGTCCACGGTGTCGTGGTCGGCGCCGTATTCGAGGGTGACGACGAAGCGGTGCCTGGCCGGGCCGAGGCCGCCGTCGGCGACGTACGCCACCGGCACCTCCTCCTGGTACAGCCCGGAGCCGTTGACGGTGACGACGTCCCCGAGCACGGCGAACTGCTGCCACAGCGCCGACGACCGGTTGACCCGCTCGATGATGGCGTCGCTGATCGCGTCCGGGCTGGGCTCGAGCTCCTGAGCGGGCCAGGCGCCGCCGTGGTAGCGGCTGGTGAGGATGCGGTGCAGGGCGCGCGCGCCGTACCGGAAGCCGTGGATGAAGCCGCTGGTCGCCTTCTTGAAGTCGCGCTGCTGGGTGAGCGTGCCGGCGAAGTACAGGCCGGGGACGTTGACGGACTCGTACGCGGAGGTCTGCTCGGGGAAGCGGTCGTCGATGACCAGCGCGGGCCGGCAGGAGTCGTCGAACACCGAGGCGTCGAACCGGAACCCGGTGCACGCGATCACCCGGTCGTAGTGCAGCTCGCGCAGCGCCTCCACGGTACGCGCGTAGCGGAAGACGACCCGGTAGCGGCCGTCGTCGAGGCGTTCGATGCTCTGCACGGTGCCGTCGAGCACGGAGTTCTGGGACTTGAGCTGGTAGCTGTCGAGGAAGTTGTTGTTGACCGCGCGCAGGTGGCCGACGTAGTGGGACTGCCAGGCCATCCTGACCGAGTGCGGCCCGGCGACGTGGATGACGGCGGCCTTGGCCATGAGCGCGTCAGCGGTCTCGAAGCCCGAGTTGCCCTTGCCGATGATGAGCACCCGCTGACCGGTGAAGGACGCGGGGTCGGTGTCGAACGTGTCGTACCGTTCCGCGGTCTCGATGCCGGGGATGGGCGGCACGTTGAGCTGGGAGACGCCGGTGGCCATGATGAGGCGGCGGCTCTGCCAGGTGTGTCCCGCGGCGTCGGTGACGGTGAAGCCGTCGTCGCCGCGCCCGATGCGGACGACGTCGACGCCGTAACGTACCCGCACGCCGGTCTTCGCCGCGAAGTCGGCGAGGTAGCGGAGGAGGTCGTCGGCCTGCGGGAAGTACTCCTCGCTGTAGCGGGTGAACAGCAGGTCGGGGTCGTCGCTCAGCAGCGAGTTCCAGTCCATCCGCAGCCGCTGCTCGGGGTCGGCGTACCCGGTGTGCACCTTGTTGATGGAGATGAGCTGGCGGTGCCGCGGGAACCGGGTGAAGAACGTGCCGGGCCCGGGCCCGCGTTCGAGGACGACATAGTCATGACCGTGGCGTTCCAGCTGTGCGGCGAGCTGTAGCCCGGCCGGTCCGGCTCCGATGATCACGTAATCATGCGCCATGACCTGGAAGCTAGGGACGAATTCTCAGAGGATTCTGAGAATTACCGCCTTATCGTCCGGACATGCGCGACATCGAACTCACCGCCCCGCTGTGTCCCGCCGATCTCCGCCGCGCCGCGGCTCCCGTGTCCGTCGTGGTGGACGCGAGCGTACGGGGCCGGGTCGAGCGCGGCCGTGGCCACCTGCGCGAGGTGCTGAAGGAGGAGGACCGCCCGGTTTACGGGGCGACGACCGGGTTCGGGGCGCTGGTCGGGTTCGCCGGGCGGGAGGACGAGGCCGACCAGTGCGACAACACGCTCGCCCACCTCGGCGCGGGACAGGGCCCCGACCTGCCGCTCGACGTGGCCAGGGCGGCGCTGCTGGTCCGCGTGTGGTCGCTGGCCCAGGGCCTGTCCGGGGTGTCGGCGCACGTGGTGGACGGGCTGGCGGCGATGTTCGGGACGACGTTCGTCCCGGCGGTCCCGCGCTACGGCTCGGTCGGCGCGAGCGGCGACCTGATCCCGCTGGCCTACGCCACGCAGGCGCTGCGCGGCCGGGGGCACGCGTACGTGGAAGGCCGGCGCGTACCCGCCGCCGACGCGCTGCGCGAAGCCGGGCTGAGCCCGCTGGGTTTGGACGGCAGGGACGCGCTCGCCCTGGTCAACGGCACCTCGCTCACCACCGCCGCGACTGCGCTCGCGCTGGAGAGCGTGCGGGCCGCGCACCGGGCCGTCCAGACGCTGACGTGCCTGCTGGCCGACCTGCTCGGGTGCGACCCCCAGTTCCTCGATGCGCGGCTGCTGGACGCGTACGGGCATCGCGGCGCGGCGGACGTCGCCGACGGCATGCGCAAGACCCTGGCCGGGGTGCGCCCTTCGGGGACGCGGGCGCTGCAGGAGCCGTACAGCATCCGCTGCTCGCCGCAGCTGCTCGGCGCGGCCGAGGACGCGTTGCGGTACGTGGACGGCGTCGTCGCGGCCGACCTGTCGAGCGTCTCCGACAACCCGCTGTTCTTCCCCGACGACGATCTCGTGGTGCACGGCGGCAACTTCTTCGGCCAGCCGGCCGCGTTCGCCTCCGACGTGCTGGCCATGGTCGTCGCGCAGCTCGGCAACCTCGCGGAACGGCAGCTCGACCTGCTCGTCGATCCGGCGCGCAACGGCGGGCTGCCGCCGATGCTGGCCGCCGGGCCCGGGCGGCAGCACGGCATGCAGGGCGTGCAGCTCGCGACGACGGCGTTCGTCGCCGAGCTGCGGCGTGCGGCGGTGCCGGCCGGCATGCAGAGCCTGCCGACGAACCTGCACAACCAGGACGTGGTGCCCTTCGGGACGCAGGCGGCGCTGCGGGCGTACGACATGGCGGGGCTGCTGCGGCTGCTGTGCGGCTCGCTGGCCGTGGGGCTGCGGCAGGCCGCGCACGTCGGCGCGCGCCGGCCGACCGCCCCGGCCTGCGCGGAGCTGCTCGACGCGCTGGCCGAGGCGATCCCGCCGATCGACCCGGACCGGCCGCTGGACGCCGACGTCCGGGCGGCCGCCGACCTGCTTACCGGGGCGTCCATGTCGGTAAAGTGACGGAATGGCAGGTGAGCAGCAGCCGAGCGCGCGGGTCGACAGCTGGATCTGGGCGGTGCGGCTGACCAAGACCCGGTCGGTCGCGGCCGACGCCTGCCGGGGCGGTCACGTGCGGGTCAACGACGTACGCGTCAAACCGGCCCACGCGATCCGTCCCGGCGACGAGGTGCGGCTGCGGCACGACGGCCGCGAGCGGATCGTCGTCGTCTCCAAGATCATCAGCAAGCGGGTGGGCGCGGCGGTGGCCGCCGAGTGCTACGTCGACAAGAGCCCTCCCCCGCCGCCGCGCGAGGAGGCCGTGACGGTCGCCGTACGCGCGCGGGGCGCGGGCCGTCCCACCAAGCGCGAGCGCCGCAGCATCGAGAAGCTGCTGGGACGGCGGGACTAGCGGGTCGCCCTGGGGCGGTTCCACCACAGCGACAGCGCCAGGGCGGAGCCGACGAGCAGCGCCCCGCCGGCCGCGAAGCCGGCGGCGGTGTCCACCTTCTCGCGGACGACGGTGAACGCGCCGGGCAGCGAGTCGAGGGCGGTCTCCAGCTCGTCGGCGTTCTCGGCGCGGTGGTACGAGCCGCCGGTCGTCTCGGCGATCTGCTTGAGGGCCGGCTCGTCGATCATGCGGACATTGCGGCCGCGGTCGAAGCCGCCCCCGCCCCAGCCGCCCCACGAGCCGAAGCCACGGCCGTCGAACTGCGAGTTCTCGCACACCATGGGTGACGGCGTGGTGGTGCCGAAGCCGATCGGGAAGACGCGGACGTGCCGCAGGGCCGCTTCCTGGGCGGCGGTCTGCGGATCGACGCCCTGGGTGTTGGCGCCGTCGGTGAGCACGACGATCGCGGCGGCGGCGTAACCCGCGTCGCCCGCGTCGCCGGCGGGCGGGGTCGCGCCGGTGGGGGCGACGGACGGGTCCACCTCGGCGATCGCGTCGATCGAGGCCAGCATGGCCTGGCCGATGGCGGTGCCGCGGGCGGTGGTGAGGTCGTCCATCGCCTTGATCAGCGCGTCGGTGTCGTCGGTCGGCGGGACGAGCAGGCCCGCGGTGCCGGCGAACGTCACCAGCCCGATGCGCGGCCCGCCGCGCTGCGACTCGATGAACTCGGCGGCCGCCTTCTTGGCGGCGGTCAGGCGGTTGGGCTCCACGTCCGTCGAGCACATGGAGCCCGAGGTGTCGAGGGCCAGCAGGATCGTCGCCGACCGCTGCGCCACCGGCACCTCCGCCTGCGGCCTCGCTGCCCCGACCGCGAGCAGCGCGAGGCCCGCGACGAACAGGGCCGGCGGGATCTTCCTGATCCACCGCGTACGCCCCGGCACGGCGGTGCGGACCAGCGCGATCGACGTCACGCGGACGGCGGCCCGCCGTCGGCGGCGCAGCGCCCACCAGCGCACGGCGAAGATGAGCGGGATGACCAGCGCGAACAGCAGGGCCCACGGCCATGAGAACGTCACTCAGACCACCTGCCAGGGCGTCCGGTTCATGAGCATTCAGATCACCTGCCAGGACGTCCGGTTCATGAGCATTCAGATCACCCGTCCAGAGCGGAGCACGGTGAGCGCCGCTCCCGCGGTGAGCAGCGCGAGGGCGAGCCAGATCAGCCCGCCGGCGAGAGGCAGCGGCTCGTCGGAGACGGTGAGCCGCAGGTCGATGGTGTCGGCGACGCCGTCGAGCAGGGCGGCGTCGGAGGCGGGGTGGTAGTCGCCGCCGGTCGTCTGCGCGATCTTGGTCAGCGTCTCCTCGTCCAGCGAGGTCTGCAGGTTGTAGCCGTCCACCTTGACCGTCGCGCCCGCCGTGGTGCCGACGCCGACCGTGTGCACCTGGACGCCGGCCGTCTGCGCCACCTCGGCGGCCTTGTCGAGGCCCTGGCCCTGGTTCTGGCCGTCGGAGAACACCACGATCGTCGCCGACGGCCAGTAACCGATGTCCGGTACCTTCCCCTCCTTGTCGATCGTCACCTGCTCGCCGCTGATCGCCGTCAGCGAGACCGCGATGGCCGCGCCCAGCGAGGTGCCGCCGGCGACCTTCAGCCGGTCGATGGCCTTGAGCGCCTTGGCGTGGTCGGCGTCGGGGCGGGCCGTCGTCAGCGCGCCCCGCTCGAACGCGACGACTCCGATGTCCACGCTGTCCGGCTGGGCCGCCACGAACGCGCGGGCCGCCCGTTGCGCCGCCGCCAGCCTGGTGGGGGCCACGTCGTCGGCGCCCATGCTGTTGGAGACGTCGATGGCGAGGATGACCGTCCCCGCCGTACGCGGCACCGGCACCATGGCCGTCGGCCCCGCGGTGGCGATCGCGAGCACCGCGACGCCGGCGATCGTCAGCCCGGCGCCGAACGACGTACGCCTGCCTCCGGCCAGGGCGACCCCTGCGGCGGCGAGCGCCGCTTTGCGGCGGCGCCCCGACACGACGACCGCCCAGCCGAGCGCCACCGTCACCAGCAACCCGACGACCAGCGACAACGGCGAGGACAGCGTCATGACACCTCCTCCACCGGTGCCGCGGGGCCGGTCATGAGCGCCGGTCCCTGGTTTTGGCGACGACCTCGACGAGGGTCTCGGCCAGGTCGCGTTCGGTCTCCACGCGGTGCACGGGGACGCCCGCGCGGCGCATGCCCGCGGTGAGGCCGGCGTCGCGGGTCGCCACTGCCTCGCGGAAGCGGACGCGGAGCAGGGGGTCGGCGGAGTCCACGACGAGTTGCTCGCCGGTCTCGGCGTCCTCGACCACGATCAGGCCGGCCTCAGGAAGGACGTCGTCGGCGGTGTCCACGATGCGCAGGGCGACCACCTCGTGGCGGCGGGCCAGGCGCTGGAGTGAGCGTTCCCAGTCGCCTTCGCCGATGAAGTCCGACAGGACGAGGATGAGGGCGCGGCGCCGGGCCAGCCGTCCGGCCGCGTCCAGCATCTCGGCCAGGTCAGTGGTCGCGCCGCCGCTCCGCCCGCCGCCGCGACGTCCGCCGCCGCGACGTCCGCCGCCGCGACGTCCGTCGGAGGCGCGTTCTGCGGTGCGGTCGAGTTCGGCGGCGATGCGGAGGGCGTGTCTGCGGGACGTGCCGGGTGGCACGACGCGCAGCATCCCCGTGTCGTACAACAGCGCCCCCACCCGGTTCCCGCCCCGCCCGAACAGCCGGGCGAGGACCAGCGCCAGCTCGGCGAGCACGTCGTGCTTGGCTCGTCCGGGCCGGCCCGCCGCCATCGAGGCCGACCGGTCGAGCACGAGCCACACGGTCAGCTCGCGGTCCTCGGTGAACACCCGCAGGTGCGGCTCGTCCAGCCGCGCGGTCACGTTCCAGTCGATGTGGCGGGCGTCGTCGCCCTCCATGTACGCCCGCAGCCCCGTGAAGTCGATCCCGGAGCCCCGGTACGTGGTGCGGTGTGCCCCCTGGAGCCGGCCGTCGAGCCTGCGGACGACCTTCCACTCCAGGCGGAGCAGGAGTTTCTCTGGGGCGGTTGCCATGGCGGGTCAGCGGTTCTGCAGGACGACGTCGGGCGCGCGGACGGCTCCGAGCACTCTGGTGACGATCGTGTCGGGGTCGATGTCGTCGGCGAGCGCCTCGTACGACAGGACGAGGCGGTGCCGCAGCACGTCGAGGGCGAGTTCGGCGAGGTCGTGCGGCAGGACGTAGTCCCGCCCGCGCAGGAACGCCAGTGCCCTGGCCCCGGTGACGAGCGCGATGGAGGCCCGGGGGCTGGCGCCGTGGGTGACGTACCGTTCCAGCTCGCCGAGCCCGGCCGTCGCCGGGGAGCGGGTGGCGGTGACCACGCGGACCGCGTAGTCGACGATCGCCGGGTCGACGTACACCTGCCGGGCGCGTTCCCGCATGGCCATCAGGTCGCCGGTGGTCAGCATCGGCTGCGGCGGCTCGGGCGGGCGCAGCGCCCGCGCGACGATCGCCTGCTCCTCGGCCTGGGCCGGGTAGTCGACGATCACCTTCATCATGAACCGGTCGACCTGCGCCTCGGGCAGCGGGTACGTGCCCTCCGACTCGATCGGGTTCTCCGTCGCCATGACCAGGAACGGCTCGGGCACCCGGAACGTCTCACGCCCGATCGTCACCTGGTGCTCCTGCATGACCTCCAGCAGGGCGCTCTGCACCTTGGCGGGGGCGCGGTTGATCTCGTCGGCCAGCAGCAGGTTCGCGAACACGGGGCCGAGCTCGGTCTTGAACTCGCCGGAATGCTGGTGGTAGACGCGGGTGCCGACGAGGTCGGCGGGCACCAGGTCGGGGGTGAACTGCACGCGCTGGAAGCTGCCGTCGATGGCGGCGGCGAGCGAGCGTACGGCGAGGGTCTTGGCCAGGCCAGGCACGCCCTCGACCAGCAGGTGGCCGTCGGCGACCAGCGCCACGGCCATGCGTTCGAGCAGCACGTCCTGTCCGACGATCGTACGTTTGACCTCGAACAGCACCTGTTCGAGCGGGTGGGCCTGGCCCGGCTCCATCGGGGTCATGGGGTCCCTTCGCGTCATATCTGCAGTCCTTGGCCGGGCGGGCCGTCGCCGTCGTCGCCGCCGAGTGCGGCGCCGATCGGCACCGCGAACGCGATCCCGGCGAACGCCTCGTCGCCTCCAGGGTCGGCGATCGAGACGACGATGCCGATCACCAGGCCGCGGGCGTCGAGGAGGGGGCCGCCGGAGCTGCCCGGGTTGACGGAGGCGTCGAACTGGATGAGCCCGTTCAGGTCGCCGTCGTCGGAGGTGCGGTCGGCGGTCCTGTTCAGGCCGGAGACGACGCCGGTGGAGACGCTGTACGTCAGGCCGAGCGGGTTGCCGATCGCGATCACGGGCGCGCCGACGGTCACGCCGCCGCCGAGCGTCGCGGGGACGAGGATCTCGGGCAGCTTCGCGGGCTTGAGCGTGGCGACGTCGCGCTTCGGGTTCTCCGACGTGACCGCCGCCTTGGCCTTGGTGCCGTCCGCGAAGCGGAGTGTGACCTCTTTCGCGCCCTTGATGACGTGGTGCGCGGTCAGGATCGTGCCGTCGTCGGCCGCGATCACTCCCGTGCCGAATGATGTGCCCGCCTGGACGACCACCACTGACGGGCCGACGCGTTCGAAGACGTCGGACACGGTCAGGGTGGCGCTTGGTGACGGTGTCGGGCTGGGGCTCGGCGCGGCCTGCTCGGCTCCGCCCGTGACGCTGCCCAGCGCGTACGCCAGGACCGCGACGACCAGCAGCGCCGCACCTGCGGCGACGATCCACCGGACGCGTTTCCCGGCCCCGGCCCCCTGGGCTGCCTGTTCCGCCTGCGCCCCGTTGACGTCGGTGGCCGCACGGTCCGCCTGCGGCACACGCTCCATCGCCCCATAGTCATAAATCTCAGGCGAAAGTGCTACAAACTTCGCCTGAGAACTTCATGAGAACCACCTCCTGGTTAGGCGACTTCCGTAGGGGTAGGCGTCGGCCCCGTAGAGGACGCGCGGCGAGGGAGGGCTCCATGCGCCGGTTGCTGGCGATCGTGAACGCGGCGGCGGGCGGTGCCGGCGACGACGTGGTCGCGGACATCATGACCGTGCTGCACGAGCACGCCGACACCGCTCAGGTCCGCCTCGACGACCCCGGCGCGCTCGCCAAGGCGCTGGACGAGCACCCCGACCGCGACCCGGTCGTGCTCGGCGGCGACGGCACGCTGCACACCCTGGTCGCCACCCTGTCAGAACGGGACGAGCTGGCCACCAGGACCGTCGGCCTGATCCCGCTCGGCACCGGCAACGACCTGGCACGCGGCCTCGGCATACCGCTCGACCCGGTGGAAGCCGCACGGGCGGCGGCGTCGGGCCGTCCCCGGCCGCTCGACCTGCTGCGCGACGACGAAGGCGGCATCGTGGTCAACGCCGTGCACATCGGCGTGGGCGTCGAGGCGGCCCGCACCGCCACGCCGCTCAAGCCGGTGCTGCGCCGCTTCGCGTACGCGGTGGGGAGTCTGGTGGCGGGCGCGCGTACCAAGGGACTGCCGCTCAAGGTGGAGGTGGACGGCCAGGTGGTCGCGGACGGCCGGCGCCGGGTCCTCATGGTCGGCATCGGCAACGGCACCTCGATCGGCGGCGGCACGCCCCTCACCCCCGACGCCCGCCCCTCCGACGGGCTCGCGGACGTGGTCGTCTCGTTCGCCACCGGCCCGCTGCAGCGGCTCATGTACGGGGTGCTGCTCAAGCTCGGCCGGCACACCGAGCGGCCGGAGGTGGTCACCGTACGCGGAACGCGCGTCCACGTGTCCGGGCCTGACCTGCACGTCAACGCCGACGGCGAGCTGACCGGCCCGCACGCCGCCCGCACCTGGACCGTGGAGCCCCACGCCTGGCGGATGGTTGCACCTCAAGCAGCTTGAGGTCCCATAGTGACAGCATGGACGAGCTCTACTCGATCGGGGACGCCGCCCGCCGCACCGGCCTGAGCGTCAGCGCGATCCGCTTCTACGCCGACGCCGGCATCGTCGCCCCCACCCGCCTGGCCGAGTCCGGCACCCGCCTGTACGACCTGCGCGCCATCGCCCGCCTCGACCTCGTCCGCACCCTGCGTGACCTGGACACGGGCCTGGACGACATCCGCCGCCTCCTGGCCGGCGAGACGACCCTGCACGAGCTGTTCGTCCTGCACCTGGAGCTGGTCGAAAGTCAGGAACGCACGTTACGCGCCCGCCGCGCGGTGCTCCGCACGCTGGTCGGCCAGGGCGGCACCATCGAGCAGGCCGCCCTCATGCAGCGGCTCGTGTCGATGTCCGACGAGGAGCGCGAACGCCTGATCGACGACTTCTGGACGGACGTCAGCGCGGGTCTGGACGCCTCCCCCCTCTTCGTCGACAGCCTGCGCGCCATCCGCCCCCACTTGCCCGACGACCCCACCGCCATCCAATTGGAAGCCTGGATCGAACTGGGCGACCTGGTAGGAGACCCGGACTTCCGCCAAGCAGTCCGCACATACCTACAAGACGCCTACCACACCCCGTCAGGCCGCCAGATGACGACCACCCCCGTACAGGAGTTCATCCACATCACCGGCACGGAGATCATGGCGGACCTGCTGGCCGCCCACCGCGAGGGCCTCCCGCCGGACGCCCCCAGGGTGAAAGCCGCCGCCACCCGCCTCGCAGCGGCGACCGCCGGCCTGACCGACAGACAACCGGACACCACCTTCAAGACCGACCTGGCCGCGAAGTTCCGCCTGATCGAGGAGATCGAACGCGAACCCATGGACGAGGACTCGGCCTTCGACTCGACCCACGGCAGGTACCTGTCGCTGGTGGCCACCATCAACGCCACCCCACCCGACCCCCCGCTCCCCTTCACCTGGCTCGCCGCCGCCCTCCTCGCCACGACGGATCGCTCCTCGCCGGGTCATTCGTGACCGCCGATCATGAGACGTGCGACGTCGACGAACTCCTCGTGGCTGACGATCGGCGTCGCGCCGTACCGGCCGGAGAGGTACTGCTTCCCGATGACCTCCTCCTCGTGCGGCGACAGGTCCGACAGGGGGTAGAGGCGGCTCCGGCCGTCCGCGAGCTTCTCGATGAACCAGATCTGGTCCCGCCCCAGAACGCCCTGGCGCGCCGTATCGCCCATGAGCGACGGGGCATGAGAGCTGAAGATGAGCTGGGCATCGCGGGGATTGGCCTCGGGGTCCTGAAAGAGACCGATGATCCGCTCGGCGAGGACGGGATGCAGGCTCGACCCCAGGTCGTCGACCAGCAACACCGCCCCCAGCTCGAGAGCCTCGAAGACCGGCCCCACCATGCCCAGCCAGACGAGAGTGCCCAGAGATTCCTCTGACACGTCGAAGTCGGCGTCGCCCCGCACCCCGCGGTGCGTGAGCGTCAACCCCAGCTCGTCGAGGTCGATCTGCGGGAAACCGCCGCCGCCGTCCCTGTAGCCGCCCCAGATGAGCATGGCGCGGTTGACCCGTCCGAGCACTTCGGGGTCGAGCGGCCGGGTCCTGACGTCCGCGATGCCGAGATCCCCGGCGCGAAGCAGCGCCAGGACCTGTTCGCGGGTGATCTCCTCGCGAAGCAGCTGCGCGGTGTACGTCCACCGGGCCTGCCTGCTCAACGCATCCACAAGCTTCAGGTTCCGTCCGAACCAGTTGTGCAGCGGCAGCAGATCAGGGTGCTCGCCGGCGGCCGCGGCCGACAGGAACAAGGCGTCCGGCCTGACGACGCGCTCGATCGCCTGCCCGATCGCCCGCTTGCCCGCGGGGATGTCGACCTGCTCTCCGTGCTTGCGCTCGAAGAGCAGCGCCGCGCGGCCGTGCGGATATCGGTACGCCCATTCATGGAGCACGCGCCGGTCGTCCAGGATGACGCCGTACTCGTGACGCACGCCGTTGAGCACGAGATCGACCTCGTAGCGGGTCGGCTGCTCGGCCGCCTCGGGGTCGAGCCGGAAGCCGTGACGCCGAATCCCTTCGGAGCGGAACGAGAACAGCACGAGATTCCGCAGATCGTGGAGCGCCTTGAGCAGGTTGGTCTTGCCTGACGCATTGGCACCGAACACACCCGCCGCAGGAAGGACCCGCAGCGGCCGACCGTCTTCCCGGTGCCATGGGACGCCCTCCTCGGCCGTCGCCTCCAGCGAGAAGTCCACCTCGTCGTGGAACGAGTAGATGTTCTCCGCCCGGAACGCCAGAAGCATCGAGGGCCGACCCGCTTCGCCGTCCACCATGAGAGCGATCATCGCACATTGAACAGTCTGTTCAAAACATTATGTTGACATCAGTCATCGCCTGCGCCACCGTGGTTCCATGCAGAACTCCCAGCAACCCGACCCCTTCACCGCGCCGCACCCCGAGCAGGCGCGGGCCGAGCGGGTGTACGCGTCCCTCTTCCGGATCGCCGAGCGGCATGCCGCCACCGACGAGCAGCGGCTCCGGCAGGTTCATCCGTCGATGCTCGGGCCGCATGAGGCCATCAGGCTGGTGACGTTCCTGCTCAGTGGGGCCGCCCCTTTCGACGACGGGGAGCCGGCCGTGGATCAGGCGGACATCACCGCTGCGCTGAGTCTTGTTCCGATGGTGCGGAGTGAGATGGACGCGCTGGAGGCCGGGCTGCTCGAGATGGCGCGGGGGCGGGGGATGACGTGGCAGGAGATCGCGTTCGGGCTGGGGCTCGGCACCGCGCAGGCGGCGCGGCAGCGGTACGAGCGCCTCGCCGATCGGACGGCCGCCGAGGAGGCGCCCTGACTTTGGGCCTTGCGTGGGGGCAGGTTCTCCGTTAATCCTTAGGAAACTTTCCTAAGAGATTGAGGGAGTGGTCACGTGCGTAGACTCCTGGCCCACCTGGCGGCGTTATGCCTGGCCGCGGGCGTGCTCGCGGTGCTCGTGCCGAGTGCGGCGAACGCCGCCGCCTGCGCCGGCGCCTGGAGCTCCTCGGCGGTCTACACCGGTGGGGCGACGGCGTCGTACAACGGGCGCAACTGGAGGGCCCAGTGGTGGACCCAGGGCGAGACGCCGGGCAGCGCCGCCGTCTGGGCCGACCAGGGCACCTGCACCGGCGGCAGCGGCGGCGGGACGTCCTGCAGCTACCCGAACTGGGTGGCGGGACAGTGGTACGCCGTGGGCAGCATCGTCCGCTACACCGACGGCAACCACTACATCGCCGTCCACGAGAACCCCGGCTACGACCCGGTGATCAGCCACTGGTACTGGGACCCGTACACCTGCGACGGCGGCGGCCCCACCGACCCGCCGCCCGACCCGTCCGGGTTCGTCGTGAGCCAGGCGCAGTTCGACCAGATGTTCCCTGGCCGGAACTCCTTCTACACCTACAGTGGCCTCGTCGCGGCCCTGAGCGCGTACCCGGCCTTCGCCAAGACCGGCAGCGACACCGTCAGGAAGCAGGAGGCGGCGGCCTTCCTCGCGAACGTCGGCCACGAGACCGGCGGCCTCGTCCACATCGTGGAGCAGAACACCGCGAACTACTCCCACTACTGCGACCCCGGCCAGTCGTTCGGCTGCCCGGCCGGCCAGTCCGCCTACTACGGCCGCGGCCCCATGCAGCTGAGCTGGAACTACAACTACAAGGCCGCCGGTGACGCGCTCGGCCTGCCGCTGCTCACCAACCCGTGGCTGGTGCAGCAGGACGCCTCCGTCGCCTGGAAGACGGCCATCTGGTACTGGATGACCCAGAACGGCCCCGGCACCATGACCGCCCACAACGCGATCGTCAACGGCCGCGGGTTCGGCGAGACCATCCGGAGCATCAACGGCCGCGTGGAGTGCGACGGCGGCAACCCGGCGCAGGTCCAGAGCCGGATCAACAGCTACCAGCGCTTCACCCAGATCCTCGGCGTCTCGCCGGGCGGCAACCTCTCCTGCTGAGCCTTCCCCTCCGACGGCCCGCCTGCTTCATGGCGGGCCGTTCAAGGTTTGGGGATCTCGCCGTTCTCCTGCCACTTGGCGTACTTGGTGGTGAAGACCGATTCGTACGTGCCGTTCACGCCCATCGGCACCTTCCACGCCAGCTCGAATCTCGCAGGGCGGTTCTGGGAGCCGAGGGTCAGCTCGTACGTGATGAAGGACTTGTCGTCGTCCGGAACCTGGCCGCCCAGCCAGGAGGCGAGCAGGGTCCGCAGCCGGCCGGCGGCCGTGGTGGTGGGCAGGCCACCCGAGTAGGTACGGCCCTTGGCCTGGAAGGTCGTGCTGTTCTGGACGACGTCCCTGATGACGGACGGCCCCGCGGTGCCCGCGACCAGCAGGGCGAACCACGGCTTGTCTGCCGTCTTCTGCTCCAGGGCCAGGGCTCGGGCGCCCGGCCGGTCCACGTACAGCTCGTCGTCCGCGATGACGTAGTCCGCCTCTCCTGAGCCGTCGGCGGGATTGACGTGCATGGTGAAGGCGTCGGAGTCGGAGGCGTCGTCGTGGTGCAGGCGGCCGGAGGCCACGGCGGTGGCGGCGCTCTGGGTGAAGCCGCCCTCGTACGAGAAGGTCGCGGCGGGGGTGGCACTGAGCGCGAGGTCGAGGGCGGCGGCCAGGTCGGCCTGGGTACGGGGCGCGGGTGCCGACGTGGGGGTGGCCGGTTCGGTCGCCGGGGTGGCATCGCGCTTGGTCGTGCTGGTCGGCCGGCCGGTGGTGGTCGGTCCTTGGGTGGTGTCCGGTCCTTGTGCGGTGGTCGCGCCGGGGAGGGTGTTCAGCAGGATCACGCCCGTGAGCACGGCGGCCGTCGCGACGGCCGCGATCGGCACGACCTTGACGCGGCGCCGGGGCGGCACGGTCGCCGGCTGTCCCGAGGGCCCAGCGGCGCCGGGCCGGGCGGTCGCGCCGGGCGGCCAGGACGTCGCGCCGCCCACCGCGGGCGGCCGATCGGCATTCGGCCAGGGAGTCGCGCTGCCCGTGCGGGACGGCCAGGTGCGCTTGACGCGGTCGGTGATGTCGGCGACCGCGTCCCCGAAAGCCACCGGCTGCCCGCGCCATGCGGTGGCGACCGCCGCGAGCACCTCGCCCATCGCGGGCCGCTGCTCGGGCCCCTTCGACAGGGCCCGATCGGCCGAGGCTCTGAGCGCGGGCGGTAAGGCGGTGGTGTCCACCGCGTTCCGCAACACGCGCAGCGCGAGCACCTCGGCCCGCTCGTTCCCGTACGGCTGCCGCCCCGTAGCCGCGTACACGACGACCAGCGCCCAGCCGTACACGTCGGCGGCAGGGCCGGTCGGGCCGCCCGCGTACTCCTCGGGGCTCACCCACCCGGGCGAGCCCACCACGTGGCCGGTCGCCGTCAGGGCGGTGCCGTCGAGGGCGCGGGCGATGCCGAAGTCCACCAGCCGGGGCCCGTCCGGCGACAGCATCACGTTGGAGGGCTTCAGGTCGCGGTGCACGACCCCGGCCGCGTGCACGGCGGTCAGCGCCTCGGCGAGCCCGGCGGCCAGGCCGTACAGCTCGTCGCCGCGCAGCGGGCCGTGCTCGGCGACGTGCTCGGTCAGAGTCCGGCCCGCGATGTACTCGGTGGCCAGCCAGGGCTGCGCCGCGTCGGCGCCGTCGGCCAGGATGCGTACGCAGTAGGCGCCCCGCACCCGGCGCAGCATCGCGACCTCGCGCCGGAACCGCGCCCTGAACTCCTGGTCGGCGGCGTGCGAGTCGTGGATGAGCTTCACGGCCGCGCGCTGACCGGCGGCGTCCACGCCGGCGTACACGACCCCCATCCCGCCGGCGCCGAGCCGCCCCACGATCCGGTACGGTCCCACCTGCTCCGGGTCGCGCGTCGGGCCTGGCACCGCTTCCCCCTCCGCCCGCGACGACGATGATCGCGAGCAGACTATCGCCCGGAGTCCCCCGGTATCAGGCGAACTCGTCGAGCCTGTCCCCCGGCACCAGCGCCCCGAGCCGCCGCACCGCCTGGTAGTACGACCAGGCGAGCCGCTCGCACACCCTCCTGCGTGCCCCTTCGTGACCGGCGCACACCTGGCGCAGGTCGTGCAGGAAGGCGTCGTCCACGTGCGCCTTGTTCTCCGTGAACCGGCTGACCGCCTTGTAGTTGCGGTAGCCGAAGTCGTGCCGCGTGCAGGGCATCCTGAAGTCGAAGCCGAGCGGCTTGTCGGGGCTGGCCGAGCACTGGTCGGTGGTCCAGTCGAAGGCGTACGCGGCCCACGAGCCCTGGTCTGCCCAGGCGCCCCGCCAGGCGGTCGAGCTGGCGTCGGTGGGCTGGGTGAACGCGGCGAGCGTGGCCAGCTTCTGCTCAAGCGTCACGGCGTACGCCGGAGCCGGATGCGTGAGAACGGCGGTGGTCAGGGCGAGGGCGGCGAAGGATCGTCCGAGCATGAGAGCCTGCCTGTCGGGCCAGAACCTGTCCAGGCAAGCCTCGCCCGATCACCCGTGACGGCGCGGGGAGACACGCTCGGGGCCTCCCCCAAGTTTTAGTAGATGCGGTACTTCTTGCCGCAGTTGTCGAACTTCCCGGCCCAGCAGGTGAACGTGTACACCTTCTGGATCCCGTGCCCGCTCCACGTGCCGACGACCTTGCCGTCCCACGCCTTGTTGAACTTCGTCCAGTGACCGTTCTGGTACACCTCGAACCAGACCCAGCCCTTCTTCCCGCCCCGCTTGTCCACCCCGTACCACTTCGTGAACACCTTGCCGCCGGACTTCCAGGTCTTGCCGAACGTGTACGCCTTGTGGTCGCTGGAGAACACCTTGCCCCAGCTAGTCCCGGTCGAGGCCTGGGCGGGCGCGGTCATCGCGAGGCCGGTGACGGCCATCGAACCGGCAAGAGCGGCGATAGCAAGGGTCTTACGCATTTCGGGTTCCTCCCCGTCGTCGGTGTGATCCGTTGACAGGGACATTACGGAGACCCAAGCAGATCAACTGTGGACGAATGCACACAGCGAACGTGACGACCGTCACAGCGACCTTGAGACGCTCTCTTATGCGAATGAGCGGAACGACCATGGCCCGTCTCACCTGCTGCGGGTCACCATGAAGGCATGATGGTTCTGGCTCTCCTCACCCTCCTGCTGCACGGCGCCCTCACGGGCCTGTTCTACGCCTTCTCCATGTCCGTCATGCCGGGCCTGAACGCCATCGACCCGGCCCAGGCGGAGGCGGCGATGCGCAGTATCAACCGGAAGATCCTCAACCCGTGGCTGTACATCGCCTTCATGGGCTCGCCGCTCGCCGCGCTGGCGGCCGGGATCGTCGGCGGCTCGATGTGGTTCTACGCCGCGGCGGCGGTCAACGCGGTCGGGTCGTTCCTCGTCACGGTGGCGATCAACGTACCGATGAACAACGCCCTGGACGCCGGCACCATGTCCTACCAGGAGTACGCGCCGCGCTGGACCCGCTGGAACACCATCAGGACCGTGGCCTGCGCGGCGGGCCTCGTCCTGGCCGGCGTCGGACTGACCACCCTGTGAAGAGCGTTCCCGGGCGGGTGGCAGGATCGGGCTTGTTGCACTGACGTCATGAGAGGCATCTGCAGATGGCACCGAGCATCGCCACCGCCCGCCGCGTCGAGCTCCCCGAACTGCTCGACTTCCTCCGCCCCCGCCACCACGGCCTGCTCTCCACCACCCGCGCCGACGGCCGCCCCCAGCTGTCGCCGGTCTCGTGTGGTGTGGACGAGTCAGGCCGGATCGTGGTGTCCACCTATCCCGACCGCGCCAAGGCCGTGAACGCCCGCCGCGACCCCCGCGTGTCGATGTGCGTGCTGTCCGACGACTGGAACGGCCCCTACGTGCAGGTCGACGGGCAGGCCGAGGTGCTCGACATGCCGGCCGCGCTGGAGCCGCTGGTCGAGTACTACCGGTGCATCGCCGGCGAGCACCCCGACTGGGACGAATACCGCGAGGCCATGCGCCGCCAGGACAAGTCGCTGATCCGCATCACCATCGACCGCTGGGGCCCCATCGCGACGGGCGGCTTCCCCGCCCGCCTCGTGGACAACGGCTGACCGGCTCAGGACCGCCTCAGGACTTCGCGCACAGGGCCGTGTCCAGGGCGGCCTCGACGTGCTGCTGGGCGGGCGCGGTCGCCGGCAGGTGGGTGACCGCGATGGCGGCGGCGCGGCCGTCCTCGGTGGCGGCGTTCGTGGTGTAGAAACCGGGGATCGCCCCGCCGTGACCCCAAGCCGTGCCCCCGCAGGACAGCTTGACGGCGCTGATGCCGAGCCCGTACCGGCCGCCGGGGCCCAGCTCCGGCGCCTTGACGGTGGTGCGCATCTGCTTGAGCTGCGCGGGCTTGAGCAGCTTGCCGTCGAGGAGCGCGGTGAAGAAGCGGTTGAGGTCGCTCGGCGTCGAGATCATCTGGCCGGCGGTCCAGGCGCCGGACGGCTCATACGTGGACACGTCGGTCATCGGCTTGGCCGGGTCGTCGCGGTGGTAGCCGGTCGGGTGCGGGTCGCGGATGCCCTGGTCGCCGACGTTCGGGAAGTACGTGTGCTCCAGGCCCAGCTTCCTGACGGTCCGCCTCTCGATCTCCTCGGCGGCCGGGCGGCCGGTGACCTTCTCGATGATCAGGCCGGCGACGACGAAGTTGGTGTTCGTGTACGACCACTTCGTGCCGGGCGCGAACTGGGCCTTCTTCTTCAGCGCCAGGTCGAGCAGGTCGCGGGGCTGGAAGTAGGTGTGCTGGTACGGCAGCGCGCCCTTCGCCAGGAAGTCGGTGTACTCGGGCAGGCCGCTGGTGTGCTGGAGCAGTTGCCGTACGGTGATGCGGCGGCCGTCGACGCCCTTGCCGCGCAGCAGGCCCGGCAGGTACGTCTCGACCGGGCCGTCCAGCTTGACCTTGCCCTCCCCGACCAGCTGCAGGATCGTCACCGCCGTGAACGTCTTGGTGTTGCTGCCGATGCGGACGTAGCCGTCGGCGGGCGGCTCGCCCTTGCCGGCCGTGTAGTCGGTCATCTCGCCGTCCTTGTCCTGGATGGTGGCGATGGCGGCGGGGAACTTGTCCTTGGTGACCAGGTCGTCCACGACGTCCTGGAATGCCGCCTCGGGCGCGGCGGCGTGGGCGGCGGTCACGGCGGGACCGGCCAGGACGGCGAGGGCGAGAGCGGAGGCGCCGGTCCAGCGGAGGGTGCGTCGAGTGATCATGCTGGAAACGCTACTGAGCGCTGCCAGGCCGTCGCGATCCCGTATACGGGCCAGCACGAGGTAGCGCTAGCTGTACCACCGACCCCCGCCAGCCACGTGAACCCACGCCACCTTCCCGCCCGCGACACCACCCCTGGGTCGTCTCCGCGTTCGAATCCCTCGCCGCGCTCGTGCTGGTCTCTGCGCTCAACCCGCCTTCGCTACCCCTCCCGGGCGCGCAGGATCGCCTCCAGCGCCGACCGTACGGCGGCGCGCGTCGGTTCGAGCATGACCCCGCGCTCGCGCAGCAGGCCGATCGACTTCTCGCGCAGGAGGCCGAGCAGCATGTGCTCGGTGCCGACGTAGTTGTGCCGCAGCTCGGCCGTCTCGACCAGCGCCGCCTGGAGGGCGCGGCGGGCGTCGGCGCCGATGGGGAGCGTCGCGGGAGACCCTGGACCCTCGGTGAGCTGCTGTTCCAGGTCGGCCCTGAGCGCGGCCGGGTCCGCGCCCTGGGCGGCGATCGCCCGTACGGCCAGTGTCTGCGGATCGTCGAGGATGCCGAGCAGCAGGTGATCGGCCCCGACGGCGGTGGCCCCTCGCCGGCGGGCGTGGGCCTCTGCCCGTTCCAGGGTCTGCTTGGCGCGGCCGGTGTAGCGGTCGAACGCGCCCGACTGCGCGAGGTCGGCCACGGTCAGGCTGGACCAGCGGCGACCGTACCGCTGCTGGGCGGCCTGGCGGCTGATGCCGAGGTGGTCGCCGATGTCGGACCACGAGCAGCCCTCGGCCCTGGCCAGCTCGACGAGGTAGCCGAGCAGCCGGTCGCCGACCCCCTCCAGTTCGGACAGCACGCCTTCGGCGACGGTGAGGCGGCTCAAGGGGTCGGCGGCCTCACTGCGCTCTTCGACGATCGACAGCAGGGCGGTGAGGTCGGGTAGCTCGGGCACTATCCCATTATGCTGTCAACGTAATCCTTGACACTTCTGAAGCGTCAAGGCCATCGTTGACGCATGGACATCAAGAAGCTGGCGGAGGCGCTCGACGTCCTCACGCCGGAGATCCTCGGCCACTGCGGTGCCCCCGGTCTCTCACTCACCGTCGGTGTGGGCACGGACGTGGCGTTGACCAGGGCGTACGGGCTGGCGGACGTCGCCACCGCCCGCCCCATGACCCCCGACACGGTCGGCCCCACGGGCTCCGACTCCAAGGCGTACACCGCCGTCGCCGCCCTCCAACTCGTCGAACGCGGCGTGATCGGCCTGGACGACCCCCTGGACGAGCACGTACGCAACCCGCTCGGGGAACGTTCCATCACCTTGCGAGACCTGCTGACCCACCGCAGCGGCCTCGGCACGAACATGGGCAACTGGGACCACCTGCCGCCCCCTCCGCTGGCCGACCACCTGCGCCAGGTGCTGACGGAGGCCCGATCGGACGCGTACGGCGGCACCCTGCTCCCCTTCTGGGCCGCGCCCGTCGGCGAGCGCTACACGTACAGCAACATCGGCATCGCCCTGGTCGGTCACCTGGTCGAGCTGCTCAACCCCGACGGCGTGACGTTCTCGGAGTGGGTGGCGCGACACGTGTTCGCCCCGCTGGGGATGGCCTCAACCGTGTTCCCGCGCGCTCAACACCCCGACCACGTGCCCGCCGAACTGCTGGCCCGCCGCTCCACCGGCTACGCCACCCTGCCGGGCCTGCGCCTCGCGCTGCCACCCCTCTACCCCGGCGACTGGCCCGCCGGATCGGCGCTGAGCACGCCGTCCGACCACACCCGCTTCATCCTGGCCCTCCTGAACGGCGGCGAACTGGACTCCGGCTCCATCCTCACCCCGGAGACCGCCCAGCAGATGATCACCGCCCAGGCATCCGGCGGCACTCTGACGGGCCCCAGCACGGACGCCTCGGTGGGCTTCGTCTTCAACGTCTTCGACGGCGGCGAGCACCCGTACATCGGCCACGGCGGCGAGTACCTGTGGGGCTGGAACCACTTCACCCGAGGCTGGACGAAGGACCGCGTGGTGCTGGTCATCTCCACCAACCAGTACGACCTCGGCGATCTCGGCCTCTCCGACCGCCCCAGCCACGCCGCCGCCCGCCTCGTCGCCGAGGTCGTCACCGCCTGGGTACACGGCGCCGACCCCCGCCCCCGGCGCACCCCGGTGTCAGGCCGCAGCTACCTCGCGGGACTCCTGGTAGGAGACCGTCTCACCACCCGCCTCGGCATAGCCACCCCACCCAGCGCGGAGTCGATCACCCGGATGGCGGCCGGAGCCGAGGCCGCCGCCGGCTGGGACCCGGAGGCGTTCGCCGAGGGAGTCCGCCAGGTCCGCCTGACAGACAACCCCCTCCTCGACAACGCGATGACCATCCGCCGGGAACTCCCCGACCACGAGGCCGAACTCCTCAAGAGGCAACTCGGCGTCCCCAACCTGGGCGCCCAAGCCCGCAAGCAGACAGCCTCATAACCCACCACCGCCACGACTCCCCTGCCACCAACCAACCCGAGGCACCCACCACCGACTCCAGCCGGTCAGGCTGAGCCGGTCAGGCCGAGCCGGTCAGGCCGAGCCGGTCAGGCTGAGCCGGTCAGTTGGCCCTCGCTGACCGGGACGAAGCCTGTCCCCGCGCGGTAGTTCGGGGACTGGTGACGGAAGTAGGTGTTGTAGACCTGGCAGTAGCGGCCCCCGCGCGCCAGCAGCGAGGCGTGGTCGCCTTCCTCCACGATCCGCCCGTGGTCGAGCACGATGATGCGATCGACGTGCTCGATGGTGGACAGCCGGTGGGCGATGACGATGGAGGTGTGGCCGGCGAGCACCACGTCGAGCCCTTCCTGGATCTGCGCCTCGGTCAGCGGATCGACGCTGGCCGTGGCCTCGTCGAGCACGACGATGGCCGGGTCCTGGATGAGCAGCCGGGCCAGGGCGACGAGCTGCCGCTGCCCCATCGACAGCGCCCGCCCGTGCTCGCCGACGTCGGTGCGCAGCCCATCGGGCAGCGCCTCGATCCAGTCGCCGTCGCCCACGGCCGAGGCGGCGGCCAGCACCTCCTCGTCGGTGGCGTCGGGCCGCGGGTAGCGGATGTTGTCGGCGACGGTGCCGCTGAACAGGAACGGAGCCTGCGGCACCGCGCCGATCTGCCGCCGGTAGGAGCCGAGGTCGAGCGTACGGATGTCGTCCCCGTCGATCAGCAGCTTCCCGTCCTGGAACTCGTAGAACCGGGTGATGAGCTTGCTGAGCGTGGACTTGCCGGCCCCGGTGTGCCCGACGAGGGCCACGCACTCGCCCGCCTCGATGGTCAGGTCGAAGTCGCGCAGTACGGGATGCGCGGCGTCGTACCCGAACGTCACACCCTGGAACTCGATGCGCCCGGCCAGCCGCCCGACCGGCTTCGTGTCGGTCTGCACGACCCGAGGCGGCGCGTCGATCAGCGCGAACACCCGTTCCGAGGCCGACAGCCCCTGCTGGAACTGCGACCAGAACGCCGCGATGGACGTGAGCGGCATCCAGAAGAGCGCGACCCCCTGGAGGAACAGGTACCAGTCACCGGCGGTCAGCCCTCGGCTGAGCACCGCCGAGCCACCGAGCTGGACGAGGGCCACGGTCGCCAGCCCCGCCACCAGGAACAGCACCGGGAAGATCCCGGAGAAGACGAACCCCTGCCGCAACGTCACCTGGTAGCTCTGCTGGTTGATCGGCCGGAACTCGTCGTAGACCTGCTGCTCCTGGCGGAAGTTCTTCGCGACGGCGATGCCGCCCATGGTCTCCTGGAGGTTGGCGTTGACCCGGCTGAGCGAGCGCTGCGCCTGGCGGGTGCTGGCCCGCGCGAGCCGCCTGAACAGCAGCGCCAGCCCCACCACCACGGGCACGATCAGCAGCGTCAGCAGCGCCAGCTCGACACTGCGCAGGAACAGCAGGGCCGTCACGATGCCGACCATCAGCACCTGGCTGATCAGGTCCATCGTCAGCGTGGAGACGGTGGCGAAGTCGTCGGTGTCGGAGGTGACCCGGCTGACGATGCGCCCGGACGGCGTCTCGTCGTAGAAGGACATGTCACGCTCGAGCACCGCGTCGAAGGCGTCTTCGCGCAGCTTGAGCACCACGTCGCCGGTGACGCGCGAGCTGAACGACTGGCGTACGAAGTTGAACACCCACCCGAGCGCCCCCGCCCCCAGCAGCCCCAGCACGAACATCCACCCGACCCGCCCGATCGAGCCGTCGGCGATGGCGTCCACGACGTGGCTGGTCAGCAGGGGCACGAACGCCTGACTGGTGGACGACAGCACGATCATTACCGCGACCAGCACCATCGGCCCGAGCTTGGGCCGGAAGTAGGCCAGGATGCGGCGCAACAGGTCACGATCGTTGTAGGTGCGGTCGTAGTCCTCGGCCTCGAGGCCGTCCATGATGAACCCCATCAGCGCACACCCCCCTGCTCCTGCGCGAGCACCTGCGCCCCGTCCCCGGACCCGCCATCCCCGGACGCGCCGTCATCGGGCCCGCCGTCCCCGGACGCGCCGTCATCGGGCCCGGCGTAGTCGGCCTCGTCGTAATGGGCGAAGATGCGGCGATAGAGGCGGCTGCGGGCGATCAGCTCGTCATGGGTCCCGCAGTCGACCAGCTCACCCCGCCGCAACAGCACGACCTTGTCGGCCCACCTGATTTGCGAAAGCCGATGGGTGATCAGCAACGTCGTACGCCCTTCGAGCACCCGCCCGATCGCCTGCTGGATCTTGTCCTCGGTGGCGGAGTCGATGGCGCTGGTGGAGTCGTCGAGGATGAGGATCGCCGGGTCGGTGAGCAGCGCCCGCGCGATGGCCAGCCGCTGCCGCTGCCCGCCCGACAGGGTGACACCACGCTCCCCGATCACCGTGTCGTAGCCGTCTTCCAACTCGGCCACGAACTCGGCGGCCTGCGCGTCCTCAGCCGCCCTGATCACGGCCTCCCGATCGGCCCGCTGCCCCATGCTGAACGCGATGTTCTCGGCCACGGACCGCGAGAAGAGCACGATGTCCTGCTCGATCGTGGAGATCTGGGACCGCAGCGAGTCGAGATCCCAGGCGCGTACGTCCACGCCGTCGACCAGGATGCGCCCGGAGGTGACGTCGTAGATGCGCGGCACCAGCTTGGTCAGCGTGCTCTTGCCCGACCCGGTCTCCCCCACGATCGCCACCGTCTCGCCGGGTTTGACGGTGAAACTGACCCCGCGCAGCGCCGGCTCCCCGTCGTCGTAGCCGAACGTGACGTCCTCGAAGACGATCTCGCCGGAGATGCGGCCGGCGTGCCCGTCGGCGGGCTGGTGCAGCTCGGTCTCGGCGGTGATGATGCCGAGGATGCGCCGGGAGGAGGCGATGCCGATCTGCACCAGCGAGAACGTGAAGATCGACATCTGGGTGGGAAAGCCGAGCATGACCATCAGCCCCATGAACGCCACCAGATCTCCCACGGTGATCGCGCCCATGCCCTGGAGATAAAGGCCATGCCAGAGGGCCCCGGCGAGCGCGCACGCGAACAGCAGCGTCGGCAGGTAGCGAGCCTGGACGAGCCCGTTGCGTACGAAAAGATCCCGGTAGCGGCGCGCGTTGGCACGGAACCGCACCCGCTCCTGCCCCTCCTGCGCCATCACCTTGATCACCTCGATGCCGCGCACCGCCTGGTTGAGCCCGGCGTTGACCTCGCCGAACTGCTCCCGCATCTGCGTCGCGACCGGGTTGAGCTGGCGCATGTAGTGCCAGAGCGCGAACACGAAGATCACCGCGAACACCCCGGGCGCCAGCAGCAACCGAGGGTCGATGGCGGCGATGAAGAACAGCGGCACCAGCCCCGACAGCCCGGAGTCGACGATCAGATCGACGCCGGGCGAGATCATGAAGGACAGCTGCCTGATGTCGTTGGCGGCGCGGGCCATCAGGTCGCCGACCCGCTGCCGGTTGTGGAAGGTCTGGCTCTTGCCGAGCAGGCTGGCGTAGAGCTCGTCGCGCGCGTCGCGTTCGAGCCGCTTGGCCAGCATTTCGCTGGACATGCGAGCCACCAGGTCGAACAGCCCGCGCGCGACCACGATGGCGAGCAGCGTCACCACGATCAGCCCCAGCGTGCGGGCCGCGCCGGCACCGCCGCCCAGCACGGCGTCGAACGCGGCGCCGGTGAGCTGCGGGACGGCGGAGTTGAGCACGATCATCACGACCGAGCCGCCGAGGAACCCGGCGAGCTGCACCGGATGGCGGCGCAGATGCGACCAGAGCCAGCGCACCGGGCCGCGCCGATCGAAGCGCGGACCGGTCACGACGAACTCGGAGCTGGTGGTCACGGACATGGTCTCCCCGGCCGGTGTGGTGAGCTTACGCGGACCTGATGTGTATCACCGGGGTCCGACAGTTTCCCACCGCTTAAACGGCCGCCGCGCGCCCGGCCTCGCACGCCGGGCGCGCGCGGTCAGGGAAGGGTGGCCGTGACGGGAGTACGAAGCACGCCGAGCCGGTCGATCTCGACCTCCACCACGTCACCGGGCTGCAGCAACCAGGGCGGGGTGCGCACGTATCCGACGCCGTCGGGGGTGCCGGTGGCGACGACGTCGCCGGGGTTGAGCGTGAGCGTGCGGCTGATCAGCGACAGCACCTCGCCGACGCCGAAGATCATGTCGCGGGTGTTGCCGTCCTGGACAAGAGTCCCGTTCACTCTGGTACGCACCCGCAGCCCGTCCCGCAGATCCCCCACCTCGTCGGCGGTCACGATCGGCCCCAGGGGGCCGCTGCGGTCGGCGTTCTTGCCCAAGGTCCACTGGCTGGTGAGCTTCTGGGCGCGGCGCGCGGTCAGGTCGTTGAAGGTGGAGTAGCCGAGCACGGCCTTCAGCGCGGTCGTGGGGTCGGCGTCGCGCACCGGCTCGGCCACGTACGCCGCCACCTCCCCCTCCCAGTCCAGCCCCGCCTCACCGGCCGGCACCGCGACCGGCACCCCGCCCACGCTCAGCGAAGCCGTCCACCGCCCGAACAACGTCGGATGCTCAGGCACCTCAAAGGAGCCCTCGGCCGCGTGCGCCCGATAGTTCAATCCCACGCAGATCACCCGCGCGGACGGCGGCACCGGCGGCACGAACGTCACGGCCTCCGTGGAGAGCGTCACGTTGCCGTCGGCCAGCCGCAGCCCCTCCCTGATGCCCGCCACCTTGGCGACCAGGCTGCGCGCGTCGGCCCAGAACTCGTTCACCTCGGCGAGCAGCGTCACCGTGTCGCCGTCGAGCCGCGCGACCCGTACGACGTCGTCCCCGCGGACGCGGACACCGACGAGCCTCACTGCCCCTCCTTCCAGTCCAGCGGGACCAGCTTGATGTCGAACGTGATCTCCTCGCACCCGTCCGCACGCCGCACCGGCTCGCGCACCAGCGCGTCCTTCACCGCGTACGCCGCGTCGGAGCCCAGATAGGGGTCACCGGCGAGGAAGACGTGCGTGGTCAACGGCCGGTATCCGGGGGCGGTGACCCGGTAGTGGAAGTGCGCGGGCCGCATGGGGTGCCGCCCGACAGCCCGCAGCAGCCGCCCGGCGGTGCCGTCGGTGGGCACGGGGTAGCTGCTCGGCCGGATCGTACGGAACCAGTAGCGCCCATCCGCGTCCGTGGTGAACAGGCCGCGCAGGTTGCCGAGGTCCTGGTTGTCGTCCTGGGTGTCGTACAGGCCGGTGTCGTTGGCCTGCCACACGTCCACCACGGCGCCGGGCAGCGGCGTGCCGTCGCAGTCGAGCACCCGCCCCTGCACCACGGTCGTCGTCCCGCGCTCCCGCTCGGGCCCGGCACTGATCCACGCGCCAAGCTCCCGCTCGGGGGCGGGCGAGTGGAACGGCCCCTCCACCGAGGACGGCGTCATGCCCTCGGGCCCCTCGTTGTTCACGTCGTCCACGGCGCTGGTCAAACCGAGCATGTCGGACAGCAGGATGAACTCGTTCCGATGCGGCGTGCACATCTGCCCGGTCTCTATGAGGAAGTCGAGCCCCGCGATCCACTCGCGCTCGGTGGGCCGCACCTCCTCGACGAAGGCGTGCAGGTGCTTGACGAGCGCGGAGACCACCTCGTTGACCCGGGGATCGGGCCCGTCGATCTGGCTCAGAACCTGTCGCAGCAGCGGGGTCACATAGTCCTCCAAAGGGTTGACCGGAGCGTAGCGCCGCCGCGCTCGATTGACCAGAATGGTTCGGGTGTTTTCCGGTTCACCTCCGACCCGCGCCGAGTCCCTCGCCACCGACATCGAGTCCATGATCGACGCCCGCGGCCTCGGCCCCGGCGACCTGATCGGCACCATGGACCACTTCCGCGACCTGTCGGGCTACGGCCGCGCCACGATCAGCGAGGCGGCCCGGCTGCTCAGCGACCGCGGCACGGTGGAGATCCGCCCAGGCCGCAACGGCGGCCTGTTCGTCGCCGCCCCCAACCCGATCGTCCGCCTCCGCCACACCCTGCTCTCGGTCCGCTCGCTGCCGACGACGGTGGCCGACGCGATTGCCGTACGCGACTCCTTGGAGCCCTTGATCGCCCTGGACGCCGCCCGCCACCGCACAAAGCAGGACATCACCGCCCTCCGCCGGCACCTCACGGCGCTCAGAAGAGCAACAGCTGACAGAGGCCGCTTCATGCGCGCGAACTGGTCCTTGCATGAACGCATCGCCGACATAACCCCGAACCACCTGGCCAAAGCGGTATACCTGACAATGACCCGCTGCATCGCCGACCTGTCCGACAACGCCACCCCCGACTCCACCACAGACCCGACCACCTACCTGCACCACCGCGTTGAGGTTCACGCAGAACTGGTCGAAGCAATCGCATCCGGCGACACGGCCCGCACCACCACCGCCGTAAAACGCCACCAAGAAGCGTGGCCCGGGCCCTGACCGCGGGAGCGGATGGAACGGATGGAAAAAGGCCGTCCTCATTGCGGGAGTCCTCGCAAGCGCGTGCACCTCCCCGCTCGCTCCCTAGGCAGGTGACGGCTGAGCTGCAGGAATGCGGCCTTATCCTCCAGCAAGCCATCACCATCGAACTCGTCCGTCAGCTCAAACCGACCCCGTTCAGGTGACCTCAGTTCGAGACAGTGGTATAGATCATCTTCGGCCCCGCCATGGGCCGGCACTGAGCACAGGTCGGCTCCAGCAGCGGGACCCCATCCCAAGGCGAGGGGCCACCCTGATCGCACGACAGATCGGCCCACACCACCCGCCCGTCCTCATCCCCCGCAACTCCGAGCCGCTCGGCGAGCGCGATCACAATGGCCAGCCCGCGCCCGCTTTCCGCCAGATCCTCCTGCCCGGACCTCACCACAGGTTCATCCCAGCCACCGGCGTCCTGGACGGCCACCCGGACAACAGCATCGCCCGCCGACCAGATGCCGACCGTGAAGACACCGTCAGCCGATCTGGTGTGCAGGACCGCGTTGGCGGCCAGCTCCATCAGGCACATGATCGCGTCGTCCCGCACCTGCGAGTCCTGGAGCAGCGCCTTGGTGAGCCGCCGAACATCCCCCAAGTGCGCGAGATCACCGGGGAACTCGCCACGCCACGCCATCCCGTTCATCGCCCGCCCCGCCTGTTGATGCCTCACGTCTCTTTGAGGCTGGCACGCGTTGTGCAAGTTTGTAATGCGAAAGCTTGAACACCTCTGGAGGCGCGCGGCGGCGCGTGTAACGTTCGGGACAGCCGATCGAGGTGGTGAGCATGAGCGGAAAGCGCGGGGGGACGCTCCGAGCCCAGTGGCTCGGCAAGCAGCTGCGGGATCTGCGCGAACGCGCCGGCCTCACGCTCAAGGAGGCCGGCGAGTACGTCCAGCGCGACGGGTCCACGGTCAGCCGCTTCGAGGCCGGTCTCTATCCGGCCCGCACCCCCGGCGTCCTGGCCCTCCTCGACCTGTACGGCGTCACCACCCCCAGGAGCGCGACGGCCTGGTCCGCCTGAGCCGCGACGTCTGGCAGAACGGCTGGTGGGACGACTACTCGGGCGACGTGTCCCACGGCATCGTGGACTACGGCTGGCTCGAGGCCCGGGCCGAGCGCATCACGTCCTTCGACGCCCTGGTGATCCCCGGCCTGCTCCAGACCGAGGCGTACATGGAGGCCGTCATCCGCGCCGAGGACCCGGACGCGACCGACGAGCAGGTGTCCCGCTGGATCGACTTCCGCCGCCCCAGGCAGCAAATCCTGCCCGACAGCCCCCACTTCTCCACCGTTCTGGACGCGTACGTCCTGAGACGTCCGATCGGCACCCCCGCCACCATGCACGACCAGCTCACTCACCTCGCCGACCGCGCCCCCACCATCGACCTCCGCGTCATCCCTCTGGACGCAGGCGCCCACGCCAGCCCGGACGGCTCCTTCCGCATCTTCCAGCTCCCGCCGCCGTTCCCGCCGGTGGCGTACGTCCCGACCCCGGCCGGTGCGATCTACGTCGAGGGCGAGGAAGCCGACCGGCTCAAGCTCAAATACGACCGTCTACGGCGTGACACGCTCAGCCCGGACGACTCCCTGGAGCTGATCGCCACCGTCGCGAAATCCTCGCCGACACGTAGGACGGAGCCGCTCCCATGCCCACCCCAGAGATCGCCTGGCACATCAGCACCTTCAGCGCGGACGGCGGTGGCAACTGCGTCGAGGCCGGCCCCCTCCAGGACGGCTCCGGCCGAATAGCCGTCCGCCGCAGCAGGCTGCGGGACACCGTGATCGTTTACACCAGGGCGGAGTGGCAGGCTTTCCTGGACGGTGGCCGCGCAGGAGAGTTCGACTTCTCCCATCAGCTGGCGCCCGACGCCAACAAAGCAGGGTCGATACGTACTACCGCCGCTAACGACCCCTGGTTACGCGGCCGCAAGGTCACGTACTTCACCCGATTCGCTTGGACGCGGTACGCCCTTTATTCCAGCATTCGACCACCATCTGGTAGCACTGGCTTTCACGCGATCCGGTGCCACTGTTGTTATATCCACCGTTGGATGCCCTGGTCAGCGCCTCGGATCGCCATCGAGCTGCTAGACCTCGTTTGAGCATGCGCTTCGCGAGGTCACCATCATCAATCTCAGCCCCATGGCGGCTAAGAAACATCGCCACTCCGCCGAGGATTACACCGTCCCAGGACTCCTTGTCCCTACCCCAGGCGGCCTCGACCACGTTTAGGGTTCGATCCAGCACTTCCCAGCCGTACTGTTTCGTAATCCGCAACACCGCCGACACTGCGCCCACGCTGTTCGTGGAGCTGGAGCCCAAGCCAAGGTTGTGGGCTTTCAGAACCCGGTCGACGCTCACGCACAGTTCATCTCCGGCCGTCAGCCCAACTCGATATTGGTCCAGCGTGCTGACCTTTGCCGATTCCCGATTCTTGATGAGGAAGAGGGTCGCCTCTTGCTGCTGAGTTAGGCCATAGTGAATCTCAGCCTTGATCGTCCGCAGCCCTCGCAGCCTGCATGCTTCCTTGCGATGCATGCCGTCGACGACATAGCGCGTACCGTCGGCCCGTTCGGACACCACAATAGAGCCAAGGGCATCCACGATCAGACCGTCAGCTATGCTCTGTGCTCGTTTTTGATTGAGCTGCCGCTGCGCTTCCGCGTCGACCTGCAGCGTGTCAATCTCCACCTCGACGCCATACTCGACGTGGTGGTCCGGAAGAACATACTGGAAACGAGACTTAGCCACTGGCGCGAGGCCTCCATGCTAGAGGTTGCCGGACTTTGCACTAGGGGGCTCGCTTGAAGAGCCCAGTGGAGGAGGGACACTCTTCAGGAATTGCGTAGCGACCTTCTCACTAGTCGTTGACACCGTTCGGCGTGCCGTCCCGTACTGCTCGTCCCACCGGAGCACCGGATGCCCCGACTTGCTCCGACCTGCGGCCCCGCCCTTGTCGCTTTCGCCTGCCATGGAGGCGATCCAGCCCACCGCGACAGCAAGAACCAGCACGGCAAGCCAGGCTACGACGTTGTACTTCCATTCGGTAGCCAGGTTCACCGCAACACCAACTGCGGCTGCACCGATGCTGCCCCAGAGTGCCCAGGAGTTGAGTCGCATCTATGACCTACTCAAGACGGGTTCTCAGCGGAAGCCCGTCCTGCGTTCACACGAACGCTCTTCAGGCTCTGGCAGCTCGCACTCTAATGCCCTCTGTGCGTGGAGACAACTTAGACGGCAACCGAGCCATGCTCGCCCACAGCGAACCAGAAAGGCAGATGTATTTTCCCAGGCTATGGCCCCACTCCGCTACGGCCGAGCTGACTAATCAGCGCTCGGAGCGCTGCAAGAGGACATGTCATCTCAGCGGTCGAACACGGTCGCTATTGCCGGAACCTTATGTGAACGCGGCCTCCGTTATCCCAGGTGAACGCCCCTATGATCACTCCTGCACGGCTACACTTACCCCAACTCAGCGGGCCACCTGACTACCGCGCCCACCCGGGACGATAGTTTGATAACAGAGAAATAACATCCATCAGCACCAGAGGAAGAGGCGCCAGCACTCGACCAGGCTCGACGCACGCCCCATGGACACCACCACGAGCTACATCACCAAACGGATATATGAGGTCACCCAAAGTAGCGATCACAGGGTGGCCTTCCGCACTGACGAACCACTCCTAAGCAGGCTCTCGGCCGATGCACTGCAGGTAGCTACGTGGGCTCGCAGGAATAGACCCTCGTCTCCCCGCAACTCCGCTTAGTCGAGATCCGGGAAGGTTTCCTTGATGATCTTGAGCAGCATGGCTGCTCGCTCTCGATCGAGCTGCAACGTTTGGCTGACCTTTTTCTCGGACTGTCTGCCATCCGAGCCGTACGTACTCAGCTGTAGGTACCTGCCGCTAGGGCCCGAGACGGTCTGATATCCGCACTCCACCTCCGTGGGATGCGGACGCCCGCTCTGCTGAGTTTTGAAGAACTCCGTCACTCGCGCCATTCGAACCCCTCTCCGCACAAGAATGTATTCAGCATTGCACGACATGGACTACGCCGGAGCAACGTCTCGCTGCGCCTACTCAGAACATCTGTGCGTTCGGGCCGGCATTCGGAGTCGCCCTTGTCAGGCGCTGACCCCGGTGGGCCGCGGCATGCTGATCACGCCGTTCGTTGACGCCCGTCAGACTCGGCCCGAGAGGGATGCCGTAGCTGTGGCCATGAACGGGCTGGTTACGCCGCGCATATGGAGCGTCGCGTGAAGGTGCCTACCGGGCCCGTCGCTGCTGCTGAGCGGTTTGACGGTGAGGCGCCGCACACGTCGGGTCCGGAGGCGGCCGATATGGCGAGCACGTAGAAGGCCGTGGCTTTTACGCATGGTCAGTCGAGCAACGGTGTGCGATCTGGAGGTCGATGTTCCGCATACCTTCCAGTGGCTGCCTTCGACCGACTGCGGTTACGCCTGGAACGACCTGCACTCCGAGGCGTTTGGCTGAGGGGCGTTCCAGGCTCACAGCCGGCCGTCAGTCCTTTGGCCAGCGGGCCTTTGGGGCGACGAAGGTGCCGCGGCCCTGGATGGTGACTACCCAGCCCTCCTCCCGCAGCACCTCCATGGCGCGACGTACCGAACCCCGGGCGATGCCGTGCTCCTGCTGGAGGGAGCTTTCTGAGGGTACGAGCTGACGCTCCTCCAGGTCGCCGGCCGTGATGCGGTCCCTGATGATGCGGGCCAGTTGCTCGTAGATCGGGGTGGGGTCGAGCTGGTCGATGGTCACATCAACACGTTAAGGACGTATGGCTAGGGGCCTACGTTGGGTACGGGCTATACGTACTGGACGAGCTGTACGTGTTGTGCGTACGCTGCTGGAAAGCCAAATCGGGCCTGTCTCAACGGGGCAAGCGTCGAGACAGGCCCTTGATCGGACGTAGGAGGTCCGACCCATGGGAAACACAATCACAGACGTACGGTTCACGCCCCTTCTCGCCGCCGAGGTGCGGGAGGTGTTGGAGAGGCACGGGTATCGGCTGCCGCGAGAGAGCGATCAAGTCCAGGGGATCGTCATGGCGAGGGTGGGGGCCGCGCTGCGGAATCTGGTCGAGGTCTTCGAGGGGCGGGTCTTTTGAGCGTTCCCGACTATCACGGAGCTCATGTCGGGCCGCTGCTTCCCGACCGGGTCGAGCTCTCCTGGTACGAGCCGGTGTCTCGGGCGGCGGTTGTCCGGGTTGTCGCGCACACGTGTGGGTGTCAGGCCATGGCGTACGAGCTGTGCACCGCAGGTGGGCAGGGGTTCGTGCGGCGGGCTGATCAGGAGCAAGGGGCCGTGCATGAGACAGCCTGGACGTTGGTGGCCGTTGCGCGGCGGACCTTCGAGATGATCCTGGGCGGTCAGGCCGTGTGAGCTGGTGGTGGGCGGTGGTGCCGGTCAGCCGGCCCCATCGCCTCCACCGGGCACCAAAACCCACTGCTCCACCGACCACCCGAGCCCAACTGCTCCACCGACTACCCGAGCCCAGCTGCTCCACGACCATCAAAGCCCGCCGCTCCCCCCGCCACGGCTCCACAGGCCGTTCCGGCATGCCTAATTGGTCGGCTTTCGAACCTGGTCCCGTGCCGCTTCCGTACGCGCTCCTGAGGTCGAGGAGTGTGTTTCATGAAGTGGAAGCTGGGGTCGGTTGTCGCGGCGCTTGTGGCGTTGGTTGCTGGGTCGGCGTTCGCGGTGCACAACTTGTCTGCCGACGAGCCGGTGGCGGCTCTGCCGCTGATCTACAGCTCCTATCCCGAGGGAGTGCACGGTCAGGGCTCCGTTGAGGGGCTGCGGAGGGATCGGGCGCCGAAGGTGATCGCGGCCTCCGTAGGCGGGCGGGTGACGCTTACCGGGTTGCTGGGGAGTCGGCGGCTTGAGGAGACCGTGTCGGTGGCGCGGTTCCGGATCGAGTACTGGGTTCAGAGCCATGTGTCGTTCACGGCTTATCAGCGGGTGACGCTTCCGGCCTATCTGGATCCGACCGTTCCGCCGGAGACGGTGGCGGTGACCGGGACGATGGATGTTCCTCCCTGTCAGCGGATCACCAACGGGGTGCATGGCCAGTACAGCGGGAAGATCTGCATCGTCGTGGGGGCGCGGGAAGGGGACGATCTCGGGGCCTCCTGCCGAGAGTTCCTGGTGGTCAAGGGGGCTCTGCCGGGGCCAGAGTTGCCGGGGCTCGAGGCGGCGGGGGTTGTGCCCTTGTGGCGGGCCATTACCGAGGCGGAGCTCAAGTCGGTCGAGGAGAGGGGCGCTTACACGGTCATCCAGGGGCTGGAGGGGAAGTACTTCTTTCCGACGCGGGAGCAGGCGGAGAACTTCGCGAAGCTGGCTCAGGAGCGGGGATGGGGGACGTACGTCGTCACGCAGGCCGAGATCGACGCGCGGCATCTGGCCAAGGCGGAGGCGATCGCGGCGGCCGGGGAAGGGCCCGCATACTTCTTGCGTAATGGGCTGGTGAAGCTGGTCAGGCTGGTGAGGATCTTCAAATGACGGTGCGGGCGAGGGTGGGGGTGCGGGTGCCGGGGCTCAGGCAACCGATGCCGTTGCCGACGCGGTCGCTCATGGCTCGGATCGGGACGGATGAGAGCGGGCGGCCGCTCCTGCTGGGGGTCGAGGTGGACGTCGCCGGTGCCGTCTCCCTTGCGCCTGGTGACGGCGAGGTCGTGGGTGAGGCGGAGTTCTGGTACGAGGACGCGCAGCGGTATGTCGTGCCGGGTGCCGAATTTCGGCTCTGGTACGGCGGGGAGGTGGGGAGCATCCGGGTGCTGGAGATGATCCCCGCCGGCTGAGGTCAGGGCGCGAGATCGGTGAGGGGGATGGTGGGGAGGGCTATCCAGCCTTCCGTGGCGGCCGTGGGCGACTCCTCAGGCGAGGGGGTGGTGGTCCTGCCGAGGGCGGCGGCGCGGGCGGCCAGGGCGCAGATGACGGCGTCCAGGGCGTCGTCCGAAACCCGGCATCGCGCTTCGTAGGAGCCCAAATCAAGCCAGGGAGCCGAGTCTCGCAGGCGGTCCACGAGAGTGCCCAATGAGGTCAGGTTGCGGGTGCGCTTGTAGCCCTGGTGCGGGAGGCTCCAGAGCTTCAGGCAGGCGGCCGGATAGACCTCCACCACGGCGCCGGTGCCGCGACGGTCCACGGGGTGACCCTGACCGGCCAGAGCGGCGAGGAGGGCGGCGCAGCGCATTGTCGTGTGGCCTATGCGGTCGGCTGAGGGGCTCAGGGGGCGGAGGCCGGTCCGAGCCTGCACGACGTGGTCGGTGAGGCGGTGGGTGAGGGCGCGGCGCCAGGTCAGGCCGGGTACGCCAGGTGGCACCCTGACGGTCCCCGCGCGGTGGGCGGTGATGAAGTCGATGAACGGGGCAGGCCAGCCCAGGGGGCAGTCGATGCCGGTCTTGTCCGCAGTGAGCATGGCTTCGAGGCAGGTCGCGTCGTCCGCGCCCAGGTCGAGGCGGGTGAGGTGGGCTCGGCCCGGGGACCAGTCCAGCCACGCCACGGCGGTACGCGGGGGTTCGGCGGCCAGGTCCACGCCCGCAGTCAGCACACTCATGAAGGTAACCCCGAGGATGGTGGTCATGATGATCGCGGACATGTGGTTCGACCCGTCCTGCCCGTACACCTGGCTGACCTCGCGGTGGCTCGTCGAGGTGAGCCGGGTGCGGGAGGTCGAGGTGCGGTGGCATGTGATGAGCCTGGCGGTGCTCAACGAGGGGCGGGAGGACGACCCGGAAGGGGACCCGGCGGGGTACCTGTGGGTGCCGGCGCGCATCTGCGCGGCCGTCCGCAGGACGCACGGGCAGGAGGCGCTGGGCAGGTTCTACACAGCCCTGTGGACGACGGGCGGAGGTGACTGGCTCGGTGATCTGCAGACGGCGCTGGAAACGGCGAACCTGCCCGAAGACCTGGCCGATGCGGGGATGGGGCACGACTACGACGACGAGTTGCGGGCCTCGACGGCCGCGGCGCTCCACCACGTCGAGGGCAATCAGGTCGGTACGCCGATCGTGGCCGTGACCGGCCGGGCCGCGTTCTTCGGGCCCGTCATCTCCCAGGTGCCGACGGGTGAGGACGCGGGGCGGCTCTGGGACGGGGTGCTGCTGGTCGCGGGCACTCCTGGCTTCCACGAGCTCAAGGGCGGCCTGCCCAGCCAGCCAAGGCCCTACGAACCTCGCTGACCGGAGCCCTACGAACCTCGCCAGCCGAAGCCCTACGAAACCCGCCCGGCAGAGCCTTACGGAAAGTGATGGGTTCGGTCGATCCTGTGATTTCGGGCCGGTGCCGGGGCTATGTTGTGGTCACCCCAGCCGAAGGAACAGAAGTTTCATGAACGAGCCGCACGTGATCACCACCGAATGGGTCGATGCCCCCAAGTTCATCGGCTACCGCGACTACGTCGCCGGCACCTACAACTCCTACCGCTGCTCCTGCGCCGTCCCGCTGACCGACCGGGAGGCGGCGACGCTGCACGCGGCCGAGTGGGGCCGCTGCGTGACCTGCCTGGGGTCGGGCATGATCTCGATCGCCCCCTTCCACAGCGACGGCTGCCACAACTGCGACGGCTCGGGGCAGGGCCGGCAGGCCGCGGTGGTGGTGCGGGCCCGGGTGACGGAGGACTTCGTCAAGGAGGTGGCGGACCTGCTGCCGGCGGAGTTCGGCCTGGAGGACGTGGTGACGGTGCTGCAGCAGCACATGCCGCCGGAGTGCGGCTCGATGGAGACGGTGTTCTCGGTGGCGGCGGGCCTCATCCGGTATCTGGAGGTGCAGGGGCTGGTCGTGCTGGGCACGGCGCCGGACTTCGTGCCGGGTGAGGGCGTCGAGCAGCGGTACGGCGACCCGATGTGGATCCGCACCCCCTGATAGCCGGAGCCCCTGACAGAAGCGGCCCGACCCAAGCGGCCCGAGCGTCAGAAGATCGGCAGCACGTCCACGCCGCGCTCGTCCTCGCCCCTGACCCCGAAGATGCGCCGCTCCGGCTCCGAGATGGGCACGTCGTTGATGCTGGCCTCCCTGCGCCGCATCAGCCCCGACTCGTCGAACTCCCACTGCTCGTTCCCGTAGCTACGCCACCACTGCCCGGAAGAATCCCGCGACTCGTACTGGAACCGCACCGCGATCCGGTTCCCGAGCACCCCCCACAGCTCCTTGCGCAGCGCGTAGTCCAGCTCCCTGTCCCACTTGCGGCGCAGGAAGGCGACCACCTCGGCGCGGCCGGTCAGGAACTCGTCGCGGTTACGCCAGACGGTGTCCTCGGTGTAGGCCAGGGCCACCTTCTCCGGGTCGCGGGTGTTCCAGGCGTCCTCGGCGGCCTGCACCTTGGTGCGGGCGCTTTCCTCGGTGAACGGCGGGAAGGGCGGGCGTGACATGGGAGCCTCCTCAGATCGCTGAGATCAGCTTAGGCACGCCCGCCAGGGAAACCGGCTCACATCAGCTTGTCCAGGGTGATCGGCAAGTCGCGGACGCGCGTGCCGGTGGCATGCCGTACGGCGTTGCCGACGGCCGCGGCGACCCCGGTGATGCCCACCTCACCGACCCCGACGATGCCGAGCGGCATGGTGGGGTCGGGGTCGCCGAGGTGGTGCACCTCCAGGCGCGGGACGTCGGCGTGCACCGGCACGTGGTACTCCGACAGGCTGGGGTTGACGATCCGCCCGTTGCGCGGGTCGATCAGGGTCTGCTCGGTCAGCGCGAGGCCGAGGCCCATGACGATGCCGCCGCGCATCTGGCTCTCGGCGGTCCTGGTGTTGACCACGGTGCCAATGTCGAAGACGCTGAGCCAGCGCGCGACCCGTACCTCCATGGTGTCGGGGTCGACGCGCACCTCGCAGAAGTGCGCGCCGGTGGCGGCCTTCACCCAGCGGCGGCGCTCGCGCAGCATCCCCACGACGAAGCCGAGCATGCCCTGCTTGATGGCGCCCTCGACGTGGTCGCGGCCGGCGGCGGCGAGGATGTCGGCGTACGTCTGCCCGCCCCCTGCGTGGTGCAGCCCCCCGTCGCGGGCCTGGAGGTCGGCGAGCCGGTGGCCGCGCAGCGGCGAGCCGGGCGCGCGGCGGGCCAGGGCGAGCACCGTCTGCTTGATCTTGGCGCACGCGGCCACCACGCCGGCGCCCACGCTCGCGGTCTGGGTCGAGCCGCCCGCCATGGGGGCGGGCGGGAGGTCGGAGTCGCCGTACTCGACGCGTACCGACTCCAGCGGCACCCCCAGCTCGTCGGCCGCGATCTGGGCCTGCGCGGTCGCCGCGCCCATGCCCATCTCCTGCAGCCCGCAGCGCACGACCACGGTGCCGTCGGCGGCCAGCCGCACGGTGACGCTCGCGGGGAGCATGACGGCCGGGTGGTAGGCGGTGGCGACGCCCATGCCGACCAGCAGCCGGCCGTCGCGCATGCCCTCCGTGCGCCGGTGCCAGCCGAACAGCTCGGCCCCCTTCGTGTACAGCTCACGCAGCCGCCGGTGCGAGAACTCCTGCCCGCCCACCGGGTCGCGCTCCGGCTCGTTGGCCAGGCGCAGCTCGATGGGGTCCATGCCGAGCCGCCAGGCCAGCTCGTCCATCGCCGACTCGATCGCGAACGTGCCGATGGCCTCGCCTGGCGCCCGCATGAACGTGGTGGCCAGCAGGTCGAGCTGGACCGAGGATTCGCGCAGCAGGATGTTGGGGGCCGCGTACAGGTGGCGGGAGGCCGCGGTGATCGGCTCGGCGTTGCCGCCGATCCTGCTGGTGTGCGACACGCTGGTGTGGATGAGCGCGGTCAGCCGTCCGTGGGCGTCGGCGCCCAGCGCGACCCGCTGCGTGCTGGGGGTGCGCCCGCCGACGGCCCGGTAGACGGCCTCGCGGGTGAGCGCGAGGCGTACGGGACGGCCGGTCGCGCGGGCGGCCAGGACGGCGAGCAGCGTGCCCGCCCAGACCGAACCCTTGCCGCCGAACCCGCCGCCCACGTACGGCGACAGCACCCGCACGTTCCCCTCCGGCACCCCGAACCGCTTGGCCAGGTGCCTGCGCAGGAAGGCGATGCTCTGGGTGCTCTCGTGCACGGTCAGCTCGTCGCCGTTCCAGACGGCGGTGGTGGCGTGCGGCTCGATCGCGTTGTGGTTCAGGGCGGGCGTGCTGAACGTCAGGTCCACCGAGACCGGCGCGGCGGCCAGCGCCGCCTCCGCGTCGCCCTTCTCGGCGCCGTGCTGCATGATCGGGTTGCCTTTGACGGGTACGGCGTTCGGCGCCTCGGCGGCGAAGTCCACCGCCGCGGGCAGCTCCTCGTACGCCGACCGCACCAGCCGGGCCGCGTGCCTGGCGGTCTCCTGCGTCTCGGCCACCACGACGGCCACCGGCTGGCCGTTCCAGTGCACCTGGTCGGTGGCGAGGTAGTTGACCGAGGTGCCGGAGACCATCGAGCTGAGGTCGAGCGGGCCGCCCTTGGCGGGCTTCATGGCGGGCGCGTTCTCGTGGGTGAGCACCTCGATCACGCCGGGCACCGCGCGGGCGGCGGCGGTGTCGATGGCGGTGATGCGGCCGCGCGCGATCGTGGAGTGCACGAGCGCGGCGTGCGCCAGCCCGGGGTAGGAGTGCTCGGCGGCGAAGCGGGCCTCGCCGTGGGTCTTGGCGGCGCCGTCGATGCGGTCCACGGCCCGGCCGACGTAGGGGGTGCGGGTCTCGGGAGGGGCGAACGTCGTCATCGGGCGGTCCCTTCGGTGCTCAGCTCGCGCAGCGTGGCCACGATCGTGGCGCGGGCCAGGCCGGACTTGAACGCGTTGGCCGGCCGTACGGTGGCCGCCGCCAGCTCGGCGTCGGCGGCGCGGCCGAAGGCGTCCTCGTCGGCGGGGCCTCCGGCCAGGAGGCGTTCGGCCTCCCTGGCCCGCCAGGGCTTGGTGGCGACGCCGCCGAGCGCCAGCCGGGCCTCGGCGATCACGCCGTCGCGGACGTCGAGCGCCGCCGCGACGGAGACCAGTGCGAAGGCGTACGAGGCGCGGTCGCGGACCTTGCGGTAGCGGGAGGGGGCGGCTAACGCGGGGATCTCGACCGCGGTGATCAGCTCGCCGTGAGCCAGGTCGGTCTCGACGTCGGGGGTGTCGCCGGGCAGGCGGTGGAGGTCTGTCAGGGGGACGCGGCGGGTGCCGTCGAGGCCGCGTACCTCGATGACGGCGTCCAGCGCGGCGAGCGCCACGGCCATGTCGGACGGGTGCGTGGCGATGCAGTGGTCGCTCACGCCGAGGATCGCCGAGCCGCGGTTGAACCCGTCGAGCGCGTCGCAGCCGGCGCCGCGCTCGCGCTTGTTGCAGGCGGCGTCAGTGTCGTAGAAGTACGGGCAGCGGGTGCGCTGGAGCAGGTTGCCGCCGACGGTGGCCATGTTGCGCAGCTGCGCCGAGGCCCCGGCGAGCAGCGCCTGCGACAGCACCGGGTAGCGGGCGCGGACCCGCCGGTCGGCGGCCAGCACGCTGTTGCGGACGAGCGCGCCGACACGCAGGCCGCCGTCGGGGAGCTCCTCGATGGTGTCGAGCGGCAGGCCCGTGACGTCCACGACGGTGTCGGGCCGCTCGATGCCCTCGCGCATGAGGTCGACGAGGTTGGTGCCGCCGCCGATGAAACGGGTTCTCGGCTCGGTCGAGGCGGCCAGCACGGCGGCCTCGACGTCGGCGGGCTTGACGTACGCGAACGGCCTCATCGTCCGGCCTCCCCCACGACGTCCATGATCGCGTCCACGATGCCGTTGTAGGCGCCGCAGCGGCACAGGTTGCCGCTCATCCGTTCCCTGACCTCGGGCTCCGACAGCCGCTGTCCGGCCGCCTCGCCCGTGACCGCGCTGGGCTGCCCGGCCGCGTGCTCGGCCAGCATGCCGATCGCCGAGCAGATCTGGCCCGGCGTGCAGTAGCCGCACTGGAGGCCGTCGTGGCGGACGAACGCCTCCTGGAGCGGGTGGTCCACGCCCTCGATGGTGGTGATCTCGTGACCGTCGTACTGGACGGCCAGGGCCAGGCAGGAATTGATCCGCATGTTGCCGTCCAGCACCGTGCACGCGCCACAGGCCCCCTGGTCGCAGCCCTTCTTGGGGCCGGTCAGGCCGATCCGGTCGCGCAGCGCGTCGAGCAGGCTCACCCACGGCTCGACGTCGAGGGCCACGACGTCGCCGTTCACCTTCATCCGTATCTCGGTCACTCGAGAGTCCTCCCATGGCGGATATGGGGGTGACGTTAACAGAACGTCGTTCACCTAACAAGAGACCGGCGTTCTGTTATCTATGCGCGTTATGCTGCTGACGACATGACAAGGGCGGCGTTTCGCCGGGCCAGGAGGCCCGAGCACAAGCAGCAGCGGCGCGAGGCGATCCTCGCCGCCGCTCGCGAGCTCGCCCGCACCTCGGGGGTGCGCAACGTCAGCCTCGGCGCGGTCGCCGACGCCGTCGGGCTGGCGAAGTCCAACATCGTGCGCTATTTCGGCACCCGCGAGGAGATCTATCTGGAGCTGCTCGCCGAGGAGTGGCGCTCGTGGGCCGACGCCGTGGCCGCGGCCCTTCACGACGAGCCTGCCGGCCAGGCGGAGGGCGTGCGGCGGGTGGTGGGCGTGCTGACCGGCACGCTGGTCGAGCGGCCGCTGTTCTGCGACCTGATGAGCCACTCGTCCAACAGCCTGGAGCACAACGTCTCCGTCTCGGCGGCCCGCATGTACAAGCGGACGGCGATCGGGGTCACCGCCGAGCTGGGCGCGCAGGTGGCCCCCGTCGCCGGGCTGACCGCGCGCGAGGGCGGCGAACTGGTGGGGGCCGCCTGCGGGCTGGCCGGGATGCTCTACCCGGCCGCCAACCCGCCGCCCGCTCTCGTCCAGGTCTACGCCGAGGACCCCGAGCTGGCCGCCGCCTGCCCCCAGATGGAGCCCATGCTCACCCGCGCACTGACGGCGATCGCGCTGGGCCTGCCGGCGCTGCGCGACGAGCCGCCCGAGGTGAAAGTTTCACCTCGATCCAGGCATTCCTGACCGCCCCGCCCGCTCTTCCTGTACATCGGCGTGATTTGCGCGGACCATGTGTGCCCGCCGACCTAACCGGTTAACAGAGAAGGGCACCCCTCCATGAGCACACGACTCGGGGCCGCCGTGGCGGCGCTCCTGTCGCTCCTCCTCACGATGCTGATCCTCCCCGCCGCGCCGGCGCACGCCGCCGCCGGGCTCCGGGTCAGCGGCACCAGGATCGTCGAGGCCAACGGGAACGCGTTCGTCATGCGCGGCGTCAGCCACGCCCACACCTGGTACACGGGCCAGACGGGCGCCTTCGCGCACATCAAGGCGCTGCGCGCCAACACCGTACGGGTGGTGCTGAGCGGCGGCCGGTGGCCGGCCAACGGCGCCTCCGACGTCGCCACCATCGTTTCGCTGTGCCGGCAGAACCGGTTAATATGCGTGCTCGAAAACCACGACACCACCGGCTATGGCGAGCAGAGCGGCGCGTACACGCTGGACCAGGCCGTCGACTACTGGAACAGCGTCAAGAGCGCGCTCACCGGCACCGAGGACTTCATCATCGTCAACATCGGCAACGAGCCGATCGGCAACAACAACCCCTCGTCCTGGACCTCCGCCACCGTCGACGCCATCACCCGGATGCGCGGTCTCGGCTTCCAGCACCTGCTGATGGTGGACGCGCCCAACTGGGGCCAGGACTGGCAGTTCGTCATGCGCGACAACGCGCAGCGGGTGGCCGACGCCGACCCACAGGACAACACGGTCTTCTCCGTCCACATGTACGGCGTCTACGACACCGCCGCCGAGATCACCGCGTACCTGGACGCCTTCCGAACCGCCGGGCTGCCGCTGGTCATCGGCGAGTTCGGCCACAACCACAGCGACGGCGACCCCGACGAGGACACGATCATGGCGCAGGCCCAGTCGCGGGGCATCGGCTACATCGGGTGGTCGTGGAGCGGCAACGGCGGCGGGGTCGAATACCTCGACATGGTGAACGACTTCGACCCGGCCAGCCTGACCTCCTGGGGGGAGCGCATCTTCAACGGCGCCAACGGCATCGGCCAGACCTCGCGCGAGGCGACGTACTTCGGCGGTGGCGGCACCGACACCACCGCCCCCACGACGCCCGGCACCCCATCCGCCGCTGCCATCACCTCCAGCGGCGCCACCCTCACCTGGGCCGCCTCGACCGACTCGGGCGGCTCCGGGCTGGCCGGCTATGACGTCTACCGGGAGCAGGGCGGCAACGACACGCTGCTCGGGCAGAGCGTCACCACCTCCGTCACGCTCACCGGGCTGAGCCCCTCGACGCAGTACCAGGTGTACGTCCGCGCCCGCGACGGCGCGGGCAACCAGTCGGGCAACTCGCCGGCCGCCACCTTCACCACCACCTCGGGCGGCGGCGACGGCGGCGGCTGCACCGCCGCCGGCACCGTCCAGACCCAGTGGAGCGGCGGGTACGTGGTGCAGCCGGTCACCGTCACCAACGGCGGCACCTCCGGCATCACCGGCTGGACCGTCACCTTCACCCTGCCCGCCGGCCACTCCCTGGCCGGCTCGTGGAACGCCTCGGTCTCGGTGAGCGGCCAGACGGTCACGGCCAGGAACGCCGCCTACAACGGCACCCTGAGCGCGGGCGGCTCGACCAGCTTCGGCTTCCAGGTGACCCGCCCCACCGGCAACACCGCCACCGTCTCCAGCTACACCTGCACCGCCTCCTGACAGGTGGAAAGAGGACCCGCCCTGCCCAGGGCCCAGGGAAGGGCGGGCCCCGACCGGATCAGGAAACCGAGGGGGTTCTTCGGCCGGGCGAGGTGGCGAGCAGCGGGAGGGTGACGTCCACGCGGGTGCCGGTGCCTGGCTCGCTCGTCACGACGCAGACGCCGCCCAGTTCCGCGGCGCGTTCGCGCATCGAGCCGAGGCCGACGCCGGTGCGGGGCGTTTCTGGGAGGCCCTGGCCGTCGTCGGTGATCAGGACGCGCAGGCGGCCTTCCTCGCGTTGGACGCTGATGCGTGCCGTGGACGCCTCGGCGTGGCGGCGGATGTTCGTCAGGGACTCCTGGACGATCCGATAGACCGCCACCTCGACGGCGGCGGGCAGGTCGTCCAGGCCGCCTTCGACCTCCACCCTGACCTCGGGGGACGAACCGGCGCCGCCGTCCACCGCCTCGGGCTGGGGGCCGCCGGCGAGGCCGTGGAGGGCGCCGGCCAGGCCGAGGTCGTCGAGGGCGGGCGGGCGCAGGCCGTACACCAGCTCCTTGACGTCCTGGGTGACGGCGCCCATGCCGGTGGACAGCTCCCGCAGCAGCTCGCCCGCCGCCTCGGGAGAGGATTTGAGCGTGAGGCGGGCCATGTTCACGGTCATCGCCATGGCCGACAGGCTCTGGCCGAGCCCGTCGTGCAGGTCGCGGCGCAGCCGGCGGCGCTCCTCCTCACGGGCGGTCAGGATGCGCTCGCGGGAGCGCTGCAGGTCGGCCGCCATGCGTACGGCTTGGGCGACGTCGGCGGCGTACGGCGTGAGCGTGCCCAGCACCCGGTCGTTGTGCGCGGCCGGGAAGCGGCGCGGCCCCGGCGGCCCGACGAGCAGCCGCCCGACCCGGGTGCCGTGCCAGACCAGCGGCACCTCGCGCGGCGACGGCCCGACCCGGCCGCTCTCGACGTAATGAGGCTCACCGTCGGTCACCTCGACGGCGACGCCCTCGACCGCGAGCCCGTCGCGCAGCACGCTCACCACCGAGGTCAGCGCCTCGGCCGGGTCGCCGCGCCGGACAGCCTGGGTGAGCCGGGCGGCCAGCACGGCGGGGTCGCCGACGGAGCCGTACAGGAGCCGGTCCACGGCCCGCTGGAGCGCCCGCCGCAGCGGGTGGAAGAAGACGCCGGCGAACAGCGCGGCGGCCACCCCGGCGACCTGGTGGTAGCCGGAGACGAGCAGCCCGGACAGCGCGCCCGCGCCGAAGTAGACGGCGCTGACCACGGCGACCACCCCGGCCGCCACGAACGCCCGGCTGATCACGGTGTCGATGCCGTAGAGCCGGTACCGCATGACGGAGAACGCCACCGCGAACGGGATCGCCGCCGCCCACGCGACCGCCGGCCAGATCAGCGCGGGCCAGATCGCGGACCCGATGAGGAAGACGATGTACCCGGCGAAGGCGAACATGGGCCAGCCGATCTGCCGCCGCACCTCGGGCCCTGCGCGCCGCATGCGCACCGCCATCGACAGCCACGCCAGCGCCATCGCGGTGTAGATGCCGACCCAGCTCGCGACGTCCACCACGTCCAGGTACGGCGCCAGCGCGGGCACCTGCGTCGGGTTGGGGATGACCTCGGGGTACGGGTAGCCCTCGCGCGGCGGCGTCACCCTGATCAGGACCCGCACGGTGGCGGTCCCGAGCGCGGCACCGCCCAGCCACAGGACCGGCCGCCAGCGCTTGGACGGCAGGCGGCCGTCGGGCGAGTAGAGCGGCAGCAGCATGGTCAGCGTCAGGCCGCAGATCGCCCAGCCGAGCTGGGCGGGGACCCGTAACCAGCCGGCCATCAACAGCTCGCCGTCGGCGGCGACCCGGAACATCAGCATCCTCGCCAGGTCGCTGACCCCGGCGGCCGTCCCGCCGATGACCATGAGCCAGGCCATGTTGAGCTGGGGCCGGTGGTGGAGCAGGAACGCGCCGACGGCGGGGAAGGTGAAGATGACGGCGGTCTGCGGGCTCGCCATCTCGGGCGGCGTCCACTCGGGTGGCAGCCCGAGATGGACGAGGATGGCGAGCAGGCCGAGCAGCGGCGACGCCACCGCCAGGACGGCCGCGAACACCACCCCGCCGGTGAGCCGCCGCCCCTCCACGATCTCACCGTCGGGACGTTCGGCCATCGTGTTCACCGCCCGCCTATCTGTCCTGGCCCCGGCCGAACGCACGGGAGCCAGGACAATATAGGCGTTGGTGGACCGTCACGGTGGTCTCGTCCGGCACCGGATCGGCGCCGGTGAACACCGGCGTCTGCTGAGGGCGGTGCCTGCTCGCGATCTGCGGAGTGGTTTCCTATATGCATGCCTGATCTCGTGGTGGACGGCGGCGACAAGCTGTGCGTGCAGTTGCTCATCGAGTTGCGCGGCCACGTGCGCGAGGCCGGGCCCGGCGCGGTGATCCACCTGATCGCCACCGATCCCGCCGCGCCCGTCGACCTGCCGGCGTGGTGTCACATGACCGGGCACGCCTACCTCGGGCCCGTCGAGGGGGCCGAGCGGCCGACGTACGCCTTGCGCGTGGCCGGCGACGCCAAGGAGACGCAGGAAGCGAAGCCCTGGCACGCGGCTTAAGCGGTTAATATCGGTCCGTGAAACGTCCCACGATCGCCGACATCGCCAGCCGCGCGGGGGTCTCCAAAGTAGCGGTCTCCTACGCGCTCAACGGCCAGCCAGGGGTGTCGGAGGCGACGCGGGCACGGATCGTCGCCATCGCCGAGGAGATCGGCTGGCGGCCCAACAGCGCCGCCCGCGCGCTCAACGGCGCCAGGGCCAACTGCGTCGGGCTCGCGCTCTGCCGGCCCGCCCGCATCCTCGGCGTCGAGCCGTTCTTCATGGAGCTGATCAGCGGCATCGAGGGCGTGCTCGCCGACCGCTCCTACGGCCTGCTGCTCCAGGTGGTCACCAGCCACCAGCAGGAGAGCGAGGTCTACCGCACCTGGTGGGGCGAGAGCCGCATCGACGGCGTGTTCCTCGTGGACCTGCACTACGCCGACTCCCGGGTGGCCGAGCTCGAGCGGCTCGGCATGCCGGTCGTCGTCATCGGGCACCCGTCGGAGTCGGGCTCGCTGTCGGCCATCTGGTCCGACGACGGCGAGGCCGTGCGCGAGACCGTCGGCTACCTCGTGGCGCTCGGCCACCGCCGCATCGCCCGGGTCGCCGGGCTGCCCGCGCTGGTGCACACCGCGGTCCGCGACCAGGCGTTCGTGCAGGCGTGCGAGGGCGTGGCCGAGCACGTCATCGTGCACACCGACTACACCGGCGAGGAGGGCGCGCGGGCCACCAGGCGGCTGCTCAGCTCCCCCGACCGGCCCACCGCCATCGTCTACGACAACGACATCATGGCCGTCGCCGGGCTCTCGGTCGCGCAGGAGATGCGGGTGGAGGTGCCGCGCGACCTGTCCATCGTGGCGTGGGACGACTCGCCGCTGGCCCAGGTCGTACGCCCGCCGCTGACCGCTCTCACCCGCGACATCCCGGCCTACGGCGCGCACGCGGCGCAGCGCCTGCTGGCCCTCATCGCGGGCGAGAGCGTGCCCCCGTACGAAGACCGCGCCGCCAGCCTCACCCCGCGTGGCAGCACCGGCCCCGTCGCCTGAGACGTCCCTGCGCGGCACGTGCCGCGAGCGGCGGGCGAGACGGCTGGCAGACCGCCTCTCCCTGGCCCGCGGCACGTGCCGTCCCCTCCTCCGCGGCGAGTCTCAGGAGAGCCGCCCCCGCGTCCCCCGCGCGGAGACGGCTCCGAACCGACTGAGTAAGGAAGAGGTGTTGTGAGTACCTCTGTACCCGAACGTGATCTGAAAGGGAGCGAATCGTAACCTTCCGCGCACGGTCAAGGGCGAGCGTAAGGCGGAGCCGACCGGGTAGGCGGGCGAGTATGACTGAGGCTTTTGACACCGACATGCTGTGGGAAGAGTTCCACCGGACCGTCAACATGAACTCCGAGGAGCTGCGCGCCTACCTGCTCGCCGATGCCTCCGGCGAGGAGAGCTTCTCCGCCGACCCCGATCTCGGCATCGACGAGCTGGGCCGGGGCGTGCTGCACGTCCTGAGCAAGCGGAAGGGCGACCTCACCGGGGCCGACCTCGACGTCATGCGCCGGGTCGTGGAGATCGTCGAGACCATGGGCGACCGTACGGACGACGACTCACGGCGGGAGCTGATGTCCGTGGGCCACGACCCCTTGAGAGGATGACTCCGTGATCGAGCCGCGTCCCTGGATCGAGGGGTATGTCCGAGCCTGGAACTCCAATGACCCCGATGACATCGCCGCGCTGTTCACCGAGAGCGCGGTCTACTACCCCGAGCCTTTCAGCAGGCCCTGGCAGGGGCGCGACGAGATCATCTCGCAGTGGCTGGGCCGGCAGGACAAGCCTGGCGAGGCAGACTTTCAATGGCATCCGGTTTGCGTGACGGACGATGTGAGCATCATCCAGGGAGTTACGACATATCCGGACAAAACGTACAGCAATCTATGGGTGATCCGATTCGGACCCGACGGGCGGTGCCGGGAATTCACCGAATGGTGGATGCAGCACGACCTCAAGTGATGCAATGGGCCGAACCGTCTTCACCCGAGGAGATCCGTTGAGAGACAACCTCGACCTCGCCGCGAGCGCCCAGGAAATGGCCGACGCCGCCCCGACGGGATCGATCGACCGCGCCGCCGCCACGTCCGTGGCCATCACCCTGGCCACCACCCGCGACATCGACGACGCGAGAAAGACCCTGGACGGCGTGACGCCGGCCGAGGTGCGCGAAGCGGCCCTCGCCCTCTTCGACCGCCTCGCCACCGCCTGACCAGCCCCACCCCTCCCGTTCAGGGGTGATCGCCGCCGGCCTTCGCGGGGTCGCCGAGGCGGGCGGCGAAGGCGCGGCGGGCGCAGGCGGCCGCCTCGGGGTCGCGGTGCAGCTGGATCGCGTGGTTCAGGGCCATGGCCAGGCCCGTCAGCTCGAACGCCAGCCCGGCCTGATCCGTGCTCTCAGGCAGCTCGCCGGCGGCCACGGCCCGGCCGATCTCCTTGAGCAGCCGCGCCCGCCAGGCGTCGAAGAGCGACTCCACCGCGTCCCGCACGGCCCCCGGCCGGCCGTCGAACTCGTGCGCCGCCGCCACGAAGAAGCACCCGCCGGGGAAGACCTGGCGTTCGAGGTAGGACACCCACGCCGCGCAGAGCGCCCGCAGCCGAGGCAGCCCGGGAGCGACGGCGACGACGGGCTCCCAGACCTCGGCGCGGAAGACCTCCCCCGCCCGGCCCAGGGCCGCGAGCTGCAACGCCTCCTTGGAGCCGAAGTGCCCGAGCACGCCTGACTTGCTCATGCCCAGCTCGGCCGCCAGCCGCCCGATGGTCAGCCCTTCCAGGCCCTCCTTGGACGCGACGGCCACCGACCGATCCAGGATCGCCGCCCGCGTCCCCATGGCCTCGGCGACCGACTTGCGTGGACTCACCTGTACCTCCCTCACCTAGATTAGCGTCCGAACGTTCGGTTGCTATAGTCCCCGGCATGACTGGATCACGACTCGTCGCCACCGGCCACTACCAGCCCACGAAGATACTGACGAACGACGACCTGGCCGCCATGGTCGACACCAGCGACGAGTGGATCACCAAGCGGGTCGGCATCCGCACCCGCCACGTCGCCGCCGAGGATGAGACGGTGACCGACCTCGCCGCCGGCGCCGCCGCCCAGGCGCTGGCCGCGAGCGGCATGGACGCGTCCGAGATCGACCTCGTGCTGGTCGCCACCTGCACCCAGACCGAGCGGGCGCCGAACGTGGCCGCGCGGGTGGCGGCGCGGCTCGGCGTACGGGGCGGGGCGCTCATCGACGTCGGCGCCTCCTGCTCCGGCTTCACGCACGCCCTCGCCCAGGCCGACCACGCCATCAGGGCCGGCGCCGCCACCCGCGCCCTGGTCGTCGGGGCCGACATGATGACGTCCGTGACCGACTGGACCGACCGCACCACCTGCGTCCTGACCGGCGACGGGGCCGGCGCGGCCGTCGTCGCCGCGGCCGAGACGCCGGAGATCGGGCCCGTCGTCTGGGGGTCGGCGCCCGAGCTGGGCACCGCCGTCCGCATCGAAGGCGTTCCCTCCCGCTTCTCCCAGGACGGGCAGACCGTCTACCGGTGGGCCACCACGCGGCTGCCCGAGATCGCCAGGCAGGCGTGCGAGCGGGGCGGCGTGCGTCCCGACGAGCTGGCCGCCGTCGTCCTGCACCAGGCGAACCTGCGCATCATCGAGCCCGTCGCCGCCCGCATCGGCGCCGTCAACGCCATCGTGGCCAGGGACGTCGTGGAGTCGGGCAACACCTCGGCCGCCAGCGTGCCGCTCGCCCTGTCGAAGCTGCTGGAGGAGGGGAGGGTGGCTGCTGGGGCGCCGATGCTGCTGTTCGGGTTCGGGGGCAACCTGTCGTACGCGGGGATGGTCGTCCGCTGCCCCTGAGCCTTTGCTGCAGGCCCCTTGCCGCGCACGCCGGTGGGCGGCCGCGGCGAGCGCTCGACGATGCGCAGGTCGGCGCCCCTGCGGGCGAGCTCGATGGCGAGGGTCAGTCCGGTCGGCCCTGAGCCGACGATGAGTACGCTGGTCATACCGGTGACGATGCCGGTGCCCGCTGCCGGATCTCTGTCATCGGCTGCCGAGCCCGGGCCGGGCATGGCAGCGCCGAGGGATACGCGGCGTCCTTCCGGTTTGGCGATGGATGCGCGATGGTTAGGGCAACTTGCACCGCGAAGTAAGAAGTAAGGAGACCTGTGGCCAGTCCCGGCACGATCGACACTCGAGGCAGTGACTTCGCCCGACTAGCCCATCGCATCACCGACGCCGGCCTGCTGAACCGGCGCCCTGTTTACTACGCCGTGCGGATGACCATCGCCGCCGTCGTGTACGCCGGTTGCTGGGCGTTGTTCGCCTGGCTCGGCGACTCCTGGCTCCAGCTGCTGTTGGCCGCCGTACTGGCGGTGGTCTTCGGACAGCTCGGCTTCCTCGCCCATGACCTCGGCCACCGCCAGGTCTTCAGGACGCGGCGGCCGAGCGACGTCGCCGGCCTGATCATCGGCAATCTCGGCGTCGGCCTGGGCTGGGGGTGGTGGACCAGCAAGCACAACCGCCACCACGCCAACCCCAACCACGAGGACCACGACCCCGACGTCTCCCCCGCGGTGATCGTCTGGTCGGAGGATCAGGTGGCGCGCAGCTCCGGCTTGCCAAGATTTATCGCGAAATACCAGGCTTATTGGTTCTTTCCGCTGCTCACGCTCGAAGCCTGGCACCTGCACATCGCCAGCTTCAAAGCCCTGCTGAACCCGGCCGCCAAGCGCCGCAAGCTGGAGCTGACCCTGCTGGTCGTGCACGCCGTGATCTATCTCGGCGCGGTCTTCGCCGTGCTCTCGCCCGGCAAGGCGGTGCTGTTCCTGATCGTGCACCAGGGCCTGTTCGGGGTCTACCTCGGCAGTACGTTCGCACCCAACCACAAGGGCATGCCCGTCCTCACCAAGGACGACAAGCTGGACTTCCTCCGCAAGCAGGTGCTCACCTCGCGGAACGTGCGCGGCGGCTGGTTCACCGACATCGCGCTCGGCCAGCTCAACTACCAGATCGAGCACCACCTGTTCCCCAACATGCCCGCGCCCAACCTGCGCAAGGCACAGCCCATCGTCGAGCGCTACTGCGCCGAGATCGGCGTCAGCTACCTGCAGACCGGCCTGTTCGAGTCGTACGGGCAGGCGCTGTCCCACCTGCACGAAGTGGGCGCCGCCCTACGCCGCCCCCCGGCCGCGGCCGTCGGCTGACCTCCCAGGAGGGCGGCCGGTCAGCGGGTGCCCTCCTCATCGCCTCCTGACTCCAGCTTCTGCAGCAGCCCGTCGCGACGCCGTTCGAGGTCGGCGATCAGCTCGACCTGCTCGTCCGCCTGGCTGATCATCGCCCCGATCTCGACCTGATCGGTCGCGCCGATGTCCCTGATCTGGTCGCGGATCTCCTGGTTCTCGGCGCGCAGCCGGGCCAGATCCGCTTCGATCCGCTGGAGTTCGTCCTTGGTGCTCATGCACGGGCTCTACCCAGCAGTACCCGCCCGATTACCGGGAAGTGGGGGCAACGTCCAGAATGGGAGCCATGTCGAGGCTCTCCACCGGCACGATCGTGTCGCTCGCGATCTGCGCCGCCGTGCTGGCGGGCCTCGTCGCCACCTACGTCGCCCGCCGCCCCATCGAGCTCAACGCGCTCGACGTCGTCCTGCCGCTGGCCGCCTGCGGCGCGCTGCTGGCGCGGCGGCGGCACCCGGTCGCGGCGGTGATCGTGGCGGCGGCCTCGACCGTCGCCTACTACCCGTACGCGAAGCTCGACGGGCCGCTCCTCGTGGTGATCTTCGTCGCCCTCTACACCGCCGCCGACCGGGGGCACCTGGCCGCCGCCGTGGCGACGGGCGCGGCCGCGCTGCTGGCCATGGGCTACGGCGAGAGCGGCGGCGTCCGGCACGTGGACGACAGCATGTTCATCATGATCGCCGGTTGGGTGGTGGCCGCCATCGCGTTCGGCGGCGTCACCCGCAACCGCCGCGCGTACCTCGAAGCGGCCAGGCAGCTCGCGCTCGACGCGCTGCGCACGAAAGAGGAAGAGGCCAGGCGGCGGGCCGGCGAGGAGCGGCTGCGCATCGCGCGCGAGCTGCACGACGTGATCGGCCACAACATCTCCCTGATCAACGTGCAGGCCGCGGCGGCGCTGCACGGGCTGAAGAAGCGGCCAGAGGACGCCGAGGCGGCGCTGCGCACGATCAAGGACACCAGCAAGGAGACGCTGCGCGAGCTGCGCACCACGCTGGGCGTGCTGCGGCAGGTGGACGAGGACGCGCCGACCGGGCCCGCCGCCGGGCTCGCGTTGCTGGACGAGCTGGTCAAGGCGTCAGGGCTGCGGGTCCGTACGGAGACGTCGGGCCCGCTGGACGCGCTGCCCACCGAGGTCGACCTGGCCTCCGCCCGCATCATCAGGGAGGCGCTGACGAACGTCTCCCGCCACGCGGGCACCGACCAGGCGACCCTCACTGTCACCAACAAGTCCGGAAATATCATCATCCGCGTGGAAGATGAGGGTCCGGGCACCCAGTACGACGGCGGCACCGGCTACGGCATCCAGGGCATGCGCGAACGCGCCACCGCCCTCGGCGGCACGCTTGAGGCGGGCCCCCGCCCAGAGGGCGGCTTCCGCGTCACCGCCCGCCTCCCCCTCACCCCATGACCCACCCCGCTCACGAACGAGGCTCGATGATCCGCGTACTGCTCGCCGACGACCAGACCCTGGTACGCGCCGGGTTCCGGTCCATACTCAGCGACGAGGACGACATCGAGGTGGTGGCCGAGGCCGCCACCGGCGCCCAGGCGATCGACGGAGCCCGCGAGCACCGGCCCGACGTGGTGCTCATGGACATCCGCATGCCCGAGCTCGACGGCCTGGAGGCCACCCGCCGCATCGCCGGCGACCAGGCGCTCGGCGACGCCAAGGTGATCATCCTGACCACGTTCGACCTGGACGACTACGTCTACGGGGCGCTGCGCGCGGGCGCGAGCGGCTTCCTGGTGAAGGACACCGAGCCGGCCGAGCTGATCCACGCCGTCCGGGTGGTGGCGCGGGGCGACGCCCTCATCGCGCCGTCGATCACCCGGCGGCTCATCGCCGAGTTCGCCGGCCGGGTCAAGCGCCCCGACCCCGGCCCCGAGCTCAACGCGCTCACCGAGCGGGAGCGCGAGGTCATGACGCTGGTGGCGGGCGGCCTGTCCAACGACGAGATCGCGGCCCGGCTCGTGGTCAGCCCCGCCACCGCGAAGACGCACGTCAGCCGCATCCTCACCAAGCTCGGCGTGCGCGACAGGGCGCAGCTCGTGGTCATCGCGTACGAGGCCGGCATGATCACCCCGGGCTGGCTTACTCCCTGAGGCGTACGCCGGCGGCCGCCTGTCATCCCAGGAGGTACGCCGGCTGCCCGCCGTGGACGGACGCGGCGGGCGATGCCGCGGGCGGAGGCTCGACGGCATGGACACCCTCGACCTCGCCCGCCTGCAGTTCGCGCTCACCGCGGGCGCGCACTTCCTGTTCGTCGCGCTGACGCTCGGCCTCGCGACCCTGCTCGCGGTCGTGCAGACCACGGCGACGATCTCGGGCAAGGACGTCCACCTGCGGATGACCCGGTTCTGGGGCCAGCTCTACATCATCAACTACGCGATGGGCATCGTCACCGGGCTGGTGATGGAGTTCCAGCTCGGGCTGTCGTGGAGCGGGCTGACGAACTACGCGGGTGACGTGTTCGGCTCGGCGCTGGCGATCGAGACGCTGGTGGCGTTCTTCGTCGAGTCCACGTTCCTGGGCCTGTGGATCTTCGGCTGGAACAAGCTGAACCGGTGGGCGCACCTGGCGCTCATCTGGGTGGTGACGCTCACCGCGTACGCGTCGGCGTTCTGGATCCTGGTCGCCAACGGTTTCCTGCAGAATCCGGTGGGCCACGTGGTGGAGGGCGGACGGCTGCGGCTGACCGACTTCGGCGCGATGGTGGCCAACCCGGCGGCGCAGGCGGCGTTCTGGCACGTGCTGGTGGGCGGGCTGATCGTCGGCGGGTTCTTCATGGCGGGGGTGAGCGCCTACCACCTGCGCCGCCGCACCCCCGAGTGGGAGCTGTTCCGCAAGTCGCTGCGCATCGGGATCGGCGTCGCGCTGCCCGCGACCTTCCTCAACGCCGTCATCGGCGGCATCTCGTTCCAGACGCTGCAGCCCGCGAAGTCCGCCGCCTGGTCGGGCGACGCGGACCGGCTGGCCGCACTCCAGGCGGAGCTGGTCGCCAGGCTCGGGCCCGGCGACTACTTGCCGGACGTCGGCTGGGTCCGGGCGGGCGGCCTGGTGATGATCATGCTGTGGCTGCTCATGATGGCGGTGGCGGGCCCGAGCTTCCTGCTCATGCTCATCCAGCCCGCCGTCTACCGGTTCCGGTTGTGGCACTGGGTGCTGACGCTGATGATCCCGGTGCCGTTCGTGGCCATGCTGGGCGGCTGGGTCTTCCGCGAGATGGGCCGCCAGCCGTGGGTCGTGTACGGGCTGCTGAGCACGTCGGAGGCCATGTCGCCGGTCACAAGGGCACAGGCGATGTTCTCCGTGCTCGCCTTCGCCACGGTCTTCGCGGTGCTGATCGCGGTCAACACCTGGCTGCTGGCCAGGCACGCCCGTCGCGGCCCCGGCGCGGTGGCGCTGGGCGACCGGCCGGTCGAGACGCCCGTCCCCGTCCCCTCGTTCTAGGAGCCCCCCGCACATGGAGATCTTCGTACTGGCCTTCTTCGCGCTCGGTTACCTCGTGCTGGCCGGTGCCGACATCGGGGTCGGGATGGCGCTGCCGTACCTGGGCAGGACGCCGGGCGAGCGGCGCGAGGTGATCGCCGCGATCGCGCCGTTCTTCCTCGGCAACGAGGTGTGGCTGGTGGCCACGGCCGGGGTGCTGGCCGGGCTGTTCCCCCGGCTGGAGGGCGAGCTGCTGCACGGCAACTATGGGATGGTGGTGACGCTGCTGCTCGCGTGGGTGGTGCGCGACATGGGGCTGTGGCTGCGCGGGCGGGTGCCCGGGGCGCGCTGGCAGGCGTTCTGGGACGGCGCCATCGTGGCGGGGAGCTGGGGGCTGGCGGTCAGCCTCGGCGTGATCCTGTCCGGGGTGCTGCTCGGCATCGAGGGGCCGGTCGCGCTGCTGCCCGCGCTGGTGGTCGCCGCGCTGTTCTGCGCGCACGGGCTGGCGTTCGCGGCGCTGCGGCTGCGCGGCGAGCTGCGCGGGCGAGCGGCCGTGACCTCGGGCGGGGCCGGCGAGGCACGTACGTACGCGCTCACGTCCGCGGCGCTGCTGGTCGTGGGGATGCTGGCCGGGTTCCGGCTGCCGCTGGAGCCCGGCACGTCGGGGCCGCTGCTGGTGCCGATCGTCCTCACCCTGCTCCCGTTCCTGGTGGCGGCGCAGGCATGGGTGTGGTGGACGTTCCGGCACCGGGTCAGCGGGCCCTCCTACCTCTAGAACAGCGGCTGGCCGTCCCTGGTCAGCTTCCAGTTGGAGGCGGCGAAGTCGGCCGGGTCGATGGTGCCCTGCGCGGTGGCGTACTCGATGAGCGCCTGCCTGATCTCCACCTGCGCGTTGTAGACCACCTCGGCGCCGGTGACGTGCGGGAAGCCGCCGCCGCCCGACTGGCGGTAGTTGTTGATCGCGACCACGAACTCCTTGTCGTCCGGCACCGGCGCGCCGTCGTAGGTCAGGTTCGCGACGCGCCGGCCGACCGGCTTGGCGACGTCGATGTCGTACGAGACGCCGGAGAGCTGGTCGTAGTTGTAGTCGGGGGTGTTGCCGGCGTTGGTGAGCTTGGAGACGTCCACCGGGTCGCCAGGCGCGAGCTGGTTGAAGTACTTGGCGCTGTACTCCAGGTACTCCTTGATCTGCGCGCCGGTCAGTTTCACGGCCATCAGCGTGTTGTCGTAGACGTACAGACCGGCGACGTCCCTGACCCGCACGTCACCGGCGGGGAAGACGGCGCTGCGGCTGAACGGCGCGGCGATCGACAGCACCGGCAGCGTGCTGTCGGGCAGCGCCTGCTTCACGGTCTCGACCTGCACGTGCTGGATGTAGTCGAGGATCGGCGTGTCCTTGTACGGCGACTCGGCCGCCGACAGCTCCTGCGCCGACTGCGCGACGACCTTGTTGACGTAGCCGATCGTGGTCTCGTGCTGCGGCTTCAGCAGATTGACGATCTTCGGGTCCTCGGCGACGGTGTTCGTGTTGAGCGTGGTGGCCGACTTGCCGGTGACCACCCACTTGCCGCGCTGCTTGGCGAGCTCGAAGTCCAGCACCGACAGGCGCTGGCCCCACTTGCTCGGCTCGCTGAGCAGCACCTGCTGCCCGGTGACCTTGTTCGTCACGAACTTCTCCGGCACCTCGTTGTGCGCGTGCCCGAACAGCACCGCGTCCACGCCCGGCACCTGCTCGGCCACCATCGCGGAGGCGTTCTCGACCGGCAGCGCGTCGCCGTAGGAGGACATGCCGTCGTCGCCCGCGTGCGCGGTCACGACGACCACGTCCGCGCCCTGGCCGCGGATGATCGGCACCCACTTCTTGGCCGAGTCGACCAGGTCGGTGAAGCGGAGCTTGCCCTCGACGTTCGCCTTGTCCCAGATGGCCACGCCGGGGTTGGTGAGGCCGAGCACGCCCACCTTGATCGGCTTGTCGCCCTTGACCTTCATCGTCTTGATGACGAACGGCTTGTACGCCGGCAGCCCGGTCTTGGCGTGCACCGCGTTCGCGCCCAGCACGGGCGCCTTCATCTGCTTGATCCAGGTGGCCAGCAGCGGCAGGCCGTAGTTGAACTCGTGGTTGCCCAGGGTCACGGCGTCGTAGCCGATGGCGTTCATGGCCTTGGCCATCGGGTGGATCACGCCGGTCGTGGTGATCGGCTCGACCTTGGCGTAGTAGTAGGCCAGCGGCGTGCCCTGGATGGTGTCACCCGAGTCGAACAGCAGCGTACGATCCGCTCCCCGCTCAGCTCTGACCTTGTTGACCAGGGAGGACACCTTCGCGAGACCGATGGAGTTGCCCTGGCTGTCGGTGTAGGCGGCGTCCTTGAAGTAGTCCCAGTTGAGCGTGTTCCCGTGGGTGTCGGACGTGCCCATGACCGTGACCGTGACCGTCTTGGCCGGTTTCGCGGCCTGCGCGGGGGGTGCCACCAGGACCAGCGCGCTGAGCGCGGCGGTTCCGGCGATGGCGAGTCGTGAGGTCTGCATGGTTGGCGAGGGTAACTGGGATGAATCACCCGTTGGTCTCATTGGTGACGAAATTCCTGATCAGCCGGGTGACCTCCTCCGGGCGCTCGTGCAGGACCACGTGACCGCTGTCGAGTTCGGCGTACGCACTGCCCGGGATGGCCGCGTGCAGCGCGCGGGAGTGCTCGACCGGGATCAGGTAGTCCTTGGCCGCCCCGACGACCAGGGTCGGCGCGGTGATCTTCGGCAGCGCGTCCCTGACGTCCACCCGCAGGGCCAGGTCGATCTGGCGCAGGGCGCCGCGCGGCGGGTCCCCCGCCATCAGGGTCTTCACGCCGACCTCGCTGACGAACCCGGGGCTGAAGGCCATGAGCGGCCCGTACGCGGCATAGCTCTCCGGGTCGGTGTCCGCCAGCCTGGCCCACGTACGCAGGCCCAGCTCAAGGCGGGAGTCGGCGAGGTGGGTCCAGCCCGCGATCAGCACCAGTCGCCTGACCAGCTCCGGCCGCTGGGCCGCGATGGTGACCGCGACCGCCGAGCCCAGCGAGAACCCGACCAGGTCCGACGGCCCCTCGAAGGTGGCGGCGACCTGGCCGGCGAGCAGGTCGAGGGTGAGGTCGCCGCCGTGGTCGAAGGTCCGGCCGCTGCCGGCGTAGTCGGGGGCGATGACGGTGCGGATGTCGGACAGGCCGGGCATGAGGTGGGCGTAGTTGCTCTCCGCGTCGCCGGACGCGCCGTGCACCAGCACCAGGCCGGGCCCGCTGCCCTCCTTGCGGTAGTGGACGTCTCCCAGGGCGTGAGCGGCTACAGGCATGCGAACGTCTCCTTGCTTTAGTGATCGCTACAGAAAAATAGCATAGCGACCGCTATAGAATTGCCGCATGGCCAGACGGCGAGCATTCGACAGGGACGAGGCGCTGGAGAGCGCGCTGCGCACGTTCTGGCAGCACGGCTACGAGGCCACCTCCGTCGCCACGCTGACGACCGCGATGGGCATCAACCCGCCCAGCCTGTACGCCGCCTTCGGCGACAAACGCCGCCTGTTCGAGGAGGCCGTCCAGCGCTACCAGGAGACCTACGGCGCCTTCGCCGCCCGCGCCCTGACCGAGGAGCCCACCGCCCGCGAGGCCGTCCAGCGCGTGCTGCGCGACGCGGCCGGCGAATACTCCCGCCCCGAACACCCGCACGGCTGCATGATCATCAGTGCCGCCGTCAACTGCGAGTCGGCCGAGGTGGTCGAGCTGCTGCGCGGGTTCAGGGAGGCGACCAAGGCGGCGATCAAGCAGCGCATCGACGACGACGTCAGCGCGGGCCGCCTGCCGCCCGGCACCGACGCGGACGGGCTCGCCACCTTCTACGCCGCGATCATCCAGGGCATGTCCACCCAGGCCCGCGACGGCGCCTCCCTCCGCGAGCTGCTCGCGGTCGCCGACCGCGCCATGGCCGCCTGGCCGGCCGTCACCGCGACTTGACCGAGGCGTCCTCGGGCGAGACCTCGGGTTCCGAGGCGCGCAGCCAGCGGCAACCGTACGGGTCGAGCGTCAGGCGTACGACGCCGTCGTCCGGCACCTCCAGCGTGCCGTCCACCAGCAGGTCCGTCAGCCGGCAGCGCTCCAGGCCCTCCAGGTGCAGCTCCACGTCCTGCGCCGCGTCCGACAGGTTGTGCAGGACCACCACCGTGGCGCCGTCGGCGTCGCAGCGGTGCGCCAGCACGGCGTCGGGGCCGCCGTCCAGCACCGTGTACGCGCCCCACGCCAGCTCGGGGCACTCCCGGTAGCGCTCGATGAGGAGCTGGAACCAGCGCAGTAACGAGCCGGGGTCCCGCTTCTGCGCCGCCACGTTGACGTGCGCGGGGCCGAACTCGCCCTCGGCCATCGGGCGCACCGGCTCGGCCCTGCTGAAGCCGCCGCCCTGCGACCACTGCATGGGCAGGCGGACCGCCATGCGGCCCTCCTCCGCGAGGTTCTCCCCCATGCCGATCTCCTCACCGTAGAAGATCACCGGCGTGCTGGGCAGCGAGAACAGCAGGCTGTACGCCATCTTCACGCGCCGCTCGTCCCCGCCGAACATCGGCGGCAGCCTCCTGCGCAGGCCGCGTCCGAAGATCTGCATGTCCTCGTCAGGCCCGAACGCCGCGAAGACCTCCTGCCGCTCGCCGTCGGTGAGCTTGTCGAGCGTCAGCTCGTCGTGGTTGCGCAGGAACATCGCCCACTGGCAGTCCTTCGGCGGCTCCGGCCGCTCGCGCAGCGCCGCCGCCAGCGGCCGCGCGTCGCCGCGCGCCATCGACAGCCACGCCTTCTGCATGCCGACGAAGTCGAAGCACATGGTGAGCTGGTCGCCCAGGCCGTCGCCGAAGTACGCCATCAGCTCCTTGTAGGCCAGGTTCACCTCGCCGAGCAGAACCGACCCGCCCATGCGCCGCGTCATGAACCCCCGCAGGTCCGCCAGGAACTCGTGCGGGTCCGCCAGCTCGGGATCGACGTTGTCGATGAGGAACGGCACCGCGTCCACCCTGAACCCCGACAGCCCCAGCTCCATCCAGAAGCCGAGTATGCGGGTGATCTCGTCCCTGACCTGCGGGTTGCTCACGTTGAGGTCGGGCTGGTGCCGGTAGAAGCTGTGCAGGTAGTACTGGCCGGTGCGCTCGTCGTACTCCCAGACGCTGTCCTCCTTGTCGGGGAAGACGACCTGGTCCGGCTCCGGCTCGGGGGTGTCCTTCCAGACGTACCAGTCGCGCAGCGGCGACTCCCGGCTCGACCGCGACTCCACGAACCACGGATGCTGGTCGGAGGTGTGGTTGACGACCAGGTCCGCGATCACGCGCAGGCCCCGGTCGTGCGCCGTGCGCATGAACTCCACGAAGTCGCCCAGCGTGCCGAGCCGGGGATCGACCGTGTAGAAGTCGGTGATGTCGTAACCGTCGTCCTTGTTGGGGGTCGGGAAGAACGGCATGAGCCACAGGCACGTCACGCCCAGGCCCGCGAGGTAGTCGATGTGCTGTGTCAGGCCGCGGAAGTCGCCCACGCCGTCGTCGTTGCCGTCCTTGAACGTCTCCACGTCCAGGCAGTAGACGACGGCGTTCTTCCACCACACGTCGGAGGTGTACGTCAGTCGCATCCGGCTCCGCTACCCAGCGCGTCCGCCGTCACGCGAGCGTGCGTACGGCGTCCTCCACGAGCTGCCAGAACGCCGGAACGTCCACGCCGGTGGCCACGTTCGCGTTGGGCGGGCGGTTGAGCTTGCCCAGCAGGTCGACGCAGGTCGCGCCCGAGGTCTCCGTGCCGTGCAGCTCGACGTCCACGCGGGTGCGGACCGTCGTCACCAGCCCCGGCCTGGCCACCAGGGCCACCGCCACCGGGTCGTGCAGCGGGCCGTCCGGCATGCCCTGGTCGGTCTCGTACGTGGAGTTGAAGAAGTTGAGCAGCTCCACCCCGAACGCCGCCGTCCTGTTGCCCACCGCCTCGATCCGCGCGATCACCTCCTGGGTGGCGAGGACCTGGTGGGTGACGTTCAGCCCGACCATCGTGAACGGCACTCCCGTGCCCAGCACGATCGCCACCGCCTCGGGGTCGGTCCAGGCGTTGAACTCGGCGTACGGGGTGACGTTCCCCCTGCCCGTCGAGCCGCCCATCCAGACCACCTCCCTGATCATCGGCAGGCGGTCGGGGCAGGTGCGGGCGAACATCGCCACATTCGTCAGCGGCCCGGTCGCCACGATCGTCACCGGCTCGCCGGCGGCGTCGAGCGTGTCCCTGATCAGCTCGATCGCCGAGCGTGCGTCGGCCTCCACCGTGGGCTTCGGCAGCTCCGGCCCGCCCAGCGCGTTGTCCCCGTGGATCCACTCGGCCGGCTTCAGCAGCCGCACCATGGGGCTGTCGGCGCCCGGCGCGACCGGCACCCCCTCGATGCCCGCCAGGCTGATCACCACCCTGGCGTTGTAGGTGGTGTGGTAGAGCCGGCCGTTGCCACCGACGGTGGTGACGGCCCGCAGATCGATCGCGGGGTCCCCGGCCGCCAGCCAGATCGCGAAGGCGTCGTCGTGCCCGGGGTCGCAGTCCAGGATCACGGGTGTCGGCATCGCCCCATGCTAGGCCCGTGGGCCCGGTCCGCCCAGGGGAACGGCGAGGTCAGCGGGCGGGCGTGGCGGCCTGCCTGGCCCTGAGCGCGATCTCCAGCTCGAAGCGGATGTCGGGGTCGGCGAGCTGGTCGCCGTACAGCTCTTCGAGCTGCCGAAGCCGGTAACGCACGGTCTGCGGATGGACGTGCAACGTCGCCGCCACCTCACCGGCGCCCCTGCCATGCCGCAACCAGGCGAGCAGCGTCTCGGCCAGCCGATCCTGCTGCGCCGGCCGCAGATGAGCGAGCGGCGCGAGCCGCGCCTGGGCCAGCGCCCTGACCAGCTCCTCATCCTTGAACAACACCAGCGTCGCCATGTGATCGGCACACCGCAGCAACCCACCGGGCAGCACACCCCGCCGCGACAACTCCAGCGCCTCTGAGGCCCACCGCAGAGACGTCCCCGCCGCCATCGGGGGCACCGCGGGCCCGACCGCAGCCCTGCACCCCCGCAGGACCCGCTCGATCACCTCCCCCTTCCCCTCGGGCTCCGGCACGAGGAGACACGGCACGCCCCGCTCAAGCCCCACCAACACATCAGCCGGCAACCCCCCACAAGCAGCCCACCGCACCAGGACATCCCGCCGTCGAGGGTGACCGTCCTTTTGATGAGGGGGGAAGGGAACGGAGCCGGTCGCATCCGGACCCGCGAAGCGGGCCTGGCTCGCAGTGGCGGCGTTGCCGCTGCTCCGGGCCGCGAAAGGAGCGGTGCTCGTAGCGGTGGGGTGGGTGGGGGCGAGGGCTATGCAGGTGACGGTGGTGGGGAGGGGCCAGGCGGCGGCTTGGGCGGCGGTGCTCAGGGCCTCCGCAGAGGGGGGTGGGTCGGTCAGGAGGAGGTTCAGGAGGTGGGCGCGGTGGCGGGTCAGGGCGTCCGGGCCGTCCGCCTTGGCCGTCTCGTAGCCTTCCGCCGCGGCTTGGGCGAGGTCGTCCAAGTAGGTGAAGACCTTCTCGCCCAGGTCGTGCAGGCATTCCGGGGGGAGCCCGAGGTCGGTGAGGCGGCGCCAGCCCACTCGGGCCCCGAGCCGTAAGGCCGACTGGAGGGGCTCCAGGGTGCGGCCCTCGGCGGCCTCGGCCCGGCCGATCTGCCGGAACGGCTCGGGGTCCCACGGCGCGCCGGGCCGCTCGACGCGATCGACGAAACCTTCGACGGCCTGCTCCACCGCCGTCCTGACGACCTTGGTGCAGAGCTCGTCCGAGGGCCGGGCGTACTCCGGGATGCGGGCCTGGATCTCCGCGGTCAGCTCGTCAGAGATCCGCCCGATGCCCGATCTGAGCGCGCGCACGGCGTCCCGGCGGCTGCCGCTGGTGTCACTCGTGTTGGCCATCGTCCCTCCTGTCGCCATTGTGACCCAGGCAACAGGAGAATGGTAAACAAGTGCTTGTTTGTTATCACCTCTGGAGGAAAGCCCCGAACTCCTCCACGTCGATCAGCCCGTCACCGTCCTTGTCCAGCTTCCGCACCCCTTCCTGGGCGGCCTCCAGCGTCACGGGCTGGCCGAGCACGTCCATCAGCCGGACCAGCTCGTCGGCGGAGATCCGGCCGTCCTTGTCGGCGTCGATGAGGTCGAAGGTCGTCGCGTAGTCGCTCATGTGGGGGGTCGCCCTTCCGCTTGATCCGATCGTCGGGTCAGACCTTAGTGGTGACGTGTCGCAACGCGTCGACGAATGCCATCACTTGTGGCCTGGTATCCCTTTCGCGCCAGGCAATGGCGAGTTCCCCGGGAGGCAGCCCGCTAACAGGCCGGTACGTCACCCCAGGTCGCCGGTAGAGCTCCGCGTTCCCCTCGGCCACCAGCACGACCCCGAGCCCGCTCGACACCGCCTCGAACACCGCCTCGGCCGTACCGGCGGTGACGCCGATCACCGGCGGCCCCGAACGATGCTCGATCGCGAGCCAGAAGTCACGCAGCGGCCCGGCCGCCGGAGGCAGCGCGATGAACGGCTCGTCCCGCAGCTCGTCGAACGGCACCTCCGCGAGCCCGGCCAGCCGGTGATCGGCGGGCATGGCGACCCCGCGCCGCTCGGCGACCAGCACGTACGCCCGCAGCCCCGGCGGCACCGGCAACCACAGGAACGCCACGTCCGACGACCCGTCGGCCAGCCCGCCGCTCGGGTCCTCCCAGCCGACCAGCCGCAGCGACACCTCCCACCCCGGCATCACCGAACGGAACCGCCGCAGCGCCTCCTGCTGCAGCCCTCGCCCGACGGCGGTCTGCAGGCCGATGACGAGCGTGCCGGCGGGCCCCGCGGCCCGCGCCCGCTCGACCCCTGCCGCCCACCGTTCGAGCACGTCGCGGGCCACCGGCAGCAGCTCGGCGCCCTGCCGGGTGAGCACCACCCCGCTCGGCACCCGGTCGAACAGGCGGTGGCCGAGCTGCCGTTCGAGCACCCTGAGCTGCTTGGACAGCGCGGGCTGGGAGACGAAGAGCCGCTCGGCGGCGCGGGTGACGTTCAGCTCCTCGGCGACGGCGACGAAGTACCGCAACTCGCGCAAATGAACGTCCATAACCACCGGTTATAGCAAAGGGTCTTGGACGCGCGGCCCGGCGCGGCCCCAGGATCGTCGGCATGAAGACACGCACTCTTGGAAACGGCCTGCGGGTCCCTGCGATCGGTTACGGCGCGATGGTGCTGTCACCCGGCACGTACGGCGAGGTGGACGACGCCCGCGGCGAGGCCGCGATCAGGGCGGCGCTGGACGCGGGCGGCACCCATGTGGACACCAGCGACGCCTACGGCCCCGACGGCCACAACGAGCGCCTGGTCGGCCGGGCGATCAAGGGCCGCAGGGACGAGGTGACGGTCGCGACCAAGTTCGGCCTGGCGGTGCCCGAGGGCGAGCCGAGCCGGGCCCAGCCCGTCGGCTACGCCTTCGGCGAGCTGCGCGTGAACGCCGAGCCCCGCCTCGTACGCGGCTACGCCGAGCACAGCCTGCGCAACCTGGGCATCGACGTGATCGACCTCTACTACGCCCACTATCCCGACCCCGGCGTGCCCATCGAGGAGACGGTGGGAGCGATGGCGGAGCTGGTGCGCGACGGGCTGGTGCGGCACATCGGCCTGTCCAACCTGACGGCCGCCCAGCTCAGGGCCGCGCACGCGGTGCATCCCGTGGCGGCCGTGCAGACCGAGTGGTCGATGTGGCGGCCGATCGACGCCGAGCTGCTCGCCACGGCTCGCGAGCTGGGCGTCGGGATCGTCGCCTGGAGCCCGCTCGGCAACGGCTTCCTCACCGGCACGGTCACCGCCCTCGGCGAGGACGACTTCCGCCGCAACGCCCCCCGCTTCTCGGCCGAGAACCTCGCCGGCAACAACAACCGCTACGCCCCCGTACGCGACCTCGCCGTGTCGCTCGGCATCACCCCGGCCCAGCTCGCCCTGGCCTGGCTGCTGCACCAGGACGAGCACGTGGTGCCGATCCCGGGCAGCCGCACCCCCGCCCACATCGAGGAGAACCTGGCCGCCGCCGACCTCGTCCTCCACGAGGACACGCTGGCCAGGATCGACGACGCCCTCTCCCGCTTCAAGGTCACCGGCGCCACCCTCCTCTGACCGCCGGCGGCCTCTGAGTCCGGGGGCTCAGAGGCCGTCGGTGGCGAGGCGGCCTCGGACGGCCGTGGCCAGCCAGACCGTGGCGAGGGCGGCGTAGCCGGCGAGCAGGGGCACCGCGGGCTGGGCGAAGACCGCTCCGGTGGCCATGGTCAGGGCGAGGAGGGCGGACCAGACGTACAGGACCGTGCGGCGGCGGGGTGCGCCGGTGTGGGCGGCCTCCTGAACGGGGGTGACCAGCGCCATGGCGGCCACCCCTGCGGTGCCCAGCGCCTCGTGGCCGAATGCGACGCCCGCGGCGAGCAGGGCCGCGCCGACCACCACGAGCGCGAGACAGCCCGCCGCCACGCGGGCCGCCGTGCCCTCGAACAGCAGGCCGGTGGCCTTGCCCCGGGCCAGCCGCAGCGTGGTCCACGCCTCGGCCACCCACGCCACCCAGTGCAGCACCGCGAGCACGATGAAGACGGCGACGAGCGGCGGCACGACGGGCAGCAGGAAGAGCAGCCGCCAGCCGCCGGCGAACCGGCCACGGAGCCGCGACAACCACCGGTAGAGGGGGTTGCCCTGCTTGAGCGCCGCCACCAGCAGGTCCCTGGCGACGCCGTAGCCGGGGTCGAGGCGCAGCACCTCGCGGAAGGCGTCGGCGGCCTGCCGGGCCTCGCCGAACCGCAGCGACACGCGCCCATGGACGAAGTGCGCGGTCGGGCTCTCGGGATCCAGCCGTACGGCGTGCGCGGCGGCGGCCCGCGCCGGCTCCGCCTCGCCCTGGTTGACGTGGGCGAGGGCCAGCAGGCTCACCAGGTCGGTGTCCTCGGGGTCGATGGACAGCCCCTGCCGCGCCGCCCCGGCCATCAGCGGCCACTCGCCCTTGAGCATGTGGACGCGGGCCAGCAGCTCCCACGCGGGCGCGTACTGCGGTTCGAGATCCAGCGTGGTGCGGACGGCCGCCATGGCCCGATCGGCGTCGCGGGCCCGGTAGTACACCTGGGCGCCGGCGTAGTGGGAGAACCAGTGGTCGGGCGCGAGACGTACGGACTCCTCGGCCTCGGCGACCGCCTCGGCGACCCGGCGCTGCTCGACCAGGGCGAGCGCCAGCAGGGCGTGCCCGCTGAGGTGCTCAGGCTCCTGCGCGAGCAGCCCGCGCAGCTCCCGCTCGGCGTCGGCCGGGCGCCGCAGCCGCAGGAGCGTGCGCGCCCGCTCGACCGGGTCGCCGACCTTCACCACTTGCCTTTGACCCAGGGCATCAGCTCGTCCCAGGCGCCGGAGTCGTTGGCGTGCATGACGTAGTTGCGGGCGGTGGCCATCCATTCGCGTACGGCCGTCGGGCGTACGCTCTGGGCCGCCGCGAGCAGGTCGGGCGTGGACAGCGGGATCGGCCGGCCCGCGCTGATCGACTGCTGCAGCTTGGCCTCGACCGCGCGGTCCACCACGCCCTTGAGGTCGGCGCCGACGAAGTGCTCGGTCACCTTGGCCACGGCGTCGAAGTCCATCTCCGCGAGCGGCTTGTCCCTGCACAGGATGCGCAGGATGGCGGCGCGGGCGGCGGCGTCGGGCGGGGGCACGAACACCGGCTGGTCGAGCCGGCCCGGGCGGCGGAAGGCGGCGTCGACGTACCAGGGGGCGTTGGTGGCGGCCAGCACCAGGACGCCCTCGTTGGCGTTCTGGTCCACGCCGTCCAGCTCGGCCAGGAACTGGTTGACGAGCTGCCTGGTGTGCGCCTGGCGCATGTCGGAGCGGCGGGCGGCGAGCGCGTCCACCTCGTCGAAGAACAGCACGCACGGCCGGTTGCGGCGGGCGAGGTCGAAGGTGGCGTGCAGGTTGCGCTCGCTGGAGCCGATGTACATGTCGAGGATGTCGGCGAGGCCCACGTTGACGAACGCCGCGCCCAGCTCGCCCGCCGCCGCCCTGGCGAGGTGGGTCTTGCCGGCGCCGGGCGGGCCGTACAGCAGGACGCCGCCGCCCGCGCGCTTGCCGAACGCGGCGAACAGGTCGGGCTGCTGGATCGGCAGCAGCAGCTTGACCCGCAGCGCCTCCTTGACCGCCTCCATGCCGGCCACGTCGGCGAACGTCAGCCCGGAGCTCTGCACCTCGGCGTTGCTCTGGGGCGCGAGCGGCGAGCCAGGCTGCGGGGTGACCAACGCGGGCCCGTGCGGGACGGGTGGCTGGGGGACGGGGGGCGGCGCGGGCGGCGGGTTGAGCCGGGCGGCGAACTCGGGGTCGGCCAGCGCGGGATCCCGGGAGATCGCCTCGAAGTACCGGTACGCGGCCCGCCCCAGATCGCCCTCACCGGCCAGCGCCCTGGCCGCGAGCACCCCGGCCCTGGGCGGGTAGCCGGGCTCGGCGAGCAGCGGTTCGAGCGCGGCCAGCGCGGAGCCGTACGCGCTCTGCCGGACGAACGCCTCGGCCAGACCGGTGATGATCTCGGGGTTCTTGGGCGAGAGCACGAGCGCCGCCCTGAACTCGGCCTCCGCGTCGGCGAGGTAGCCCCTGGCCAGGAGCTGCCCGGCGAGGTGCTGGCGGAGCGGCAGGTTGTCCGGGGACAGGCGGGCCGCCTCGCGGAGTGCCTGCAGGCCGGCGTCGTCAGGCACGTGCCGTTCCCTTCTGTCGCGAGTGTTCGGTCGAGTAGGCAAGATACCGAACTGCCCGCGAAAGGCCAGGAACGGGCGAGGCCGGGCGCCCCTGGGAAGGGGCGTCCGGCCTCGGAGAGCGTGAGGTCAGGCGGCGTGCAGGTACACCTGGCCGAACACCTCGGACAGGTGCTTCAGGTCGGTGGCCTGGTCGACCTCGGGGTTGGCCGGGTCGTAGAGGGTGGCCAGCCGGGGCTTGACGGAGCCGAGCTTCTTGAGCCGCTCCCAGGTGGCGTTGTCGGCCCACTGCTCGCCGTACGCCCGCTTGATCTGGCCCTTGTCGTCCTGCCAGCGGGTCCACAGGGTGACGGTCTCGGCGGCGTCGTTCTGCAGCGGGGTCGCGACGCGCTCGGAGATGACCTGGTCGATCTGCTCGTCCTTGAGCTGGCCGCCGGCGAGAGTGGCGTCCTCGGCCGCGATCTGGGCGTAGGCGTCCCAGGCGCGGGCGCGGACCTGGATCCACTGGTTGCGCTGGGCCTCGTTCGCGTCGATCTGCCACTCGGCGTACTGGCTGGCGAGGTGGCCGTCGTCGAGGGCGAGCTGGTCGATGTAGCCCTTGCTGAGCCAGGCGCCGATGCGCTCGGGGTCGAGCAGCGGGTACTTCTCGGTCATCGCGGTCTTGCAGGCGTCGTTCGCGCCGCAGCCGAGCAGCGGCACCACCGTGTGCGCGGCCAGCTTCTTGCCGGGCAGCAGCGTGCGCAGCGTGGTCGCGGCCTCGCTGACGAAGGTGTCCAGCTCCTCGGCGGTGCTGAAGGTCTGGTTGTAGCCGAGCTGCGAGGTGAACCGCACGCCCACGACGCCGGGCTGCGCGACGGCCAGCGCGGCGATCTTCTTGGCGGCCTCGGCGAGCTTGCCCGCCTTGTAGTCGTCGGCCAGCTCGGTGTCGATCCAGACGCGCATCGTGGTCTGGACGGCGGCCTGCGCGGCCTGGCCGGCCGGGGTGGCCTTGGCGGCGCTCTTCTCGGCGGCGCTGATGCCCGTCGGGTCGACGTAGCACTGCTCGCCGTTCTGGCACTCGGGGGTGCCACCGTCCTCGGCGCCCGGCACGTCGGGGTCGCCGACGTCGTGCATCTCGCCGTCACCCTCGCCGTCGGTCGGGCACTGGGCGCCCGGCTCCTGGCAGTCGATGGTGATGGGGTTCATGGGGCCGGCGTCGATCATGTTCTGGCCGTCGTCGTTGAGCCAGAACCTCGCGATGTCGGCGGCCTCGTCGGGCTTGGCCAGCCAGGTGCAGACGACGTACGCCGGGGTGTCGGCGGCCATCAGGTCGTTGCAGCTGCGGTCGTCGTCCTCCGACCACGCGGGAACGCCGATGCCGAGGAGCGAAAGGGTGAGTCCGATGATGAAGACCTGCCGTAGCCGCCGTCTCATGGCACCTTACTTCCAGGGGGTGATCGTGGGCATATCGCACACTATCCGGACGATCAACAACGTTCAATGAGATCAGCGGCGTTCTTCCCCCATTTCTCCACGGCCTGTAACCATCGCTGTCGACGCCGTACACCGGCCTTTAATCCCGCGACAGAGCCGGTGAACTGCGGCAGAATGGCGGAGTTTGGCATAAAGCGGGGGGTTGAGTGGCGTGCATTCCTTTCTCGGCGATCTCGGACTGCTCCGTGACCGCCGCTTCTCCCTGTTGCTGACCGCCAGGACCATTTCCATGCTGGGCAGCTCGTTCGCGCCCGTCGCGCTGGCGTTCGGCGTGCTGAACCTGCCCGGCGCCACCGCCACGACCCTGTCGGTGGTGCTCACCGCTCAGTCGCTGCCGATGATCCTGTTCATGCTGATCGGTGGCGTGATCGCGGACCGCCTCCCGCGCCAGCGGGTGATGATGGCCGGCGAGTTCCTGCTCGCGACCGGCTATTTCGGGCTGGCGGTCATGCTGCTCACCGGCTGGACCCCGCTGGGCGCGCTGGCCGCCGCCGCCGCGCTCGCCGGGGTGGCCAGCGCGGTGACGTACCCCGCGCTGACCGGGATCATCCCCGAGGTCGTCCCCGCCGACCGGCTGCAGACCGGCAACGCGCTGCTCGGCCTCGGCGCCAACGCCTCCCGCGTGGCGGGGGCGGTGCTCGGCGGCGCCACGGTCGTGCTGTTCGGCGGCGGCTGGGCGCTGGCGGTGAGCGGCGCGATGTTCGCGGTGGCCGGGCTGCTGATCGCCAACCTGCGGCTCACGCCCGGCGAGCGGGCCCGCCAGGAGGCCCACTCGGTGCTGGCCGACCTGCGCGACGGCTGGCGGGAGTTCCGCTCGCGGCAGTGGATCTGGGTGGTGGTCGCGCAGTTCTCGCTGCTGGTCATGGCCGTGCAGGCCGGGCACGGCGTGCTCGGGCCGCTGATGGCCAAGGAGTCGCTGGGCGGGCCCGCCGCCTGGTCGGCGTTCCTGACCGGCGAGGCCGTGGGGACGATCGTCGGCGTGCTGGTCTCGCTGCGGGTGCGCCCGCGCCGGCCCATCCTCGTCGCGGTGCTGCTCTGCCTGCCGACCGCCCTGCCTTACGTGACGCTCGGGGTCGGCGCGCCGCTCTGGGCGATCGTGGGCGCGGCCTTCGTGCTCGGCGTCTGCTTCGACGTGTTCGGCGTGCTGTGGCAGACGACGATGCAGCGCGAGGTGCCGCCCGAGGCGCTGTCGCGGGTCAGCTCGTACGACGTGCTCGGCTCGCTGATGTTCGGCCCGATCGGGCTGCTGCTCGCCGGGCCCGCGGCGGCGGTGTTCGGCACCCAGCAGGCGCTGCTGGGGTGCGCGGCCCTCGTCCTGCTCTCGACGCTGGCCGCGCTGCTCTCACCGGGCGTGCGCAACCTGCGCGCGCCTCAGCCGGCCGCTCCGGTCGCCCAGGCGTGACCCCTCACCAGGTCTGGCCGCTCGTCCGCAGGCCGCGGCTCGGCGTGCGCGGATGGTCGCCGAAACGCGGCTCCGGCTCGTACGCGCCGTCCAGCACGCCCGCCACGTAACCGGCCCACGCGGGGCCGTGCTTGAACCCGTGCCCCGAGTCGCCGCCCAGCACCCACACGCCGGGCGAGACCTCGGCCAGCAGCCACTCGGCGTCGGGGGTCAGCGCGTACTGGCAGACCTGGGTGAACAGCACCGGCAGCTCGGCCAGGCTCGGGAAGCGGCGGCGCAGGTAGCCGCGGGCCTGCTCGACGCTGCCGGGGTCCACGACGCGCGGGCCGTGCTCGGGCTCGTACGGCGGCCCCTCGGCGTCGGAGGTGGCCTTCATGCCCACGCCGTCCACGTCGCCGTGCCCGTACGCGGAGGCGCCGTGGTCCACCCAGGCCGGCGTCTCGGGCAGCGACCACTGCGGCGGCGCGGCGAAGTGCAGCGTGTCCTGCTTGGTCACGGTGATCGGCAGCCCGTCGAACAGCTCGGGCAGCCACCCGCCGCACGCCCAGACCACCCGGTCGGCGTGGTGGATCTCGCCCTCGATCTCGACCGCGCACCCGTACGGCGCCTCGTCCCCGGCCACCGGCACCGCCCGCGCCCTGACCAGCCGCACCCCGGCGGCCTGCGCCAGCGCGGCGGTGACCTGGGTGGCCCGCCTGGCGCGCAGCACGCCCGCGTTCGGCTCCCAGAGCAGGAAGCTGAGGTCGTCGCCGCGGAAGTCGGGGAAGAAGCGACGGCCGTCGGCGGGGTCGAGCACCTCACACTCGATGTCCAGATTTTTCAGGACCTGGGCGCTGGCGTGCTCCCACCCGTCCGGCTTCCTGGCGAACCACAGCATGCCCGACTCGACGTACAGGTCCTCGCCGGCCCGCTCACCCAACCGCAGCCAGCCCTCCCTGGCCTGCCAGGCGAGGCGCGCGTACCAGTCGTCGTCGCCGTGCGAGCAGCGCAGCAGCCGCGTCTCGCCCGCGCTGGCCTGCCGTACGTGCCCCGGCCTGTGCCGCTCCACCAGCGTCACCTGCCAGCCGGTTTCGGCCAGCCGCAACGCCGAGGACGACCCCCAAATACCGGATCCGACCACAATGACCGATTTCATGCCTCCACGGTGACCGCAAACCGCAGCCCCCGCAAGAGGGTCAGACGATGATCAGCCGGACGACCACGCCCGCGCAGTTGCCCGCCACGCAGATGCGTACGGGCACCTCGGAGATGCCCGCCGCGGCCGGGACGCCGCCCACGTGGCCGTCGGGCCCGATGGCCACGCCCGCGGGCACCTTGTCCTGGTCGGTGACGGTGAAGGTGGGCACCACGCCGCTCGGGCCGCCGTTGACGCCGATCTCGCCGTCGAGCGGCGTGCCGGCCCGGCCGGGGAAGGTCAGCTCGCGCGGCTCCCACGGGACGTTCGCCAGCACCACGAGCGTCAGGCTCTCCTCCTGGCAGGAGCCGTCGGAGCAGACGCCCACGCGGACGGCGTAGGTGCCGGGGCGCTCGGGCCTGCCGGACAGCCGGCCGCTGCCGTCCACGCGGACGCCGGAGGCGAGGTACGCGGGCCGGAACGTGACGCCCTTGACCCGGGGCAGCAGCGTCTGGCTGACCTCGATGCCCTGCGTGACGTAGAAGGTGTCCTCGACCAGGCTCGGGCTCGCGGGGGCGGTGAGCGAGGCCTGGTTGACCAGGGTCGCGGTGAACGGCGGCATGGCAGGCGACAGCACGCACAGCGCCATCCCGGCAAGCAGGAGAACCCACCATTGCCGCATGTTTACCCCCCGGCTCTTCCCTGCCCTTACGTACCCCTCCAGCAGGGCGGCGTCACCACTGGATAATCGGTCGTATGGCCGCAGAATCCGCTCAGACCCTCGAACGCGGGCTCCGCCTGCTGCGCCTGCTCGCCGACGGGAAGGGCGGGCGCACGCCGACCGAGCTGAGCGGCGAGCTGTCGCTGAGCAGGCCCGTCGTCTACCGCCTGCTGACGACGCTGCAGGGCGAGGGCTTCGTGCGCAGGGACGCCGAGGGCCGGGTGCACCTCGGGTTCGGGGTGCTGGCGCTGGCCCAGGCCGTGCAGCCGCTGCTGCGCGCGGCGGCCACGCCCACGCTGCGGCGGCTGGCCGAGCAGGTGGGCGCGACCGCGCACCTGACCGTGGCCGAGGGCGACGACGGCCTGGCCGTGGCGGTCGTGGAGCCGTCGTGGACCGACATGCACGTGGCCTACCGGGAGGGCTCGCGCCATCCGCTGGGCAGAGGCGCGGCGGGGCAGGCCATCTTGGCGCTGCGGCAGGGCAGGCACGACTACTTCGTCACGGAGGGGCAGTTGCAGGAAGGGGCACGTGGCGTCGCCGCGCCGGTCACCGGGCTGCCGTGGCTGGAGGCGTCGGTGGGGGTGGTGACGTTCGGGCCGCTGGAGGAGTCCACGGGACCGCGCGTGGTTGCGGCCGCCGCCGAGCTGGCTGCTGAGTTGAGTTGACTTCTCCAGGCCCATGGCGGACGGTGGTTCCAGATAGAGGACACTTCCGTCCGATAACCGGACAGCAGTGGAGGGGTGGATGCCGTACTACCGCGTTGTGGGAGAGGTGCCGCGAAAACGGCACGTGCAGTTCAGACGGCCGGACGGCGGCCTCTACGCCGAAGAGCTGATGGGCGAGGAGGGCTTCTCGTCCGACTCCTCGCTGCTCTACCACCGCCACCTGCCGACCGCCATCGTCAAGGCCGACGCCGTCACCCCGGCCCTGGAGCCGACACTGCGGCCCAACCTGCCGCTCTCGCCCCGCCACTTCCGCACTCAGGAGCTGGCCAGTGCGGGCGACCTCGTCACCGGGCGCATGGTGCTGGCGGGCAACGCCGACGTCCGGTTGTCGTACGCCACCAGCGACCGGCCGAGCGAGCTCTACCGCAACTCCATGGGCGACGAATGCGTGTACGTGCAGCGGGGACGGGTCCGCTTCGAGTCCACGTACGGCGTGATCGAGGCCGGCGAGGGCGACTACGTGATCGTCCCGACCGGCACCATCCACCGCTGGGTGCCCGACGGGCAGGTCAACGTGCTGGCCATCGAGGCGTCCGGGCACATCAGGCCGCCCAAGCGCTACCTGTCGCAGTACGGCCAGTTCCTTGAGCACGCCCCCTACTGCGAGCGCGACCTGCGCGCGCCCACCGAGCCGCACATCGTCTCGGGCGAGGAGGTGCCGGTGCTGGTCCGCACGCGGGGCGGGCTGACCAGGCTGGTCTACCGCCACCACCCGTTCGACGTGGTCGGCTGGGACGGCTACCTCTACCCGTACGCGTTCAACATCGAGGACTTCGAGCCGATCGTGAAGAAGACGCACGCGCCACCGCCCGTGCACCAGACCTTCGAGGGGCCCGGGTTCGTGGTGTGCTCGTTCTGTCCCCGGCCGCTCGACTATCACCCGGAGGCGGTTCCGATCCCGTACAACCATCACAACGTGGACTCCGACGAGTTCATGTTCTACGTGGGCGGCGACTACTCCGCGCGGGCCGGCTCCGGCATCGACGTCGGGTCGATCTCGCTGCATCCCGCCGGGTTCACCCATGGGCCGCAGCCCGGCGCCGTGGAGGCGGTGATCGACGCCGTCTCGCGTGGCGTCACCGTGACGAGCGAGATGGCCGTCATGGTCGACACGTTCCGCCCGCTCGACCTCGGACAGGGCGCTCTGTCCTGCGAGGACCCCGGATACGCCTGGACCTGGGCACGATGAAGCTCTACGCCGCACTCGTCGACGACGCCGGACTGTTCCCGCCGTCGTCCCTGCACATGACCGAGGCGCTGGCCCGCAACCGGCGCGACCTTGAGCACGGCAGCGACGTGCTCACCCACCGTTTCCTCTGCCCGGCCAGCCGGCTCGACCGGCTGCGCGGCGCCGACTACCGGCCGCGCCGCATCGGGCTCATCGCCGACACCGCCGACCTGCCCGACTTCGGCGACCTGCCGGTGGACTTCGTCGAGACGAAGCTGCCGCCCGACAGCACGATCGAGGCGCTGGCCGACCGGCTCGGGCTGCCGGAAGGCGTGCGGCTGTTCGCCGAGGTGCCCGCGCACAAGACCGCAGGTGACCTGCCACCCGGCACCGGGCTCAAGGTGCGCTGCGGCGGCGCGGCGGCCGAGGACTTCCCGCCGGTCGAGCACCTCGCGCAGTTCATCAAGTCGTGCGCGGACAACGGCATCCCGTTCAAGGCGACGGCCGGGCTGCACCACGCCGTACGCCACTTCGACCCCTCGCTCGGCGTCGACCGCCACGGCTTCCTCAACCTGCTGCTGGCCGTCTGCGAGGCCGTCGAGGGCCGCGACCCGACGCCCGTGCTGCGCTCCACCGACGTCGGCCGCCTCGTGCAGATGGCCCACGCGGTGTCCGACGAGACGGCCGCCCGCGCCAGGCGGCTGCTGGTCAGCTACGGCTCCTGCAACACCACCGCGCCGCTCGACGACCTGTGCGCGCTCGGACTGATCGAGGAGGAGGATCGGTGAGCTGGGGTGTGGACAATTTGCCCTACGGGGTCTTCTCCTGCCCGGGAGAGCGGCCCAGGGTCGGCGTCAGGTACGGCGACAAGGTGCTCGACCTGGCTCCCGCGCTGCACGACGAGGTGTTCGCGGCGCCCTCGCTCAACCCGTTCATGGCGCGGGGCCGCGCGGCCTGGCACGCCACCAGGGAGCTGATCCGCAACAAGCTGACCACCGACCTGTCCGTCACCGAGGCCCACCTGATCCCGCTCGACCAGGTGCGCCTGCACCTGCCGTTCGAGGTGGCCGACTACGTCGACTTCTACTGCTCGATCGAGCACGCGAGCGCCATCGGCCAGATCTTCCGCCCCGGCCAGGAGCCGCTGCAGCCCAACTGGCGGCACCTGCCGGTCGGCTACCACGGCAGGGCGGGCACGGTGGTGGTGTCGGGCACGCGGGTCAGGCGGCCGAGCGGGCAGCTCGGCCCCGGCAGGTTCGGGCCGTGCGAGAAGCTCGACATCGAGGCGGAGCTGGGGTTCGTGGTCGGCGTGCCGACCGTGCCAGGCGAGCCGGCGGGGTCGTTCGACGAGCACGTGTTCGGGGTGACGCTGGTCAACGACTGGAGCGCGCGTGACATCCAGGCGTGGGAGTACGTCCCGCTGGGTCCCTTCCTGGCCAAGTCGTTCGCCACGTCGATCTCGCCGTGGGTGACGCCGCTGGAGGCGCTGCCGCGCGTCCCCGGGCGGGCCCAGGACCCCGAGCCCGCCCCCTACCTGCGCCGCCGGGCGGACTGGGGGCTGGACATCACGCTGGAGGTGCTGCTCAACGGCGAGGTGATCTCCCGGCCGCCCTACGCGGGGATGTACTGGACGCCCGACCAGATGCTCGCGCACATGACGGTGAACGGGGCCACGCTGCGGACGGGCGACCTGTTCGCCAGCGGCACGATCTCCGGCCCCGAGCGCGACCAACGGGGCTCGCTCATGGAGCTGACCTGGAACGGAACCGACCCGATCAAGCTGCGGGGCGGCGAGACGCGGACGTTCCTCCAGGACGGCGACACGGTCACGATCAGGGCCACCGCCGGCGGGGTGACCTTGGGGGAGGTTTCCGGAACTGTCGGATAAGTGACTCGACGTGCTTGCACAGTGACTCACCGCTACCCTGGGAGCTCCCTCTCCCTCGGAAAGCAGGAGTCACATGCGTCGTGCCGCGATGTTCTGTGTCGCCTTCCTCCTGGTCTGCGGCTGCACGTCCGTCACCGCGGCCACGCCTTCCGCGCCGCCCGTCGTGCGGGTCTGGCCGCCGTTCGACACCAAGCGGGCGCGGCCCGACCGCGGCCTGGTCGTCAGGGCCCAGGGCGGCACGCTCAGCCAGGTGCTCGTCTACCAGGCCGGCGAGCCGGTGCCGGGGCGGCTCGACGGGTCGCGTACGACGTGGCGCACCGACTGGACGCTCAAGCCCGCCACCGAATACACGGTCACCGCCACCGCCACCCGTGAGGGCGCGCCCGCCACCGTCGCCATGGGCCGCGTCCGCACCCGCGCCGTCGACACGACGTTCCAGGTCGCCCGCATCACGCCGCTGCCCGGCGAGACCGTCGGCGTCGGCATGCCGATCATCATCGACTTCGACACCCCGGTCAGCGACCGCGCCGCCGTCGAAGAGGCGCTCGAAGTGCGCGCCTCCACGCCCGTCGAGGGGGCGTGGCGCTGGCTCGGCGACACTCGGGTGGCCTACCGTCCCCGCCGCTTCTGGACGCCCAGGCAGCAGGTCACCGTCACCGCCCACCTGGCCGGCGTACGCGCGGGCGACGGGCTCTACGGCGCCACCGACACCACCTTCGCCTTCACCGTCGGCCGCAGGCAGACCAGCACCATCGACACCAGGACCCACCAGATGGTCGTCACCCGCGACGGGCGGGTGGCCCAGCGCATGGCCATCAGCGCCGGCATGGCCACCACCGTCGAATACACCACGACCAGCGGCTGGCACCTGACCATGGACAAGGGCAACCCGGTCCGCATGATCTCCCCCGGCCGTGAGGAGGGCGACCCCGGCTACTACGACCTGATGATCGACCACGCCGTCCGCATCTCCGACAGCGGCGAATACGTCCACGCCAAGGACAACGTGTGGGCCCAGGGCCGGGCCAACGTCAGCCACGGCTGCGTCAACGCCCGCCCCGACCAGGCGGCCTGGTTCTACGCCACCTCACTGCGCGGCGACCCGGTGCTCATCACCGGCACCGACCGGCCGCTCGAATGGCACAACGGATGGGGTTTCTGGCAACTCCCGTGGGAGAAATGGCGCCAGGGCAGCGCACTACCGAGGAAGGACACCACGGCCGCCATGGTGCCGAGTGGTTGATATCAGGATTACCGTAGACAGTGGGGGAACCAGATAAGAGTGCAGGCCCGTTATACCTTGAGGAGGGCCGGACATGGACGAATGGATCATCTGGGTAATCCTGGCGATCGTCCTCGGTGTTGCCGAAATCTTCACTTTGACGGCGTCCCTCGGTCTGCTCGGCGTCGCCGCGCTGCTCACCGCTGCCGGCGCGGCCGTCGGATTGCCCGTTCCCCTGCAGTTACTCCTCTTCGCCGTGACGTCCACCGCCGGCTTGCTGGTGCTCAAGCCGATCGCGATGCGCTATATCAAACATCCGCCGTTGCAGCGTTTCGGCGTGGAAGCACTCGTCGGAAAGCCCGCCTACGTCGTCGCCGAGGTGACGGGCAGAGACGGTCGCGTGCGCATCGGGGGCGAGGAATGGTCGGCGCGCGCCTACGACGAGACCCTGGTGATTCCCGCAGGAGCGACCGTCGACGTCATCGAGATCGAGGGGGCCACCGCCCTCGTATATCCCCGGGAGTGATCCATGGACCCGCTGTTGCTGGTCGGAATCTTCATCATCCTGTTCGCGGTGATCACGATGCTCAAGGCCGTGCGCATCATCCCGCAGGCCAGGGCGCGCAACGTCGAGCGGCTCGGCCGCTATCACCGCACGCTCAAGCCAGGTCTCAACTTCGTCATCCCGTACATCGACCGCGTCTACCCCATGATCGACCTGCGTGAGCAGGTCGTCTCCTTCCGCCCCCAGCCGGTCATCACCGAGGACAACCTGGTCGTCGAGATCGACACCGTGCTGTACTTCCAGGTCACCGACCCGCGGGCGGCGGCGTACGAGATCGCCAACTACATCCAGGCGGTCGAGCAGCTCACGGTCACCACGCTGCGCAACGTCGTCGGCTCGATGGACCTGGAGAAGACGCTCACCTCCCGCGACACCATCAACAGCCAACTGCGCGGCGTGCTCGACGAGGCCACCGGCAAGTGGGGCATCCGCGTCAACCGCGTCGAGATCAAGGCCATCGACCCGCCGAAGACCATCAAGGACGCGATGGAGAAGCAGATGCGGGCCGAGCGCGACAAGCGGGCCGCGATCCTCAACGCCGAGGGCCAGCGGCAGTCGCAGATCCTCACCGCCGAAGGTGACAAGCAGAGCCGCATCCTGCGCGCCGAGGGCCAGCGCACCGCCGCGATCCTGGAGGCCGAGGGTCAGTCGCGGGCCATCGACCAGGTCTTCCAGGCCGTGCACCGCAACGACCCCGACCCCAAGCTGCTCGCGTACCAGTACCTCCAGGTGCTGCCGCAGCTCGCGCAGGGCGACGGCAACACGTTCTGGGTGATCCCCAGCGAGGTCACCTCGGCGCTGCAGGGCGTCTCCAAGGCGTTCACCGAGGCGCTGCCCCGCACCGCGACCAGGGAGGACCTGCCCGAGTCCTCCGCCGCGGACGAGGAGGTCGCCAAGGCGGCGGAGGCGGCGGCCGAGGCGGTCGCCGACGCCCAGGAGGCCAACGGCCCGCGCCAGCTCACCCAGGCCGCCGATGAGCCGTCCCCGTTCCCCGGCCTCGACAAGAAGCCCACCGAGGCCGAGCACCGCTGACCGGCCACGACACGCCGCCCGCCGCTGCGGCGGGCGGCGTTCTCATGCCTGCTGGCCGCCGTCGAAGTACGCCGCCAGATCCGGGTCGAGCGGCGGCACGTCGTACGGCCGGCCGCCGTCGCGCAACGACATCGTGGCGAGGTAACCGGCCGCGACGCTCATCCTGGCCGCCACCGGCGAGGTGTCGGTCACCCCGCCCTCGCGCGCGAACCTGATGAACTCCGACATGATCTGCACGTCCGCGCCGCCGTGCGTGCCCTGCGCCTCCGGCACCTTGTACGCGATGTCGCAGTCGTCCCGGTACCCCGTCGGCCCGGTGTTCCAGACCTTGACCGTGGCGCCCGGCCCGTCGCCGAAGTTCTCCAGGCGGCCCTCGGTGCCGATGACCGTGTAGTTGCGCACGTAGTCGGGCGTGAAGTGGCACTGCTGGTAGGCGGCGATGACGCCGTTGTCGAGCCGCATGTTCATGACCGAGACGTCCTCGACGTCCACGATCGGGTTGAGGTCCTTGCGGGCGGTGGGCGGCCAGTCGTCGGCCAGCAGCCACTCGCCGTCCGGCCGGAGCGTGCCGGGGGCGCGGCGGGGCAGGTCGTCGTGGAGCAGCAGGTCGCCGAGCGCGTTGACGCGGGTGGTGTAGCCGCCGGCCAGCCAGTGGATGACGTCGAGGTCGTGGGTGGCCTTCTGCAGCAGCAGGCCCGTCGTACGGGTGCGGTCGGCGTGCCAGTCCTTGTAGTAGAACTCGGTGCCGTAGCCGACGAAGTGGCGCACCCAGACGGTCTTGGGCTCGCCGATGACGCCCTTGGCGATGATGTCGCGCATCAGCCGGACGACGCCCATGTGGCGCATGTTGTGGCCGACGTACAGCTTGGTGCCGGTCTCGCGGGCGGTGCGCAGGATGGCGTCGCAGCCCTCGACCGTGATGGCCATGGGCTTTTCCAGGTAGAGGGCCTTGCCGGCGCGCAGGACGTCGACGGCGAGCCGCTCGTGCGTGTCGTCGGGGGTGTTGACCACGATCGCGTCGAGGTCGGGGCGGTCGAGCAGCTCGCGGTGGTCCTGGGTGCGGAAGGCGGCCGCGGGGAACTTCGCGGACTGCCGCTTGAGCACGGCGGGGTCGGCGTCGCACAGGGCGGTCACCACGGCTCCCTCGCCCGTCCCCTCGCTGGGCCGGTCGGCGGCGAGGGCGATGCTGGTCCGCAGGCCGAGCCCGATGACCCCGATGCGCAGGTCTTCCACTGACGTCCTCCCCGAATTACCCAAGTTGCTTGCTTTAATCTCGCATGATCTCCTGAAAAAGGTCAATACATGGCTCGAACACGCGACATTGCGCAATCGATAGTCAAGCGGGCAGCGTAAACAGGCGCCGCTCGGCGTGATCGAGTGCCCACCTGACCGCGCCCAGCACCACGCACTCGTTGCCCAGCGTCGAGGCCACCACCGGCGGCGGGCAGAGGCAGACGTCCGCGAACCGCTCCGCGATCGGCTCGAGCAGCAGGTCAGCGGCCTTCGACAGGCTGCCGCCGATCACCACCAGCTCGGGGTCGAGCGGGTTGACCACGGTGAGCAGGCCGTCGCCGAGGTGACGGGCGAACGCGCGGACGGCCGCCAGCGCCCGCTCGTCACCGGCCCGCGCCCGCTCGACGGCGAACTCGGCGGCCTCGCGCTGCGAGCGCATCTCCCCCGGCTCGGCGGCCAGCGCGTAGTCGATGACGTGCCGGTGGGCCAGCCAGTGGTCGCCCGACTGGCGGCCGATCTCGCCCGAGGCCGTGTGGGCGCCCCGGTGCGGCCGGCCGCCGATGAGCAGGCCGAGGCCGAGCCTGCTGCCGGTGAACAGGTAGACCACGTCGTCGTGGCCGCGCGCCTGCCCGCGCCAGTGCTCGGCCAGCACCGCGAGCCGCATGTCGTTCTCGACCAGCACGGGGGCGAACAGCCTGTGGGCCAGCTCGCCGCGCAGGTCGAGGCCCGTCCAGCCGGCCAGCGCGACGCTCTTGACGACCCGGCCGGCGCCGTCGACCGTGCCCGTGGTGCCGACGCCCACCGCCGCCAGGCCGGACACCGGCAGCCCCGCATCGGCCGCCACCGCCTCGACCAGGCCCGCGACGGCGTCGAGCCGGTCGGCGGCGGGCATCGAGGCGTGGTGGCGCAGGCGCCGGGCGGCCACCACCGTGCCGTCGAGGTCGCTCACCATCGCGCGCAGCCAGGACGACCCGATGCCCACCCCCACCACGTGACCTGCCGCGGCCCTGAACCTGAAGCGCCGCGCGGGCCGCCCCCGCCTGCGGTCGCCGGGCTCCTCGCCGCACTCCTCCGCCCAGCCGCCGGCCACCAGGTCGTCGACGATGACCTCGGCCGTGGGCCTGGACACCCGGGCCGCACCCGCCAGCTCGGACACCGTGGCCGCGCCGCTCTCGCGCAGGACGCGCAGGATCGCCGCCGAGTTGAGCCTGCGCAGGAGGGAGGCGTCGCCGCTCTGCTGCCGCATCCGTCCTCCGGTTATCTCAAGTCGGTTGGCTAATTCTGCCAGGTGCGGAGGTCGCGTGAAGCGAAGCTGTGGGGGCACTTAAGAACTCCTCGATGGACACGTCCCGAGCCGAAGCGGCACAGTGCGTTGCGACGCGTCATGTCCGGCCCGCTCGCCGGCCCCGCCCGGGGCGGTGGGGTGACGGGGCCGGGGCTCGTCAGTAGGTTGTGACAGGGGGAGCGACGTCATGAAAGCGCTGGTCAAGAACCAGGCCGAGCCTGGCCTGTGGCTGGTGGACGTGCCGGAGCCGGAGCTGGGGCCCGGTGAGGTGAAGATCCGGGTCCTGCGTACCGGGATCTGCGGCACGGACCTGCATATCCGGAAATTTGATGATTGGGCGCGGCACACACTCGAGCTGCCGCTCATCGTGGGCCACGAGTTCAGCGGCCACGTCGTCGAGGTCGCGCCCGGCGTCGAGGACATCGCCGTCGGCGACCTCGTCAGCGGTGAGGGCCACCTCGTCTGCGGCAAGTGCCGCAACTGCATGGCCGGGCGCCGGCACCTGTGCCGCAACACCGTCGGGCTCGGCGTCAACAGGGACGGCGCCTTCGCCGAGTACGTCACCCTGCCCGCCACCAACGTCTGGGTCCACCGCAACCCCGTCCACCCCGACATCGCCGCCATCTTCGACCCCTTCGGCAACGCCGTGCACACCGCCCTCTCCTTCCCCCTCGTCGGCGAGGACGTGCTGATCACCGGCGCAGGCCCGATCGGCCTCATGGCGGCGGCCGTGGCCACCCACGTCGGCGCGCGCAACGTGATGATCACCGACGTCAGCGACGAGCGGCTCGACCTGGCCGGCAAGCTCGGCGTCTCCCTCGCCGTGAACGTCGCCCGCTCCTCCATCGCCGAGGGCATGCGCCAGCTCCACCTGCGCGAGGGCTTCGACGTGGGCCTGGAGATGTCCGGCAACCCCGTGGCCGTGCGCGACATGATCGCGAGCATGACCCACGGCGGCAGGATCGCCATGCTGGGGCTGCCCGCCGAGGAGTTCGCCGTGGACTGGTCGACGGTGGTGACCTCCATGCTCACCATCAAGGGGGTCTACGGCCGGGAGATGTACGAGACCTGGTACAACATGTCCGTCCTGCTGGAGAAGGGGCTCGACCTCAGCCCGGTGATCACCGACCGGTTCCCGTACCAGGAGTTCGACGCCGCCTTCGAGACGGCGGCGAGCGGCCGTACCGGGAAGGTGATCCTCGACTGGAGCGAGGACGCCGGCGGCACCGCCCCGACCACGAACAGGAGCGCCTGAATGTTCACCAACGTGCGCGAGCAGCTGCGTGCGACGCTCGACGAGATCACCGAGGCCGGGCTGCTCAAGCCCGAGCGCGTCATCTCCACCCCGCAGAGCTCCCAGGTCGGCGTGGCCGGGCGCGAGGTGCTCAACTTCTGCGCCAACAACTACCTGGGCCTCGCCGACGACCCGGTGGTGGTCGATGCGGCCAAGGAGGCGCTCGACCGCTGGGGCTTCGGCATGGCCTCCGTACGGTTCATCTGCGGCACCCAGGAGGTGCACAAGGAGCTGGAGTCGCGCCTGTCGGACTTCCTCGGCATGGAGGACACCGTCCTCTACAGCTCCTGCTTCGACGCCAACGGCGGCGTGTTCGAGACCCTGCTCGACGCCCAGGACGCGGTGATCTCCGACGCCCTCAACCACGCCAGCATCATCGACGGCATCCGCCTGTCCAAGGCCCAGCGCTTCCGCTACGCCAACCGCGACATGACCGAGCTGGAGTCCCGGCTCAAGGAGGCGTCGGAGGCGCGGCGGCGGCTCATCGTGACCGACGGCGTGTTCTCCATGGACGGCTACGTCGCGCCGCTGCGCGAGATCTGCGACCTGGCCGACCGCTACGACGCCATGGTCATGGTCGACGACTCCCACGCCGTCGGCTTCGTCGGCCCCACCGGGCGCGGCACGCCCGAGCTGCACGGCGTGACCGACCGCATCGACATCATCACCGGCACCCTGGGCAAGGCGCTCGGCGGGGCCAGCGGCGGTTACGTCGCGGCCCGCAAGGAGATCTGCGACCTGCTGCGGCAGCGGTCCAGGCCGTACCTGTTCTCCAACTCGCTGGCGCCCGTCATCGCGTCGGCCTCGCTGCGCATCCTCGACCTGCTGGAGACCTCCAGCGACGCCCGCGAGCGGCTGCGCGCCAACACCGCGCGCTTCCGCGAGGGGATGACGAAGGCCGGGTTCGACATCCTGCCGGGCGACCACCCGATCGTGCCCGTCATGATCGGTGACGCCGCCGAGGCCGCCGCCATGGCCGAGCGCCTGCTCGACCTGGGCATCTACGTGATCGGCTTCTCCTACCCGGTCGTGCCGCACGGCAAGGCGCGGATCCGCGTCCAGCTGTCCGCCGCGCACTCCACGGAGGACGTGGAGCGCGCGATCGAGGCGTTCACCCAGGCCCGCACAGCCGCCTGACCCCGGGCCCCGAGGGGCCGCCCGGGGCTCGTGAGGGCCGTCGATGCGCGTATTCTCGCTGCGTGATTGACACGCGGCGGCTGCGTACGCTGCGGGCGGTGGCCGACCACGGCACGGTCACCGCCGCCGCGGCCGCGCTGCACCTGACGCCCTCCGCCGTGTCCCAGCAGCTCGCCGCGCTGGAGCACGAAGTGGGCCACCGCCTGCTCAACCGCGACGGGCGCGGCGTGCACCTCACCGCCGTCGGCAAGATCATGCTGTCGCACGCCAACGAGGTGCTGGCCCAGCTCGAACGGGCCGAGGCGGAGGTGGCGGCGTACACGACGGGCGAGGCCGGCGAGGTCACCGTGGCCTGCTTCGCCACCGCCATCAGCGCCGTGCTCTCCCCCGCGCTCGCCGTGCTGCGCGCCACCGCGCCCGGTGTGCGGGTCCGCGTCCACGACGCCGAGGGCGACCAGGGCCTGGCGATCCTGCTCGACGAGCGGGTTGACCTGACCATCGCGGTGGAATATCGGGGCGGCCCCGACGCCACCGACCGCCGCCTGTCCCGCCACCCCCTGTACGCCGAGCCGTTCGACCTGGTGCTCCCCGACGACCACCCGCTGGCCGGCTCGGCGGCCCTCGTCTCGCTGGCCTCCGAGACCTGGATCGGCCCCTACCCGGGCAACCCGGTGCACGACGTGATCACGTTCGCCTGCCAGCAGGCCGGCTTCACGCCCGACTTCGTCCACTGCTCCGACGACTTCCGCGCCGTGGTCGCCCTGGTCGGGGCCGGTGCCGGGGTGGCGCTGGTGCCCCGGCTGGCGCTGCGCGACATGGCGCTGCGGGGGGTCGTCGTGCGCCACACGCCGGGGCCGGAGCGCCGGGTTTTCGCCGCCGTACGCCGGGGCTCCGACGTCCATCCCCTCCTGCGCCCGCTCCTCGCCGCGCTCCGCGAGGTGGCCGAATCTCTCGGAACGGGCTGAAACACTCCGCCCATATCCGACGACGGCGGCGCCGAGCGTCCGTCCGTACCCGGCGACTGGCACGTGGACGGCGGCTATCTCACCGAGACCGGTGTGGCCACCCTCTCGGTCTCCGAGGAGCCCATGGCGAAGGAGGACATCACCCGCCAGAACGACAAGTCGCTGCGCGCGTACGGCTGCCCGATCGCGTGATCTTCGAGAGGTAGCCTGCGCCCATGACGGGCGACCTTTCCTACCGGAAACTGCTCGGCCTGCCCGGAGTCGCGGCGCAGGCCGTGCTCGGGTTCCTGGCGCAGCTCACCCAGCAGGTCGCGCCGATCGGCATCGTGCTGGTGACGCAGCAGGCCACCGGCTCGCTGGCCTTCGCGGGAGCGACGGCGGCGGCGTTCGGGGTGGGAGCGGGCATGGGACGTCCGGTGCAGGGACGGCTGATGGACCGGCGCGGCGCCGGCCCGGTGCTGGCCGGCACGGCGGTCCTGCACGTGGCGGCGCTGCTGGCGCTGCTCGCCTGCGCCCGCGTCGGCCGGCCGTGGTGGCCGCTGCCCCTGCTCGCCTGGTCGGCGGGCATCGGCCTGCCGCCGATCTCGGTCAGCATGCGCATAGCCTGGGGCGCCAGGATGGCCGCCGAGGGGCGGACGGCCGCCTACAGCCTCGTCTACCTCGTCCAGGAGACGGCCATGATGGTCGGGCCGCTGGTGTTCGGGCTGCTGATCGCGGTGGCGTCGTCGTCGCTGGCGCTGGGCGTGGTCGCGGGGGCGGCCGGGGCGGGGACGCTGGCCTTCGCCCGCGCGCTGCGTACCGGGCATGTCGCAGCCGTCCGGCAGCGGGGACGGGTGTTCACCGACCGGCGGATGCTCATGCTGCTGGCCGTGACCACGCTGCTCGGGGCCGTCGTGGGGGCGCTGCAGGTGGGCGTGCCCGCGCTGGCCGCCGCCCGCGACGTACCGGCCGCGACCGGGCTGCTCGTGGCCGCCCTGTCGCTGGGCGGCATCGCGGGCGCCGCCGCGTACGGGGCCCGCGTCTGGCGCTCGCGCGTCCCGGTGCGGCTCGCCTCGCTGCTGCTCGTGCTCGGGCTCGTTCTCGCGCCGCTGGCGCTGGCGGGGCCGCTGGCGGTGTTCTGGGCGGCGCTGTTCGCGGGCGGGCTGGCGCTGAATCCGTCCCTCACGACGTCGTCCCTCCTGGTGGACGAGTACGCGCCGGCCGCCCAGGGCGAGGCGTTCGGCTGGGTGTCCACGGCGATCGGCATCGGCGGCGCGCTGGGCTCGGCGGCGGCCGGCGTGGCGGGCGAACGGTTCGGCCCCTCGGCCCCCTTCCCCGCCGCCGCCGTCTTCGCCCTGCTGGCCGCCGCCCTCGCCGCGACCCTGATCAACCGCGGGCCACGGTGACGGCTTCGGTGAAGCGGGCGTAGGTGGCCAGTTCCGCTTCCGCGGGCTCCAGCACCATCTCGCGGCCGACCTGCGCGATGGCCGCACGCAGTGCCCTCGCCGTACGCCTGGCCCTGCGCCGGCCGCCCAGCCAGGCCGCCAGCCGCGACGCCAGCGCGATGAGCACGCCCGTCACCGCCCCGCCCAGCAGCAGCACCGTCGGCCACGGCACCTCGCCGGCGGTCGGGAGCGGCGGCTGCGGCAGCCGCAGGTAGTCCATCGCGAACAGCACGCCCAGCCACAGCGCCCCCGCCAGCAGGGCCCCGAAGACCAGCCACTGCAGGACGTTCACCGCCCGCCACCACCGTGGCCGCCTGGTCGCGCCCGCCGAGGTCGTGGCCACCACCCGGTCCACGGCGTCCGTCAGCTCGCCGGCCCGCGACCGCGCCGCCTGCCGCACGGCCGCCGCCCAAGGGCCGGGCAGGCCGTTGGCCGCCGCCTCGCCGACATCCCTGATCGCGGTCTCGACCCGGGCCCGCTGCGCCCCGGACGCGGCCGGCACCGACGTCCGCCCGACGACGTCCTTCCCCCTGCCCGCCTCGATGCGCAACCTGCGCAGCGGATCGGGCCTGAACCTCCTCAGCCACCGCGTCACCGGCCACCCGGTCGCCACCACGGCCCGATGCCGATGCCCCTTGGCCACCGCCTCCACGATCACCGGCACCCCGGCCGCCACGCACAACGCCTCGGTCAGCCCTCGCTCCGCCCCACCTGGCCGCTTGCCCATCCCCTTCCGCTCGGTCGCGGACGGCTCACCGGTGGCTTGCGGATCGGTGGCTTGCGGATCGGTGGCGAGGTGGCCGGCGGCGGTCGTCACGTCGGCGGAGAGGCGGGCCGACCACGAGCGGCGGTCCGCGACGCGCTCGGCCAGCAGACCGCGCAGGTCGTCGAGGCCCTGGCCGGTCCTGGCCGAGACCGCGAGCACCGGGACGCCGGTGAGGCCGTCGCCGTCCAGGAGGCGGCGCAGGTCGTCGAGACAGCGGTCGACGGCGGCGGGCGGCAGCCGGTCCACCTGGTTGAGCACCACCACCGTCACGTCGCGGTGCCCGGCCAGCGGGCGCAGGTAGCGCTCGTGCAGTGCGGCGTCGGCGTACTTCTGCGGGTCCACCACCCACACCAGCACGTCCACCTGGCGTACCAGCCGGTCCACCTCCAGGCGGTGGGACAGGCGGATGGAGTCGTGGTCGGGCAGGTCGAGCAGGACGAGCCCGGCCAGGTCGCCGGTCTCGCCCGCCGGGTGGCGGTGCGGCACCTCCAGCCAGTCGAGGAGCGGGCCCGCGCCGTCGCCGTCCCACAGGGCGGCCTGGGCGGTCGAGGTCGTGGGCCTGGTGACGCCGACGTCCGCGAGCTGCCGTCCTGCGAGGGCGTTGTAGAGCGAGGACTTGCCGCTGCCGGTGGCGCCGGCCAGGGCGACCACGGTGTGCTCAAGCGACAGCTCCCGCCGCGCCCCGGCCCGCCCGGCCACCTCCCGAGCCGCCGCCACGACCTCATCAGGCAGCCGCCCCGCCCCCAGCTCGGTGGCTTCGACGAGAGCGGCCAGCCGGACGTCCAGCGACGGCCCCTCCTTACGCCGCAACACCTTCACGCCCCCTCCTCCCGTCCAGAGCCGGGCCGCCCACGCCCCTCCGCGTCAGCAGACGACCCACCTCCAGGCGGGCCCTCTCCCAGCGTGGGATGTTCGGCGGTCGGAAGCTCCCTGCGGTGCTCGTGGATGCGGCGGGCGGCGGCGCGCAGCTCGTCGGCGGTGTCACGGGGCGGCTCGACCGCGTTCAGCAGGTTGAGGAAGCGGTCGGCCTCGTCGGCCAGCAGCTCGCGTACGCGGTCACGGAGGTCCTCGCGGGCACGGGCGGTGAGCGTGCGTACGGCCTGGTCGCCGAAGACGGCCTCCAGGATCTTCTGGGACAGCACGCTCGTGCCGCCCGCGATCCCCACCTCGATCCCGGTGAGCCCGCCGGTGGAGGCGAAGACGGCCAGCATGAGCAGGAGCCCGGCCCCGTTCACGCTGAAGGACGCCACGCGAGCGGCGGTCCGCCGTTCGGCGCCCTCCTCGCGGACGAGATCCAGCACGTACGCCTGCCACCCCCGCACCGCCGCCTCGGCCCGCTGCGCGAGGTCGGCGGAGGCCCGGCCGAGGCGCGCGGACTCGACGGCGCCGAGCCGTTCGAGCAGCCCTGGACCGCCGGGCGCGGCCGACCAGCCCTCAAGGGCGCGTTCGGCGGCGCCGTCGGCAGAGCCCCTGATGAGCGCCTCGACCCCGCTCTCCAGCGCGTCGCGAAGCTGCACCTCGGGCGCCCGCCCGGTGAAGAACCCGACGACCCGGTCACGCAGCCACCCGACGCGGCTCTCCAGGGAGCGCATGAGGTCGCCGGTGCCGATGAAGTCCTGCCACCGGGCCAGCACCTCGCCCCGCAGCAGGGACCCGTCGCGCATGCCGGCGTCGAAGTCGGCCATGCCGCCCGCGTACGCCGCCTCGACGATGTCGCGCAGCGACTCGAAGGCGCCCTGCTGGCGTTCGACGGCGGCGGCCAGCGCCGGCACCCGGGTGGCCAGGCTGTCGAGCGCCCCGGTGAGCGTCTGCCGCACGACGAGGGACCGCTGGGCGGCGTCGGCGGCCAGCTCGGTGAGCCAGTCGGCGATGGGCCGGACGGAGGCGGCGGGCAGCCGGGCCTTCTCGTCGGGCAGCGCCGCCTCGGGCACGGTGAACAGCCGGGTGCCTTGAAGACCGTTCTCGCGCAGCAGCCGTTCGAGGTCGCGGGAGACGGGCTCGACCGCCTCTGGCGGCACCCGGTCGAGGACGACGGCGAGCGCGGTGCTGCGTTCGCGGGCCGAGCGCAGGAAGCTCCACGGCACCTCGTCGGCGTACCGGGCGGCGGTGGTGACGAACAACCACAGGTCGGCGGCGGCGAGCAGCTGGGCGGCCAGCTCCCGGTTGGCGGTCACCACGGAGTCGATGTCGGGCGCGTCGAGCAGCGCCAGCCCGGCCCCGAGCGCGGGCGAGGTGACGACGCGCAGCGCGCCGGGCCCTTCGCCGGTGACGCGGGACAGCCCCGGCAGCACGTTCTGGCCCATGAACCAGGAGCGGTCGGCCGGGCTGACGACGAGGGTCGGCACCAGCGTGGTCGGCCGCAGCACGCCAGGCTCGGCGACGTCGGCCCCGACCAGCGAGTTGACCAGCGTGGACTTGCCGGCCCCCGTGGAGCCGCCGACGACGGCGAGCAGCGGCGCGTCGATCGAGCGCAGCCGCGGCAGCAGATAGTCGTCGAGCTGCCCGGTCAGGTCGCGCAGCGCGCGCCGCTCGGCCGCGACATCGCCGACGGCCAGCGGGAACAGCTCCCGGTCCAGCGGCCGCCGCAGCGACTCGAGCGCGCCGAGCAGGTCCATGCCTGCACGCTAACCCGCAGGCGGCTCCCTAAGCACGTACCCGACGCTGCGCAGTGTGTGGATGAGCCGCGGCTCGACGTCGTCGACCTTGCGCCGCAGATACGACACGTACGACTCGACCACCCCGGCGTCGCCGCCGAAGTCGTAGTTCCAGACGTGGTCGAGGATCTGCGCCTTCGACACCACCCGCCCGGCGTTGACCATGAAGTAGTGCAGCAGCTTGAACTCGGTCGGCGACAGGCGTACCTGCCGGCCGGCCCGCCACACCTCGCGCGAGTCCTCGTCCAGCTCCAGGTCGGCGACCTTGAGCTTGCTGACCGGCGCGGCGTCGCCGCGCGTGCGGCGCAGCACGGCGCGGATGCGCGCCTGCACCTCTTCCAGGCTGAACGGCTTGGTCACGTAGTCGTCGCCCACCCGCAGCCCGGCGATCTTGTCCTCGGTGGCGTCGCGGGCGGTGAGGAACAGCACGGGCGCGTCGATCCGCTTGGCCACCTCGAACCCGTCGAGGTCGGGCAGCATGACGTCGAGCACCACCAGGTCGGGTGAGGCGCGTACGGCGACCTCGACGGCCTCCTCGCCGTCGCTGGCGGTCAGCACCTCGAACCCGGAGAAGCGCAGGCTGGCGGCGAGCAGGTCCCTGATGCTGGGCTCGTCGTCCACGACCATGATCAACGCCTCGGCATTCGTCACCTACTTAGAGTGACGCAGCATGCTGAGGGTTTGCTGAACGCTCACTCCAAGGCGAGTGGGAGTTCGACGCGGAAGGTCGAGCCCGACTCGGGCGAGCTGATCACGGTGACCGTGCCGTCGTGCGCCTCGACGAGGGCCTGCACGATGGCGAGGCCGAGCCCGCTGCCGCGGTCCTCGGCGGAGCGGCGGCGCGAGCGGGCGGAGTCGGCCCGGTAGAAGCGCTCGAAGACGTGCTCGAGCTGCTCGGGGGTCAGACCTGGGCCGCTGTCCACGACCTCGACGAACACCTTGTCCTTGGTGCCGCCGGCCCGCACGATGACCGGCGAGCCCGGCTCGGTGTGCACGATGGCGTTGGTGACGAGGTTGCTGATGACCTGCCGCAGCCGCACCTCGTCGCCGGAGACGATCAGCGCCGCGCCGCCGACCACGTCGAGCTTGATCTCCCGGTCGGGCGCGATGATCCTGGCATCCTGTACGGCGTCCGCGGCCAGCGCCAGCATGTCCACCGGCTGCATCCGCAGCGGCCGCTGCTGGTCCACCCTGGCGAGCAGCAGCAGGTCGTCCACCAGCAGGCTCATCCGCCCCGCGGCCTTCTCCACACGCTGCATCAGCTCGGTGGTGTCGGCCTGCGGGTTCTGCCTGGCGTACTCGGCGAAGCCGCGGATCGAGGTCAGCGGGGTGCGCAGCTCGTGGGAGGCGTCGCCGACGAACTGCCGCATGCGGTCCTCGGAGCGGCGGGCCGCCTCCTCCGACGCCGACCTGGCGGCGAACGCCGCCTCGATCTGGGCCAGCATGCCGTTGAGCGACCTGGCCAGGCCGCCGACCTCCGTACGCGGGTCGAGGTCGGGCACCCTGCGGCCCAGCTCGCCGCCCGCGATGGCCTCGGCCGTACGCTCGATCTGGCCCAGCGGCCGCATGCTGTGCCGCACGGTCGTGACGCCGGCCACGGCCAGGATGAGCAGGATCCCGCCGCCGCCCAGCAGCTCGATCAAGGCGAGCCGCCGGGTGATGGCGTCCACCTCTTCGAGGTCGACCGCGACGACGAGCGTGCGCCACTGCCCCACGGTCTCCAGCACCCGCCACTCGCCGTCACCGCTCACGGCGGGCGCGGTGTAGGGGTCGCTGCCCGGCGTGGCCGACAGCACGGGCTTCGGCTTGGCGTCCACGTCGCGGTCGGTCAGCATCGGGACGAACGCGCCGCCGCGCTCCTTGACCAGCGCGATCGCGTCCGACTCGATGAGGATCGGCCGCTCGTCGGTCTCCCTGTCCTTGCGCCAGTCGCTCCTGATCTTCTTCTCCATGCGCGCGCTGAGCAGGTGGAGCTGGCTGTCCACCCGGTCGAGCAGGTAGCCGTGCAGGACGGAGACGCTCACCAGGCCGATGAAGAACATGCCCATGCCGAGCAGCGCCAGCATCGACGCGATGAGCTTGATCCGCAGCGGCAGCCCGCGCATCAGGAGCTCGGTGGCAGGCGCATGACGTATCCGACGCCACGCAGGGTGTGGATGAGCCGGGGGCTGCGGTTGTCGATCTTGCGGCGCAGCACGGACACGTACGACTCGACGATGCCCACCTCGCCGCGGAAGTCGTAGTCCCACACGTGGTCGAGGATCTGCGGCTTGGACAGGACGCGGCCGGCGTTCGTCATGAAGTAACGCAGCAGCTTGAACTCGGTGGGCGACAGCGCGACGGCGGTGCCGCCGCGCCACACCTCGTGGCTCTCCTCGTCCAGCTCGATGTCGGCGAACGTCAGCCGGGGCGGCGCGGCCTGGGCGTCCCCGCTCGTCCGGCGCAGCACGGCGTGGATCCTCGCGACCACCTCCTCCAGGCTGAACGGCTTGGTGACGTAGTCGTCGCCGCCGATCGTGAGCCCGCGGATCTTGTCCTCGGTCTCGTCACGCGCGGTCAGGAACACCACCGGCGTGTGCAGCCCGCCGCCGCGCATCCGCCTGACGATCTCGAAACCGTCCAGGTCGGGCAGCATGACGTCGAGCACGACGAGGTCAGGGCGGTGTCGTTGGACGGCGGCGACGGCGTCGTGGCCGCTCTTCGCCGTGGTCACGTCGAAACCCGCGAACCTCAGGCTCGCGGCGAGGAGCTCGAGGATGTTGGGGTCGTCCTCGACTATCAGCAGGCGTGATTCCATCAGTACCAAGGATGCACTCATCGGACGAGTGCTGGGACAATTCCGGCGATGTGCCGGGCGATCGCGAGGCTCGACGTGGCCGCGGGTGAGGGCGCGTTGCGGACCAGGACGACGCGGCCGTGCACGTCCACGATGAAGTCGTCCACGAGCCTGCCGTCCCGCGCGACGGCCTGGGCGCGGACGCCGCCCTGCGCTCTTTCCAGGTCGGCGGCGGTGAGCTCGGGGACGTAGCGGCGCGCGGCCTCCAGGAAGGCGCCCTTGGCGAGGGAGCCGTAGACCTCTTTGACGCCGGTACGCCAGTGGGTCCGTGCCATGCGGAGCGTGCCAGGCCAACCCAAAATTTGCCGAAAATTGCCGAGATTTCGCCACTTGTAGCCTTCGTACGCGAGCGCCAGCACCGCGTTCGGCCCCACCAGCACGCCCCCGCCGATCCGCCGCGTCAGATGCACGCCCAGGAACGGGTAGCGCGGATCGGGCACCGGGTAGATGAGGCCGCGCACCAGGTCCTGCGCGGCGCCCTTGAGCGCGTAGTACTCGCCCCTGAACGGCACGATCCGCACCTCGCCCGGCGCGCCCGCCATCCGGGCCACCGCGTCGGTGCCCAGGCCGCCGCAGACCACCAGCCGGTCGAAGGCCAGCCGCTCCCGCCCGGCCATCACCTCGACCTTGCCGGCGCGTTCCCTGATGGCCCTGACCGGGGCCTCCAGGCGTACGGACCCGCCCAGCTCCTCGACGTCCCGCGCGAGCCGGCGGGCGACGGCGGGGAAGTCGCAGATCGCGGTGTGCGGCGAGTGGATCGCGCCGACGCCGACCGCGTGCGGCTCGATCTCGCGCAGCGCGAGACCGTCCAGCTCGGCGATGTCCGGCACGCCGTTCGCCCGCGCCCGCTCGGCCAGGGCCGCGAGCAGCGGCCGCTCGGCGCGCGTGCTCGCCACCACCAGCTTGCCGACCTCCTGGTACGGCAGGTCGTGCGCGGCGCAGTACTCCTTGAGCAGCGCCACGCCCTCCCGGCAGAGTCGCGCCTTGAGCGAGCCGGGCGGGTAGTAGATGCCCGCGTGCACGACGCCGCTGTTGTGCCCGGTCTGGTGGGCGCCGACGTGGCCCTCCTTCTCCAGCACGGTCACCTCGGCGCCCCTGGCGCCGGCCAGCTCGCGCGCCACCGCCAGCCCGACGATGCCCGCTCCCACGACTCCGATCTTCTCCGTCACAAGCCGATTTTCCGACTTACCGCCCGTCCCCGCCATATCCGGCGCGGGGGATCACGTGGCAGCGGCCAGGAATCGCCTGACCGCATCCAGCCACGCCGCTGGCTGATCGATGTGCGCCATGTGCCCTGCCTCCTCCAGAACGACCGCATCCGTGCACGGCGTCAACGGCACCAACGAGGCCGGGAACGTCATGTCCTGGCGTCCGTGCAGCAGGAACAGCGGCACCCCCGACAACCGCTCGACGGCGTCGGGATGGCGGGCCGACGGAAACCGGCCCTCCCGCCAGGCCCGCAGATAATTACCGGTGAAGGTCACCTGCTCCAGTCGCTTGAGGTAATCGGGGAGCGACTCCTCCCGCCAGACATCCAGCGGAGCGGTCGCGAACGCCTCGGCCCGTGTCAGCTCTGCCCCTCGCAGCGGCGAGGTGTCCCAGATCGACGGGTGAGCGGCGCTGCGGCGCTCGTACTCCTCCCATCCGTCGAACGCGTCCGCCGGCACCGGCAGAACGCTGCTGGAGGCCACGATCAGGCGGCGGACCAGGCCAGGAGCCTGAATGGCCAGCCGCTGCGCGATGAGACCGCCATAGGAGAAGCCGAGCACGTCCACCTGTGACGCGCCGATGAGTTCGACGAGATCGGCCACCATCGCGTCGGGAGTGAGCGGCTCGGCGACCGAAGAACGGCCGCACCCACGCAGGTCGGGGAAGAGCAGGCGATGCTCGCCGGCCAACCTGTTCAGCGGCTCCACCAGGTAACTGTGATCCCAGTCGGGGCCACCATGGATGACCAGCAAGGTACGATCCGCGGGGCCGTCGAACTCCCGCACATGAAGCCGCATACCGGGATGCTATCCACCGAAGTGGACCGAAATCGAACGTGAGTACGATGGGCTCATGTACCTGCCGCCGGAGTGGCCGCCCGAGGTCCGTCCGCCCAGCGTCCCCGACTGGGAGACCTCGGCGGTGGCCTGGCTGCTCGACGCGGTGCCGCCCGACTACCGGGCGTACGAGGTGCTCAGGCGGCACCCCGTGGCGCTGGCCGCGATGGCCCGCCACCACGTCAGGTCCGCCGTCGAGGCCGCCCGCGCCGGCTACCGCGCCGCCGCCCTCGATCTCAAGGGCCACCTGCCGCCCCACGCCATCGAGGCCGTGCTCGACACCTACCGCGAGGAGGGGCCCCGGCTGGTGCGGCTGCAGCGCTCGATCGAGGTGGTCGAGCGGGCGCTGCGCGGCGACATCTTCACCGCCACCATGCGCCGCTAGCGGGTGCGCCGGGCCAGGAACGTGATCACGCCGATGGCGAGCACGGCGGCGGCCAGCCAGATGAGGACGTCCGTGCCGGTCAGGCCACCGGAGCCGGCGGCCTGTGCGCTCTCCTCGTTCCCGGTCTCGGTCTCCGAGAGCGTGGGCGTCGGGGTCGGCGTGGGCGTGGGCTGGGCGGCCTCGGGGATCGGCACCCGATAGACCGGGCTGCGCGGCCCCTCGCTGCCGGTGAGCAGCGCCTTGCCGTCGGCCGTGTACGCGATCGACTCCGCCTGCTTGAGGTCCGGCATCGTCACCCTGGTCAGCACCTCGCCCGAGGGCTTGTAGACGGTGGCGGAGAAGTAGGTGCGGACGACGTACGAGGACCCGTTGGGCGCGTACGCGGCGTCCGTCGCCATGATGGGCGCGCCGGTGACCTTGCGCAGCACGTTGACCCGGTCGGTACGGAGCTTCTTGGGGGCCGCGTAGACCGACCCGGCGAACTCCTTGGACACGACGTACAGCCGCCCGGTCCTGGGGTTGACCATGATGCCCTCGGCGTTGCGCGCCCCGTCGGCGTACCGGAAGCGGTAGCGGACGGCGGGCAGGGTGGCGTCGGTGAGGTTGCGCGGCTCCATCACCTTGTAGACGGAGACGTTCGGCCAGGCGCCGTCGAGGTTGTCGCCGATGTCGGCGAACCAGAGCACGCCCCGCCCGGTCGCCGGGTCCTTGGAGGCGGCCATGGCCTCCCAGTCGCGCGCCTCGGCCCCGCGCAGCTGGAAGGTGGCGAGCGTGCGCCCGCCACCGTCCACCGCGTAGAAGACGGGCGCGGCGGCGCTGTCGTTGTGGGTGTAGTAGACGCCGTCGTGGGTGGGCGAGACGGCGAGGCCGCTCGACTCGGTGATGCGCTCGTCCTTGAAGGTGAACAGCTTCTCCATGCCGTCGTCGCCGGGCGCCGCGAGCGCCGGTGCGGCGGGCAGCAGGCACGCGGCCGCCACGACGGCGAGCAGTCTGATCACGAAGTCCCCCACGCCGCCATCATGCCCCACCGGCCGCTCAGGCGGTCGCGACCGCGCCGACGCGGGCGCTGTGCCGGTGGAAGCCCAGCCCCTGCAGCACCACCAGCAGCGCGTTGGCCGCCGTCATGGCCGCCCACAACCCGGTGATGCCCCAGGTCCGCGCCACGGGGACGACGGAGACGAGCAGCAGCCCGTACGCGAGCGCGAAATACCCGAGGCTGGACGACGACCGCTTCAGCGCCGTCAGCCCCATGCCGCGTACCGCCTGCGCCGCGTCGAACGCCGCGGAGACCAGCATCAGCGGCAGCAGCCCGAGCACCCGTTCCCGCACGGCCGGGTCGTCGGTGAACAGCCCGATGAACGGTTGCCCGGCCACCAGCAGCAGCACCGCGACCACGAGCGTCCCCGAGACGGCGAGCAGCGCCGCGACGCGCCCGGCCCGCCGCGCTCCGGCGGTGTCGGGGGCGCGGGCGATCTCGGGCACCGCGGCCTGCGCGATGGACAGCGACACCATCATGATCAGGCCAGTCAGCGTGGTGAGCACGGCGTGGGCGGCGGTGTCGCGGGTGTTGGTGGTGCCCGCCGCGAACGTCACCACGCCCAGCACCGCGAACTTCACCAGCACGGTCGCGGCCAGCGGGAGGCTGACCCTGGCCAGCTTGACGATCTCGCGCGGCCGCGGCCGGCTCTGCCCCACTGGGCGGCCGACGGCCCTGCGCACGTTGAAGACCGCCACTCCCGCCGACGTCACGCCGCCCACCAGCCAGGCGATGCCCACCCCCGTCAGCCCGAGCGACGGCACGAGCAGCGCGGTGAGCCCGCCCAGCGCGACGCCGAAGGTCAGGGTGGGCCAGAGCACGTTACGGTTGCGTCCGAGCGCGACCAGGATGGTGCTGGCGCCGCCGGTGGAGGCGAAGATGAGCACGTATCCGGCGAGGAACCAGGGCAGCAGCCCCATCTCGGCCACCACCTCGTCCGGCACGCCTGTGACGGTGGCGAGCAGCGGCACGCAGACCACCGCGACCGCCCCCAGCGCGCCCGCCGCCAGGCTGAGCCAGCGCGCGTCGCGGATCACCGGCACGGCCGCCGCCGGGTCGTCGCGGAAGGGCGCGACGAACGGCCCCAGCCCGCGCAGCGCCCCCTGCACGGCCGCGGAGGCCGGGTTGAGCACGGCCGTCACCACCGCGAACGCGGCCAGCGTCACCGTGTCGTGCTGCCCCAGCACCGAGGTCACCACCAGCGAGCCGACCATGCCGGCGATCATCGCCAGGCAGAGCGGCACCGCCGCGCGGAGCAGGGTGAGCACGAGCCGATGTCCGGGGGGCGACGCGGCGGAAATCACCCGTCGAGCGTATGGCCTGGAGTGCACTCCAGGTCTTTAGGGTTGGACGTCATGGAATACGTCACACTCGGACGCAGCGGTCTCCTCGTGAGCCCGCTCTGCCTCGGCACCATGAACTTCGGCCCGCGCACGACGGAGGAAGACTCCTTCGCCATCATGGACCGGGCTCACGAGCTGGGGCTGAACTTCTTCGACACGGCCAACGTGTACGGCGGCGTCAAGGGCGAGGGCATCACCGAGACCATCGTGGGCCGGTGGTTCGCTCAGGGCGGGGGCCGCAGGGAGCGTACGGTCATCGCGACCAAGGTCTACGGCGACATGGGCGACTGGCCCAACGAGCGCCGGCTGTCGGCGCTCAACATCCGCCGCGCCGCCGACGCCTCGCTCAAGCGGCTGCAGACCGACTACATCGACATCTACCAGGCCCACCACGTCGACAGGCTCACGCCGTTCGACGAGTTCTGGGAGGCCATGGAGGTCCTGCGCCAGCAGGGCAAGATCATTTACGTGGGTTCGTCCAACTTCGCCGGCTGGCACCTCGCCAAGGCCCAGGAGACCGCGGCCCGCCGCAACTTCATGGGCCTGGTCAGCGAGCAGACCCACTACAACCTCCTGACCCGCGCGCCGGAGCTGGAGGTGCTGCCCGCGGCCGAGGACTACGGGCTCGGCGTGATCCCGTGGAGCCCGCTGGCCGGCGGCCTGCTCGGCGGCGTGCTGCGCAAGATCGACAAGGGCCGCTCGGCCGCCGAGAACATGGTCAAGCAGCTCGACAGGCACCGCGACAAGATCGAGGCGTACGAGAAGTTCTGTGACGAGCTGAACGAGGACCCGGCGAACGTGGCGCTGGCCTGGCTGCTCAAGCAGCGCGCGGTCGCCGCCCCGATCATCGGCCCGCGGACGATGGAGCAGCTGGAGGGCAGCCTGCGGGCGCTGGAGATCGACCTGGACGAGGCCGCCCTGGCCCGCCTCGACGAGATCTTCCCCGGCCACCGCACCGCCCCGGAGGACTACGCCTGGTAGTCCCTGACCGCGTCGCCGGCTGTCACCTCGGCGGCCGGCGGCGAGCAGGGGCAGGCCAGGCCTTGTCAGGCGAGTGCGGCCCCGACGATGACGATCAGCAGGAGCAGGCCCAGCACGACGGGCAGCAACCAGGAGCGAGGACGGTCCACGACGTGGAGCCTAGCTCTGCTCGGCTGGTGCCAGCGCCCATTCGGCGAGTGACTCGTACCTCATCTGGGCCCCGGTGTGGCTGCGGACCAGCTGCACCCGCTCGGCCCGCCACGGCGACCCGCTGAACCCGGAAAGGGCCTCGACCAGCGGCCGGAGATCGGTCTCCGTCTTGGCGCGGGCCAGCGTGAGATGCGGATGGAACCGCTTCTCATCCGTCTGCACGGCCCCGGCCCGCCGCGCCCCCGCCTTGACGGAGTCGGCCAGCCTGACCATGGAGTCGCCGGTGAGGCCGGCCCAGAAGACCCGCGCGCGGCGTACGGAGGAGAAGGCCCCGAACCCGTCGAAGGCCAGCTCAGGGGCGGAATGCCGACGTACGGCGCGGGCCAGCCGCACCTCCAGCTCCGGCAGCACCCGCTCGGGCACCTCACCGAAGAACCCGAGCGTGATGTGCCAGAACGCCCGGTCGGGCCACCGCAGGCCGGGCACCTGCCCGACGAAGGGCTTGATGGCCTCGGCGACCTCATCCAGCACCGCATCGGGCGGCACCACCGCCGCGAACAACCTCATGCCCCTCATCCTGCCGAACGACGCCGAGGCAGGAGAAGCGGACCATGCCGCAGCCGGAGTTACCGGTCGAACTCGCCGAGCTTGACCCCGCCGAGGAAGGCCCGCCACTCATCCGGCGTGAAGACGAGCGCGGAACCGGCCGGATTCTTGCTGTCACGAACGGCGATCATGCCGGGAAGATTGGTGGCGACCTCAACGCAATCGCTCAACGACCTGCAGCTCATCGCGTCCGAACTGGTGGCCAACGCGGTGGAGCACGACGGCGGCCCCTGGGTGCGGATGAGCCTGCTCCCCGTACAGGAGGGGGAACGGAGCTACTGGCGGCTCGCCGTCATCGACCCCGGCAGGCCCGGAGCCGTCCCCCTGCCTCGCACACCGGGCCCGGACGAGCCACGCGGGCGCGGCCTGTGGCTCGTGGACGGCCTGACCGGCGGCTGCTGGGGCACCGACCTCACCCGCGTGGGCGAACGCGTCGTCTGGGCGCTGCTCACCCGCTGACCGCCGCGGCACCTCCGTGGTCGCTCACCCTATGGACGAGGGTTCCGGCCGGAGCGGGTCCTCTCACTTCAGGAGAGATCGAACTCCCCCTTCGACGCGCCGTCCAGGAAGGCCCGCCACTCGTCCCACCGGAACGTCAGGACAGGCCCCTTCCCGTGATCCTTGGTGTCGCGCACGAGGACGCTGTCGTCCGCCCGGCGCATCACCTCGACGCAACTCCCACCGTTTCCGCCCGACGCCTTGGCCTTCGTCCACACGCCAACGGCCAATCCGCCTGTTTCAGACATAGCCCGCCATCACCTCATGAATCGTTTCCCGGCTCCTGTCCAGCGGGTACGCCACGCTGGAAAGGATCTCCCACCGCACGATAAGCGCTTGTACGGTCTCGGCGCGATTGGTCACACGCCCTTCCTCCGCACTTTCCAAGTACGCGTGGTCCGCGCCGCCGTCGAGGAGCGTCGCCACTTCGAACGCGCCGAGACAGCCCGTCGTCAGCCCTGCTGAGAGCGGCACGATCCGCACCGTGACGTACGGGGGCCGCAGGACGTCGAGGATCTTGGCCAGCTGCGCCCGCATGACCTCCCGCCCGCCGACCGGGCGGCGCAGGACGCTCTCGTCGATGAGGGCCGAGTAGAGCGGCGGGCGGGGGCGGGCGAAGACGGTCTGCCGGTGCATACGGAACCGGACGGCCTGCCGCATGCCCGCCTCGGCGACCCCCGGCTCCCCCAGGAACACCTGAGTGGCGTAGTCCTCCGTCTGCAGCAGCCCGGGGATCAGCATCGGCTCCCACGTCCTGATCGTGTGCGCCGACATCTCGACGCGCGGCCACTCCCTGAACCACTTCGGGGCCATGGTGTGGCCCTGAATCACCGGCACCAGCTCCATGAGCTCACCGTCGAGACCGAGCGCCTTCTCCACCGCGCGGGTGTAGTCGCCGGTCGGCTTGCGCATGAGGCGCTCGACATGGCCGACGGCGCTCTCGCTGTAGGGCAGCAGGCTCGCCAGGCGCTCCTGGCTCAGGCCCCGGCCCCTGCGGAACCTGCGCTGCCGCCTGGCGAACTCCTTCCACGCCGCCCGGCCCGGATCGTCCCCCTCAGCTGCCATCTCGCGCTCCTCGGACACGCAGCGTGCTGGCTTACTAACTGTAAGGGAACTGTAGGTCCGCTCCCAGCCCTTGCCGGCCGGCGGAAAGCTCATGCTGGGGAGATTCCGCGTACGAGCCGGATCGGTGGTGTATCCCTGCGACGGGCCGAGGTGACCATGCAAAGAGCGCTAGCGTACACGAGCTTCAAGGTCTGGCTGATCGACGAGCTGGACGACCCGAGACGGCTGCCCGCGCTGGCGCGGCGCGAGGTGCACGCGTGGGTGCGGGACCAACCGGCGCTGGACGACCTGCAGCTCATCGCGTCCGAGCTGGTGGCCAACGCGGTGGAGCACGGCGGCGGCCGCTGGGTGCGGCTGAGCCTGCTCCCCGTCCAGGAGGGCGGAGGCTACTACTGGCGGCTCGCCGTCATCGACCCGGGCGGAAGCGGAGCCGTGCCGCTGCCACAGCGGCCGACTCCGGAGGACACGCGAGGCAGGGGCCTGTGGCTGGTGCACCGCCTCACGGGCGGTTGCTGGGGCACGGACGTCACCCGCGTGGGCGAGCGCGTCGTCTGGGCTCTGCTCCCCCGCACAGAACGAAGCGGGCGTCCGCGTACGGACGCCCGCTTCCCCCACGACGACGGCGGAAATGACTCATGCCATCGCTAGCGCCGACCTCTCCACCCGAGTGGTGATGAGGCGGGTCATCAGGACGGCCGCCCCGGTGCCGACGAGGACCAGGACGCCGGAGAGCAGCACGCCCGTCCGCGGCCCGCCGAGCTCGGACAGCCAGCCGATCAGCGGCGCGCCCACCGGCGCCCCGCCGGTGAAGACGAGCATGTAGATGCCCATCACGCGGCCCCGCATCTCGGGCGAGGTGGCGATCTGCACGCTGGCGTTCGCGGCCGTGTTGATGGTGATCAGCGCGATCCCGGTCGGCACCAGCAGCAGCAGGTAGATCGGGTAGAACGGCGCGACGGCCGTGGCGATCTGGAACAGCCCGAATCCGATCGCCCCCGCGAACAGCACCTTGCGCGACAGCCTGGCCCGCCGCGCGGCCAGCAGGGCGCCGGCGAGCGCGCCGACCGCGAACATGCTGGAGGCCAGCCCGAACGAGGACGCCCCGGCGCCGAACACTTCGCGGGCCATGAGCGCGATCGACATCGAGAACGACTGCGAGAACATCGACACGAACCCGATCAGCAGCACCGGCATGAGGATCTCCTCGTGCTGGAGCACGTAGCGCAGCCCCTCGCGCAGCTGCCCCTTGGCCCTGGGAACGGGCTCGGACAGGTTGAGCTCGGACTTGCGCATGAAGACGAGGCTGGAGATCACGCCGCCGAAGGTCAGCGCGTTGATCAGGAAGATCGGCCCGGTGCCGCCCAGCGCGTAGATCAGGATGCCGGCCAGGGCCGGCCCGACCACGCGCGCCAGGTTGAAGATGGAGCTGTTGAGCGCGATCGCGTTGGGCAGGTCGTTACGGCCGACCATCTCGACCACGAACGCCTGCCGGGTCGGCACCTCCACGCAGGAGATCATGCCGAGCAGGAACGCCATCACGTACACGTGCCACACCTGGGCGCTGCCGGTCATCGTCAGGATGCCGATGGTCAGCGCGAGCCCGGCCATGAGGGTCTGGGCTCCGATGAGGATGGGCCGCTTGGGGTAGCGGTCGGCGAGCACGCCGCCGAACATGCCGAACAGCAGCATCGGCAGGAACTGCAGGGCGGTGGCCGTGCCGAGCGCGGAGGCGCTGCCGTGGGTCAGGTCGAGGACCAGCCAGTCCTGGGCGGTGCGCTGCAGCCAGGTGCCCACGTTGGAGACGGCGCCCCCGGCTGCGAACATGCGGTAGTTGCGAACCTTGAGAGACCGGAACATCCCGGTCCTGGGTTCCTCAGGCTCTAGATCTGGCTGAGCTTCTCCAGAATCGGCGCCGCCTGCCTGAGGATCGACCTCTCCTCCGGCGACAGCTCCTTCAACCGCTGCGCCAGCCACGCCTCCTTGCGGCGGCGTTCCTCCTTCAGCAGCTTCTCGGCGGCCTCGGTCACCGAGACGGTCACCTGGCGCCGATCGGTCGGATGCGGGGTGCGCGAGACCAGCCCGCGTTCCTCGAGCGCGGCGATCACGCGCGTCATCGAGGGCGGCTGCACCTTCTCGAGCTCGGCCAATTCGCCGGGGGTTATCCCGGAATGCCGATGCACCGCGGCGAGGGTCGCGAACTGGGTGGCCGTCAGCGAGTGTGCTGCCGCCTGTCGTCGGAGTCTTCGGTTCAGCCTGGCGAGTGAAACGCGCAGGGCTGAAGCGAGACCTGCGTCGCTGCGCAGGTCCATCTTGGGCTTGGTGTTGGTTAGCATGAGTCATTACCTTTGCTAACTATACGGCATGGCAAGATATTTCCTGAAATCAAGGTCTTCTGTCCCCTTGATACCCGAGAGCCGCCCCGCGTGCGCGGAGCGGCTCCCGAGCCCTCTTTCTACAGGTCCGTACGGCCTCCTCGGGCCGTCAGATGCCGAGCAGCGCCCTGATCGGGCCGATCGCGAAGTAGAGCGCGAACAGCACGGCCACGATCCACAGCAGCGGGTGCAGCTCGCGGCCCTTGCCGCGAACCACCTTGATCAGCACGTACGTGATGAAGCCCGCGCCGATGCCGTTCGACACCGAGTACGTGAACGGCATGATGACGATCGTGAGGAACGCCGGGATGGCGAGCTCGAAGTCGTTCCAGTCGATGTCGCGGACGGCGGTCATCATCATGAAGCCCACCAGCACCAGCGCCGGGGCGGCGGCCTCGTACGGGACGACCGTGACGAGCGGCGCGAAGAAGATGGCGACGAGGAACAGCGCGCCGGTCACCACGCTGGCCAGCCCGGTGCGGGCGCCCTCGGCGACACCCGACGCCGACTCGATGTAGGTGGTGTTCGAGGAGACCGAGCCCGCGCCGCCGGCCGCGGCGCCGATCGAGTCGACGAGCAGGATCTGCTTGGTACGCGGCAGCGTGCCGTCCTCCTGCACCAGCCCCGCCTGGCGGCCGACGCCGACCATCGTGCCCATGGTGTCGAAGAAGTCCGTGATGAGCAGGGTGAACACGAACAGCCCCGCCAGCAGCACGTCGATGCGGACGAAGCCACCGAACGGGTCGAACTCGGTGAACAGCGTGAGCGGGTTGTGGAAGCCGAAGATCTGCTCGGGCACGGAGGGGCGGTTGAGCTGCCAGCCGCCGGGGTTCTCCGGCGAGAAGGCGCCGGCCTTGGCGATCGCCTCCACGATGATCGCGAGGACGGTGGTGCCGACGATGCCGATGAGGATCGCGCCCTTGACCTTGCGGGCCACCAGGGCGGCCGTGGCGAGCAGGCCGATGATGAAGACGAGGATCGGCCACGAGGTGAGGTTGCCGCCGATGCCCAGCTCCAGCGGCGTGCCGGCGGCCTTGCGCACGAACCCGGCGTCCACGAACCCGATCAGCGCGATGAACAGGCCGATGCCCACGCTGATCGCGGTCTTCAACGGGGCCGGGATGGCGTGGAAGATCGCCGTCCGCAGCCCGGTGAGCACCAGGATCGTGATGATGATGCCCTCGAGGAAGACCAGGCCCATGGCCTCCTCCCAGGTCATGACCGAGGCGATGGTGAACGTCACGAAGGCGTTCAGGCCCAGCCCGGCCGCCATGGCGAACGGCACCTTGCCGACGACGCCCATGAGGATGGTCAGCACGCCCGCCACGAACGCCGTGCCCGCGGCGACCAAGGCCACGTTGGGCGCGGAACCATCACCGATGTACTCACCGGTGACGTCCTTGCCGGTGCCGATGATGAGGGGATTCAGCACCACGATGTACGCCATGGTGAAGAACGTGGCCAGACCGCCCCGTACTTCACGGGAGATCGTCGAGCCTCGTTCAGAGATCTGGAAGAAACGGTCGATAGCCGTACGAGTGTCACTCACGACGCGAAGAGTGACAGCACGGATGAGCTGCGAAAAGAGCCAGTGATGAGATCGAGACCCTATTGGAAGCTAGGCTGGATACGTGGACAAGCAGTGGCATCCTGACCCGCCGCCCATCAAAACGAACGACACGGCCGCCGTCGGCGTCGGCACCGGCCTGTGGGCGCTCGCTCTCGTGGTGCTGCTGATCTTCCGACCCGCCCCGGAGAACGCGTGGTGGATCTGGACCTGCGTGACCGGCGTCGTGTTCGGGCTGTTCGGCATCTGGTTCGTCCGCCGTCCCGGCCGCGACTGACATTCGTCATCTCCGCCGGATCCTCGAAGTCATCCGGAAGTGGTGTTTTCACCCACTACATCGGCATATAGCTGTCGAACCATGCTGGACGGCATGAAGAAGCCGATCGTGACGCTCCTGCTCGGAGCGGCGTTCCTCACCGCCTGCGGCAGCGGCGGCTCCCCTGCGCCGCCCAGCGCGACCCCCGCCCCGAGCAGCAGCGACCAGGGCTCCATCGCGTGGGCCGCCTGCACCGACCTCGTGGGCGCCGACGGCAGGCCCGCCACGCCCGGCCCCGGCATCGAGTGCGCCAAGCTGCCGGTCCCCCTCGACTACGCCGAGCCGGACGGCGAGAAGATCGACCTCGCGCTCATCCGCGTCAAGGCCACCGGCGAGCGCCTCGGCTCGCTCGTGTTCAACTTCGGCGGCCCCGGCGCGTCCGGCGTGGACACCCTCGCCACCGCCTCCGCCGCCTTCGCCAAGCTCGGCACCCGCTACGACCTCGTCAGCTTCGACCCGCGCGGCGTGGACCGCAGCGCCGGCGTCCGCTGCGGCGACACCATGGGCAAGCTGCTCGCCGCCGGCCACGGTGCGGACCAGGACAAGCTGGCCACCGAGTTCGCCGCCGCCTGCGAGAAGGACTCCGGCAAGGTGCTGCCGCACGTCGGCACCGTGAACGCGGCCAAGGACCTCGACCAGATGCGCGTCGCGCTGGGCGACGACAAGCTCAACTACCTCGGCTTCTCCTACGGCACCCACCTCGGCGCCGTCTACGCCACCCACTTCCCCAAGAACGTCGGCCGCTTCGTCCTCGACAGCGCCTTCGACCCGACCGTGACGTTCGAGGAGCGGGCGGTCATCCAGGCGGGCGGGTTCGACGCCGCCTTCGAGGCGTTCGCCGCGGACTGCGTCGCCCAGAGCTGCGAGATCGGCGCGTCCCCCGCCAACGTCGAGAAGAACGTCCTGGACCTGCTCGAACAGCTCAAGACCAAGCCCATCAAGGTGAGTGAGCGTGAGCTGACGTACGGGCTGGCGCAGCACGCCGTCATCACCCCGCTGTACGCCAAGCAGAGCTGGCCGGTGCTGGAGCAGTCCGTCGCCGCGGCGCGCAAGGGCGACGGCACCATGCTGCTCGCCCTGGCCGACGCCTACACCGGGCGGCGGGCCGACGGGACGTACAACACGTCCATGAGCAGCCTGATGGCCATCAACTGCGCCGACAACAGCGAGCGGCCCACCGCGGCCGACGTCGAGCGGATGGACGCCAAGATCCGCAAGATCTTCCCGATCCTGTCGGTGGACGGCTCCTTCCCGGCGTGCGCCCACTGGCCGGTGCCGGGCGACGACGAGGCCAAGCGCATCGACGCCACCGGCTCGGCGCCCATCGTGGTCGTCGGCGGCAAGGGCGACCCCGCCACGCCGTACGAGTGGGCCACCGAGCTCACCGACCAGCTCAAGACCGGGATCCTGGTCACGTACGAGGGCGAGGGCCACGGCGCGTACCTGAGCGGCAGCCAGTGCGTGATGGGCCTGGTGGACGCGTACCTGCTGGACGCAGAGCTCCCCGGCACAGGCGCGACCTGCCCCGCCTGACCCGCCCGGGGCCCGCCCGAGCTCAGGTGGGGCGGGTGCGGGCGCGGAAGGCTGCCGCCTTGACGCGGCTCTGGCAGGAGCGGGAGCAGAACTGGCGGACGGCGTTGCGTGAGGAGTCGACGTACACGCGGTCGCAGGGGGCGGCACGGCACACCCCGAGCCGCCCGCCGAGGTCGCTGCCGATGGCCAGGGTGAGCGCGGAGGCGAAGCCCGCGCTCCAGCCCACGGCGAGCGTGTCGTCGGCCCCGTGGAAGTGCACCTGCCACGGCTCTCCAGGCGCCCGGTCGAGCTGCGGCCGGGCGCCGGTGCTGACGACGAGGGCGTTGACGACGGCGGCGGCGTCGTCCTCCCGCCCGGCCTCCATCGCCTCGAACACCCGGCGCACCTTGAGCGTGGTGCCGGCCAGGTAGAGCGCCTCGTCCACGGACACCGCCACCCCACCCGGCAGCACCTCCCCGATCGCGCCCGGCAACTCGTCCCCCTTGGGCGCGGCGTACGGCCTGCTGCCCTGATGACCGTCGGTCAGCGCGTTGACCATCGCGACCGCCGTGTCGAGCAGGATCGCCACGTGACTATCGAACAGCATTTGACCGGTCACCTCTGAAGCCGTAGCGTGCGTGACCGACGTTACCATTGTCGTCGGTCACACAGGGGGATCAAGATGCCGCGCACCGTGTGGTGGCTCCTGCTCGCACGGGCGATCAACCGGCTCGGAGCCTTCTCGCTGGGCTTCCTCACCGTCCTCATGACCACCGACTTCGGCGCCGACCCCGCGACGGCCGGCCTCATCACGGCCGCGTTCGGCGTCGCTACCATCCCGTCCCGGCTGGTCGGCGGCGTGCTCGCCGACCGCTTCGGCCGCCGCCGCACGATCGTCACCGGTCTCACCGCGTGCGCCGTGGCCCAGGCAGGCATCGCGTTCGCCGGGACGGTGGCGCTGGTGGCCGTCTTCGCGGTCCTGCTCGGGCTGGTCTTCGAGCTCTACGAGCCGCCGTCCCAGGCGATCATCGCCGACACCGTACGTCCGGCGCGCCAGGCTCAGGCGTACAGCCTGTTCAACACCGCCATGGCCGTCGGCGGCCTGGGCGCGGGCCTGATCGCGGCCGCCCTCGGCCGCTGGGACCTGCGCTGGCTCTTCATCGTGGACGCCGTCACCTGCCTGGCCTGCGCCACCCTGATCCGCACTGTCCTGCCCAAAGACCCACCCACCCCGCGCCGCCTCGACCCCACCACCACACCCGCGGCCCCTCCAAGCCCCGGCCCCGCTACTGCGCCCATAGCCCCTCCAACCCCCGGCCGTGACCCCGCCCCCGCGCCCGCGCCCGCGCCCGCCCCAGCGGTCTGGCGGGACCGTTCGCTGCTGGTGCTGCTGCTCTCCGGCACGCTGTTCGCCCTCATCGCCATGCAGGTGATCATCGCGATGCCCCTCGCCCTGGTGGCGCGCGGGCTGGCGGCGGCCGACGCCGGCCTGCTGACCGCCGTCTCCGCCGTCGTCATGGTGGCCTGCCAGCCGCTGCTGCCCAAGCTGGCGTCCCTGTCGCACCACACCGCGATGACCCTCGGCTACACGCTGCTCGCCACCGGCCTCGCCGGCTACGCCGTGACAGCCGACCTGCCGGGACACCTCGCCGCCACGGTGGTGCTGAGCGGGGGCGAACTGCTGATGTTCGGCCGCAGCTACGCCCTGGTCGTCGCGATCGCCCCCGAGCACGCCCGCGCCCGCTACCTGTCGGTCTTCGGCACGTCGTGGGGCTTCGCGACCGTGCTGGCCCCGCTCTGCGGCACCTGGCTCATCGAGCAGACGGGACCGGCAGGGCTGTGGGGCACGCTGGCCCTCACCGCCCTGCTCCTCGCCGTCGCGCAACCCGTCGTCGTCAGGCCGCTGCTGGACCGCCCCGCCCTGACGACGACGGGATGACCTTCAGGACAGATCGGCCTCGGCAAGCAGCAGCGGCACCGCCGCCGGATCACGCAGGAGCGCGGCCACCGCGAGCCGGTCGTTCCACTGCCCGGTGGCCCACGCCAGCCCTCTGGCCAGCCCATCGACCCCGGTGCAGTGCACCGACCCCTCGAAGAACCGCCACGCGCACTCGACGCCGTCCACCAGCAGCTTCTCGTGCTCGACATACGTCTCGGGCGCCGTCGGCAGCAACGAGCGCACCTCGGCGGGCACCGGCCGCGTCACCCCCTCGGAGGTGACCTCACCGGAGGTCAGCTCACCGGCCAGCGGTAGGTCGAGCAGCTCGGACAGCGCCTCGGCCAGATCGTACGGGGCCAGCACCAGAGGCCGATCGGCGACGAGCTGAAGCAGGTCAGGCGCCTCCACCACGACGGCGTCGTCGGCCGAGGCCACCACGATGGCCCCGCGCAGCACGGCACGCACCCGCGCGGGCGGCGCCACCCGTGAGGGATCGACGGCGGCGAGCGCCACCCACAGCGACCGCAGCTGCGCCCGATCGACCTCGATCGACTCGTCGGCCATCAGGTCGAGCAGCTCTTCAGGGCCGCCGTGGGAGGCCAGCAGGTCGGGCAGCGTCGTACGGACGCCGAGCATGGACAGCGCCGCCTCGTCGAGCCCCGTGGGCGCGTCGGCGTAGAGGCCCTGCAGCAGCGGGTCGGCGCCGGGCAGCCGCAGCTCCGAAGGCTTGCGCCCGCCGAGCACCGGATGGTTGGCCAGCCACCAGGCCGTGTAGGACGGCACCTCGACACCCTCGACCCGCAGCGGATGCAGCGCGGCCCGCAGCGGCGGCGTGGTCAGCAGCCGCAGCGCGGCCGGCCAGTCGGCCACCAGCTCAAGGTCGCGCACCGCCACGAACTCGGGCACCAGCGGCGGCACGTCGAGGTCGGGCAGCAGGTCGAGCACGTGGTCGAGCCAGTCGGCCTCGCCGTCGAGGTCGTGGTCGCAGTCGTCGGGGTCGAGCAGCACGTCGGCGTCGTGGACGACGGCGAACCCGTCGAGCACGCCCGCCGCCGCCAGCACCCGCGGCCCGTACGCCTCCTCCAGCTCCGACGCCGCCACCCCGAGATGCGTGTCGGGCTCAAGCAGCCCGGCCAGCGCCCCGTCGGCCAGCATCAGCTCGCCGGCCGGATAGAGGTCGCCGTCGCTGCCGCGCAGCGCCAGCTCGGCCAGCCACGGCGCCTCGCCGGGCGCCAGCCCCGACGCCTCGACCAGCGACAGCACGGCCTTCGCGACCGGCTCGGGGTCGGGGCTGTCGAGCGACTGGGAGACCGCGGCCTTGGTCAGCGGGTCGTCGAGCACCGTGCGGGGCGTCGCCTCGGCCGCGCCGAGCCGCAGCAGCGCCGGGTGGGCCGCCTCGGGGTGCACGATGCGCAGCCCGAGCGGCGTCAGGTCGAGCTCGGCGCCGCCGTCGGTCAGGATCAGAGTGCCTCGGGGGCCGCGTACGAGCCGCCCGTCGGTCAGCGGCACCGGCAGCGCGCCCAGCGACTCGGGGTCGTCGGCCGGCAGCACCTCATAGAGCGAACGCCACCACGACGGCTCGCGCCCCTCCACGGCCTCGCCCGACAGCAGGTCGACGACGTCTGCCAGCTCGACCCTGCGCACGCCGAGCGCCGCCATGGCGGGGTGGCGGGCGTTCCAGCCGGCGGGCAGCAGGCCGGGCACGAAACCGGCGATCGCCGCCAGGAACTCGGCGGACGCGCCGGGCACGACGGCGGCCTCGCGGCCGGCCACCACCCAGCCGTCGCCCTCGGGCTCGGGCGCGGGATGCTCGACCCGCCACTCGGCGTCGGGCTCGTAGACCCGCTCGTCAGCGAACGACGGGGTCTGCACGACGGGCGCGGGCGCCGACAGCGCGGGCAGCAGCGGCGTGGCGGGCAGCCGCTGCAGGATCGCCCGGCGGATGCGGGCGTCGAGCTCACCCTTGCCCATCAGCGACGGCACGAGATCGAGCAGCCTGGACGTGCGGGGCAGCTCGCGCAGCAGGCGTACGTAGGCGTCGGCGACCCGCTCGACCAGGAAGTCGGTCAGCGGCCCCTTGGCGACGTGGCGCCGGTCGGTGGCCATCGGGAACGACGCGATCAGCAGCGCGGGCAGGTCGATCGGCTCGTCGCTGGGGGTCGGCGCGTGCACCACGGGCGGCACGATGGCGGGCAGCGCGCCGGGCTCGCCCGTGCCGGTGACCGGGACGGCCCAGCGCAGCGACCAGAACGGGCGGGCCCGCTCCTCGGTGGGCCGGTCGGCGAACAGCCTCGCGACCTCTTCCTGGGTGAACTCGCCCGACTCCGAAACGACGTGCCAGCCCTCGGCCACCACCGTGCGCGTCTCGCCGTCGAGCTCGATCTCGATGCGCTCCAGCGCGGGCAGGCCGAGCAGCAGCGCGGGGCTGGTCTCGGCCAGCATCGTGCGGACCGCCTCGACGCTCGCGTGGTCGCGCAGCGGCAGGCGTACGAGGGTGTCGAAGCCCTCGGGGACGTCGACGAACGGCGGCTCGTCGAACGGCAGCCGCAGCAGCGGCACGTGACCGCCCCGGCCGGCCAGCTCGCCCGCCAGCGCCGGGATGTCGGCCACCAGCGCCGCGGTCTCCGTACGGGACCAGCGGACCGCGCCGTGACCGCGCGAGCCGATGGACGGCGCGTCGCACACCGACACCACCGCCGCGAACCCGACACCGAACCTGCCCGCCGCCCCTGCCTCGTCACGCTTGCCCGAGGCGCGCAGCGTGGACAGGCTCTCCACGCCGGTGGCGTCGAGCGGCGCGCCGGTGTTGGCGGCCGTCAGCACCTCGCCGCGCAACGTCAGCCGCAGCACGCCCGGCACGCCCGCCCGCAGCGCCGCGTCGGCCGCATTCTGGGCCAGCTCGACGATCAGCCGGTCGCGGTAACCGCCGAGCGCGAAGTCCTCCTCCGCGTTGGCGTCCTCGCGGAACCGGGCAGGCGAGGCCGTCCACGCGGACAGGACGGCCGCGCGCATCCGGTCAGTGCCGTAGGTGTCGCTCATCGATCACGATCCTGGTAGAGAGGGTTGGGGGCCACCGTAGGTTAGCGGCCCGCACCGACACTCACGATCAGGAATGGCCGAGCTCTTCGGAAGCCGACTCGTCGACCGAGCCGGCCTCCTCCTCCATGAGGTCGTAGCCCAGGTCGTCGAGGATCGGGATCGCCTGCTCGACCGGCGGCGGCGACACGGCGGCCTCCGAGTGGGCGCCGCAGCCGTGGTCGGCGGCGACGACCTTGCCGTCGTCGGGTGCGTATTCGTTAGTGCAGACTCCGAACATCTGCCGCAGCCCACCCGCGAGCAGCCAGTAGAAGCCGCAGGTGGAGCACTGCGCGGGAGCGGCGTGTGCGATCGGCGTGTGCGGCCCGTGCTCGCCCGAGTGCCAGCGTCTGGCAGCCCGGTCCTTGCCGATGGCCGAGAGCACACGTGCCCGGCCCAGGCCGTACTCGAAAACCGCCTGATGCTCGGCGTCGTCGTCGGTCTCGGTGAAACCCGGCGCCAGCCTGTCGTCGTCGTCGGCGGTCGGCAGCAGATCGCCCACCCCGAGGTCACCGGGGCGCAACCGCTCGCTCCACGGCAGCCACTCGGGCGCCAGCAGCGCGCCGGTGCCGGGGAGCAGGACCGCCTCGCTGACCGTCACCTTCTTCGCCCGCGACGCGCGCGTGACGGTGACGGCCCACCGCCAGCCGCGATAGGCGCGGTCCTGGCAGGCGAAGTAGTGGGTGACGATCCGGTCGCCTTCGCTCTCGTAGCCGAGGTGCTCACCGGGCTCGCCCGGCCGCGCCAGCTCCTCGGCCGCGGCGCGCGCCAGATCGACGGCGGCGACACAGGCCTGGTCGGGAGCGGAGACACGGGCCCTGGTGCGGCTCATCGGCCCGCCTCCGCCGAAAGGTGCTGTTCGCTCACACTTCATTCTCACCCATCGAGCGACCCGCGGGACCCACAACCGCGCATCCCGCCCTCAATTCCCCCACCCATCCCCACCCCTCGGCACTCCGGTGCTCGCCCTTCCGGCGGCCGTCCCGCAGGTCGTGGCCTTTACCCCGCGACGGCGGATTCGGCCTTCTCCCGGGCTGGTTTCCGGCGGTGGGAAAAGGCTGATGTCCAGGGGCGGACCCGCGCTGAGATCGCGGAGGGATTCGGGTAAGACTGGTAGGCGTGGAGGGTGGCTGGGAGCGAGCACGGGACATCTCGCGGCGGGTGGCGCGTGGCGCCGCCGACGCGGGACGTGCGACGGCGCGCGCGACCAGGGCCACCGCGACCGGCACCGCACGGGCGGGGAAGGCCACGGCGGCGGGTGCGAGGAAGGTCGGGCAGGCCACCCGGCGGCTCACCTACGCCAACGGCGCGGGCCGCACCGGGCTCGGCCGGCTGATCGAGCTGTCGGCGGGCAACAGCGCCAGTGACGCGCTCGTCACCGTCGCGCTGGCCAGCACGGTGTTCTTCGGGGTGCCCGTCGGCGAGGCCCGCGGCTCCGTCGCCCTCTACCTGGTCATCACGATGCTGCCGTTCGCGCTGCTGGCGCCGTTCGTGGGGCCGATACTCGACCGGTTCAGGTCGGGCCGGCGTTACGTCATGGCCGGGACACTGTTCGGCCGTGGCCTGCTCTGCTTCGCCATGGCCGCCGCCGTTGGGCCGGGCGACCTGCCCACCCTGTTCATCGGGGCGCTCGGCGTGCTGGTGCTGTCGAAGGCGTACAACGTGTCGCGGGCGGCGATCATGCCGTCCGTGCTGCCCGCCGACATCACGCTGGTGTCGGCGAACGCGCGGGTGGCGCTGTTCACACTGGTCTCGGCCGGGGTCGCGGTGCCGGTCGGCGCGGGGCTGACCGCGTGGCTGGGCAGCGCGGTGGTCCTGCGCGTCGCGATGGTGGCGTTCCTGCTGCTCGGGGTCGTCGCCGTACGCCTGCCGCGGCACGTCGACTCGCCCGACCTTGAGGAGGAGGGCGCCGCGCCGCGCTGGCGCACGCTGCTCAAGGTCGGGGCCACCGTCGCCGAGGCCGTCTGGGCGAACGTGGCCATCCGCGTCTTCTCCGGCTTCCTGCTGTTCTTCCTGCTCTTCCTCGTCCAGGACGCGGCCGTGCCGTGGCTGTCGGCCGGCGACCCGGCGGCGGGTGACCCGTTCTTCGACGTGACGAAGACGATCGCGCTGCTGGCGGGCGCCGCCGGGCTCGGCGGCCTGGTGGGCGCCGTCGTCGCCAACTGGACCCGTAATCACTCGCCGCAGCTCATCGTGCTCGTCACGCTCGCCGTCACGGCCGTCACCACCATCGCCGCCGCCGTCTTCTTCGGCATCTGGGCGGCTCTGGCGATCTCCCTCATCACCGCCTTCGCCCAGGAGCTGGGCAAGCTGGCGCTCGACGCGATCGTGCAGCGGGAGATCGGTGAGGAGGTGCGGTCGTCGACGTTCGGCGTGGTGGAGGCGATGCTGCAGCTGGCGTGGGTGTTCGGCGGCCTGGTGGGCCTGGTGCTGTCGCTGACCCAGAGCAGCACGGCCGGCCTGGTCACGCTCGCGGTCCTGCTCACGGCCGCCCTCGGCTGGCTCCTGGCGACCCGCCGCAGGCGCGTACGCGCGGTGCGGGACCGCCTCCACCACGAACACACCCGACCGGAAACGCCGTCACGCCCTGACCCGGTGGACCCGACAAAGCCCCTGACCAACCCGAACGCGTGACCTGTGAGAGGACGTGTGCGGTCCTCCCACAGGCACGGCGGGCGGGTCAGGCGTCGAGGTCGTCGGCCACGGCGCGGAGGACTTGGGCGATCTTCTTGGCGTGGGCCGCGTCCGGGTGCTTGCCACGCTGGTACGACGTCGAGACCCCGTCGAGCAGCTTGATCAGATCCTCGACGATGACCACCATCTCGTCCGGCTTCTTCCGCTTGCCCTTGGGCTTGACCTTGGCGAGCGTCGGCGGCTGCTCCAGAATCCTGACCGACAGCGCCTGCTGGCCCCGGCGCCCCTCGGCCACGCCGAACTCGACCTTCTGGCCCGGCTTGAGCGGCCCCGCGCCGGCGGGCAGTGCGGATGAATGCACGAAGACCTCACCGCCGTCGTCGCGGGTGAGGAAGCCGAATCCCTTGTCGGCGTCGTACCACTTGACCTTGCCACTCGGCACAGGAGGACCTCGTTCAAACAGTCGAAAAGAAGGACGGATGGAAGTAGGTTATGCCCCGGGAAGCGCCAGGGCGACCGGGTAAATCCCCGATAATTACGCGGGACCGCCATGATCGCGCCAGCCGGCGAACCAGGCGGTGAATTCGGTCAGGTCGCCCAGCGCCACATCAGCTCCGTGATCACGCAGCTCTCCCACCGTGTAAGGACCGGTCGCCACTGTCACGCTCACGGCGCCGCCCGCGCGTGCCGCCTCGATGTCCGCGACATGGTCACCAACATAAGCCGCCGCGCCGAAGCGCGCGAGTGCCGATCCCTTGGCCGCTCCGAAAAGCGAGCCGACCACTTCGTCCACGGCCAGGCCCAGCGCCTTGACGGTGCCGGCGGCGTCGCGGGTGTTCTTGCCGCTCACGACGATGACCCGGCCGCCGCCCCGGCGTACGGCGTCGATGGCCTCGTACGCGCCCGCCATGGCCGTGTGCACCGGAACTCCCAATTTCGGATATATCTCCCGATAGAGGTCGGCCGCCGCGGGCACCTCCTCGGGCGGCAACCAGTTGGCGAGCTCCACCTCCAGCGGCGGCCCCAGCCGTTCCACGATCGCCGCACTGTCAAATGGCACGCCCAATCGCACGGCCAGCTCGTCGTAAACGGCCGCGATGCCCTCCCGCGTGTCCGCCAATGTCATGTCAAGGTCGAATCCCACCGAAGTCGTCACACGTGAAGGATGCCAAACACTCCCCTACTGCCCGTAACGGGCCTTGTTCTGGGAGCATGGGAATGGGAAGAAAGGAATTACTTATCGGAGAGGAGCGGCCGTGACCGACACCCCCCACCCGCCGCACGCCGGAGACCGGCTCGTCGCGTCCCCCGTCAAGGGCGGTGCCGTCACGGAGAGCCGCCCGCGCGCCGGGAGCGGGCCCGCCGTGCCGCGCCCGCACCGCCCGGCCCGGCCCGGCGGGAGGACCCTGACGCCGTGGCGGCGCGTGGTGACCGCCCTGGCCGCCCTGGTACGCCTGGCCGCCCGCGTGGCCGCGCTGTCCGTCCTGCTGTACGCGATCTTCACCGTGCTCAAGGCCAACCCGGCCAACGTGTGGTACCAGTTCGTCGAAACGCTCGCCTCGTCGCTGTCCCTGGGCTTGACCAACCTCTTCCAGTTCGCCGACCCGCGCTGGACGACGCTCGTCAACTACGGCCTCGCGGCGCTCGTCTGGTTGATCATCGGCTCCGCGGTGGCGGGCCTCATCCGGCGTACCGCTGATTAGCGACTACGCTCCTTACGGAGGTATCAGCACAGACATGAGCAGATCGACCCGCGAGCGGATCGTCGACGAGGCCCTGCGGCTGTTCGCGGAACGGGGCTACTCCGCCACGTCCGTGGCCGAGATCGAGGCCGCCTCAGGGCTGTCCCCCGGCGCAGGAGGGCTCTACCGGCACTTCAAGTCCAAGTACGAGGTCCTCGCCGCGGCCATCAACGAGCACGCCAGCCGCACCAGGAGCCAGGTGGCCGAGAGCCTGGCGGAGCTGAGCGCCATGGAGGCATCGGTCGACCTGGAGGAGCGCCTGGCGCACGTGTGCCGCGCGGGCCTGGCGAAGGTGCGCGAGGAGTCGGAGCTGACGCGGGTCTTCTTCCGCGACCTGAGCCAGTTCCCCGAGCTGGTCGAGGTCGTCCGCGAGGGTCTGCTCCAGCCGATGTTCGACGCCATCGTGAGCTGGTTCCGCGCCCAGCCCGAATACCGCGACGCCGAGCTCGACTGGACGGGCATCGCGGCGGTGCTGGGCGGCTCGGTGGTGCACTACCGGCTGTTCCAGGAGACGATCGGGGAGCTGCCGGGGCACGCGGAGAAGGACCAGTTCGTCAGCGCGTGGGTACGCCTCGCGCTCGGCCTGCTGCCCAGCCCCGCCCCGGTGAGCTAACGCTCCTCCAGCGCGAGCAGCCGGTAGGAGAGCCAGACGACGCCGAGCCCCGTACCGATCATGAACATCGTGCCGCTGACGTCGAAGAACTGCTCGATGAACGGCTGCCACCCGGCCTCGACGCCGACCCGCAGGCCGCCGACGAGCACGCCGCCCACGGAGTAGCCGAGCATCGGGGCCCCGGTACCGAGCAGCCTGTCACGCAGGTTCCAGCTCTCGCTGAACAGCACCAGCGCCGCGCCGAGCGCCCACACCACGACCGGCACCGGGAAGATGGCCAGCGGCGCCAGGTGGAACGGCACCAGCAGCGCGGCCGCCACGAGGATCACGATGGCGGCCGCGTCGCGCGGATGCTCCTTGACGATCGTCCTGGCGTCCCTGCCGCCGGTGGCCATGGGGTTGGCCCGCGCCATCGCCACCCTGCGCAGCCCCGCGAACGGCAGCCCGTACCCCCGCTCCTGCGCCACGTGCTCCTCGGCGAGCCGCCGGTGGACCCGCACGCCGGGTGGCGCCTCCCGCTCGTCGACCACGGCCGGCAGCTGCCGCGTCGCGCCACCTGCCCGGGCGGCAGGAAGAGGCGCCGTGTCACCCGGCCGGCCTGACGCGGCCGGCGCGGGGGCCGACGTGGGCGCCGCCAAGGGGCCCGGACCGGCCTCGCGGGCCGCCGAGGTGGCGGCCGGCGCGGCGCCATGAGCGGCCGATGTGCGGCTCAGTGCCGTGTCGCGGGCGGTCGGGACGCCGGCCTCGGCGAGCCGGCGGGCCTCGCGTTCGACCAGGTTCACCGGGTCGCCGAACCTGGCCAGCACCCGCGCCACCTGCCGCGCGTCCTGGCTGCCGCCCCGCTCGGTCTCGATCCTGGCGCGCAGCCGGCGGGCGAAGTCGAGCCGCTGGTCGGCGCGCAGCACACCGTGAGCCGCGTCGGCGGCCTTGGAGACGTAGTTCAGCACGAGCTGGTCCGCGCGCTCTATCACGCCTAGCAATGCTGCCTCAATCAGGGGGGACATACCATGGCAACGATGGAGTTCACGGAGTGGATCAGGGGGCGCACCGACGAACAGCTACGGGCGCTCGTCTCCGCGCGTCCCGAGTTGATCACTCCGGTGCCCGCGCATCTGGAAGGTCTCGCGTCCCGCGCGGCGAGCCCGTCGGCCATAGCGAGGGTGCTCGACCGGCTCGACCGGTTCACGCTGGCGGTCGTGGAGACGCTCGCCGTACGCGAGGAGCCGCTGTCGAAGGACGCCCTGCGCGCCCTGATCACCGCCGCTCTGGCCGCCGGCGATCCGGACGACGCGCAAGCGGACGACGCCCAGACGAGCAGGAGCAGAGCCACCGGCGCGAGCAACGGCAAGGCCGGCGGCAAGCGGGCACGGAGCGCGGACCCCATGCCCGCGCTGACCGCCGCCCTCGACAGGCTCCGCGAGCTGGCCCTCGTCTACGGCCCCGACGACGCACTCCACCTCGGCCCCGGCGTCCGCAAGGTGCTCGACGACCCGGCCGGTCTCGGCCCGAGCGCGACGGACGCGTTCCGCCACCACGCACCCGAGCAACTGGCCGAGATGGCCGACGACGTCGCGCCGGGCACCACGGGCACGGGCAAGGAACGCCTGGCGGCGGCGCTGGCCGACCCCGCCGGGCTGATCGGCTCGGTCTCCCCCGAGGCCAGAGCGGCGCTCGACCAGCTCGCCTGGGGCCCGCCCACCGGCCGCGTGCCGAACGCCAGGCGCGAGGTCCGCATCGAGTCGGCCCGCTCCCCCATCGAGGAGCTGCTGGCCCGCGGCCTGCTGGCGGCGACCGGCGAGGAGAGCGTGACGCTGCCCCGCGAGGTCGCCCTCCACCTGCGCGGCGGCCGGGTGCACCGGGGCCTGCTCGCGGTGCCGCCGCCGCTGCAGGGGGCGGCGCGCGACCAGAAGCTGACCGACCGTACGGCGGCGGGGCAGGCGTTCTCGTTCGTCAGGTCGGTGGAGGAGCTGTGCGAGCGGTGGAGCGTCGAGCCGCCCGGCGTGCTGCGTACCGGCGGGCTCGGCGTACGCGATCTGAAGCGCGCCACGACCGAGCTGGACGTGCCGGAGTGGGTGGCGGCGCTGGTGGTCGAGGTCGCGCACGCGGCCGGTCTGATCGCGGCGGGCGGCGGCGTGGACGGCGAGTGGCTGCCGACCGCGGGCTACGACCTGTGGCGGGTCAGGTCCACCGCCGACCGGTGGGTGACGCTGGCGGCCACGTGGCTGCACATGGACCGGGTGCCCGGTCTGGTCGGCGACCGCGACGAGCGGGACAGGCCGTTCAACGCCCTGCACACCGACCTGCGCCGCTCGTCGGCGCCCGGGGTGCGGGCGGCCACGCTGGGCGTGCTGGCGGCGGCGCCGGGGCTCGCGCCCGACCGCGACGCGGTGCTCGAACGGCTGGCGTGGGAGCAGCCCCGCAGGAAGGGGCCGCTGCGCCAGCAGCTCACCGAGTTCACGCTGCGGGAGGCCGAGCAGGTGGGCGTGACGGGCCTGGGCGCGCTGTCGGCGCACGGCAGGCTGCTCGCCGAGGGCGGTGACGCGGCGGGCGCGCTGGCGCCGCTGCTGCCCGAGCCGGTCGATCACGTGCTGCTGCAGGCCGACCTCACCGCGGTCGCGCCCGGACCCCTCACCAGCGAGCTCAACCGCTGGATGACGCTCACCGCCGACGTCGAGTCGAAGGGCGGGGCCACCGTCTACCGGTTCAGCGAGCAGTCGATCAGGCGGGCGCTCGACGCCGGGCACGGGGGCGAGGAGCTGGTGTCGATGCTGGCCCGCCATTCGGCGACGCCGGTGCCGCAGGCGCTGTCGTACCTGGTGACCGATGTCGCGCGGCGGCACGGGCGGATCAGGGTGGGGACGGCGAGCGCGTACATCAGGTGCGACGACCCCGCGCTGCTCGACCAGATCACCGCCGACCGGCGCTCTGCCGCGCTGCGGCTGCGCCGGCTGGCGCCGACCGTGATCGCCTCGCGCTCGTCCAGGGCTGCGCTGGTCGACTCGCTGCGCGCCATGGGGTACGCGCCGGTCGCCGAGTCGCTCGACGGCGACGTGATCATTTCGCAGCTGGAGAGCCGGCGCACCGAGGCGTTCGCCCCCGCCCGCGCGACGGCGCCGCCCAACGGCCTCGACCCCGAGGTGGCGGCAGCGGCCGTACGCGCGCTGCGGGCCGGCGACGCGGCGCACCTGTCGCGGCGCGAGCCCGCGGACGCGCCGGGCGGCGGCGTCCCGCGCGGCCCCGCCACGGCCACCATCTCGGCCCTCCAGGAGGCCATCAAGCAGGGCGTGCGGGTGTGGATCGGCTATCTCGACTCGCAGGGGAACGCCACCTCGCGCATCCTGGAGCCGGCCAGGATGGAGGGCGGTTACCTGACGGCGTACGACGAGACCCGCGCCGCCGTCCACCGCTTCGCCCTGCACCGCATCACGGGCGTCGCCGGCCTCTGAGCAGTGACCGGGCGGCCACCGACGCGACGGGCCCGCCGGACGACGCCAGCCGGCGCAGGTGCCGAGCGCAGTCGTCCGGGTAGCGGACGGCGAGCCCGCCGCCCAGCGCCACCGCCGCCACCGTCGCGCGGGGGTCGCGGGGGTCGGCCGACCACTCCAGCACGATCCTGAGCGCCTCAGGGGCGAGGGTGTCGTCGCCGCACATGTACGACAGCACGTTCGCCGCCGCGACCTGCTCGGCCGCGCTCCCCAACGCCCACACCTCCAGGAACTCCTGCCGCACCTCCCTGCCCGAGTGCCGCGCGAGCAGCGCGAGACCGGCGGCCGCCCGCACCTGGACGGCCGCCCCCTGCCCGGGCAGCGACCTGACCCAGTCGCGCAGCGGCTGCCACAGCCAGAACCCGTAGCGTCCGACCAGCTCGGCCAGCACCTGCCCGCGCTGGTGCGGCGCGCGGAAGCCGACCAGCCCGTCCTCGACGCCGACGAGCGGCCCGGCGAGCGGCCGGCGCGCGGTGTCGCCGCAGAGGCGTTCGAGCCTGGCGAGCTGCGCGTCGAGGGCCCGCTCGGAGAGCCGGTGCGCGAACGCCAGCGCGGCCACCCCCAGCACCTCGCCCATGGCCGGCTTGGTGTCGAACCAGGCGGCCACCTCGTCGGCGGGCGGCTCGCCGCGGGCCAGGCGGGCGGCGAGCCGGACGACCTCGGCGGGCGTGGGCAGGTGCGGCGCCAGGTCCCTGCCGCGGGTCAGCTCGGCGGGGCTGAGCCCGGCCCGCAGGTCGAAGGCGCTGAGGCACAGGTCGTACAGCTCGCCGGGGTCGGGCGCGGCCCACGCCAGCTCGACCTCGACGGCGGCCGACGGCGCGCCGCTCCTGGTGACGACCAGGTACGAGCCCAGCTCGGCCAGCTTGCGGGCCAGCTCGACCAGCTCGGAGCGCTCGGCCCCGGCGATCCAGTCGTGCAGCAGGTAGGCCCGGCCCGGCTCGTACTCGATGCCGGTCAGCAGCTCGGACGCCGCGGCGGCGGGGGACAGCACGGTGATGGTGCTCTCGGCCAGCGACATGCGCGACAGCAGCGCGATGGCCCCGAGCCGGCGCCCGCTGTCCTCCTCGCCGACGAGGACGAGCAGGTGGCCCATGGCGAGCCGCCGCACCGCCTCGGGAAAGCAGCTCGGCTCCAGGTACGACCTGAGCTGTGCGTCGGCCGCCCGCCTGGTCAGGTCTGCGGTGGCGGGAGCGGCGGTGGCGCGCACGTGGTCGCTGACCGCTATGAGACTTCCTGTGAGCGTAATGTGGTCCAGGTCGATCTCGCCCGTTTCAGGCGTTTCCGTCACGAAGCACCTCGGAATAAGAGGGAAGGTTTTCTCCAGAAAGACGACCTGCGAGTCAAGGATTTTCTTCGTCTTCGGACAAGGGGCAGCCATCCCGCACCTGACCTGCGGAAATAAGTCACCTCTCACGACGGTCCCGGGCATGTGGATCATGCCCGGCATTGCCCGCACGGGGCCTCACGACCCGTAGATCTCCACAAATACACGATCTAGCGCTACATGCAAACTCGGAACACAATATAACGAGAATTATATCGATTTACGGACTACGCCACCCATGTCCACAATGACGAGTCAAGGTCACAGCTCTTGACTCCGCCTCCCCGCTCCCATCAGGTTGGGCATGTGACCGAGCACACGCTGGGCCGCCTGGCCGAGGAGTCATGGCAGCGTTTCGACGACCACGACGCGGTGTTCTACGACGGCGTCTGGCACCGCGGCCACGCGCTCGCCGAGCGGGCGCGCCGGATGTGCGGCGGCTTCATCGAGGCCGGCATCAGGCCCGGCGACCGGGTCGCGGTCATGATGGCCAACTCCCCCGAGGTGCCGATCGTCTACCAGGCGCTGTGGGCGGCGGGCGCGGTGGTGACGCCGGTGGTGTTCCTGGTGGGTCCCGACGAGCTGCGGCACGTGCTCACCGACAGCGGCGCGGCCGCCGTCGTCACCTCCCCCGAGCTGGCCGACACCGTACGCGCGGCCGGCGTGGACATCCCCGCGTACGTGGACACCACCGAGCTCGAACGCGCGGCCGAGCACGGCCCCGTCGCGAGGGACCCCGGCGACCTGGCCGCCCTCATGTACACCGGCGGCACCACCGGCACGGCCAAGGGCGTCATGCTCAGCCACCAGGGCCTCTGGCACGTCGCCAGGGACGCCTTCGCCCTCTCCCACCAGGAGGGCATGAACCGGGCGCTGGTGCCGGTGCCGCTGTCGCACGCGTACGGGCTGATCATCACCGTCGCCTCGCTGCACGCGAGCGAGCCCCAGCAGACCGTGCTGATGCGCTGGTTCGACGCGAAGACGTTCCTGGAGCTGGCCGCCGAGCAGCACGTCAGGTACGGCACCGTCGTCCCCTCGATGATCCACCAGTTGCTCGCCGAGCCGCTCGAATCCCGCCCGCTGCCCGACCTCGCCTACCTCACCTGCGGCGCGGCCCCGCTCGGCAGGGACGCCCTGCGCGAGTTCGAGCGCAGGATGCCGGGCGTGCAGATCCTGGAGGGCTACGGGCTGACCGAGACCAGCGCGGTCACCACGTTCAACCCGCCGGGCAGGCGCCGGGTGGGCAGCGTCGGCCTGCCGCTGGCCGGCTACTCCCTCACGATCAGGGACTCCGACGGCGAGGTCGCGGAGCCCGGCGACGTCGGCGAGGTGTGCGTGTCGGGGTCGTCGCTGATGCTCGGCTACTGGGGCGAGCACGAGCCCGACCCGGAGGGCACGGCGCTGGTGGACGGCGAGCTGCGTACGGGTGACATCGGGTGCGTGGACGACGACGGCTATCTCTACATCGTGGACAGGAAGAAGGACCTGATCATCAGGGGCGGCTTCAACGTGTTCCCGCGCGACGTCGAGGACGCGCTCGACCGGCATCCCGACGTGGTGCTGTCGGGCGTCGTCGGCCGGCCCGAGCCCGCCCTGGGCGAGGAGGTCGTGGCGTTCGTGCAGCTCAGGCCGGGCGCGACGGTGACGGCCGAGGAGCTCGTCACGTGGGCGCGCGAGCGGGTGGGCCGGGTGAAGTATCCCCGGGAGGTGCGGTTCGTGGACTCCGTGCCGCTGACGAGCGTGCTCAAGCTCGACCGCAAGGCGCTGCGCGCGCTGCTCGGCTGAGCGCTGCCCATCCTTCATACCGGTCTGCCACGGGGTGATTCCGTGATAATTGTTGACCAGTTCGGAGGTGAGGATGAGCCAGCAAGACCCGTCGGGGCAGCCGTACATCCCTTACGGCGCGCCTTACGGCGAGCAGCCGCCGCCTCACTACGGCTACGGTTACGGTCCCCCTCCGCCGCCTCCCAGCAGCGGCCCGACCGCCAACGCGATCGTCGCCCTCGTGCTCAACCTGCTCGCGGTCGTCTCCTGCTGCAACGTCTTCGGCATCCCCGGCGCGATCCTCGCCGGCCTCGCGCTCGGCAGGGCCACCACCAGGCCGCAGGTCGCCCGCACGATGCTGGTCTGGAGCTGGGTGCTGTTCGGGGCCGGCCTCGTGATCACCTTCGGCACGTTCATCCTGCTGGGCGTCAACGGCGCCTTCGACGACTGAGCCAGGGGGCCGCACATCGCCGTCCAGGACTAATCCTGGCGTGTCCGTTGTTGGAGACACGGAGCGGGGGAGCCGGGATCACGAGACGATGGTCCTGATGCGTCAGAGCCCCGTACGCGACCCCACGGAGACATGCCAGTGAGCGATGGACCGCTGATCGTCCAGTCCGACAAGACGCTGCTGCTCGAAGTCGACCACAAGCAGGCCGACGCCTGCCGTAAGGCGATCGCGCCGTTCGCCGAGCTCGAGCGCGCTCCCGAGCACGTGCACACCTACCGCGTCACGCCGCTCGCGCTGTGGAACGCCCGCGCCGCGGGCCACGACGCCGAGCAGGTCATCGACGCGCTCATCAGCTACAGCCGCTATCCGGTGCCCCACGCGCTGCTCGTGGACGTCGCCGAGACGATGGCCCGCTACGGCCGGCTGCGCCTGGAGAAGGACCCGGTCAACGGGCTGGTCCTGACCTCCACCGACCGGGCCGTGCTGGAGGAGGTGCTGCGCTCCAAGAAGATCCAGCCGATGCTGGGCGAGCGCATCGGCGCCGACTCGGTCGTCGTGCACCCGAGCGACCGCGGCAACGTCAAGCAGGCGCTGCTCAAGCTGGGCTGGCCGGCCGAAGACCTCGCGGGCTACGTCGACGGCGAGGCCCACCCCATCACGCTGCACGAGGACGGCTGGACGCTGCGGCCCTACCAGCGCGAGGCGGCCGACGCGTTCTGGAACGGCGGCTCAGGCGTGGTCGTGCTGCCCTGTGGCGCGGGCAAGACGATCGTCGGCGCGGCGGCCATGGCACACGCCCAGGCCACCACGCTCATCCTGGTCACCAACACGGTCTCGGCCCACCAGTGGAAGACCGAGCTGCTCAAGCGCACGTCGCTGACCGAGGACGAGATCGGCGAATACTCCGGCAACAAGAAGGAGATCCGCCCGGTCACCATCGCCACCTACCAGGTGATGACCACCAGGCGCAAAGGCGTCTACAGCCACCTTGAGCTGTTCGACGCCCGCGACTGGGGCCTGATCGTCTACGACGAGGTCCACCTGCTGCCCGCGCCCATCTTCCGGATGACCGCCGACCTCCAGGCCCGCAGGCGCGTCGGGCTGACCGCGACGCTGGTGCGCGAGGACGGCCGCGAGGGCGACGTGTTCTCGCTGATCGGCCCCAAGCGTTACGACGCGCCCTGGAAGGAGATGGAGAACCAGGGCTGGATCGCGCCGGCCGACTGCGTCGAGGTCCGGGTCACGCTGACCGACGACGAGCGGCTGGCGTACGCGATGGCCGAGGCGGAGGAGCGCTACCGCTTCTGCGCCACCACGCCGTCGAAGACCCACGTCACCGAGGCTCTGGTCCGCCGCCATCTGGGTGAGCAGGTGCTGGTCATCGGCCAGTACATCGACCAGCTCGACGAGCTGGGCGAGCACCTCAACGCGCCGGTGATCAAGGGCGACACCAGGATCAAGGAGCGCGAGCGCCTCTACCAGGCGTTCCGCGACAAGGAGATTCAGGTGCTGGTGGTGTCGAAGGTGGCCAACTTCTCCATCGACCTGCCTGAGGCGGCCGTCGCGATCCAGGTGTCGGGCACGTTCGGCTCGCGCCAGGAGGAGGCCCAGCGGCTCGGGCGGGTGCTGCGGCCCAAGGCCGACGGCGGGGGCGCCCGGTTCTACACGGTGGTCAGCAGGGACACCGTCGATCAGGAGTTCGCGGCGCACCGGCAGCGGTTCCTGGCCGAGCAGGGGTACGCCTATCAGATCATCGACGCCGACGACGTGCTCGGCGGGGTGTAGCGGTCGCGATGCCCGGCCGCTCGCCCGAGCGGCCAGGCATTCACCGTGGTGTCACGTCCACGAGACTCCGCGGGCCGACATTCGAACCACCCCCCTCACCTGCGTACTATCACGCCGCCTGCGACATACCCCCATGATCCGACAAACCCACCTGAAATGCCCGAATTTTTCGGTATTTCCAGGTTGGTAGCGGACGCCCGTTTCCGCCTGGCTCAGCGTGCCAGCAGGCCGCCGAGGAACAACACGCCCTCGGCCGCGATCCAGGCCACCACCCCGGCGCCCATCAAGCGGGCGAACGTCCGCGAGTCGGCCCTCGACCACGGGACCAGCCAGGCGGCCACCGTGCAGCACGCCGCCAGTGCGGCGAACAGCGCCGACACCGTGGAAACCGTATCAAGGCGCTGCGAACACGTCGACGGGCTCTCATCTCCCGCACAGAACGCCTGCAGCCCCCATCCGGCGAACACCGACAGACCCCACAACGCGGCGAGCAGGAAGCTCGCGATCGTGGGGACGATCGGCGAGACACGGAGCCGGAGCACCTCCTATGCGTACCCGGTCGGCCGCGAGTAAATGCTTTGGAAGCCCGCCGAAGTCGCCACTAGACTGGCGGATTCGCTGCCTTGACCACCTCCGTTCACCAGACCAGGGAGGCGCTTTCGCATGCCCGGGCACCAGATGGCCCCAGACATACGCCAAGAGACCAGCACCGACCCCGACGACCCGGTCGGCGTACTCGCGGCCGAGCAGGCCCACCTCGCCGAGTCCAGAGCCGCGCTCACAGCCATGCGCGCGCACGCCCAGTCCCTGTCGGCCGACGCGGCCGGCGACTGGGTCTCGCAGCAGATCCTGCAGTCGCTGCTCGACCAGCGGGTCGCCGCACTGGCCGACCACCCCGACACCCCGCTCTTCTTCGGCCGCCTCGACCGCGCCGGCGGCGACGACCTGCCGAGCACCATCTACGTCGGCCGCCGCCACGTCCACGACGCCGGCAGCAAGCCGCTGGTGATCGACTGGCGGGCGCCGGTGTCGCGCGCGTTCTACCAGGCCAGCCCGGCCGACCCGATGGGCGTCGAGCGCCGGCGGCGCTTCGGCTACCACGGCGGGGCGCTCACCGCGTACGAGGACGAGCCGCTGGCCGACGGCGGCGACATCGGCCCGTCGAAGATCCTCACCGAGGAGATCGAGCGGCCCCGCACCGGCCCCATGCGCGACATCGTCGCCACCATCCAGCCCGACCAGGACGAGATCGTCCGCTCCACGCTGGCCCAGACGGTGTGCGTGCAGGGCGCCCCCGGCACCGGGAAGACCGCCGTCGGCCTCCACCGCGCCGCCTACCTGCTGTTCACCCACCGCGAGCGGCTGGCCAGGTCGGGCGTCATGATCGTCGGGCCGAACCGGGCCTTCCTGTCCTACATCTCCTCCGTCCTGCCCGCGCTGGGCGAGGTCAAGGTCGACCAGACCACGGTGGCCGGGCTGCTGGGCGAGCACGCCGCCCCCGAGGACCCCGAGGTCGCCGCCATCAAGGGCGACGCCAGGATGGCCGCCGTCCTTGAGCGCGCGCTCTGGCTGCACATCGTCAAACCGGAGGAAGGCGTCGTCTTCACCAAGGGCGCCTACCGCCACCGGGTGGCCGACTACGAGGTGCGCGAGATCGTCGCCTCCCTGCGCGGCACCACCCGCTACAACCCCGGCCGCGCGGCGCTGGCCCAGCGGCTGGCCCACATGGTGCTCGTCCGCATGGAGCAGCGCGGCGAGTCGCCCGACGACCGGGTCCAGGACGCGGTGGCCAGGTCGAAGCCGGTCAAGCAGCTCGTGGACGCCGTCTGGCCCAAGCTGACGCCCGAGCAGGTGCTCCATCGCCTGCTGTCCGACCCCGAGTTCCGCGCCAAGGCCGCCAAGTCCGACCTGACGGCCGAGGAGCAGGAGCTGCTCGCCTGGCGCAAGCCGTACCGGAGCTGGAAGTCCGCGAAGTGGTCGGCGGCCGACGCGGCGCTCCTCGACGAGCTGCGCGACCTCATGGAACGCACGCCCTCACTGGGTCACCTGGTCGTGGACGAGGCGCAGGACCTGTCGGAGATGCAGCTCAGGGCGCTCGGACGGCGCTGCCGCAACGGCTCGGCCACCGTGCTCGGCGACCTCGCGCAGGGCACCACCCCGTGGTCCACCACCTCGTGGCAGGCGGTGCTCGAACACCTCGGCCAGCGCGAGGGCGAGGTGACGGAGCTGACACTCGGCTTCCGCGTGCCGCGCGAGGTGCTCGACTACGCGGCCCGGCTGCTGCCCTCCATCGCCCCCGGCCTGGCCGCGCCGCGCTCGCTGCGTCCCGGCGCGGGCTCGCTCACCGTGCTGCCCGGCGGCTCGGTCATCGAGGTGGCGCGGCAGGCGCTGGCCAAAGAGGGTTCCATCGGCGTCATCGTTCCCGACGCCCTGGTCGAGACCGTCTCGCAGGCGCTGGCCGAGCTGCCGCACGCCGTGCTCGACCCCGACTCCCCCGACGAGCAGCGCCTGCTCGTCGTGCCCGCCACGCTCGCCAAGGGCCTCGAGTACGACCACGTCATCGTGGTCGAGCCGGCCGACATCGTGGCCGCCGAGCCGAGGGGCCTGGCCCGGCTCTACGTCGTGCTGACCCGTGCGGTCACCTCGCTGACCGTGCTGCACGACAAGCCGCTGCCCGCCGAGCTGGCGGCGTGAGCCGCGCGGGCACGGCGCTTCTAGGATGGCTGGGCAAGCACCTAGCTCTCACCCAAGGAGGATGCCGTGCCCGCACCGCTTCCCCATGAATTCCTGCCGTCGGTCCCCGCGCTCGTGGTCGAGAGCGACGACATCCAGGACGGCGAGCGACTGCCCGACCTCCACGTCTTCAACGACTGGGGCATGACGGGCGGCAACCAGTCGCCGCACCTGCGCTGGTCCGGCGCCCCCGAGGGCACCAGGAGCTATGCCGTCACGTGCTTCGACCCCGACGCGCCGACCGGCAGCGGCTTCTGGCACTGGGTGCTGTTCGACCTGCCGGCCTCGGTGACCGAGCTGCCCACCGGCGCGGGCTCGGCGCCCGACTTCAAGGGCCTGCCCGAGGGCGCCGTGCACGCCCGCACCGACTACGGCACCAAGGCCTACGGCGGCGCCGCCCCGCCTCCCGGCGACCCGCACCGCTACGTCTTCACCGTGCACGCGCTGGGCGTCGACAAGCTGGGGGTCGACAGCGACACCAGCCCGGCCGTGGTCGGCTTCAACATCAACGCCAACCTGCTGGCCCGTGGCTTCGTCGTGGCCCACTTCGGCGTCTGACAAGCGTCAGAGCGCCCCGCCGGGAGCCCGGCGGGGCGCTCGTCATGTCGGGGTCAGCTCATGTCGGGGTCAGCGCACGAGGGGCGCCTGGGGGCAGCCGACGAGCCCCGGCAGCAGCGAGTCGACGACCGGAATGCCGGTGGTGGTCGCGCCCGGCAGGCAGAACGGATTGTTCAGCTGGCGCAGCAGGCTGAACGTGCTCGTCAGCTCGTCGTCGGCATGCGCGGGAGCCGCCGCGGCGGTGACGGCGGCCAGGGCGATGGCCGCGATACCGAAAATGCGCTTGCTGCGGGAGAACATCCGCCACTCCTTCGTTGAGGTGAGTTATGGCTGACCACCTTTCCTCACCATGAGTAGCGGATCAATGGTGAAACGTAATGGCAGCTCCACAAGAAAAAGAGCGGCCCGGAAAATTCCGGACCGCTCTTCGCCTGCGCGACGGATAAAGACCTAGAAGTCCATGTCGCCGCCGCCGGGCATGCCGCCGGCGGGAGCGGCCCCAGCCTTCTCGGGCTTCTCGGCGATGACGGCCTCGGTCGTCAGGAACAGCGCCGCGATGGAGGCGGCGTTCTGCAGCGCGGAGCGCGTCACCTTGGCCGGGTCGATGATGCCCGACTCGAACATGTTGACGTACTCGCCCGACGCGGCGTTGAGGCCCTCACCCGGGGTGAGGTTGCGCACGCGCTCGACCACGACGCCGCCCTCGAGGCCGGCGTTGACCGCGATCTGCTTGAGCGGCTCCTCCAGCGCCTTCTTGACGATGGCGGCACCGGTGGCCTCGTCGCCGTTGAGCTCGAGCTTGTCGAACGCCTTGGCGCCGGCCTGCAGCAGCGCCACGCCACCGCCGGGGACGATGCCCTCCTCGACGGCCGCCTTCGCGTTGCGGACGGCGTCCTCGATGCGGTGCTTGCGCTCCTTGAGCTCGACCTCGGTGGCGGCACCGGCCTTGATGACGGCGACGCCGCCGGCCAGCTTGGCCAGGCGCTCCTGGAGCTTCTCGCGGTCGTAGTCGGAGTCGGTGCGCTCGATCTCGGCGCGGATCTCGTTGACCCGGCCGGAGATCTGCTCGGCGTCACCGGCGCCGTCGACGATCGTCGTCTCGTCCTTGGTCACGACCACCTTGCGGGCGCGGCCCAGCAGGTCGAGGGTGGCGGTCTCGAGCTTGAGGCCGACCTCCTCGGCGATGACCTGACCGCCGGTCAGGATCGCGATGTCGTTGAGCATGGCCTTGCGGCGGTCGCCGAAGCCCGGAGCCTTGACGGCGACGGAACGGAACAGGCCGCGGATCTTGTTGACGACCAGGGTCGCCAGAGCCTCGCCCTCGACGTCCTCGGCGATGATCAGCAGCGGCTTGCCGGACTGGACGACCTTGTCGAGCAGCGGCAGCAGGTCCTTGTTGGCGGAGACCTTGCTGTTGACGATCAGGATGTAGGGGTCTTCGAGCACGGCCTCCATGCGGTCGGAGTCGGTCACGAAGTACATCGACGTCATGCCCTTGTCGAAGCGCATGCCCTCGGTGAGCTCGAGCTCGAGGCCGAAGGTGTTGCTCTCCTCGACGGTGATGACGCCTTCCTTGCCGACCTTGTCCATCGCCTCGGCGATGAGCGAGCCGATCTCGGGGTCGGCGGCGGAGATGGAGGCGGTGGAGGCGATCTGCTCCTTGGTCTCCACGTCCTTGGCCAGCTTGGAGAGCTCCTCGCTGACGCGCTCGACGGCGGACTCGATGCCCTTCTTCAGGGCCATCGGGTTGGCGCCGGCGGCGACGTTGCGCAGGCCCTCGCGCACCAGCGCCTGGGCGAGCACGGTGGCCGTGGTGGTGCCGTCACCAGCCACGTCGTCGGTCTTCTTCGCGACCTCCTTGACCAGCTCGGCGCCGATCTTCTCCCAGGGGTCCTCGAGCTCGATCTCCTTGGCGATGGACACACCGTCGTTGGTGATCGTGGGAGCGCCCCACTTCTTCTCCAGCACGACGTTGCGGCCCTTGGGACCCAAGGTCACCTTGACGGCGTCGGCGAGCTGGTTCATACCGCGCTCGAGACCGCGCCGGGCGTCCTCGTCAAACGCGATCATCTTGGCTGCCATAAGGCTAGACCTCCCAGATGCAGGGTGGCTTGTCGTGGACCGAGCCGACGCCCGCGACGGCATGGGTCAGCATCTCCTTCGGCAGACCCCATCGTCCCGATCCGGTGTTGGCACTCTGCTGCACAGAGTGCCAACGAACTGTTTAGCACTCTACCCTGTCGAGTGCAAGCGAACGCCCACCTGCCCCACGTTTCCGCCCAGGTCAGTCAGTACGCCGGTACGGCGAGCCGCCCTGGGCGGCCCACCGTACGCGAGTCGACGAGAGAGAGATGACGGCTCGCACGGACTGCGCTGCCGTGCGAACCCGCCCGGTGCATACCAGGATGTCGATCAGACCGTTCGGACGGACTCCGCCTGCGGTCCCTTCTGGCCCTGCGTGATCTCGAACTCGACGCGCTGTCCCTGCTCGAGAGATCGGTACCCGTCCATCATGATCGCTGAGTAATGGACGAATACATCCTTACCACCGTCTACCGCGATGAAGCCGTAGCCCTTGTCCGCGTTGAACCACTTGACGGTGCCCTGCGCCACTTCCGACTCCTCTTACTGGTCTCCCAGATCTCGCCCATTCCTCCGCGAGACCTGTAATCGCCCGACTTAACAGAAAATCAGCCGGACGATCGCCCTCGACCATACCTGTGGGGAGGGGTTTGGCAACAGAGTCAATCTGGGAACTGCCTATTTCTTCTTCCCGAACCTGGTTCAACATTGAATTAGGCCCGGAAAAGGAGAAGGCGCCCACAAGGGGCGCCTTCTGGATGCGAGCCGCGACACTCAGCCGCCGGCGACCGCCGGGATGATGGAGATCTGAGTCCCCTCAGGGGCGGGAGTGTCGAGGCCCTCGGCGAAACGGACGTCCTCTTCCCCCACGTAAACGTTGACGAAACGACGAATCTTGCCCGATTCATCCAGAATTCTCGCGCCGATGCCCGGGTAGTCGGCGTCGAGCTTGATGAGCACGTCACGAAGCGTCGCGCCCTCGCCACTGACCTCCGCGTTGCCCCCGGTGTAGGTGCGCAGAATGGTGGGAATCCGCACAGAAACGCTCATGGTTTAAGTCGCCTTTCCTGGTTGTCAGACAGTCGCGCGGAACGCGTCGAGAGAGGGCCGGATCACGGCCGTGGGTGCGGCGTCGTCGCTGATCGCGTCGAGCGTCTTGAGCCCGTCACCGGTGTTGAGCACCACGGTGAGGGCGTCGGGGTCGAGCACGCCGTTCTCGGTGAGCTTCTTCAGCACGCCGACGGTGACGCCGCCCGCGGTCTCGGCGAAGACGCCCTCCGTCGAGGCCAGCAGCTTGATGGCGGCCACGATCTCGGCGTCGGTGACGTCCTCGACGGCTCCGCCGGTGCGCCGGGCGATGTCCAGCACGTACGGCCCGTCGGCCGGGTTGCCGATGGCCAGGGACTTGGCGATGGTGTCGGGCTTGACCGGCCGTACGACCTCGTGCCCCGCCTTGTACGCGGTCGACACCGGCGAGCACCCGGCCGCCTGCGCCCCGAAGATCTTGTACGGGGTGTCCTCGACCAGCCCCAGCTTCACCAGCTCCTTGAAGCCCTTGTCGATCTTCGTGAGCTGGGACCCGGAGGCGATGGGGATGATGATCTGCTCGGGCAGCCGCCAGCCGAGCTGCTCGGCGATCTCGTACGCGAGCGTCTTGGAGCCCTCGGCGTAGTAGGGCCGCAGGTTGACGTTGACGAATCCCCACTTGTCGCCCAGCGGGTCGCCGATGAGTTCGGAGCAGAACCGGTTGACGTCGTCGTACGTGCCCTCGATGCCGATGAGCTTCCCGCCGAAGACCCGCGCCATGGCGATCTTCGCCTGCTCCAGATTGGCCGGGATGAACACGCACGCGTCGAGCCCTGCCCGCGCGGCGGCGGCGGTGACGGCGCCGGCGAGATTGCCGGTGGAGGAGCAGGAAAGCGTGTGGAAGCCGAAGTTCCTGGCCGCTTCGACGGCCATGGCGACGACCCGGTCCTTGAAGGAGTGGGTGGGATTGCCGGAGTCGTCCTTCACGTAAAGGGACTTGATGCCGAGCGTTCGGCCGAGGTTTCCGGCCTTGACCAATTTCGTCCAGCCGGGGTTCATATTCGGCTTTTCGGTCACGTTCGCCGGAACCGGAAGGAGCGCCCGGTAACGCCAGATGTTGGCCGGACCCGATGCGATCTGCTCGCGGGTCACCCGGCCGAAGTCGTAGGCCGCCTCGAGCGGCCCGAAACACTCCTGACACGCGAAGCTGGGACCCAGCGGGTAACGCGCGCCGCACTCGCGGCAGGACAGAGCGGTGGCAGGACCAAAGTCAAGCGACATGAAGCGAGGCCTTCCCTCATCTTCGCCCGCGGCCACCTTGACCGCGAACCGGAATTGGCACCTTGTCCCGGTCGGCCTCGCCTGGTCGCGAGTCGAAAGCCGGGAGGGTTGCCGGGGCTTCGCAGGGCCGGTCCCTCCACCCCTCTGGATGAGCAATATGAAGTTGTTGAAACGGACTCTACCCGCTTAAGTGGCCGCAATTACCACCCGTCTCACCATGTGAGACGGGTGGTCTCAGCGATAGTCTTCGCCCAGCACACCCTGCACGTACTTGCGTGCCTGATGGATGCGGGATTTCGCGGTGCCCAGCGGGATGCCGAGCTGCTCGGCCACCTCGTTGTAGTCGAGCTGGACGATGTCACGCAGCACCAGCGCCTGCGCCAGGTCGGGCTTGTCGGCCTCCAGGGCCTCCATCGCGTCGAGCAGGTCGAGCCGCGAGCCCGCGATCACGCTGACCCGCCGCACGTCGGGCTTCTGCATCGGCAGCTCGTCCGAGCTCTGCTCGGCCGCCCGCCGCTTCAGCGACCGGTACGTCGTGCGCGCGCAGTTGGCCGTCACGATGTGCAGCCACGTACTGAACCTGGCGCGCCCCTCGAACCGCCCGATATTACGCGCGACAGCCAGCAACGTATCTTGCGAGGCCTCCTCCGCGTCCTGGTGATAAGGCAGGATTCGGGCGCAATGCCGCATCACATCGGGCTCTATCCGCGCCAGGAGCTCGCCGAGTGCGCGATGATCTCCGGCAGCGGCTGAGCGGGCGAGTTCCTCGGTTAGCTCATCAAGCGCCATAGCTGGGATCCTATGATCGAAAGGAGCCTAGATGAACAGCGTGCTGTTGGCCTCCAACAGAGGGCCGGTCTCCTTCACCGTCTCCGACGACGGCGAACTCACCATGAAGCGCGGCGGCGGCGGTCTCGTGTCGGGCCTGTCGGGCGTGGCCAAGGGCGACGGCGTGCTGTGGGTCTGCGCGGCGTTGTCCGACGGCGACCGCAGCGCCGTGCGGCAGGCCGGCGGCGGCCGGGTCGACCACGCGGGCTACGACACGGGCCCGATGCGCATGCTCGACATCCCGCCCGCCACCTTCCATCGCGCCTACAACGCGGTGGCCAACTCGACCCTGTGGTTCGTCAACCATCTGCTCTACGACATCCCCAACTCGCCCAACTTCGGCACCAGGTTCGAGCGCGAGTGGGAGTCATACCGCGACTACAACGGCGCTTTCGCGCTGGCGCTGGCCGAGGAGGCCGGCCACGGCGCGCGCGTGATGGTGCAGGACTACCACCTTACGCTGACCCCCGCCATGCTCAGGGCCGAACGGCCCGACCTGCGCATCGCGCACTTCAGCCACACCCCGTGGGCGCCGCCCGAATACTTCTCGCTGCTGCCCGACGACGTCGCCAAGGAGGTGCTCGAAGGCATCCTGGGCGCCGACCACGCCGGCTTCCTCACCGACCGGTGGGCGCAGGCGTTCATGGACTGCTGCGAGCGGCTGCTGGGCGCCGAGGCCGACCGCGTCGGGCGCAGCGTCACCCACGCCGGCAGGACCACCCGCATCGGAGTCCACAGCCTGGGGGTGGACGGCGCCGCGCTGTGGGAGCGGGCCTGCGAGCCCGACGTCGAGTCGCACATGACGGCGCTCAGGGAGCAGGTCGGCGGGCGCAGGCTGATCGTCCGCATCGACCGCACCGAGCTGTCGAAGAACATCGTGCGCGGGCTCAACGCCTACCGCGAGTTCCTCGCCGCCCACCCCGAATGGCACGGCCGCGTGGTGCACCTCGCCTTCGCCTATCCCAGCCGGCACGACCTGCCCGAATACCGCGAGTACACCGCGTCGGTGCAGCGCTGCGCGCAGGAGATCGAGGACGAGTACGCCACCGAGGACTGGGACCCGCTCATCCTCAACGTGAACGACGACTATCCGCGCTCGCTGGCCGCCTACCGGATGGCCGACGTGCTGCTGGTCAACCCCATCCGCGACGGCATGAACCTGGTGGCCAAGGAGGGCCCCGTGCTGTCGCCGCACTGCGCGCTCGTGCTGTCGCGGGAGGCGGGCGCCGCGGCCGAGCTGGGCCAGCACGCGCTGCTCGTCAACCCGTACGACATCAGCGGCACCGCGGCCGCGCTGCACGAGGCGCTGGTCATGCCGGAGGACGAGCGGCGCAGCCGCCGCGACAAGCTGCGCGCCGCCGCGACCGCGCTGCCACCGCAACAGTGGCTCGCCGCCCAGCTCGAGGCCCTGGCCTGACGCGTCACGAGCGGGTGATCGCCGAGACCAGCTCCTCCAGCAGCCGCACCACGCCGTCGGGGCCGTCCACCACCAGGTCGGCGCGCTCCGCGAGCGCGGTGACCTCGGTCGAGCCGCTGCACACGGTCACGCCGGGGAGGCCGGACGCGCGTACGGCGTCGAACGCCGCCAGGTCACCGAGGTCGTCGCCGACGAACATGACCGAGCGCGCCTCCCGCTCCGTGAGGAACAGGCCGAGCGCGTGGCCCTTGTCCATGCCCGGCGGCCGCAGCTCCAGCACCATGCGGCCGGGCTCGATGACCAGCCCGTGCTTGTCGGCCAGCTTGGCGAGCGGCTCGCGCAGCGCGGCGAGCGCGCCCTCCGGGTCGGGGCTGCGCCTGGTGTGGACGGCCACGGCCCGCCCCTTGTCCTCGATGCGCACGCCCTGCACGCCCAGCGATTCGAGCAGCAGCGGCAGCTCGGCCTCCGCGTTGGGGACGCCGGGCGGCGGCGGGGGCGCGGAGACGCGGCCGTCCTCCCAGCGTTCGAAGCCGTAGTGGCCGAGCACCACCAGGCCGGGCACGTCGGCCAGGCCGGGTCCGAGCGCCAGGGCGGTGGCCGGGGGCCTGCCGGTCACGATGGCCACCGCTCCGACGCGGGCGCCCAGCTCGGCGAGTACGCCGGGCGCCTTCGGATGGATCACGGCCTGGGCGGGGTCGGGCACGATCGGCGACAGGGTGCCGTCGAAGTCGAGCCCGATCACGGCGCCCGCCGGATCGTGCACGATCGCTTCCATTCCAGGGATGTTCTTCACTCGGCTGCCGTACCCAGACGGTCAGGGACGCATGCCGAGCCTTCTGGCCGCACGGTCGCGCCGGCGCGTGGATCGTAATCTGCGCAGCCGCTTGACCAGCATCGGGTCCTGCTCCAGCGCCTCCGGCCGGTCGATCAGCTCACCGAGGAGCTGGTAGTAGCGCGTGGCGGAGAAGCCGAACGTCTCCTTGATGGCGTGCTCCTTCGCGCCCGCGTAGCGCCACCATTGGCGTTCGAAGGCGAGGAGATCGAGATCGCGTTGTGAGAGTGGTTGTCGGGACGGTTCCTGGGCAGCATTGTCATCGCTGAGCGGTGCTCCCATGGTGTCCTCCTCGAAAGGGGCGGGCGACGATCTCGCCGCCCGCACGCGGCCCGTTCGCCATCGTAATGTGCGGAGTGCGGCTGTTCACGACGGATTGGGAGACGTACAGTCACCAGATGTGACCTCTGTCATCACGCTCCTCACCGACTACGGGTTAGAGGATGGATATGTGGCGGCCTGTCATGGAGTGATCGCCGGGATAGCCCCTGAGGCCCGGGTGATCGACGTCTGTCACCTCATCCCGGCCGGCGATGTGCGGCGCGGCGCGGCGGTTCTGGCGCAGACCATCCCGTACCTCCCCGAGGGTATCCACATCGGTGCGGTCGATCCCGGGGCGGGTGGCGCGCGGCGGGCGGTGGCCGTCGAGGCGGGCGGCCGGGTGTTCATCGGGCCCGACAACGGGTTGCTGTCGTGGGCGGTGCACGCCAGCGGCGGCGCGCGGGCGGCGTACGAGATCACCAACGACGCCTACTTCCTGCGGCCTGCCTCGCCGACGTTCCCCGGGCGTGATGTGTTCGCTCCCGTGGCCGGGCGGCTCTACGGCGGGCTGCCCGCGGCCGAGCTGGGGCCGCGGCTGCCGGTGTCGCGGCTGGTCACGCTGCCCGAGCCGACCACGCTGCTGCGCGACGGCTCGGTGGAGGGCGAGGTGGTCTCGGTCGACCGCTACGGCAACACGCAGCTGTCGATCGGGGCCGGCGACCTGCGGTCGCTGGGCGTGCGGGTGGGCGACACGCTCGGGGTGTGGCTGGGGCGGCGGCAGCTCGCGCTGCCGTACCGGGAGACGTACGCGGCGGTGCCGCCGGGCGAGCTGGTGGCGTTCGCGGACTCGGCGGGGCTGATCGCGATCGCGGTCAACTGCGGTGACGCGGCCCAGCGGCTGGGCCTGCCACCCGGTGCACATGTCCGACTTTCCCCCTCTCCATAGGACAAACCGGAACTACTCCGCGTATCGGTCTGTTTACTGAAGCGTCCGTCCGTCGGCGTATCCGCGTGTCAGAATGCGAGCTGATCGGAGGCCCCTCCCCTCCCGCTCGAGGTCGACGTGTTCCAGTTGTCCGTTGTGCTGTCCTTCCTGCTGTCCGTGACCTGGCCCGCTCCCGTCCCGCCCGTGTCCGAGCGCTGGCGCGCCTGGCCGGTGACGCGCATCTTCCCCGCCACGGTGCCGGGGCACAGCCCCTCCGGGGCGCGGGTCACGTACGTGCTGGCCGGGGTCGCCCCCGAGGCCGCCTGCCCGGCCGCCTTCCATGCCGCGGCCGTGCTGCCCTACCGGCCCTACTGCCGCGTCGCCTTACGCGCCACCTACTCCGACAGCACCCAGACCTTCGTCGTCACCGCCGGCATCGCCGTGCTCGACCGGCCGGGATTCTCCCTCCACGGCTCGGGGCGGCCCGCGACCGTGCGGCCCGCGGCGTTCCCCGGCGGGCCCGCCGCCCGCTTCGGCGACCGCCAGTACGTCACCGGCGTCGTGCTCGGCTCCCCCGGGCGCTACCTGGTGGCGACGGCGGCCGGGTACGCCGACGGGCGGGCCTACCGTCCCGGCGACCCCGTGCCCTCCCGCCTGTGCGCCGCCGCCCGCCAGGTCGCCACGTCGCTGCACCGGGCGCTGACGCGATGAGGCGGATCGCCGTACCGGTCCTGCTGACCGTGCTGCTGTCGGGCCCCGTACCGGCCCTGGCGGGGGACGGCAGCGACGAGATGGCCGCCGCCGCGAGGGCCGGGCAGTGGCAGCTCCGCGCGCTGCGCCTGCCCGACGCCTGGCGCACCAGCAAGGGCGAGGGCGTCACGGTCGCGGTGCTCGACACCGGCGTCAACCCCGGGCACCCCGACCTGCGGGGCGCCGTCATCGAGGGTCCCGACCTCACCGACCCCGGCGGGGACGGGCGCGGGTGGGGCCCCCACGGCACCGCGATGGCCGGGCTGATCGCCGGGCGCGGGCACGGCGAAGGCGGCAAGGGCGGCGTGCTCGGCGTGGCGCCGGCCGCCACGGTGCTGTCGATCAGAGTCACTCTGGAGAACGGCGACCCGCGCCGCGCCCACCGGCAGCCCGGCTGGCGCGACGCGCTGGCCAGGGGCATCAGGTACGCCGCCGACCACGGCGCGGGCGTGATCAGCATGTCGCTGGGCGGCGGCAGCGGCGCGTGGGAGGGCTCGGCCGCCGAGGAGGAGGCCGTCCAGTACGCCATCGGCAAGGGCGCGGTGCTCGTGGCGTCGTCGGGCAACGACGGGGCCGCGGCGAACAGGAAGAACTTCCCCGCCGCCTACCCCGGCGTGATCGCCGTGGGCGCGGTGGACCGCCGGGGCAGGGTGGCCCGTTTCTCCAACCGGCAGGACTACGTGTCGGTGGTCGCGCCGGGCACGGACATCGTGACGGCCGACGGCGGCGACTCGTACGTGGTGGGCGACGGCACCAGCTCGGCCGCCGCCATGGTGGCGGGCATCGCGGCGCTGATCAGGTCGGCGCATCCGCACCTGTCGCCGTACCACGTGCGGCTGGCGATCGAGGAGGGCACCAGGCGCCGGCCCTGTGACGGCTACAGCCCGGCCTACGGGCACGGGGTGGCGGACGCGGCGCTGGCGCTGCGCGAGGCCGCCCGGCTGGCCGCGCCCGCCGTCATACCGCCGCTGCCGGGGCCCTACTTCGGCGACGGGCCCTATCCGGCGTCCAGGACGGCGGTGGTGGCGGGGATGGTGCTGCTGGTGGTCGTGATGTCGGGGTGGGTGGTGCTGCGCTCGCGGGAGCGGCGGAGGGATTCAACCTAGCAAGCGCTTGTGTGATACTCCGAGCTATGACGTACGCGATCGACGGCTGGTTCGCGGTCGAGCCCGGCGGTGTCCGCCTGCTCGGCACCCGGTGCGCGGGCTGCGGCACCGTCTGCTTCCCGCCCCGCCGGGACTCCTGCCCCAACCCGCGCTGCGAGGTCACCGACATGGAGGAGACCCTGCTGCCCAGGCGCGGGCGGGTCTGGTCGTACACCAACGCCTGCTACCCGCCGCCCGCGCCGTACGTGGCGGCGCAGCCGTACGAGCCGGTCACGCTCGCCGCGGTCGAGCTGGACGAGGTCGGCATCGTCGTGCTCGGCCAGGTCAAGGGCCTGACGGTGGAGCAGCTCGCGGTGGGCATGGAGCTGGAGCTGACCTCGGGCGAGCTGGCCGACGGGCCGCTGATGTGGATGTGGGGGCGGGCCTCATGAACGTGGCCGTGCTGGGCACCGGGATGCACCCGTGGGGCAAGTGGGGCCGGCCCTTCCTGGAGTACGGCCTGGCCGCCGCCCGCGCCGCCCTCGACGACGCCGGGCTGGCCTGGACCGACGTGCAGTTCGTCGTCGGGGCCGACACGATCAGGAACGGCTATCCCGGCTTCGTCTCCGGCGCCTCCTACGCCAGGGCGCTCGGCTGGTCGGGCGCCAGGGTCGCCTCCTGCTACGCGGCCTGCGCGTCGGGGGCGCAGGCGCTGGACATCGCGCGTACCAGGATCCTCGCCGGGCTCTGCGACGTCGCGCTGGTGATCGGCGCGGACGCGGCGCCGAAGGGCTTCTTCACCCCCGTCGGCGGCGAGCGGCCCGACGACCCCGACTGGCTGCGTTTCCGGCTGCTCGGCGCGACCAACCCGGCGTACTTCGCGCTCTACGCCCGCCGCCGCATGGCCCTGCACGGCTCGACCCCTGCCGACTTCGCCGCCGTCAAGGTCAAGAACGCGCTGGCCGGCTCGCTCAACCCGATGGCCCGCTACCGCAAGCCGGTGACCGCCGAGCAGGTGCTGGCCTCCCCCATGGTGGCCGATCCGCTGCGGCTCATGGACGTCTGCGCCACCTCCGACGGGGGCGCGGCGGTGGTGCTGGCGTCGGAGTCGTACGCGCGCCGCCACGGCGTCGCCGCCCCCGTCCGCCTGGCGGCCGTCTCCACGGTCACCCCCGTCTTCCCCAACACGGTGCTGGAGCTGCCCGACTTCGCGACCGACTCGTGCGCCGCCGTGCCGCCGCCCGAGCGTCCGTTCCGCGCCTCGATCGCGTACGCCGCCTACGAGGAGGCCGGCATCGGCCCTGAGGACGTGTCGCTGGCCGAGGTCTACGACCTGTCCACGGCGCTGGAGCTGGACTGGATGGAGGACGTCGGGCTCTGCCCGCCCGGCGAGGCCGACAAGCTGCTCAGGGACGGGCAGACCGCCCTGGGCGGCCGGATCCCGGTGAACCCGTCCGGCGGCCTGGCCTCCTTCGGCGAGGCCGTGCCCGCCCAGGCCATCGCCCAGCTCTGCGAGCTGACCACGCAGCTGCGCGGCCGGGCCGGCGCCCGCCAGATGCCCGGCGCCCGCGTCGGCCTCGCGGCCAACCAAGGGCTGTTCGGCCACGGCTCCGCGCTGATCGTCACCGCCTGAGCATGCGAAACGCCCCAGGGAGCAGGTCCCCGGGGCGTTTCAGGTGGTTCTAACCAGATCTAACCTACGTGCACCACGTCGTGCGTCTCGGCGAAGTGGCAGGCGCTGGCATGGCCCGTACCGGGCCTGATCTGCAGCAGCGGCTCCTCCTCCGCGCAGATCTCCTGCGCCTTCCAGCACCGCGTACGGAACCGGCAGCCGCTCGGCGGGTTGGCCGGCGAGGGCGGGTCGCCCTGGAGAATGATCCGCTCCCGCTGCTCGCGCCCGTCAGGGTCGGGCACCGGCACCGCCGACAGCAACGCCTGCGTGTAGGGGTGCGCGGGACGGTCGTAGATCTCGGCGTCCTTGCCCAGCTCCACGAACTTGCCCAGGTACATCACGCCCACCCGGTCGGAGATGTGGCGCACCACCGACAGGTCGTGGGCGATGAAGATGTACGCGAGACCGAACTCGCTCTGCAGCCGCTCCAGGAGGTTGATCACCTGCGCCTGGATCGACACGTCGAGCGCGGAGACCGGCTCGTCACAGACGATGATCTCCGGCTGCAGCGCCAGGCCGCGGGCGATGCCGATGCGCTGCCGCTGGCCGCCGGAGAACTGGTGCGGGTAGCGGTTGATGTGCTCGGGGTTGAGCCCGACCACCTCCAGCAGCTCCTGCACCTTCTTGCGCCGGTCACCCTTGGGTGCGACCTCGGTGTGGATCTCGTACGGCTCGCCGATGATGTCGCCGACGGTCATCCGGGGGTTCAGCGAGGTGTACGGGTCCTGCATCACCATCTGGATGTTGCGGCGCATGCGCTTGAGCTCGCCGCCCCTGGCCTTGGCGATGTCCCGGCCGTTGATCTTCACCGAGCCCGACGTCGGCCGCTCCAGCGCCATCAGCACCTTGGCCAGCGTGGACTTGCCGCAGCCCGACTCGCCCACGATGCCCAGCGTCTCGCCCTTGTTCAGGTCGAACGAGACGCCGTCCACGGCCTTGATCGCGCCGACCTGCTTCTTGAGGACGATCCCCTGCGTCAGCGGGAAGTGCTTGACCAGGTCACGCACCTCGAGGATGGTCTCACTGCCGCTCGCCATCGAGGACCTCCCTCCAGTAGTGGCAGGCGCTGCCGCGAGTGCCGCTGATCTCGTAGAGCGGGGGGGCGTCGGTCAGGCAGTTGTCCTGACGGAACGGGCACCGGGGGTGGAACGAGCACCCCTTCGGCAGGTTCAGCAGGTTGGGGGGCAGGCCCTTGATCGCGTACAGGTCCTGGCCCTTGAGGTCGACCCTGGGGATCGAGTCGAGCAGGCCCTTGGTGTACGGGTGGGCGGGGGTCTTGTAGATGTCGAACACGGGGGCGTGCTCGACGATGCGGCCGGCGTACATGACCGCGATCTTGTCGGCCACGTCGGCCACGACGCCGAGGTCGTGGGTGATGAGGATCAGGCCCATCTGGCTCTCGCGCTGCAGCTCGGCCAGCAGCTCCATGATCTGCGCCTGCACGGTCACGTCGAGCGCCGTGGTCGGCTCGTCGGCGATCAGCACCTCGGGGTCGAGGGCGATCGACATCGCGATCATGATGCGCTGCCGCATGCCGCCCGAGAACTGGTGCGGGTAGTCGTTCACCCGCTGCCGCGCGGCCGGGATGCGGACCCGGTCCATCAGCTCCACGGCCTTCTTCATGGAGTCGGCCTTGGACATGCCCCGGTGCACCCGGAACATCTCGCTGATCTGCCAGCCCACGGTGAACACCGGGTTGAGCGCGGACAGCGCGTCCTGGAAGATCATCGCGATCCGCTGGCCGCGGACCTGCGTACGGGCCTCCTCCGACAGCTTGAGCAGGTCGGTGCCCCTGAAGCGGATCTCCCCCTTGGGGATGACCGCCGGAGGCATGTCGAGGATGCCCATGATGGCCTGCGCCGTCACGGACTTGCCCGAACCCGACTCGCCCAGCACCGCGAGCGTCTCGCCTGGGTTGACCGTGTAGCTCACGCCGTTGACGGCTCGTACGATGCCGGCCCGCGTGTGGAACTCCACGTGCAGGTCCTCCACCGCGAGCAGCGGTCCGTCGCCCGGCCCTCCCTCGGCGGGCAACACATCCGAAGACGTCTTCTTCACTTGATCCCCCCTTCTACCTGAGCTTCGGGTCGAGCGCGTCGCGCACCGCGTCGCCCAGCATGATGAACGCGAGCACGGTGATGCTCAGGAACACGGCGGGGAACACCAGCGGCAGCGGCGCCTCCAGGAACCTGTTGCGCGCGTCGGCGATCATCAGGCCCCATGAGATGTCCGGTGACTGCACGCCCACGCCCAGGAACGACAGCGCCGCCTCGGCGGCGATGAAGCTGCCCAGGTTGATCGTGGCGACCACGATGACCGGCGCCAGCGAGTTCGGCAGCAGGTGACGGAACATGATCCGGCTCGACCCCGCGCCCAGTGCTCTGGCGGCGACCACGAAGTCCTGGCTCTTCGCGGTGATCACCGCCGCTCGCATGATCCGGAACACCATCGGCCAGCCGAGCACCGTCAGCGCCACGATCACCAGCAGGATGCTGTTGGCCTTGCCGCGGAAGGTGGCCGCGATCAGCAGCGCGCCGAGGATCGACGGGATGGCGAAGAAGATCTCCGTCAGCCGCGAGGCGATCGTGTCGGTAACGCCGCCGCGGAAGCCGGCGATGATGCCGAGCAGACCGCCGATGATCGTCGTCATGAGCGTGGTGAACACGCCGATGACGATCGAGTTGCGGGCGCCGTAGATGGTCCGCGCGTAGACGTCGCAGCCCAGGTTGTCGCGGCCGAACAGGTGGCCGGGCCCGGGGCCCTGCCGCGCCGTCGACAGGTCACAGGTCCTGGCGTTGTACGGGTCGATCGCGCTGAACAGCGACGGCCAGAACGACATGACGAGCAGCACCAGGATGATGATCACCGAGATGATGAACATCGGCCGGCGCCGCAGGTCGTGCCAGGCGTCGGTCCACAGGCTGGCGGGCTTGCCGCCCTTGCCCTCGGCGCCCTCGGTGTCGGGCGCCGCGGGGGCGACCGTGTCGGGTACGAGCGTCTGCGTCTCCGGGAGTCCAGGCCCGCCCGGCGGGGTTGGGTTACTCATAGCGGATCCTCGGGTCGAGCACGGCGTACAACAAGTCGACGATCAGGTTGGCCAGGATGTAGATCAGCACCAGGATGGTGACGATCCCGACGACAACCGGCTGCTCACGCAAGTAAACCGAGGTGAAGAGCTGGTTGCCGATCCCTTGGAGGTTGAAGATCGTCTCCGTGATCACCGCGCCGCCCATCAGGTTGCCGAGGTCGGCGCCCAGATAGGTGACCAGCGGGATCAGGGCGTTGCGCAGGCCGTGCCTGCCGATGACGCGCCGCCTGGGCAGACCCTTGGCGATCGCCGTGCGGATGTAGTCCGCTCTCAGGGTCTCCACCAGGCTCGTCCTGGTGAGCCTGGTGAGGTACGCGACGGACACGCCGGCCAGCACGAAGCCGGGCAGGAGATAGCTGCGCAGCCCTGCGAACGTACCCGCGACGGGGAAGATGTCCAGCCCGGTCCACTGCTTGAGCTGCACACCCAGGACGAGCTGCAGCACGAAGCCGGTCACCAGCGTGGGCACCGAGATCAGCAGCAGCGTGGAGGCGAGGATGGCGGTGTCGGTGGCCCTGCCGCGGCGCAGCGCCGCCCACAGGCCCAGACCCACACCGAGGAGCGCCTCGATGATCAGGGCGGTCAGCGCCAGGTTCAGCGTGACCTGGAACTTGCCTGCCAGCATTTCCGAGACGGGCACGTCGGCGAAGTTGACGCCGAAGTCGCCCCTGAAGAGCACGCCGCTGATGTAGTGCCAGTACTGCAGGAGCAGCGGATCGTTGAGGTGATACTGCTCGCGCAGCACCTCGGCCACGGCCGGATCCGGCCGCTTGTCCCCGAACAGTGCCGCGATGGGGTCGCCGGGCAGCGCGAAGACGATGCAGAAGATGAGTAGCGTGGCGCCGAGCAGGACGGGTATCGCCTGAATCAAGCGCCTGATGACATATCGGCCCATTAAGCCCTCCGGTACACACTTGGAGGCAGCCCTCGGAGTCCGTGATTTACCCGGTCCGAGTGACTGCCTCCAAGCTCAGCCCTCCGACGGGCGGGTGGCAAGAGCCACCCGCCAGGCGAACGACGTCAGGCCTTCTCGATGTCGGCCCATTCAACCTGGTTCAGCAGGTTGAGCTTGACGTTCTTGACCTTCGTGGAGTGGCCGAAGTTGCTCCGGTAGAAGTAAACCGGGATGTAGGGCAGGTCCTTCAGCAGGATGTCGTCGGCCTGCTGGTAGAACTTCAGACCCTCGGCGGCGTCGGCGGCCTGGTCGCCCTTGGCCACCAGGTCGTCGAAGTCCTTGTTGGAGTAACCACCGTAGTTCGACCCGGTGTCGATGGCGCCGGTGCCGAAGATCGGGGTCAGGTAGTTCTCGGCCGAGGGGTAGTCGATGGCCCAGCCCATACGGAACAGGCCCTTGTACTCCTTGGCGTCCAGGGCGTCCAGGATGCCCTGGAACTTCTCGAACGGCTTCGGCGTGACCTCGATGCCCAGGTTCGCCCGCAGGTTGTTGGCGACGGCCTCGATCCACTCCTTGTGGCCACCGTCGGCGTTGTAGCCGAGCTCGATGGTCTTCGGGCCGTTCGCGGACTCGTACAGCTTCTTGGCCTCGGCCGGGTTGTACGTGCACGCCTCGCAGGCGCCCTGGCGGTAGCCGGGGATGGCCGGGTTGATGAAGTCGTCCGCGGGGGCGCGAGTGCCGGAGAAGACCGTGTCGGCGATGGTCTTCCTGTCGATGGCCATCGAGATGGCCTTGCGGATGTCGACGTTCTCGAAGTCCTTGTTGTACTTCAGCGGGACGCCGATGTAGCCGATGGCCGCGTCGGGCTCGTCGAAGTAGCGGTCGCCGAGCACGGACTTGGCCGTGGCGATGGCGGTCGCGGGCAGGGAGTCGTGGATGTCGAGGTTCTCGGCCTGAAGGTCGTTCCACGCGGTCTCGGAGCTGGTGTAGACCTTGAACTGGAGCTTCGTCCAGCCCGTGGGCTTCTTGCCCGGGTACTTGTCGTAGACCGACAGCTCGACCGTCGGGTCGGTGCCCTTCTTGTACGGCTTGTCCATCTTGAACAGGCCCTGGCCGATCGGCTTCTCGCCGTACTCCTGGGTGATCTTGCCGTCGGAGCCGATCGCCGATTCCGGCATCGGGTAGAAGGCGGTGTAGCCCAGCATGGTCTTGAACTGAGAGAACGGCGCGGTCAGGGTGACTTCGAGCGTGAGGTCGTCGACGACCTTCAGGCCCTTCATCTCCTTGGCCGTCGGCGTCTTGCCCTCACCCGGGTGCACGTCCTCGTAGCCGTCGATCCGGCCGAAGAAGTAGGACGAGCCCATGGCGTTGTCCTGCAGAGCGGCGTAGTTCCACGCACGGGCGTAGTCGGCGGCCTTGACGGGGGTGCCGTCGTGCCAGGTGTAACCCGACTTCAGCTTGATCGTCCAGACCTTGCTGTCTTCCGTGGTGACCGACTCGGCGGCCTCCTCGACCGGCTGCTTGCTCTCGTCGTAGCTGACGAGCGGCGAGAAGATCGCGGCGAGAACCTCGGAGCCCTCGGTCTCGGTCGTGTTCTGCGGGTTCAGGAGCTCCTGAGGCTCACCGATTTCCATGCGGACCGGCGTTTCTGCGCCGCCCGCGGCAGTGCCACCGTTGTCCGAGGCACCGCCGCCACACGCGGCAACCGCGAGGGCGAGCAGCGCGGTACCGGCGACGATCTGTGCGCCCTTAGTAACACGCATGGTGAAAGAATTCCTCCCTCTACAGGTGGGCGCCAAGCGCTGAGCTGCGGTGATCGTGAGCAGCCTGACGGGGAGTTCCTGGTATCCCCCCGGATTTGGCTGACATGGTCAAACCAGCCGACGCCCTGCCAGTCGATCGCGACTATCCCTTACTACTTGCCACCAGGGAGTCTCTGGCGCGTTGCAGTTCGGTCACACGTGTGCCTATCCAGCGTCACAGACAATCGGCCTGATGCCTCGCAAATGGTACAGAACACCGCAGACCGGCCGGGCCTGGACGTGAACAGTCGATGAAAATTACCCCCTACATGACCGTGGTCGTGCCTCCGCCCACGCGGCCCGGCTCCCTGAGCTACGGTTGACCAGGTCTTGGTGACGCCTTGGAACCCGGCGCCACCGAAGACCGTCCAACAGTCTGTCGTCGACCCGTACGACAGGCACCCCACCACCCGGGATCCAATAGAGTCCTTGCCATGAGCCAGCCGGAATCCGCTGTCGCGGACGCCCAGGCGGGCGGCCGAAGCGGGCAGGAGCCGCTGGCCAAGCTCGCCAAGAGATACGGGCTTCGCCGTGCCATCGCGCGGCCGAGGTTCCCGGTATATCTGCGCCAGCTGTGGGAGCGGCGACACTTCATCCTGACGTACGCGACCTCGCGCAACGTCTCGAAATACTCCAGCTCCACGCTCGGTCAGCTGTGGCAGGTGCTGACCCCGCTGCTCAACGCCGCCATCTACTTCGTGATGTTCGGTCTCATCCTGGGCGGCGGCAAAGGCATCGAGGACTACCCGGCGTTCCTGCTGACCGGGATGTTCATCTTCACCTTCACCCAGCGCACGGTCACCGCCGGGGCCAAGTCGATCTCCGGCAACCTGTCGCTCATCAGGGCGCTGCACTTCCCGCGGGCCTCGCTGCCGCTGGCGTACACGATCCAGGAGCTGCAGCAGCTCGCCATCTCCATGGGCGTGCTCCTCGTCCTGTTGGTCATCATGGGACAGATGCCCACGTGGTTCTGGCTCATGATCCCCGTGGTGCTCGCGCTGCAGACGCTGTTCAACATCGGGGCCGGCCTCATCGTCGCCCGCCTCGGCGCCACGATGCGCGACCTCAACCAGCTGCTGCCGTTCATCACCCGCACCTGGCTCTACGCCTCCGGCGTCTTCTTCTCCATCCAGGACAAGGTGGTCGGCTCGGCGGAGCTGCCCCAGTGGGTGGCCAACGTGATGTATCTCAACCCGGCGGCGTCGTTCATCGAGTGGATGCGCGAGATCCTCATCCACAGCTACAGGCCGGAGTTCGGCCACCACCCGCCACCGATGGTGTGGATGTCTTGCGTATTCTGGGCGGTGTTCGCACTCGGCTTCGGCTTCTGGTACTTCTGGCGGTCCGAGGAGAGGTACGGGCGTGGCTGAACTGACCAAGGAGCTGTCACAGGTGAAGGGCGACAAGCCCGCCGTCCCCGGCAAGGACGCCAAGAAGCGTCCCACCCCGGAGCCTTCGAGCAAGCGGCCCCTCGACGTGCCCACGGGCACGCCCACGGTCATCGTCGACGACCTCCACATCGTCTACCGCGTCTACGGCGCCGCCTCCGACGCCGAGAAGGGCAACGCGGTCAACGCCCTCACGCGCATACTCAGGCGCCAGGGCCGCCCGCAGATGAAAGAGGTCCACGCGGTCAAGGGCGTGACGTTCGTCGCCTACCACGGCGACGCCATCGGCATCGTCGGCCGCAACGGCTCCGGCAAGTCCACGCTGCTGCGCGCCATCGCCGGCCTGCTGCCCCCGCACAAAGGAGCCGTCTACACCGACGGCCAGCCCTCGCTGCTCGGCGTCAACGCCGCTCTGATGCGCGAGCTGACCGGTGAGCGCAACATCGTCCTCGGCTGTTACGCCATGGGCATGACGCCCGCCGAGGTCAGGGAGAAATACCAGGAGATCGTCGACTTCTCCGGCATCGACGAGTTCGTCCAGCTGCCGATGTCCACCTACTCCTCCGGCATGGGCGCCCGCCTGCGCTTCGCCATCTCCTCCGCCAAGACCCACGACGTCCTCCTCATCGACGAGGCGCTGGCCACCGGCGACCGCGAGTTCCGCAAGAAGAGCGAGGCCCGCATCCGCCAGATCCGCGAGTCGGCCGGCACCGTCTTCCTCGTGGCCCACGACCTCAGGGTCATCGAGGAGACCTGCAACCGGGTCATCTGGCTGCACAAGGGCAAGATCAGGATGGACGGCGACCCGAAGGAAGTCATCGCCGCCTACAACAAGGGCTGACCTTCTCGCTTCCCGCCCCCTGCACGACGATCGTGCAGGGGGTTCGTTCTTGTGTACGAAACGTGTGCGACGCGAGGGGCAAAAGACTGACAGCGCGGCGGGGGTTCCGCTAAGATTCGAACGTCAATTCGATCCGAGGAACGGTGATGGAGTGGGGGCTCGCGATGGGAGAGCTTTCGGCCGCGATTGACCACCTGGCCACCGAGGATGTGTCCGAGATCCCGCGGATCCAACTGGCCGAGCAGCTGCTGGAGCTGCACTGGCAGATGGCCCGCCTACAAGCCCAGATAGCCCGCCGCACCGGCGTCCGCCTCCCCTGACCACCCACCCGGGCCGCCGCAGCACCCCGTTCGAGGGGCCGTACGCGCTCTGGACGCCCGAGCGGCCGGAGAGCCTCGGGAGATGAGGCACCACAGCCGCCAAGGCCCCAGCACCCACCACAGCGCCGCCCACCCCACCACCCCCACGCTCTCCACCCACCCCCGAGGACGAGGAAGGCGAGGCTCGGCACGGCATGCGAAAGCCGCCGACCCCCCTGAGGGTCGGCGGCGGGGCGGGGCACGGCATGCGAAAGCCGCCGACCCCTGAGGGTCGGCGGCGGGGCGGGGCTCGCGTGGCGCCGCTGCCCTGCAGTGGCGGCGCCGTACGCGAGCACGCCCGGGGCGAGGGCGCGTCCGCCCTGGCCCGTCAGTCGGACCGCCCGCGTGCCGCGGAGGTCCTCGTCATCTCTGCGCGTCAGTGCCTCAGGCGCCCGGCACCTGGGAGCATCCTGAACGGCCTGCCGCACCCGGCCACGACGCCCGCAACCTCCACCAAGGGAGGCACCGCGCCGACCGGAGAAGCACCCGCCCTGACGACCGGCCCCAGGAGGGGCACCGCGCCGGGCGGTCGAGCAGCCGCCGTGGCGGTCGGACCCTCCGGAGAGGGCACCGCGCCCGGCGGTCAAGAGTCCGCCGTGGCGGCCGGTCTTCCACCAGGGAACACCGGGACCTGCCGCGGTGGTGGCGTCCCGCCGAGGGAGCGCCGGAGCCGCCGGAGGGGGAATCCGCCACGGCAGCCGGCGATCGCGCCGGGGAACACCGGATTCAGCTGGAGGGGAGCCCGTTGCGGGGGCCTGGGAGGCGGGTCGTGCAATTCCGGCGGTCGGATGCACGGGCGTCGGCACCTTTGACGTCCGCGTCCCTTCATGCCGGTTCAAGGACGAGCCCGCGCTCACCCCCGGCCCGCGAGGGCTAGTGGTGGGCGGTGACGCCGCGCACCGAGCCGGTCAGCGCGTCGGCGGTCCAGCCCAGGGCGGTGACCACGTCGCTGTAGGAGCCCGCGGCCTTGGTCCCACGGGTGGCGACGAAGGCGGCGGTGTCCTCGACCAGCGGCGCGAGCTCGTCCATGGCGACGGCCTGCGTCGTGCCCGGCACCGCCTCGACGACCGGCGCCACCTCGGCGGGCGCGACCCGGCCGACGACCGGCGACAGCCGGCCGCTCGTGGCGTGCGGCAGCGCCCGCGCGGCCGCGTCGCTGAGCCCGGCCACGAACGAGTCGGCCGAGACGGCCCGCAGGCCGGAGGTCGCACTGTTGACGGTCTTGGCCGTGACGCCGCTGGTGTCGGCGATGCTGCTGCCGGAGGCCGGCAGCAGACCGGCGCCGGGCAGGCGGCCGAGCGCACCGCCGACGGGCGAGGCGAGCACGCCGTTGACCGTGCTGAGCGCCGGGGCGGCGCCCTGGGCGCGGCCGGACTTGACGGACGGCTGCGCCATGCGCGCCGCGCCCAGCAGGGGCAGCGACGAGGTGAGGGCGCCGCCGCCGAACGGCATGCTGGAGACGATGGGCGACAGCTCAGGCATGGGCCCGCCGGTACGCGTGATGTCCTCGAACCCGTTGCCCCTGGCCTCGGCCTGCTGCTGCATCCGCATCTCGTTGAGCCGGTCGCGCTCGACCTCGCTCATCTGGCCGGACGGGGCGGCCGCGGACTTGGCCTTGCTCCCGGGGAGCAGGCCGCCCAGCAGGTCGCCGCCGACCAGGCCACCGAGGAGGCCGCCGAGCGGGCTTGCTCCAGTGGTGCCCCCGCCGTCGACCGGCGCGTGCGCGGCGGTCTCTGATTGAACATCGGCTTGCGCCGGCACGGCCATGGCCGCCGCCGCCAAGCCGAAAGCTGTGACGGCCAGGGCCGTCTTGACTACTCGATTCATGATTGCCTTCCCGGCTCGTGATCGATCGCTCTCGAATGCGATGGAAATGCGAATCGATAACCCCCGTATGCCGTCGCGTACGCGCTATGGGCACCACACTGAGCGTGTCGCCACGGCTGAGCTACGAAAGCAGTTCTACCACTCGCCCGGAGTGGCCGCAGGCGCATGAATGCCCATGTAGCAGGGGTTTGCAGCCCGGTTACCGAGTAAAGGGGGAGCGTTGAGCGGGGAGACAAAACGGGATTCAGGCGGCCTTGTTCACGATAAAGCGCGGACAAGACCGCACGAAGTCGGAAGCGCCCCGGCGGCCCGTGAACAAAGGGTCGCGAAAACAAATGTCACGGGCCGGGGGCGCGGTTTTTCTGTGGTCGCGGTGGACGCGCGCGACCGCCGTCAGGCGGGCAGCAGGTCGTCCGCGCTCTCGAACGGGAAACGGTCGGCGAAGGCCGGCCGCAGGTCGGTCAGCCAGACCGCCGACGGGTCGTAGCGGGCGAAGAAGGGCCGCCCCACCAGCGACGGGTCGCGGGCCTGGATGAAGTGGAGCATGAACACCTTCTCGCCGGCGATCTCGGTGACGCCGTCGACGCAGACCTTGCCCGGCGTGGCCGACATGGACGGCCCACGCACCGTACGGCAGAGGCCGGAGACCGAGGAGTAGGCGTCCCTGAAGATCTCGTACGCCCGCGCCAGCGGGACCGCGAAGTAGTCCTGGGGGCCCGTGTCGCGCTCGACGAACATGTAGTAGGGGATCATCCCCATCCTGTGCTGCCGCCGCCACATGGACGACCAGGTGGCCGGGTCGTCGTTGATCGACCTGATCAGCGGCGCCTGGGTCCTGATCGTCGCCCCGCTGCCGAGGATGTTCTTGACCGCGGACTCGACCAGCGACGACTCCAGCTCGCGCGGGTGCGAGAAGTGGGCCATGAACGCGAGGTTCTTGCCCTTGGCCACGACCTGCTCGAACAGCCGCATGGTCTCGCCGGCGTCGGGGTCGGTGGTGAAGCGCTGGGGCCAGTAGGCGAGCGCCTTGGTGCCGATCCGGATGGATTCGAGCTGCTCCAGCTCCAGGAGCGGCTCGATGTAGCGCCTGATCACGGGCTCACCCATGATCATCGCGTCACCGCCGGTGATCAGCACGCTGGTCACCTCGGGGTGCTGGCGGAGGTAGCCGACCATCTGGTCGATGTCGTCGGAGGCGAACTTCAGGTCCGCGTCACCGACGAACTGCGCCCACCGGAAGCAGTAGGTGCAGTAGGCGTGGCAGGTCTGCCCCTGTTTGGGGAAGAACAGCACGGTCTCCGGATATTTGTGCTGCATACCAGGGACGGGCTCGTCGCCGATCTTCGGGACGTTGAGCTCCTTCTGGCCTGCGGGGTGCGGGTTGAGCTGGGCGCGTACTCGATTGGCCTCCGCCTGGATCTCGGCGTTCGGCGCCTCGGCCTTGAGCAGGTCGGCCAGCCGGGCGACGTCGGCTGCGGGCAGCATGTCCTCCTGTGGGAAGACCAGCCGGTAAATCGGGTCGTCGGGAGCAGCCGACCAATCTATGAGTTCATCCACGACGTAGGCGTTGGTCCGGAAAGGCAGCACCGTGGCGACGGCGCGCACCTTGAGGCGCTCGTCGTCTCCAAGCCCCGCACGCCGCAGGAGCTCGTCGAGGTGCTTGGACGTGTACGCCCGGAAGCGTCGCGTGCCAGCTTGGTTCAAGATCACTAGGCCTTTCCCATCTTTTTTGTTCGATCGCGTGTAAACCTCACGACCCTGTCGCGCGTCTACGGTTCTTAATACCCGGACGCGCCCACTGCCGTCACCGGTTCCGCCGGTCTCCAAGTTTTCCTTGAGGTTCGGAGCACTCGCGACATATCGCGTCCAGGCGTACACTGACATATCGTGACCCAGGATCCGCAGCTCCGCGCCTCAGACGAAGACCGCGACCGCGTGGCCGCCGTCCTGTCGGAAGCACTCGCCACAGGAAGACTCACCAGCGTCGAGCACGCCGACCGCCTCGACGTCGCCTACAACGCCAAGACCGTCGGCGAGCTGGTCCCCCTCACCCACGACCTGCCCGACGTGACGGCCTCGGCCGCTCCCGTCGCCATCGAACGGCAGGTCATCAGCTCCACCTTCAGCAAGATCGTGCGCAAGGGCCGCTGGGTGGCCTCCCGGCACCTCAAGCTCCGGGCCGGCTTCGGCGCGCTCGTCATCGACCTGTCCGACGCCGTGCTGCCCGGCCGCGAGATCACCATCGAGACCAGCGCGAACTTCAGCAAGGTCATCGTCAGGGTGCCCGCGGACGCCCGCGTCATCGACGAGGGCGGCTCCGTCTTCGGCAAGCGCAACGTGAGCACCGCGGGCGGCAGCGGCGACGGCCCGCTGATCCGGCTGACCGGCTCGTCCGCGTTCTCGAAGGTCATCGTCACCCGCGGCCTGGACGACTGGAACCTGCGCTAGCCGCGACGCGCCCCGGCCGGGGACCATCAGGGTCTACCCGCCGGTTAACCTGGCAGCTGCCGTGCCTGCGATGCGGACATCCGAGCCCGCGTTCCGGCCCAAGCCGTGACGGCGGGCTCGAAGCCGTACGAGGTGACCATTTGTCAGAGAGCAGGCCGATCGCGCTCGACGCCATGGGCGGCGACCACGCGCCCCACGAGATCGTGGCCGGAGCCGTGCACGCCGTCCGCGAACGCGGCCTGCCCGTCGTGCTCGTCGGCTCGCCCCGCGTGCTGTACGAGGCGCTCGCCGACCACGACGCCACCAAGGAGATCCCGATCGTCAGGGCCGAGGAGGCGCTGGCCATGGACGAGGGCGCGCTGGCCAGCCTGCGCCGCCCCCGGTCCAGCATCGCGGTCGCCTGCCACCTCGTGCGCCGCGGCGACGCCGCCGCGGTGGTCTCCGCCGGGTCGACGGCCGGCGTCGTCGCCACCGGCCGCCTGCGGCTCAAGGGCCAGCAGGGCGTGCTCAGGCCGGCCATCGCCGTCGCGCTCCCCACCCTGCCCTCCCCCACGGTCCTCGTGGACGCCGGCGCCAACGCCGAGGCCAAGCCGGAGATGCTGCTGCAGTTCGCGCACCTCGGCGCCATCTACGCCGAGCTCGCCCACGGCGTCCACGACCCCAAGGTCGGCCTGCTCACCATCGGCAGCGAGGCCGAGAAGGGCAACAAGGTCGTCAAGCGCGCCCACGAACTGCTCCAGGCCGGCTCCGGCCTGCACTTCGCCGGCAACGTCGAGGGCCACGACCTGCTCACCGGCAAGGTCGACGTCATCACCTCCGACGGCTTCACCGGCAACGTCGCGCTGAAGACCATGGAGGGCGCCGTCCGCTACGCCTTCACCGAGCTGCGGGAGGCGATCGAGGACAGCAGGATCGCCAGGCTGGGCGCCGCGCTGCAGCGCTCCCGCATCCGCGAGCTGCGCCGCCGCCTCGACGCCGAGGCGTACGGCGGCGCCGTCCTGCTCGGCCTGAACGGCACCGTCGTCATCGCCCACGGCGCCTCCAAGGCCCAGGGCATCAGCGCCGCCTGCCGGCTCGCCGCCGACCTGGCCGCGGCCGGAGTCGTTCCCGCCATCGGCGAACGCATGGCCGCCACGGGCCGCTCGCATCGATTGTGGTGACAGAATCAAGTCACCCTCGAGGAAGGGCGCCGACCCTTTAGGGTGTGACCGATCCACACAAACGGGGGGTTATGTGGAGGGGCTCACCTCGGTGGTCCACGGGCTCACGTCCGCCCAAGTAGCGGGGGCCAAGGCCAACCATGTGCCGCGCCGATCGAGCAGGTCGCTGAGCGCCATCCTCAGAGCGAACGTGTTCACCCTGTTCAACCTGGTCATCGGCGTGCTCTGGGCACTGATCCTGATCTTCGGCGAGTGGCAGGACGGCCTGTTCGGGCTGGTCATCGTGGCCAACGCGCTGATCGGCATCGTCCAGGAGCTGCGCGCCAAGCGCACGCTCGACCGGCTCGCGGTGATCAACGAGGCTCCCGTACGCGTGCGCCGCGACGGCGAAGAACGCCTGGTCGACCCCCGCGACGTGGTGCTCGGCGACCTCATCCTGCTCGGGCCCGGCGACCGCCTGCTGGTCGACGGCGAGGTCGTCCACTCCGACGGCATGGAGATCGACGAGTCGCTGCTGACCGGCGAGGCCGACCCCGTCCACAAGCGGCCGGGCGACCGCGTGCTGTCGGGCAGCTTCGCGGTGGCCGGCTCGGGCGCGTTCGTCTCGACCAGGGTCGGCACCGACGCCTACGCCGTGCAGCTCGCCGAAGAGGCCAGCCGCTTCCACCTCGCCCACTCCGAGCTGCGCGCCGGCGTGGCGAACTTCATCAAATACATCACCTGGCTGGTCGTCCCGATCGGCGCCCTGCTCATCTACAGCCAGCTGAACAACTCGGCCGACCTCGGCACCGCCATCACCGGCGCGGTCGCCGGCATCGTCACCATGATCCCCGAGGGGCTCGTGCTGATGACCTCCATCGCGTTCGCCGTCGGCGTCGTCCGCCTCGGCCGGCGCCGCTGCCTCGTCCAGGAGCTGCCCGCCATCGAGGGCCTGGCCAGGGTAGACGTGCTCTGCCTCGACAAGACCGGCACACTCACCGCCGGCGGCATGGACCTCGACCAGGTGCTGCCCGTACGCGACGGCGAGCCCGTCGAGCAGGCACTCGCCGCCCTGGCGAACCTCGACGACCAACCCAACGCCACCGCCGAGGCCATCAAGTCCCGCCACCCCGCCACGCCCGCCGGCTGGAGCGCCCGCGCGAGCGTGCCGTTCTCCTCGGCCCGCAAGTGGAGCGGCGCCGACTTCGGTACGCGAGGCACCTGGCTGCTCGGCGCCCCCGACGTGCTGCTCAAGGGCGGCGACGCCTACGACAGGGCCACCGAGCTGGCCGCTTCGGGCACGCGCGTGCTGGCGCTGTGCCGTACCGACGGCTTGGAGCGAGCTCAGAACGGGCACGCCGAGATCGAGGCCGTCGCGCTCGTCACGCTCAGCCAGCGCATCAGGCCCGACGCCCACGAGACCCTGCGCTACTTCGCCAAGCAGGGCGTCACGGTCAAAGTGATCTCCGGCGACAACCCGCTGTCGGTCTCGGCCATCGCCACCGGCCTCGGCATCCCCGGCGCGGAGCGCGCCGTCGACGCCCGTACGCTCCCCGCCGACCCCGCCGCGCTCGGCGAGCTGCTCGACCGCCACACCGTCTTCGGCCGGGTCACCCCGCAGCAGAAGCGCGCGTTCGTCACCGCGTTGCAGGCCCGCGGCCACACCGTCGCCATGACCGGCGACGGCGTCAACGACGTGCTCGCGCTCAAGGACGCCGACCTCGGCATCGCCATGGGCACCGGCAGCCCGGCCACCAAGGCGGTCGCGCAGGTCGTGCTGCTCGACGACACCTTCGCCACCCTGCCCCACGTCGTCGGCGAGGGCCGCCGCGTGCTGGCCAACATCGAGCGCGTCGCCAACCTGTTCCTCACCAAGACCTTCTACGCGATCGTGCTGTCACTGCTCGTCGGGCTGGCCGGCATCGCGTTCCCGTTCGCGCCCCGCCACTCCACCCTGACGAACGCGCTCGTCATCGGCATCCCCGCGATCTTCCTCGCGCTCGCGCCCACCCTCGAACGCTCGCGGCCCGGGTTCGTGCCCCGGGTGATGCGCTTCGCCGTACCGGCCGGGGTGCTGTGCGCGCTGGCGGTGCTCGCGACGTTCTGGGCCGCCCACCACGGCTCCTCCGATCTGCTGGAGCACCAGACCGCCGCCGTCATCACCCTCTTCCTCACCACCTGGTGGGTGCTCGTGCTCATCGCCAGGCCGCTCAACTGGTGGCGCGGAGCGCTGGTCGGGGCCATGGCGGTGCTGTTCGCGATCGGGCTCGCGCTGCCGTTCGTCAGAGACTTCTTCGCCCTCCAGCCGGGCGATCTCGGCAACGACCTGACCGCCGTCGGCATCTCCCTCGTGGCGGCCGTAATGATAAGCGTGGCGGTCAAGCTCGCCGGTACCCTTAGACCATGACCGACCCGCAGAAAGTGCTCACCGAGCGCGTCCAGCAGGCGCTGGCCCGCGCGTTCGGCTCCGAGCACGCCGACGCAGACCCGCTGATCCGGCCCTCCCAGTTCGCCGACTTCCAGGCGAACGTCGCGATGAGCCTGGCCAAGCGCCTGCGACGGAGCCCGCGGGAGGTCGCAGAGGCGATCAGGGCCGAGCTGTCCGACTTCCCCGGCACGGTCGAGGTCAGCGGCCCCGGCTTCCTCAACATCACGCTCGACGACGGCTGGATCGCGGCCGAGGCCGGCGAGATCCTCGCCGACCAGCGGCTCGGCGTCGGCACCAGCACCCCGCCGCAGACCGTGGTGATCGACTACTCCGCGCCCAACGCGGCCAAGGAGATGCACGTCGGCCACCTGCGCACCACCATCGTCGGCGACTCGCTGGCCCGCCTGCACGAACACGTCGGCAACACCGTCATCAGGCAGAACCACCTGGGCGACTGGGGCACCCCGTTCGGCATGCTCATCGAGCACCTGCTCGACATCGGCGAACCGGCCGCGATAGCCCAGCTCGAGGCCGGCCAGGGCACCGAGTTCTACCAGGCGGCGCGCGCCAAGTTCGACAGCGACGAGGCGTTCAAGGCACGCGCCCGCGCGCGGGTCGGCACCCTCCAGTCGGGCGACCCCGACACGCTGCGACTCTGGCACGTCTTCATGGACGCCACCGTGCGCTACTTCAACAAGGTCTACGACATGCTCGGCGTCACCCTCACCGACGCCGACATCGCCGGCGAGAGCATGTACAACCCCATGCTCCAGAAGACCTGCGACGACCTCGAGACGTCCGGCACCGCGCAGCTGAGCGAGGGCGCGCTCTGCGTGTTCCCGCCCGGCTTCACCGGCTCCGACGACAGGCCGCTGCCGCTCATCATCAGAAAGAGCGACGGCGGCTACGGCTACGCCACCACCGACATGGCGGCCGTCCGCTACCGCGTCCACGACCTCAAGGCTGACCGCATCCTCTACGTCGTCGGCAGCGACCAGGCCCTGCACTTCCGCATGGTGTTCGCCGCCGCCCGCATGGCCGGCTGGCTGCCCGACACCGTCTCGGCCGAGCACGTCCAGATCGGCATGATGCTCGGCAAGGACGGCCGCCGCTTCAAGACCCGCTCCGGCGAGTCCGTCAAGCTGATGGACCTCCTCCAGTCGGCCGTCGACAAGGCCGCCACGCTGATCGCCGACCGCGGCTACGACGCCGAGACCCAGGACGAGATCGCCCGCGCCGTCGGCATGGCCGCGGTGAAATACGCCGACCTGTCGGTCAGCCACGACAGCGAATACGTCTTCGACCTCGACCGCATGGTGGCCTTCACCGGCAACACCGGCCCCTACCTCCAATACGCCCAGGCCCGCATCCGCTCCATCTTCCGCAAGGGCGAGATCGACCCCGCCGCCGCGACCGGCCCCATCAGGCTCGGCGCCGCGCCGGAGCGCGCACTCGCCCTGCAACTGCTGGGCTTCGGCAGCGTGGTCGAGCAGGCGACGGAGCTGAGCGAGCCCCACCGGCTGTGCGCGTACCTCTACGCCACCGCCTCCGCCTTCACCGACTTCTTCGAGCAGTGCCCGGTGCTCAAGGAAGGGGTCGACCCCGACACCCGCGCCTCCCGGCTCGCCCTGTGCGCGCTGACCCTGCGGGTGCTCGAAACGGGGCTCGGTCTCCTCGGTGTCCCTGTCCCCGAGCGCATGTAAACCGGCAGTTGGCTCAAAGTCTCCCCTATCGTCGTGGGCGCGCCTCCACCCGGTTCGCGCGCCCCAACGGCTAGGCTTTACGCGGTCATGAACCGCGGCCGAAACGGGGAGTTCTCTGCCTTGAGCACGGACCTGACTGCGAGCCCCCCAGCAGCGACCGAGTTGCACCGTTATGCCGAGGCGCTGGTGGCACACCTCGCCGCCAACGGCGCCGCACCACCGGCCGCACCGAGCTTCAGCGACATACCCGGCTACTGGCTGCCACCGGCCGTCGAGGCGCTGGTCGCGCTGCTCGCCGGCGACGACCCGCTCGAGCCGCTGAGCCGGGCCGCCGGGCGCGACCAGCAGCAGACCGCGCTCTTCCTCTGCCTCGCGCTCGCCGTCTCCGGGCAGGGCAGCCGCATCCACGCGTCCTGGCTCGGCACCGCGTTCGGCGAGCTGTCGATCGACCGGCCCGTCACCCACGGCCAGCGCTCGCTCTGGCTGGCCGCCGCCCGGGGCGCCTACGGCCCCGCCGGCAAGATCTTCGTGCTGCGCAAGCTCGACGCCCTCGCCGTCCAAAACCACGCCGACGCCCAGCAATGGGTGCAGGCGCTGGCGCCCGGCGAGCCCTCCGTCGTCGTGCCGCCGTCGCTGGCCGACTTCCCCGAGATGGCGGAGATCCCCGAGCTGGCCAAGCCCGCCGTGGCCGCCGCCCGCCTGGCCCGGCTGCGCGCCCGCTGCGCCGAGATCACCTCCGCCCGGCAGTCCGAGCAGACCCTCGGCGCGCCGCTCGACAACAGCGCCGGCGACCCCGCCGGCAGCTGGGCCGAGAACGAACCGCTCGCCGTGCTGCGCTCCCTCATCGGCCAGAGCGGGCCGGCCGGGCCGATGGCCTCGCTCAGCACGTACCTGCTCGACGACCTGCGCCCCGGCGCCGACCCACACCTGGCGGCGATCGCGCTGCACGTCGCCGCGCCCATCCTGCGCGGCGTGGCCGAGGAGCTCGAAGCCGACAGCCGTCTCGAACCACCCGAGACGCTCACCGTTCCGCTGCTCGGCCATCGCATCCGGCTGCACCCCGAGGGCCCCGACCAGGAGTCGCTGGCCGCGGCCGAGCACTCCATCCTCACCGAGGGCGTGGTGCCGCGCGGCCGCCCGTGGGCCGCCATCGTGCTCATCGTCCTCGGCGTCGCCTGCCTGATCAGCGCCGTCGTGGCCGAGCACCTGCTCGCCGCCGCGGGCGTCGCCATGATCGGCCTGGCCGGCTGGCAGCTCTGGCAGCGCCGCAAACTCGTCGAGGCCGACGCCCGCTACGTCGCGGGGCAGGTCAGCGAGCTGAAAGAGCTGGCCGAGGGCGCGGTGTGGGCGCTGCACGCGTACGCACGGGAGGCCGAGGCCCGCGCCAAGGAAGCCGCCGAAGACGCCACAGAACTCACCCGCCTGATCCGCCGCGGCCCCCGCGCCGCCCACTGACGGAACCCAACCAAAACCACCGGCCGACCCCCACGGGCCGCCCACCACGGCGGCCCGTCCGCTGGCGGACGACTCCCTCTGGATGGGCACCCCCTGCGAGAAGCGCTACCGGGACCCGTCGCCCACAGGGCCGCCGCCCCCAGACGACGCGCATCCGGCGACCCGCCCCTCGGCGCCGCGCGTGCGGCGGCCTGCCCCTCGTAGAAGTCGTGCAGCGGTCTCGTGGAAGTGGCCGGCCGCTCACGAAGCGTAAGGACAGGAGGGTCGAAGGGTCCCCCGGCGAAAACAGGGAAAGGGGCGCGGCCTGGGACCGGGAGGGAGACGGCCCAGCTCGCACGACATCGACACGGCGCCACGACGGCGTCGAGACGGCACCCGGCCACCTCGGCCGGGCCCGGCGCGCGGAATCGCTGGCGTGAACCGGCGCCACCCGGTCAGGTGGTCTCGATCTCCACGTGCGCCGGCGCGAGCAGGAACACCCGCTCCGCGATGCGCTCGATCCGGCCCTCGCACCCGAACGCCAGCCCGGCCGCGAAGTCCACCATCCGCGTCGCCTCGGACATCGACATGCCCGTGACATCCATGATCACCGTCTGGCCGTCACGGAAATGCTGGCCGATCAACGGTGCGTCGTTGTACTTGAGCGGCTGCACCATGACGATCCGCGACGAGTCGACGTTCGCACGCCACCTGCGGGCGGCCCGCTCGGTCGCCGGGACGTATTCGTCCTCGTACTGCTCGTCGTACTCGTAGCCCTCGTCGTAGTGCTCGACCCCGCTCAGTCCAAGGTAGCTCACCACCTTGCGCACTGCCCCCATCGGCTTGTCCTTTCCTCAGGAACTCACCGTAATCGGCACGTCCCTACACATTGGACGGTAACCGACGATTCCGCATTCGCCACGCGACACGCCCAGCCCTAATTCCATTTTGTACGGCTTGCAGCCCGCTTGCAGCTGGATATCCGCCCCCCGTATACCATCGGCCACATGCGCCTCTTCACCGTCGACGCCTTCACCGGCACAGCTTTCAAGGGTAATCCCGCAGCCGTCTGCCTGCTGGACTCTCCGGTTACTGACCGATGGATGCAGAGCGTAGCGGCCGAGATGAACCTCTCCGAGACCGCTTTCCTGCTCGGAGATTCCCTGCGCTGGTTCACCCCCGCCGTCGAGGTCACACTGTGTGGTCACGCCACGCTGGCCACCGCGCACGTGCTCTATTCGACAGGAGCCGCGACGGGCCCGCTCGAATTCCGTACGGCCAGCGGCACCCTTACCGTGAATCGCCGCCCCGACAACATGATCACAATGGATTTCCCGGCCAAGGAGGTGACCTCCACCACCGTTCCTCCCGGCCTGGAGAAAGCGCTCGGCGTCACCCCGGTCCGGGTCGGAAAAAGCCAGCTCGACCTGCTGGTGGAGGTGGACTCGGCGGAAACGGTCGCGGCCCTGACCCCCGATATCCCGGCCCTCACCGCAGTCGACGCGAGAGGCGTCATCGTCACCGCCGCCGGCTCCAAGACGGACACCGGGACAGCCGCAGGCACCGATACCGAGCTGGATGCTGAGCCGGTTACTAGCCCGGTTGCCGGGTCGGATTTCGTCTCCCGCTTCTTCGCCCCGAACGTCGGCGTCCCCGAGGACCCGGTCACCGGCTCGGCCCACTGCGCCCTGGCGCCGTACTGGGCGGACCGCCTCGGCCGTACGTCTCTTGTGGGGGCGCAGCTGTCCAAGCGCGGCGGCGTCGTACACGTCACGTACGCCGGCGATCGCGTTCATCTCGCCGGCCAGGCGATCACAGTGATGTCCGGCACCCTGCACCTCTGACCCGGGAAGATCGCGCCAAACGCATGCGAGCTCGCTGAGCTGCCGAAAACCCGTTTCGGGCCGCCGCCGCGCCCCCGTAAGGTAATCCGCATGGCAACGGACGTCATCGTGCTCAACGGCGGATCCAGCTCCGGCAAGTCAGGCATCGTACGCTGCCTGCAGGCCATCCTGCCGGTCCCCTGGCTCGCCCTAGGGGTCGACACCATGGTCGATGCGCTGCCGGCGGCCCTACAGGCGTCGGAGGCAGGCCTCGACATCGGCCCCGACGGCAGCGTGAACGTCGGGCCCGAATTCGCCGCCCTCGACCGCGCCTGGTCCGAGGGCGTGGCCGCGATGGCCCGCGCCGGAGCCCACATCATCATCGACGACGTCTTCCTCGGCGGCGCCGCCTCCCAGGAACGCTGGCAAAAGGCCCTGGCCGGCCTCGACGTCCTATGGGTCGGCGTCAAGTGCGACAGCGAGGTTGCCGCCGGCCGCGAGCTGGCCCGCGGCAACCGCGTCCACGGCATGGCCACGCAACAGGCGGACGTGGTCCACCAAGGCGTCCATTACGACGTAGAGGTAGACACCACCCACGCCGAATCCCTGGCCTGCGCCCGCACCATCGCCACCCACGTCACCTGAACCCCCACCGGGCCCCGACAACGCACACCCGCGACCAGCAAGACGGTGCCATGAAGCCGGGAGCTCAGGGGGCCACGAGCCCAGCGCGCAGACAGGCACGAACCAGGAAAACGCCGACCACAAGGGCTCAAACGGACCACGGCCCAGGAGCACGAGCCCCGGAGGCATGGGCCCTAAAGGCACGAGCTCCGGGGGCATGAGCCCTCGGAGCATGCGCCCTGAGGGCCACGGGAGCCGTAGAGCCATGACGGCACGGGGCGATGAGGACATGGCCAGGTCGTCCCGGGCCACAGAATCGCCGGGCACCGAAGTGAAGGGCGCGAAGGTGCTGACCACGCGATCCCCGGCACTAACGCGCGGACCACAGGCCACGGGAGCGCAGCCACGAGGGCGCGGGCGCGAACACGGCAGCCGCGAGGACACGGGGGTCGCGGGTATAAGGCGCGGAGGCGAGGAGCGCCTACAGGCAACGCAGCGCGACCATCACACAACCAGCGGTAGCCGAGCTCGCCTTAAGCGGCGCATGATGGTCACATCGACGACCGCAGCGCTCTTACCGGCTCCACGCAGGAGCCCGATCACTACCGATACGCCGACCCATGGCTCCCCCGCGAGCCCAGCACCATCGTTACCGCCACAGAGCGCCGATTCGTGGGAGGACGTCTCTTGCCGCAGCGCCAGCAGGTCACCGTGGACGTCCACGTGATCCTTGAACAGGACGAGAACATCTTGCTCTGCCTACGCCAAGGCACCGGCTACCGGGACGGCTGGTTCTGTCTTCCCTCAGGCCACCTGGACGAGGGCGAGACGGTCATCGAATGCGCGCTACGAGAAACCAGGGAAGAGGTCGGCGTCCACCTCGACCCCGCCTCCCTCCGCCCGGCGACCGTCCTCCATCACCTGAACCCCGAAGGCAGGCCCCGCATCGGCTTCTTCTTCGCCGCCAGTCATTGGACAGGCGACATCATCAATGCCGAACCCCACAAGTGCGCCGCCGTCGAATGGTTCCCGGCCCATCGCATACCGGACAACACCGTCCCGTACACGATCGCCGGCCTCGACCACTACAACCGCAACCAACCCATCGGAATCAGCGGCTGGCCCCAGCGCGGGAACGACCCCAACCCCTCCGAGGGAGCACCGGACCACCCCTATAGGTGATCCGAACACGCGAAGGCCCGACCAAATGCCAACCGGACGCTAGCTGAACAACAGCCACTACAACCTCAAGCAAGACGGCCAGGCGCCGACGTTGCAGACTAGTTCGACGCTCAGGGCCGAGCCCCGAGGGAGAACTGGGTCGGGCCCGGGGGACAGGGACTGGGCATGGTGGACTGGACGCGGGACGACTGAGGCTCGGGGATTGAGAGCTGCGTGCCGACACCACCGGAGAAGCCCCGGCGCTCAAAGAAGACGCGCGGCCATCCGAAAGCCCGCGACCTTGAAAGACCTCGCCGGCGAGAAACCAGCGACCTCGACCGCGTAGCCGCGAAGACCCCGCCCAGACGACGAGACCGCGACTTTCCAGAGAAGACCGGGAACACACCGAAAAATACCTCAGCTCCCAAAGACCCCGGGGCATGCGGAAAAAGAGAGGGGTCCGGACATGCGGAAAGGGCCCCAACACCAGAACCTGGTGTCGAAACCCTTTCCTTGAAAGTTTGTGCGGCGGTGACCTACTCTCCCACACCCTCCCGAGTGCAGTACCATCGGCGCTGGGAAGCTTAACTTCCGGGTTCGGAATGTAACCGGGTGTTTCCTTCCCGCCATAACCGCCGCAACCCTGCGAAACAGCACACTGCTTGCTGTCTCAGAATTGCCTAGTGGACGCGAGCAAGACACCCCCCCGTGGGAGGGTTTGCTTTGTGGTCAAGTCCTCGGCCTATTAGTACCGGTCAGCTCCA
>NZ_JBHMCF010000014.1:0-140242 GCF_042428605.1 Nonomuraea salmonea
CGTCGTACGACATGTCGGAGATGATCAACCGTTGCGATCCCTCCAGGGTGATGAGCGATCGGCGAGCTGACCCCGGACTGGGTGTCGGAGCATTTGTTGCGATCCCTCCAGGGTGATGAGCGATCAAATACCGGTGGCAGCAAGACCACCCGTCGGCCAGTTGCGATCCCTCCAGGGTGATGAGCGATCCCGAACCCAGACCTCCAGACCCTCCGACAAGGGAGACCGTTGCGATCCCTCCAGGGTGATGAGCGATCTTGCCGTTGCCGACCATGGTGGCCAGCGCCCCATGTTGCGATCCCTCCAGGGTGATGAGCGATCCCGCCGTACCTGATCAACGTCGTCGCGCTCGACCCCGAGTTGCGATCCCTCCAGGGTGATGAGCGATCCCCCCGCGTCCAGCTTCACCAACGCCGCAGCGTTGAACCGTTGCGATCCCTCCAGGGTGATGAGCGATCTCGTCGCCCGGTTCGTCACCCACGGCGGAGCCGTCGTGTTGCGATCCCTCCAGGGTGATGAGCGATCCCCCCGCGTCCAGCTTCACCAACGCCGCAGCGTTGAACCGTTGCGATCCCTCCAGGGTGATGAGCGATCCCCACGGTAAAGCTGCAGGTCAGAGTGTTGATCTGGCAGGCTTGGAATACGTATTTTGCAGCAGTCCGCCGGTAGTGCAGATGTGCAGGTCAGATGTGGTGTCCGGACGGTGAGCCTACCTGCCACGGATGGCACTCTAGCCTCAGGCGGTCACTGAGGCGAGGACCCGTTCATCCTGACCATGGTCGACGAGGGTGGCACGCACGCTACCGCCCGTTCGGGCTATCCCGCGCCGCGATCGACGCCCTGCTCGCCTCCGATCGCGATCTGGTCGATGTGATCGAGGACGTCGCCCACTCGATGCTCGCCTGATCATCCAGACCGCTGTTGAAGCCGAGGTGGGCGACTTCCTGCGCGGACCACCGGGAAGTACGCCTCCCACCTGATTTCGTTCGCGAGAAGTGACCGCCCGGAGGGGTCGCGGTTACGTCCCATAGGGTTGTGAGTTCTGACCGCGCTTGTGGCCGCGAGCCGGGATCCAGTCCGTGAGAAGTGACAGCACCTGGCATGAACGTGCGCCGGCGCGTCGGCGCCCAACGGTGGGGGCCGGTGTAACCGCCTGACGGTAGGAGGCGCGTCCGCAATGATTTGTAGTTTCGCATCAAAGCCAGCGCAGTTCCTCCTGTACGAGCGCCACCACCGTGGAGTCATCGCGTCGTGGTCCGTCGGGTTGGTGGCCTTGTCCGCATGGGCGGAGCCTGATTTCGATTCGTTCAAGGGCGTTGGGTAGCCAGCGGTCGAGGTATTCGCACGCGTCGTTTGCGGATGCGCCTTCCCATAGGTAGGCGGTTTTCCAGGCGCAGTAGAGCATGCTGAGCTCTTCGGTGACGTCCCAGTGGCGGGGCCAGCAGGGGGCGATGGCGCGTTGGGCGGCGGGCCAGCCGAAGAGGACTTGGGTCAGCCAGTCCCCTAGTTCGCCGAGCTTGTCGGCTTTGCGGCGGTGGGGCATCTTGGGCCAACACCAGGGGCGGGGTGGTGGTTGGAGGTTGCGGGTCGGGCCTGTGGGAGTGGGTGGGTCAGCCGGCAAGTGGGGTGAATGTTCGGGGTCGGAGGGGTCGCCGGCGGTGGGGATACCGGGGTGGGTCATGGGCAGCGTCAGTGCGAGGGGCGTTTGGTATGCCAGGGGCGGAGTGCGCGAGGCTGTGTCGTGGAGGCTGGCAGTGGTGGAGTCGGGGGTTGGGGTTCCGTTTTGGTGGACGTGAGGGGCGGGAAGGAGATTTTGCCGTTTTTGGCTCTCCAGCGTTTGTAGTCGGCTCGTTTCCAGACTCGTTCGACGCGGACGATGGTGGGTGTGGCGTTGCGGCGGACTACCAGGGCGCGCCAGGTCGGTAGTCTGCGGGCTTGTTCGGGGGGTAGCACGGGGACGGTTTCCCAGCGGCGGGTGTAGTAGGGCCTGCCGGAGCCGTCGACGGACTTTTCTCGGTATGGAAGCGCGATTTCGCCGCACAGGTTCGACATGACGTTGAGGTCTTCGGGGTCGGAGGTGGCACCGAAGAGCATTTTGGCTTTGCAGTTGTTCCAGAGGGTTTTGGCGCCGTGTTCGGTCCATCGGTGCTTGAACTGGGACCAGGATTGGCCGGCGATGATGAAGGTGAAGCCGGAGCCGGCGGCGGTGGCGACCCAACCGGGCAGTTGTGGGATGGGGCAGATTTCTGGGGCTTCGTCGAGGATGAAGGTCAGGGGTGGGTCCATGCGGCGGTTGGGGCGGCCAGCTGCGAGGATGCGGGCCTGGTGGTGGATTTCTGCCACCAAGGCGGCGAAGAGGATGGGAGTCGCGGGGTTGGCGCTGTCTCCGGAGACGAGGTAGAGGGTGCCGCGGTGTCGGAGGAAGTCCGGGACGTCTAGGCCTTCTCCCGGTGGTGGGCAGAGCATGTGGGCCATGTCGGGGTCGTCCATGCAGCGCAGGACCTGGCGAAGGGTGAGGTAGATGGAGTCGCGGGTGCGTACGTGGAGGTTGTGGTAGCGGCGGACGAGGGCTGCGGCGCGGTCGGTGGCGTGGCCGGGACGGTGGCGGGTGAGAATTTTCAGGGGGGTGGGGTCTTCGTTGAGGGTCCAGGCGTCGACGTGTTCCAGGGACAGGTCTTCCAGTCCTGCTGCGTACAGGAGTGCGGCGAGGGTCATGGCGGCTTGGTTGGTCCAGAAGGCCTGGTCGGTGAGGCCGCCGGTTTCGGTGGCGGCGACCATGGTGGCGGCGCGGCGGATGGCGGTGGACTGGTCGTGGCAGCCGCGTACGGGTGACCAACGCACGGTTGAGGCGTAGGAGCCGAAGCGTTCGGGGTTGAAGAGGTGCACTTCGCCTCTGCGGAGGCCGGCGGTGAGTTCGGCGACGTCGTCGCGGATGCTGGTGACGACCGCGGCGCCGGGGGCGTCGATGACCCAGCCGGATAGATGGGCGGTCTTTCCTTCTTTGTGTGGGGCGAGGCAGAGGATGTGGTCTTCGAGGGTGGCGTAGGTACGGAAGCGGATGATCCAGCCTTGGGCCCAGCCGAGGAACAGGGCGATCTCGTTGCGGCGTACGACGTGTCTGGCCCACCAGCCGCGTAGGGAGGGGCGGGCTCGGCGGGCCACTTTGCGGGCGGCGGGGAGCCCGTAGTGGAAGTGGAGTTCGAGCCTGCGCGCGAAGCCGCGGCCTGGGTACAGGCGCCACCGCAGCCGCCACCACAGGGCGAGGCCGTGGCGGCGGCGAGGGTTGCGCAGCCGATCCAAGGCGATGGCGAGAAAAACGGCGGCGATGAGGACCGCCGCGACGGTGGTTACGGGCCAGGAGATGAGGGTCGGTGCGGGCTGGATCATCATCGGGCCCTGGCAACGGCTCGGATAGGTGGCACTGGTCAGCCTTTCGGAGGGTCGTCGTGGCAGTCGTCCCAGGTCAGGCAGGCTTGTTCGGTGGTTGTGGTGCGCGGTGGTTCTTCGAGGCCTTGTGCCGACGGAGGGGTGCGGGGGCGGAGCGTGATGGTCACGGCAGTGGTGATGGTGACGGTGGGTTGCGGGCGCTTGGAAGGGCGTGTTGCGGGTCGCTTGGGCGAGCGGGTCACGGACGGGGGCGTGCTGGTCTGGGTCGAGCGGTGTGGGGTGGGGGTACGGCGTGCCGTTGGTGTCGTGCTGAGCGATCTGATGGGCAGGTCAGGGGTGATGGTCACGGTTGGAGTGGCCGGGATGGCTCGTGGTGGAGGATTGTCCGTGGGAATGGCGAGCCAGATGCCGAATCCGACGCTGGCGATCAGTACGGCGATGGGGACGGCGATCTTCCAGCGGGCGCGGGCAGGTTCTGGGGCGTACCAGTCGTCTTCGGAGAAGCGGCGGGGTTGGGGCGGGGGTAGGGGGTTGTGCAGTGGACCGCCTCTGATGGGTGTGGCGGGAGGTCCCAGGTCCTTCTCTGGCTTGTGGGGTGGGGTTTCGAGGTCGGTTTCGATGGGGTAGCCGCCGTCGAGGGCGTCGGCGAAGCCGCGTGGCCCTTCGTAGCCCGGAAAGAGGTGGTTGTCGGGCAGCTCGGGTGGGTCGTCGTGGCGCATCGGTGCTTGTGTGGTCAGGTGAGGATGAAGACGTCGCTCGCTACCTTGGCGAGTTCGGTGAGGTCGGTGGTGACGCCGCGTTCGGTGGAGGAGGGGTCGAGGATGACTGCGAGGCGTCCGCGCAAGCGCTGGGTGGTGAGGGCGGTCCAGACGGCGTTGGGGGTCAGGTCGGCGTCGAGCAGGCGGTAGGTCTGGTCGCCGTCGGCAGTCTTGTGTCCCCAGAGCGTGATGGTGGGGATTCCGAAGGCGATGGCGGTGCCGATGCGGGCGTCGATCTGGGCGGTAGCGGTGGCTTTGTCCCAGGGTGAGGTGGCGCCGGCGTGGGCCAGACCATATTCGCGGGCGCCGATCTGGGTGAGAGTGTCCCATTCGAGGGCTCTGATGCTCATCCACTGTGCGCGGGCGGCCAGGGCGGGGGTGATCGGGGTGGGTTTGCCGGTCTTCGGGTCAGGGACTTTGTGCCGGGCGTAGGTGCGGCCGAACAGGCCGGTGGAGACTTCGACTCGGTCGACGGCTGCGGTCTTGAGGTAGCGGGTGACGTTTTCCTTGGTGGCGAGTGGGGCTTTGGTGCGCATCTCCTGGATGCAGGCTTTCGCGGATCCGCAGCCTAGTTCGGGGACGACCACGCCGATGCTCAGGCGCTTGCCGGGCAGGGCCGCACGCAGGGCGGCGCTGGCTCGCTTGAGGAAACGGGTGACGTCTTGCGCGCGGGTGAAGTTGGTGTAGGCGAGGTTGTCGGCGAATTTGACGCCGGTGACGCCGGGGTGCTTCGCGGCTGCGATGAGGGCGTTCAGGGCGGTGGTGAACTGGGGGTCGCCTGCGGCGTAGTCGTCGGCCAGGTCGCTTTCCACCCAGATGCGTAGCCGTTGCGTAGTGGAGCGGGCGGCGCTGACGGCCTTGGCGAGCGGTCCAGTGCCGGCGGAGGAGGTGGTTTCGGCGCTAACGGTCGGCAGGGGTGTCGGGGTTGTGGCTGTGGCTGTGGGGTCGATGGGTTCGGTGCTGATGGTCGGGAGCGGGGTGGAGGCTGTGGGCGTCGCTGTGGGTTCGGCACTCGCCGGCGCTGAGGTCATTGTGGCCTTGGGCGTGGCGGTGGTGGGCGGGGTGGTGCGGACGGTCCTGGTTCCGTTGACGTACCGCTCATAGGTGGTTTGTCCGGTGGTCTGGTCGGTGCACTGGTACCAGTCGTCGTCGGGGAGCTGCTCGCAGAGTGTTTCCCCGCCCTTGCAGGAGCTGGAGGTGGACAGGTCCGTCTTCTGGTTGCAGCGGACGTACCGTGCGGGGAGGGGTTGTGCGGCTTTGAGGTTGGCTCCGTCGTCGGCTGCCCAGAACGTGGCGACTTGTGCGGCGTCCTGGGGTGGATTGAGCCAGCGGCAGACCACGTAGGTGGGGGTGTCGGCGGGCAGGGTGTCGCGGCAGGAGTCGCCGCGTTCGACGTCGAGGGCCAGTTCAAGGCCGGGTTGTGCGGGGTCTCCGGTGCCGGGCAGCAGGCCAGGCTCGGCGACGGCCACGACCGGCAAGAGGAGGGTCAGGGCGATGATGACGCCGGCGGCGGCGAAGCGTCGTTCTCGCCGGGTGATGCTGCCGAGTGCGTGTTTCACGTTGGTGTCCTCGTCGGTGTTCGTCAGCTGGGGCAGTTGATCCAGAAGCCCTGCCTGTCGCCCACGTGGCTGACCGGTCCGGTGGCGACCCAGTAGCCCCGGTCGGCTTCGACCGTCCAGGTAACGCGGAGGGTGAGGGCGCCGCTGGCGGTGGTGGTGCCTGCGCTGGTGCGTCCGTCGCCGGTGGTGGTGCCGGTCCAGGAGATGGTGACGGTGCCGTTCTCGGTGGAGGAAGCGCAGCCGGGCTGGGAGGTGGGTGCCGAGACGGTGACGCGGGTGCCGGAGACGGTGATGCCAGGTGAGCCGGTTGCCGAGACGACCTGGCAGGTGCCGGTGCAGGCGAGCCTGAAGGTGCCGCTGCGGGTGGTGCCCAGGGCCAGGGTCGATGGTGCGAGGCTCGCTGTGGGGGGTGGTGGTTTGGGGAGCTTGCGCGGGCTGCGGGTGGGGTCGTCTTGGGTGGGTGGGTCTTGTGGGCCGCCCAGGATGCGCGCTTCTGGGGCGGGGTGGGTTCCGGGTACGGCTCGGCTGGGTTTCTTGGTGGGGGTTGGTGAGGGTGACTTCGTTGCCGTGGGTTTCTTTGTTGGGGCCGGCGTGGTGGGTCGGTTGGGAGGAGGTTCCTCGATGAGAGGTGCGGGCTGAGATTGGCTGGGTTGCACAGTGATGGTGGCCGGGGCGGCCGCAGGGTGTACGTCGGTCGGGCGGGATTCTGGTTGGAGCCACGACCAGAGGGCACCAGCGGCGAGGATGCTCGTCACGGCTGCTGTGATCATGGCTCCTACGCGTAGGGCGGGGGCGAGTGGGCGGAGCGAGAGGTGTGCTTCGGGGTTGGATTCGTCGTGGCGGCGGGTCCAGAACTCCTCGGTGCGGCGGCTGCGCCGTTCCCAGGCTCGGAAGTCGTCCTGGCGGGTGGTCGTCTCCCCCGCCTCGTGGCGTCGTACGGGGGCGAAGGTGAAGGGGTCTTTCTGTTCAGGGAAGCCGTCGGCGCGCCATCGTGTGTCGGCGCCGAGGGGTGGGGCCGAGGCCAAGCGGGCCGTCATGGTGGGTGGCTCGTCGGCGATGGGGAGGGCGGTGAGGAGGGCGCGCGCGGTGTGTGGCGCGGGCTCGTCGGGCAGGTCGGGGTAAACGTTGGTGGAGATCCACCGGTCGATCTGGTCGATCGCGTTGGTGACGAGGTATTCGATCTCGAGGGCGCCGGCGTCGAAGATCGTGGCGATCTCTAGGTCGGACAGGCCGTGCCGAACCGACAGATTCAGCACTTCGAGCTGAGTTGCCGGTAGTGCCCTCACTGCTTCGCGCAGGAGGGGTGCGGCGGTGATCCCGGGCCAGGATGCTGGGCGGGAGGATGTCGTGCAGTGGACGCGGGCCAGGGCGTACAGCCAGGCTCGCAGGTATCGGCGTTCGGTGAGTCGGTCAGCGTGGGCGTGTGCGCTGGTGAGCGCGGCGCAGGCGGCCAGTTCGGCGTCGGCCGTGGCGAGTGTGGTGTGGCAGTAGTCGAACAGGACGGCGCCATAACGGTGGCGTAACCGGTCGACGGTTGCTCGCGCGTCCTCGTTCAGGGCTGGTTCCATGACGGGTCTCCGGGCAGGTGGGGGTCACGACGTGGGGACGGTCCTCGTTCCCAGAGCGCCCTTGACCTGGCTGGTGGAGACCACGCGACCGCAGCAGGAAGCGACATAGTTGAGGGCCATCGCGTGATGGTGGGCCGAGAGGTCGGCGATGGCGTCGCCGATGACGAAGGGCTGGATGTCGCGCATGAAGGCGTCCAGGACGGTGGCCAGTACTCCTATGTGCGCGTAGACGCCGCAAATGAGTAACTGGTCGCAGTCCAGGTGAGTGAGGGCCTCGTCGAGGTTCGTGTTGTGGAATGCGCTGTAGCGGGACTTGATGATGACGCGGTCGGATGGGTTCGGAATGAGCACGGGCGGGAGGTCGGTGTCGGCCGGGTCGGGGCCGGGGCCGTTGCCCCATCGGTCGGTCAACAGGCCGCGCTCGTCGGGGTCCTGGCCGCCAGGCTGCACTGAGTACAGCACGGGGATGTTCGCTTCGACGCACGTCTCGCGTAGTGCTGCCGCGTTGGCGAGCAGGTCGGCGAGGGGTGAGGCGGCGGGGGCGAAGGGGCGCAGGTAGTAGTTCTGCATGTCGTGGATGAGCAGCGCGGTTCTGCGGGGGTCCAGGGACCAGTCGGGGAACGCGTCGGCGGGCAGGTGGGGCAGGGGGTAGGAGGGGACGGCGGGCAGGAACGACATCTGCGGGGCTCCTTTCGGGGATCGGTTCAGTGCAACCGTGGGATGGCGTGCAGAGCTTGAAGCATGGTCGCCAGCTGGGTGCTGGTTTCGAGCAGGACGTCCGCCGGTTCCGAGGCCGCGGTGATGCCCGCGCCGGCCCAGAGCCGCAGCCGTCGCGGGCTTTCGGTGACGGCGCAGCAGAGCGTGAGTGCCCATTCGCCGTCGCCGGCGGCGTTCTGCCAGCCGACCAGGCCGGCGTACCAGCCGCGTCTGACTCCATTACCGTGTTCGAGCTCGGTGATGAGAGTGCGGGCGGCCTGGGTGGGGGTGCCGCAGGAGGTGGGTGGCGGGTGTAGCTCGGCGGCCAACCCTAGGGAGGTGGGAGGCGGGTCGGTGAGAGTGGCGGTGATTCTGCTGCCGAGGTGCCACATCGTCGCGGTCGCCTGGAGTTGGGGCTGCTTCGGCACGCGCAGATCGCGGCAGAAGGGGGCGAGTGTGGCTGCTGCCGATTCCACCACGAGCCGGTGTTCGTACCGCTTCTTCCTCGAGTTCAGCAGGTCGCGGGCGGCTTTCTGGTCGGCGAATGAAGTGGGGTGGCGCGGTGCTGCGCCGGCCAGGGGGTGGGTTGTGAGTGCACGGCCGTGCCGAGCAATGAGCAGTTCGGCAGATGTCCCTACGAGGGTTCGGCCATGGCCGAGTGGCAGAGCGAAGGTATACGGTGCCCGGCCGCTCAAGTGGATCAGGAGATCCGTCACATCGAGGCCATGGGAGCCGGTCGCGGTCAATGTCTGGGCCAGGACGATGCGGTTCGCTTCGCCGGCCGCGATGCGATCGCGGATCAGCCGTACGGTTGCGATGTGATCTTCGGCGCTGGGCTTGGCGGCGACGCGCCAGACGGCGGAGGCGCAGCGGAGACAGGGTCGTACGGTCAACGGCTCATGGCGGGTCACGCGCTCGGCGAACCGCAGTCGGCTGGCGGAGCCGTCGAAGCTGATGGCGCCGATGACCAGGCCGGTTCTGCCGTGCCCGGTCAGGGCCTTGGGAACCGCCTCCGGCAGGTCGGGCAGGCTGACGGTGGTGAGGGCGCGTCCGCCCTTGGCCAGCAGCGTGTAGGTGGGGGTTGAGAACAGCGTGTCCGTGGGGCGGAAATGTGCGATCGGTGTCTGCCCGCGTGCCGGCATCAGTGAAGGTGCCATCCCTTGTCCTTGGTCGCGACTGCTGGGTGGATCAGAGATTGAGGTCTGTGGTGGCGCCCACCGGAAGGACCTGTGCGGTGATGTGCCGCGCCTGGTGCGACAGCAGGAACAGCACGGCGTCCGCCACGGCTTCAGGCGTGGCGTGCCGACTGAACCGGAACTCGCCCGCGGGCTCACCGGTGGAGCCTGGCGCGACCACGTTGCATCGGATGCCGAAGGGAGCCAGTTCCAGGCCGAGGCAGCGGGTGAACATGGTGGCGGCGGCTACGGAGGCGGCGTATCCGGCCAGTTGGGCGCGTGGCACGCAGGCGGCGTCGGAGGTGACGGTGACGATCGAGCCACCGTCGCGAGGGACCATGCGCCGGGCGGCGGCACGGCAGACGTGGAAGGCACCGTCGGTGTTCACGGCGAACAGGTTCCGCCACTGCTCGTCCGGAAGGCCGACCGTACTCCCCCGGTGCAGGACGCCTGCCACGTTCACCAGGAGGCTCGGCGGCCCGTGCTCGGCTTCGGCCAGTGCCAGCGCGGCCTCGACCGCCCAGGGATTGGTGACGTCCAGTTGTCGGGCGGTGGCGGTGTGGCCGGCCGCCGTCAGCCGCGCGGCGACGTGCCGGACGCGTTCCCCGTTCAGGTCGAAGGCCGTGACGGCGGCTCCTGCCTGCGCGAGGGCGGCGGCGACGGCCGCGCCGATGCCGCTCGCCGCTCCGGTCACCAGGGCGGCCTGACCGGCCAGGCCGGTGGGGTGCGGCTGTGCTGCGGGGATCGTGGCGGTCGAGTCCTCGTTCGTCATGCGGGGTTCCGAAAGTGCGGGTGCGGGGTGGAGGCAGGTCATCGGGTTCCCTCCGGCCGACAGGTGGCGGCGAGTTCGGCGAGCCACCAGTCCATGCGCGTGACTTTGGCGTGCAGCAGCAGTGGGTGGTTCCTGGGTCCGCCCAGCCAGGCGGAGACGGCGGTCATGTCGGCCGGGCAGCGTACGACGGCGCTGGTCCAGCCAGCGATCAGGTCGCCGGCCGGTGCGTGCTCCGCGCTTTCGTCGCAGACGACGATCAGGAGGGGCGCGCCGAGACCGGCCGCCGTTTCCCTTTCGACCGCCATCAGCGCGCTGCCCGCGTCGAGGACGGTGACGGCGAGCCGGTCCGGTCTGGCCAACGCCGCGCCGATGCCGCCGGCCAGACCGAGCCCGGGTGCCGGGACGAGGCAGAAGCCGGCCGCGTCCGGTATGCGCAGGTGACTGACCGCAGGGCCCATCGCGGTGCCCTGCTCGACGACGAGTGTGCGTTCGGCGGGCAGCAGCGCATCCAGCAGCAGGAAGAACGACCGCGGATCGATGCGGCCGGGAACCGCCTCGTAGGTTCGGCTCTGCCGGCTGAGCACGCGTTGTCGCATGGTCGCGCTCCGGTAGCCGGTCCGCTGCTCCGGCAGGGCCGGCAGGAGTGCTTCGGCGGTGTGGCGGGTGTCGCCCGCCACACCGAGGTCGATGCGGTGGTGCAGGCCGAGTGCGGCGGGGTTGATGTCGATCTGCGCCAGCCGGGCTTGTGGTGAGAGCAGGGTCCCGCGGCGGGTCGTCCACGTGTCGAGCGTGCATCCCCATGCGACGACCAGGTCAGCAGCGCCGAGCAGTTCGGCCGTTTCGGGGGATGCGAGCGTTCCGGCGATGCCGATGTTCCAGGGATTGGAGCTGAACATTCCGTGCCCGCCGAGCGTCGTGGCCAGCAACGCGCCTGCCTGCTCGGCGAGCCGCTCGAGTGGTGCGGCAGCCGAGGCGGCGCCACGACCGGCGATGAAGATGGGACGATGCGCCTTCAGGAGCAGGGCTGAGAGATCTTTCAGTGCCGTGGCGTCGGGTGTCGGGGCCTTTGGAGATTCGTCGGCCGCCGCCGCGTTCGGGCCGGTCCGGAGCAGCACGGGGCGGTGGTGATCCTGCGCGGTACGGGCGGCTCGGGTGATCATGACGCTCACCTGCTGCTTGTCCGGTAGGTGCAGGGTCGATGCTGGGGAGGCGGCCAGGTCGCCGGAATGCACTTCCGGGGACAGGACGAGCAGCGGGATGTCGCCGTAGTCGATCAGGTTGAGGCCGGGCACGGCGGCTGCCCAGCCGTGCGGCTGTTCGAGGAGCAGCAGTGCGGGCTGGTGGCCGGTGCGGGCGTAGGTGACGGCCATGGCTGCTGCTGCCGCTTCGTTCCGGCCCCCGACGAGGCGCACCTGGTGCCGGGCCAGGGTGTCGGCGAGTGCGGGGAAGGCGTCGTCGATAGTGCTGAACACGGTGCGTAGGCCGAGTGCGGCCAGCAGCTCCGCGACGTCGGCGGCGATCCGCGTAGGAGTGAGGGGTGCTGGCGGGGTCATCGTGTTCCGTCCTGGTCGGGTGTCGGAGGGTTGGCGAGTACGGCGTCGATGTCCGCGAGCCCGTCTTGGGCGCAGTCGCGGATCGCGCGTAGCCGTTCCATGGCGCGGACGTCGGTGGCACGCAGTAAGGGCACGGTGTCCAGGCGGCTGTCCCAGGTGGTGGAGGCAGCCGGGCTGTGCGTGGCGGGAGGCGGGTAGGGCGTGCGGTGCTGCCGCGGGGTGAGAGTTTCGGTGACGGTCATGCGGTTCCTTCGGGTGGGGCGACGGGGTCGGGTGCGGGTGGGCGGGTGCGTCGGGGGTCGGAAAGGGCGGTGAGTTCGTCCTCGGCTGTGCGGGCGATGGTGCGCAGGCGGACTTGCTGACGTCGGAGCGCCGCGCGGAGCCGCTCGACCTCTGCCTGCAGTGCTGCATGCTGTCCCGGTACGGTCGGACGGCGTTGCCGTACGGCCCGGATCAGGGCGCAGGTGCCCAGGAGCACGGACACGGCGATGCCGCCGGCGATGACGTCGTGATAGGCCAGGGCAGCTGGCTTTGGAAGGTCAGTCAGGTAGGCGGCCGCGGCCGCTGATCCGATCGCTCCGCCGAGGATGCGCGCGGTGGTGAGCGTTCCGACCGCGGCGGCGTATCCTTCCGTGCCGGTGTCGAGCGTGCCGGTGATCGTGGCCGTGGTGCTCACCAGCCCGAAGCCGACGCCCAGCAGGATCAGCGTCGCCAGGCCCGGTCCTGATGTGACCGGTACGACGATCAGCAGCAGGAAGCCGGTACCGCTGAGGAAGGCGCCCACGTACACCGTCGGCAGCAGGCCGACGCGACGGACCAGGGGCGCGACCAGCGGACTGGCGAGGGTGACGGCTGCCGAGAGAGGAGCCAGCGTCAGGCCGATCCGGCCGGTGGAGAGCCCCTGCTCGCCCAGCGCCATCGGTACGAGGTTCAGCAGCGCGAAGGCCATCACCCCGTACAGCAGCGAAATGAAAGCCCCCCACCTCACCTCTGGTGAGCGCCACAGCTCCACGTCGATCGCCCCCGCAGGGTGACGACGCGAGCGAGCCAGGGCCAGCCCACCGGCCGATATCATCGTCATCGTGGTGATGAGGGCGATGAGCGAGGTCCAGCCCCATCGGGCACCGTAGGTGACGACCAGCACCAGCGCCGCAGTGGCGGTGATCAGTGACAGCGTTCCGACCAGGTCCGGTGCCCTGTGTCGGTGTAGCTGTGCCGTGGGCAGGACCTTGACCAGCAGGAGCAGCGCGATCGCCGTCAGGCCGAGCGGCAGATAGAGCAGGCGCCACCCGTAGGCGTCCAGAAAGAACCCACCCGCCGCGTGCATGACCAGCCCGCCCACTCCCGTGGCCGCGCCCCACAACGCCACCGCCCCGGGGCGACGCCGCTCGTCGCACTGGCCGAGCAGGAGCCCCAGTGCCGCCGGCAGCATCAGGGCGGACCCCGCCCCTTGGACCAGCCGCCCCGCCAGCAACACCGGCCAGAACGGGCTGAACGTCACCAGCAGCGCTCCCACCGCGAAGGCGGCCGCACCGACGGCCAGGACGATGCGCCGACCGATTAGATCCGCGAGCCGTCCTCCGGAGACCAGCAACGCGGCGATCGTCGCGAGGTTCGCCGTCGTCAGCAGGTTCAGCTCGCTGAGCGGCACCGCCCGGACGACCGGGTCACGACTCAGGGTCGGCATGGTCAGCGTGGTACCGACCGTGTCGGCCATCACCAGAGCGGTGACAGCTCCGGCGACCAGCCGCAGCATGAGCAGACCAGATCTGGGCCGGGCGTGCCGCCCTCCGTGTTCGCCGGTGAGCCTTTGTTGAGAGATCACGCCCGGAAACGTAGGACGCAGTGGTGTTGTTCAGGTTGCGGCGGCGTTGTGGTCCGGATGGGTTTCGGTGGCAATCCGCGAAGCGCGGTAAGCGCCCACCTTCACCACCGCAATGACGATCTCGTCAAGCCGCGCGAATGGCACTACGATCATGCTTCGGTCCGATGCCCGCGCTGTCGAGATCGAGGAGCACTGTGCGCCCGCACCAGCAGTCAGACGACCGTCAACCGACCTCCGCGGCCCGCATGTACGACTATTTCCTGGGCGGCACCAACAATCTTCAGGTGGACAGGGACGCCGCAGCCGAAGGACTGCGTTACGACCCGGACCTGGGGAAAATCGCGCAAGCGAATCGTCAGTTCCTGATCCGGGCCGTACGCCATGTGGCCGAGCAAGGCGTCTCCCAGTTCCTGGACGTCGGCTCGGGACTGCCTACCCAGGAGAACGTGCACGAGGTCGCCCAATCCATCAATCCCGGCGCTCGCACCATTTACGTCGACAGCGACCCCAGCGTGCTCCCCCAGGCGGAGGCGCTCCTGGTCGGTGATGAGCAGACGCGTTTCATCAAAGCGGATGTCCGCGATCCTCATGGCATCCTGACGCATCCCGACACGCTTCGCCATTTCGACGTCGACCAGCCCTGGGGGCTGGTCCTGTGCTCCGTACTGCATTTCGTGCCCGACGCCGATGACGCGTACGGCGTCGTCTTTCGCCTCATGGAGGCGATGCCGCCCAAGAGCTACATGGTGTTCGCACACGTGTCGAGCACCGACATCGATCCCGGCATCTACAAGATCATGATGGCCGCGAACGCCAAAAGCCTCAGCACGCCCGTCACCTACCGGACCGTCGAGGAGATCGCCCGGTTCTTCGACCAGCCCGGCTGGAGCCTTCTCGAGCCAGGGCTGGTGGACGTGCAGCGGTGGCAACCCGGCCACGTCACCGACGACTACACCCGCCTCACGGCTCGGGTCCTGGGTGGCGTCGCGCAGAAGGCGTAGACGAGAACGCGCGGCGAGCCGCCGAGACGTGGACGATCCGAACCGCTGGCACAACCACACGGCCCGCGTAACAAGGCGACCGATCGACTCAGCCTGGTTCCGCTCTCGCGTCCCCGTTCTTGCGGCGGCACCGGTCCGCCTCATCGGCCAAGCCCACTTCATCGAAGGCGGCAGCAGCCTGCGCGTAGCGTTGCACGGCTTCCTGGTCGCGGTCGAGCGCGGCCAGCGCGTCCCCCGCCAGCTCGCTCGCCCGTGCCTGGCCGGCTCGGTGCCGCGCCTGCCGGCTGAGGTCATGGGCCTGGTCCAGCTCGCCGAGCGCCTGCTCGGGTCGGCCGGCGGCGATCATCATGGCCCCCCGCGCCTGCAGGGCCCACGCATGGTACGTGGCATGTACGGCGTTGGGGGCCACCTTGTGCGCAACACGCACCATGTCCTGGGCCAACCCCAGCGCCCGCCCGTGCTCATTTCGGGCGCTGGCGATCAGGGCGAGTGCGCGCAGGCAGGCGAGCTCGGTGTACTGGTCGCGAGCTTCGCCGCACGCGATACTCAGCCCTCGCTGCGCATCCACTTCGGCTTTTCTCAGCAGGGTCGCGGACTGCTGATCCAGCGCCTCCCTGCGGCGGCACTCGGCACGCACGCCCAGGGTGCGGGCCAACCCCTGGTAGTCCTTATGTTTCTCACGCGCGGCCAAGACCTCGTCGAGCAGCGGCAGAGCCCGCTGTGGACCTCGCGGGCGACTCATGATCAAGGAGGCGAGGCGATGGCGTGCCTCTGCTTGCAACCGAGGGTAGTCCGGTGTGATCGCCTGCAGAATGCGGCGCCACATGTCCTCCGCTTCCTGGTGCCGGCTCTCCCGATACAGATACGGAGCCACTCTCAGGGCGATTCCGAGAGCTTGCTGGTATTTTCCCCGCTCGCAGGCGATGCGAATGACGTTGAGGAGGTTGCCCACCTCGGTGGCCAGCCAGCCGTCGACGTCCGCAGCGATCATCTCTCTGACCGTGGTAGCGGCGTACATCGTGATGTCCAGCCTTCTGACAGGTGGATGGTACGGTTCGCGGGCGATTTGGGCAGCGGCCAGATCCGCCAGTTCCAGCCAGCCCAGGAGAAGCCGGTGCATCGCCGAATCCTGCTCATCGGGCCGTTCGGACAGACGCGCCGCACCATACGAGCGGAGCAGCTCGTGCTGGCCGTACCTGAGCTGGCCCGACGCGTCCACGCCCACGCTGGTCAGCAGGCTGTGCCGGGTGAGCAGCTCCAGAGCGCCCTCCAGGTCGGCGACCTTCTTGTTGTCCAGCATGGCCACCTCCCATCCGGCGAATCCGTGCCCGAGCATCGACACCAGCCGGAAGACCCGGCGGGCATCCCCTGGAAGGGCCTCGTCGCTGCCCCGGATGCTGGCTTCGACCCCCAGGTCATCCCCGCGCAGCAGGCTGAGGGAGCGCGTACGCAGCCGCTCCGCGAACGTGCGTAACGGCCACGCGGGCTGCCCTGCCAGCAGCGACCCGGCGATGCGCACCGCGAGCGGGAAACCACCGCAGACGGCGCAAATGTCCGCCGCGGCCGTCGGCTCGGCTTCAACGCGGTCAGCACCGACGATGTCACTGAGCAGGCTGACGGACTCCTCTTTCGACAGCGGGTTCAGCCTGACCACCCGCATCGCCGTGCTCGCCACCAGATGCGAGCGGCTCGTCACCAGCACCGCGCACCCGGACGTCCCCGGCAGCAGCGCCTGGATCTGCTGGATGCCGATGACGTCGTCGAGGACGACCAGCACCCGCCGGCCCGCCATCAACGAGCGGTAGAGCGCGGTACGTCCGCTCACACCGGCCGGCAGACCCGTGGGAGGAACTCCCAACGCGGACAGGACCTCAGCCAGGACGTCGCCGATCTCGCGGGGGCGCTCCGACGTGACGCCCATGTGCACGTAGATCTGCCCGTCCGGGAACACCGGGCGCAGGAGGTGCGCGACGAGGTGCGCAAGCGCCGACTTGCCGACGCCAGGTGGTCCGCAGATGGACGCGATCGGCACACCGTCGCTGTCACGCGCGGAGGACAAATATCGCTTCAGTTGCCGTACCTCGTCCTCCCGCCCCGTGAAGTCTGTGACTGCCGGCGGCAGCTGCGCCGGGGGCAGTCCCCCAGGTCCCAGAGCAACCGGCGTACAGGGGCGGTCGTCCGCGGTGACAGCGGACGTCAAGGGCCGCGGGCCGGACGTTCCTAACAGATCGTCGGAGGCGATCTCGTCCCGCAGCCGCCGGAGGTTCAGCCCGGGTTCCGCACCGGTGTCCTGAGCCAGGAGCGCGGCCAGGCTGTCGTACTGGTGCAACGCATCGATACGGTAGCCGGCCCGATAGAGCGCCTTCATCAGCAGGGCGTTCAACGTCTCGGACAGCGGATCCTCAGCGATTTCCTTGCGCAGGTCCCCCAGGAGCTGGTGATCCTCCCCCAATAGCAGCCTCAACTCCAGCACCTGCTCCTGGGCGACCTTGCGTTTCCACAGCAGTTCCCGTCTCCATGTGGCCACCTGCGGCGGGTCATCCGGTACGTCAGCCAGCGGCGGGTCGCCCCAAAGTGCCAGAGCCTTCTGTAAGGACGTCACCGCCTCCGCATGATGGCCTACCGCCGTTTGCTCACGCCCTTGTTCGGTGAGCGCGAGAAACTCCGCGAGGTCGAAAGTGTCATCATGCTGTAACTCCATGCGATAACCCCGCGGGCCGCCCTTCGCAATGCGACCCGGTATCAGGCGGCGCAGCTGTGACAATGCTGTTTTCAGCGAGTTTTCCCGCCCATAAGTGTCTCCCCAGACGGCTTGCATCAACGTCTGTGCGGTGACTCCAGTTCCCCCGGCCAGGAGCAATGTGGCCAGCAGAGGGCGCCGGGTGCGGGAGATCTCCACCGTCTCCCCGGCTTGCTGTACTCCAACTGATCCCAGGACGACGAATCGCATCACGAGCCTCCTCGTCTTTTCCATGCGGGGCGAATCGGCTATCGACGGTCAAGAACGATCAGACCAAAGCTGAGCAGCGATGATAATACTGCGCAAGTCCGAACCGGATCATGACCCGGAAACAACCGAATCACAACCGGGTCAACACCGCGGCGTTTACCTTCTCTCCGTAGCGAATACATGCCCGGCGCACAACCTCGCTCCCCGCGTCGGCCAGCTCGCACCAACGACACATTCGCCGTCACCGTCCGCTGCCGCCGCACGTCCGGCCGCGTCAGGCACGTCATTAAGGACCCCGATGACCTCCACGCACCTCCTCTTCCGACACGAGGCTGGAAGGATCCCCGACATCCTCACCAGTCTCGACGGCTCCACCACTCGCTTCCTGGCCGCCCTGCTCGGTAAGCAGCTCAAAGCCCGAGTGGTCCTGCAGGCCCGGCGGCCGGCGGCAGGTACCGTCTCCCCCGCAGTGCGCGCCCGCCTGCACGCCGCTACGGACGACACCGTGCTCCTCCGCCGATCCCAGCTGATCCTGGTCGAAACGGGAACGGTGATCTCGGCCAACAAAGTCGTCCTCGATCCCGGACACCCCCTGATGGCCGACATCGACCTCGGCACCGACATCCCGATCGGTTACCTGCTGTCAGAGGTCGAACAGCGCCGGGAACTGCTCCACCGAGGTGTACGGCCCTGGTCGTGGGGAGCGCCCGACCCCTTCAGCACGGCCCGCCCCAGCCTCTGGTGCTCGTACCTGATCATCAACAGCGGCCGACCCCTCTGCTCCATCGAAGAAGTCTTCCACCCAGACGTCGTCGCGCCACCTACGGCTCTGCCACGATGCGACCGTCTTGGATCCTGAGGTCCGGGGAGAGACGTCCTGCGCGATGGGTAAGGGACTGCACGGTCGCTGCTCGCCGCCCGTCGCCGCCGCCTACGGCGAGAGCGCGTTGATCCTCGCGAGGCAGGCTGTGGCCGGCGGCCCGTTCGACCCCCTGGGGCACGCGCTGACCTCCGCGCCCACTCCCGTCGATTGCCTGGCCAGTGGGGATGGCCTGAGCGCTACGTGCGCTCACGGCACCGGACGATCATCACCTCCGAGGGCTCCCGCGGTGTCCACGTGCGGCACTCGGCGCCGGCCGGTTCACCGCCCGCCGCGGACGAGAGCACCGGCACCGAGGCGGCGACGGTCGCGCCGGCCGCCGGAACCAGGGTCAGGAAGGTGACGGCTGCGCGTACGTGGGCCATGATCGCGAAGAGAACATGGCCCACGACTACGGACACAATCCCCTAAGTGGCCAGAAGGTGCGCCTCCTTGTCGCTTACGGTGACGTCCACGGAGCTCCCCATACCGGGAGCTCCAGCTACGCGGTGCCGGAGAGGCGCTCCACGCCGCGCAGCAGCGCCGAGTGGTCGAGCCCGCCGTCGCCGCTCGCGTTCGCGGAGGCCACGAGCTGGGCCACGAGCACCCCGAGCGGCAGCACCACGCCGGCCTCGCGGGCCGCAGAGGTGACGATGCCCATGTCCTTGTGGTGCAGCGCGATGCGGAAGCCGGGCTCGAAGGAGTGCCCGGTCATGTTGGCCCGCTTCTGCGTCAGTACGGCGGAGCCGGCCAGGCCGCCGCCGAGCACGTCCATCGCGGCCTCCAGGTCCACCCCGTACGCCCGCAGGAACACCACGGCCTCGGCCAGCGCCTCGATGTTGGCCGCCACGATGAGCTGGTTGGCGGCCTTGACCGTCTGGCCGGAGCCGCTCGGCCCGACGTGGACGACGGTCTTGCCGACCGCTTCGAAGATCGGCCGCGCGGCCTCGAAGTCGCCGGCCGCGCCGCCGACCATGATCGACAGGGCGGCGTTCCTGGCGCCGGCCTCGCCGCCGGAGACGGGGGCGTCGAGGTAGCGCAGGCCCCTGCGGTGCGCCTCCCCGGCCAGCTCGCGGGTGACGTCGGGGCGGATGGAGGAGAAGTCGATGATCAGCGTGCCGGGGGCGGCGTGCGCGAACACGCCGTCGTCGCCGGTCAGCACGTCCTGGACGTCAGGCGAGTCGGGCACCATGAGCGCGACGACCTCGGCGCCCGTCACGGCGTCGGCGACCGACCCGGCCACCCGCCCGCCGGCCTCCGCCAGCGGCTTCGCCTTGTCCGGCGACCGGTTGTACCCGGCCACGGCATGCCCGGCCTTGACCAGGTGGACGGCCATGGGCGAGCCCATGATGCCGAGGCCGATGAAGGCGATGGCGCTCACGTGAAAGATCCTTCCGTGTCAGGTACGGCGTCGCGGGTCGCGTTCAGGGCAGCGTCGCGGGCCGTGGGCGGGGTCGCGTTCGGGGCGGCGTCGCGGGCCGTGGGCGGGGTCGCGTTCGGGGCGGCGTCGCGGGCCGTGGGCGGGGTCGCGTTCATGGCCGCGTGCCGGGGGCCGGGTCTGCGGCGCGCTGCTCGCTCGGCAGCCAGGCGAAGGCGCCGGGCCCTTCCGCGCGGTATTCCAGGCCGATATATCCGTCATATCCGGCGGCGTACACGTCGTCGATCCACTGCCGCAGCGGCAGCTCGCCGGAGCCGGGCGCACCTCGGCCAGGGGCGTCGGCGATCTGCACGTGGGCGATGCGCGCGGCGTGCCGGTCGATGACGGCGGCCACGTCGTCGCCGTTGACGGCCAGGTGGTAGAAGTCGGCGAGCAGCCCGAGGTTGGGCACGTCGGGCAGCCGGTCGAGCACGGCCACGGCGTCGGCGGCCGTCAGCAGCGGGTAGCGCGGCGCGCCGCTGACCGGCTCAAGCAGCACCGTGCCCGAGACGCCCTTGGCGCAGGCGGTCAGCAGCTCGGCGGCCAGCTCGTCCTGCTCGGCGGCGCCGGCGCCGTCGATCCGGTTGCCGTAGAGGGCGTTGAACGCGCGGCAGCCGAGCCGCTCGCCGATCGCGGCGACTACGGGGATGTTGTCGAGCAGCTCGCGCGAGCGGCCCGGCCACGACACGACGCCGCGGTCACCACCCGGCATGTCGCCGGCGAAGAAGTTGAGCCCGGTGAGCCGCACGCCCGCGTTCTCGACCGCGGCGACGAACGCGTCCACCTCACGGTCGTCCGGCACCGCCACCGGCCACGGCCACCAGAACTCGACGGCGGTGAACCCGTCGGCCGCCGCCGCGGCGGGCCGCTCCAGCAGCGGCAGATCCGTGTAGAGGAGGGAACAGTTGACGCTCCACCTGGTCACGCGTGGGCCTCTTCCGATCGTTCGCGGCGCAGCTGGCCGAGCAGCCGCCCCTGGGCCTGGTCGAGATGGTGGGCCAGGCACTGCTGCGCCCGCTCGGGGTCGCCGTCGCCGATGGCCTTGAGGATGTCGTCGTGCTCGTGCGCCACGTTCATCGGGTTCGTGGTGCGGTGGGCCTGGAACTGGCCCATGGTCAGGTGCACCTCGCCGAGGATGACCTCGTGCATCCGCGCCAGGCGGCGGCTGCCGACGGCGGCCACCAGCGCGGAGTGGAAGGCGATGTCGGCCTCGACCTGAGTGGCGAACGCCCCGGCATGGGATCCCTGGTCGGAGCCGTGCTGGGCCGCGTCGCCGGCCGCCGCCCTCATCGCCGCCTGGGCGCGCACCGCCTCGGGCGGCACCGTGCCGGCGCGGGCCAGCGCCACGACCGCCGCCCGTTCGACGGTCTCGCGGCTGAAGTAGAGGTCGCGGATCTCCGCCTCGTCCAGCTTGGGGACGACGGCGGTCTTGTGCGTGGTACGGCGCAGCAGCCCGAGCGCGGTCAGCCGTTCGAGGCAGGCTTTTGCGGTGGGGCGTGCGACGCTGTACTCGTTGGCGATCCGGATCTCGGTGAGCTTCTCCCCCGGGGCGATGTCGCCGTTGACGATGCGTTTGCGGACCGACTCGTAGAGCGCTTCCGTCAGTGATGATGGTCCGAGAGGAAAGCTGGGCTTACCGTCCATGGAACTCCTCCCAGAAAAGGCAAAATCGTCAGACAAGTATACTCTGAACCTCAGTAGCCGGCGGCCTTGTCGACGACGTTGCGCAGCGGCTCGCCCCTGACGAAACGGCCCAGGTTGTCCAGCAGGATGTCCAGGCCGCGGCCCGCGGTCTCGCGGGTGGTGGCGCCGTTGTGCGGGGTGACGATGACGTTCGGCAGCGACCAGAACGGGCTGGCCGGCGGCAGCGGCTCCACGCCGTGGGCGTCCAGGCCCGCGCCGGCGATCTCGCCCCGGCGCAGCGCGTCCAGCAGGGCGTCGTCGTCGGCGATGCCGCCGCGTGAGACGCAGACGAAGCAGGCCGTGGGCTTCATCGCGGCGAACTCCGCCCGGCCGAACCGTCCCGCGGTGACGGGGGTGAGCGGCGCGGTGACCACCACGTAGTCCGACTCGGCCAGCAGGCGCGGGAACTCGTCCTGGCCGAGCAGCTCGTCCACGCCGGGCGCGGGGGCGTCCTTCCTGCGCACGCCCAGCACCCGCATGTGGAACGCCTTCGCCTTGGCGGCCAGGTCGAGGCCCGCGTGGCCGAGCCCGTACAGGCCGATGGTCTTGCCGGCCAGCTCGCCGTGCGTGTAGCGCTCCCAGCGGCGCTCGGACTGGGCGCGCAGCCAGCGCGGCACGTCCCTGTCGAGCATGAGGAGCAGCAGCATCGCGTGCTCGGCCAGCGGGATCGCGCCGTTGCCGGTGGCGGAGGTGAGCGTGACGTCGCTCGCCAGCAGCCCCTCGGACAGGATGCCGTCCACGCCCGCCGCCGGGCTGTGCACCCAGCGCAGCCGGCCCGCCTTGGCCAGCAGCGGCTCGGGCACCTTTCCGACGACGGCGTCGGCCAGCTCGATGCCGTCGCCCGGGTCGGCGGCGAACTCGACGTGCGCGGCACCGGCCGCCCTGCGGATGCGGCGGCGGGCGAGCTCGTCGTGGTCGCCGGTGATGATGATTCTCATTTGAGCCCCGTGGTGGCGATGCCGCGGATGAGGTGTTTCTGGGCGATGGCGAAGAAGATGAGCACCGGCAGCAGCGACACCAGCGACATCGCGAACAACATGCCCACACCGCCCTGCGTCTCGGAGTCGACCATGGAGTTCAGCGCCACCGGCACAGTGAACATCTTCGGCGAGGTGAGATAGATCAGCGGGACGAAGAAGTCGTTCCAGGTCCAGATGAAGGTGAAGATCGTGGTGGTGACCAGGGCGGGCCGCATCAGCGGGAGGATCACGTACCAGAAGGTGCGGAACGGGCCCGAGCCGTCGATCCAGGCGGCGCGGTCCAGGTCACGCGGGATCGTCCTGATGAACTGGACCATCAGATAGATGAAGAACGCGTCGGTGGCCAGGAACTTCGGGATGAGCAGCGGATAGTAGGTGTTCACCAGGTCGAGCTGCGAGAAGAAGATGTACTGCGGGATCACCAGCACGTGCATCGGCAGCATCACCGACAGCAGCGTGATGCCCAGATAGACCCCGCGCATCCTGAACTCCAGCCGGGCCAGCGCGTACGCGGTCAGGGAGCAGGAGAACAGGTTGCCGATGATCGAGCCGACGGTGACCAGCAGCGAGTTGAGGAAGAAGACGGTGAACGGCCGGTTGAGCGCGTTCCAGCCCGCGACGAAGTTGTCGAAGGTGATCTCGCTGGGGATGAGTCCCGGCTCGGTCAGGATGAGGTGGTCGGGCTTGAGCGAGCTGACGATCATCCAGATCAGCGGATAGAGCATCAGCAGCACGAAGACGCCCAGGCCGAGGTGCTTGAGCAGGTCCCGGCGCCCGCGCCGGCGCAGGGCCGCCGTGGTGCGGGCGCGCGAGGAGTCGAGCGAGGTCGTCGCGGTCGTCATCAGTCGTCTCCGTAGAAGACCCAGTACCTCGACAGGACGAAGTGCACGGCGGTCACCAGGCCGATGGCCGCCATCAGCACCCAGGCCAGCGCGGAGGCGTAGCCCATGTCGAAGTTCGTGAATCCCTGCTGGTAGATGTAGAGCGTGTAGAACAGCGTCGAGTTGGCGGGGCCTCCGGTGCCGCCGCTGACGACGTGGGCCTGGGTGAAGGTCTGGAACGCGCCGATCGTCTGCAGGATCAGGTTGAAGAAGATGATCGGGGTGAGCAGGGGGATCGTGACCGCGGTGAACTGGCGCACGATTCCGGCGCCGTCCACCTTGACGGCCTCGTACAGCTCCTCGGGGATCTGGCGCAGTCCGGCCAGGAAGATCACCATGGGTGAGCCGAAGGTCCAGACGTTCAGCACGATCAGGGTGGACAGCGACAGGCTGGGGTTCTGCAGCCAGCTCCCGAGTTCGAGGCCGAAGAGTGACAGCGCCCGGTCGACCAGGCCGTTGTCGCCGAAGATCTGCCGCCACAGGATGGCCACGGCGACGCCGGTGCCGAGCAGCGAGGGCAGGTAGAAGGCGCTGCGGTAGAAGGCCAGGCCGCGCAGGCCGCGGTCGAGGATCAGGGCGAGCAGCAGCGCGAAGCCGAGTTGCAGCGGGATGGAGACGACGACGTAGACCGCGGTCACGCGGACGGCGGCCCAGAAGTAGTCGTCCTGGAACATGCGCTCGAAGTTCTCCAGGCCGTTGAACTTCGGCGAGCTGAGGATGTTGTAGTCGGTGAAGGCCAGGTAGAGGGAGGCGATCAGAGGTACGGCCGTGACCAGGACGAGGCCCAGCCACCAGGGGATCAGGAAGACGTGTGCGGCGCCGCCCTGACGATGGAGCTTCGACATGGGGATTCCTACTTGGCGCGGGCGATGCCGGCCGAGATCTCGTCGAGCAGTCGTTGGGCGCCGTCGGCGGTGCTCAGGCGGCCGAGTGAGATCTCCTCGGCGACCCTGCCCATGGCGGTGCGCCAGGTGCTGGTGCCGGGGGGCGCCTCGAAGCGGGGGCGGCGCTCGGCCTTGCGGCTGACCTGTACGGCGTCGAGCGACTCCTTGTCGTCGCCCTGCGCGGCGGCCAGCGTCTGCTCGAAGACCTTGGGGTTGACCGGCGCGCCCATGGTGAGGCCGACGGTCTTGATCATCGCGGGGTCGTTGGTGTTGTAGCTGATGAGCTTGCCCGCGGCCTCCAGCTTGTCGTCGTCGATGCCCTGGTAGATGGCCATCCGGGGGTAGTAGAGGAACGGGTGCCCGGCCTGCGCGTCCTTGGCCACGGGAACGCTGCGCAGCTTGAAGGAGTAGTCGGGGAACATCTTGGCGTCGTCGATGATGTGGTTGGAGTTGCCGACCTTGGCCAGCACCTTCTTGCCGACCAGGGCCCAGTCGGGGCCCATGCCCTCCTGCTCGCTCAGCGTCAGCACCGCGCCGGCCTTCTGCATCTTGTCCCACCAGTCGAACCAGGCCCGGACGCTGTCGGCGGTGAAGCCGGGGTTGCCGTCCTCGCTCCAGAGCAGTTCGCCGCGCTGGCGCAGCCAGGCCTCGAACACCATGTCGGCGTCGGCCTCGTACGGCAGGCCCTTGCGCTGCTTCGGGTTGTCCTTGGAGTAGTCGATGAGGAACTCCGACCAGGCGTCCCAGTCGGCGTCGGCCGGCGGCAGCTTGACGCCGTCCTCCTCGGCGAACGTCTCGTTGTAGCGGAAGACGGGGACGAAGATGCCGATCGGCATGGTGTTGAGCTGCCCGTCCAGCTTGAACGACTCCAGCTCCTCCTTGGAGTAGTCGGCCAGGTCGACGCTGGGCACCTCGTCGAGGCGCCGGTAGATGTTGCTCTTGTGGTACGTCATGACCTGCGCCGAGGCGATCCAGAAGATGTCGGCCACGTCGCGGGCGGCCATCTGGGTGGTCATGCGCTCCTGGAAGGCGGTGTAGTCGGCGAACTCCGGTTCGACCTGGATGCCCGGGTTCTTGGCCATGAACTCCTTGAGTGCCTTCGTGTAGTTCTGCTGCCGGACGTTGTTGCCCCACCACGCGTACCGCAGCGTGGTGCCGTCACCGCCGCCCGAGTCGCCGGCGCCGCACGCCGTCAGGCCGGCCCCCAGTGCCCCGGCCGCCGCCAGCTTCAGAAACCCCCGCCGATCCAGTCCGCTCATCACGTTGTTCTCCCGTCGTTCTCACAGGGGACCGGCTACCCCGGTGATGGTCCAGTGTTCATTTGTCTAACGAGACCGTCAATAGGTCATGAATACTTGTTTGACAATTTCACGACTTCGAAGAGGCCGATCTCCGGCAGCCGCACCCGGCCGCCGTCCACCTCCAGGGGGCGGTCCGCGCGCAGCGCGTGCGCCTCCCACTCGCCCGGCCAGGGCAGGTCGAGCCACGATTCCGCGATCGGCAGCGGGCGGCGGAAGCGCTGGTCGGCGTCGCCCGAGCGGTTCAGCAGATGGATCACCCGGAGGTCCCCGGCGCGGGCGGGCACGATCTCCGCCTGCTCGGGCAGCCCCGTCCCGACGGCGAGGCCGGCGGGCAGGCGGTCGGCGAACAGGTCGCGATGGGCGCTCAGCCCGGTCTCCCGGTAGCCGCGCCCGACCGTCCACGGCATCAGCACGCCTCTCCCCCGGCCGTAGGGGGCGCTCAGCCAGCCGGGATGGCCGGTCTCCAGATGGCCGTGACACTTCTCCGGCGGGCCGTACCTGGCCCTGGAGAGCGCGGGCAGGCCCGTCTCCGCTCCCGGCGCGGGCTCGACCACGTGGAAGGCGCCGATCACCGGCACCATGCCGCGGTCACCGCGCAGGTGCAGCGAGCGGACGGACTCCTCCGTCGTGTACGCGGCCAGCCGGCGGGCGACGGGCAGGCAGGCGAGCCCGGCGTCGCTCGACCCGGTCGCCAGCACGGTGCCGCCCGCCTCGGCGTAGGCGTCCAGCACGCCGGGACGGCTCAGCTCGCCGGCGTCGGGCAGCACGACCAGCTCGTACCTGGACAGGTCGCTCGCCGCCAGCTTCTCCTCGGGCAGCACGTCGAAGGGCACGTGCCGCTCCAGCAGCGCCAGGTAGAGCCCCTGGAACTCGGCCCGCTCCCCTTCGGGGCGGACCAGCAGCGTGCGCGCCTCGGAGACGAGGTCCCGGTAGACCTCGGCGTGGTCGCGGTGGAACCGGGTCAGCTCGCCGGCGATCTCCAGGCACTCGTACGAGCTGTCGTCCGGCGTCCCCATGATGTACGTGGACGGGATCGCCCCCCGCGAGATCGCCTGCAGCAGATACTGGGCGAAATGGTGAGGCTCCTCCCCCGCCATCCGGTACGGCATGTCCACGAACCCCACCGAGTTGACCAGCACCGGCACCTCGGGCCGGTACGACTTGGCCGCGCTGACGTGCTCGCTGGTCCTGTGGTGCCACAGGGGCCGGCCGACGGCGTTGTTCGCCTCGTGGAAGACGATGTCGGCGTGCTCGCCCAGGATGAGCGCCGCTTCGGGCCTGCGCCCGGCGATCTCGGCCCGGATCCTGGCGTGCAGGTCGTCCAGCGTCGCACGCGTGAACGCGCGCCACCGGGCGTCGGCCCGTTCCGGCAGCTCACCGTCGTAGCGGCGGGCGCAGGCGAGGCAGTGGCAGACGCCCCAGTATCTGCGGCTGTAGTCCACTTCGTTGAACGACATCCAGTTGAGGAAGAAGCCGTCGATCTCGTAGCGGTCGAGCACCTCCCCGATCACCTCGAACAGCTTGACCTGGTAGTAGTCGCCGCTCGGGCACACGCTGGTGAGGCCGTTGTAGACCTGCCGCTCGCCGGCGGGCGAGACGAAGCACCACTCGGGATGCCGCTCGGCCCGCCGGTGGTCGATCTTGGAGAAGTCCATCCTGGCCAGCACGCGCACGCCCCTGCTCCGGGCCGCCGCCACCGCGTCGCCGATCAGGTCGCCGGACGGGCGCTCGGCCAGGTGCGGGTTGCGCGTCTGGAAGTCCAGGCCGGTCGGATAGTTCGACAGGATGCCGCCGACGCTGATCAGCCAGGCGTTCGCGCCGAACTCCTCCAACTGGTCCAGCACCCGCTCGACGTCCAGCCCGGCGTCCACCTCGCGGAGGTTGGTCTGGAACATCCGGAACGGCTCGCGCCACCAGACCCGGCTCACCTCGGCTCCCAGGTCAGGTGCACGACCTCGATGAGCCCGGCACCGGTCAGCTCCACCTCGGCCCGGCCGTCGCGGACGGCGACGGGGGCCTCGCTCCCGTCCACCAGCAGCCGGGCCGTGGCCCCCGCCGCGTCCGGCGGCAGCGCGACGGAGACTGTCTGCGGCGGCAGCGGGATGGTCTCCCTGATGGCGCCGCGCATGGCCATGGGGTTGGTCAGGTTGACCACGGTGACCGCGAGACTGTGCTCGTCGCGGCGCACGGCCAGGTCGACCAGCCCCGGGCCGCGTACGGTGGCCTCGGGCTCGCCGCCGAGCGCCCAGCGCACCGCGTTGGCGATCAGCCGGCCGTGATCGGCCTGGAGCGTCTCCCAGAAGATCGCCCCGAGGTCGAACGGGATGTAGACCACCCGGCCCGGCCCCTCCCTGGTGATCACGGCCGGGGCGTCGGGGTCCTTCCTGGCGTACAGCTCCTCCATCGGCAGATCGGGAAAGTCCGGCACGAACCGGAACGGCACCTGCGTGCCCGGCCTGGCCTCCACGCCGAGCAGCCGGGTGCCGCCGATGATCCGCCCGGCCGGGCCGAACCCGCCGCTGACCGGGTGCTCGCCGGTCAGGGCGATGTAGTTGTTCTTGATCGGGCCTCTGAGCGGGCTGACCAGGTCCGCGCCGAAGACGTCGGCCAGGCCGAAGTTGGCCCGGGGCTCGCCGTGCTCGTCGTACAGGGAGGACTGGTGCGCGGCGACCAGGCCGCCGCCGGCGGCCACGTAGTCGCGGACGGCCGCGCACTGCTCGTCGCTGAGCTGCTCGGCGTTGGCCAGCACCAGCACCTTGTACGGCCGCAGCCGCTCGGCCGACAGCACCTGGTCGGCCAGCAGGTCGAACGGGATCCGCGCCTCGACCAGGGCCTGGTAGAAGCCGTCCTCGTCGGGGAAGGAGTGCGCCGCCCCGCTCCTGATCCGGCCCGCCCTGCTCGGGTCGACCAGCGCCACCTCGGCCGTGACCGGCATCGGCGCCAGCACCGGCTCCAGCTTCGCGTGCAGCCCGAACGCGTCCACCACGGCCGGCACCCAGCGCGGGTCGGAGACGGTGGCGTTGAACTTGGTGAACCAGGGGAACGCGCCTTGCGCGAACCCGTCCACGATCCACGTCCGGACCTCCTCCGGCGGGGCCACCGAGTCCTTCCACCGGTGCTGGTGGTACTCGGGCCCGACCGAGGTGATGAGCCCGACCGGCCGGTCGGGGAACAGGCCTCTGCTGCGCTTGGCCACCCGGCCGGCCGCCCACGGCGCCTCGATGCCCGAGCGTCCCTGCTTGTCCACCACGAACAGCGGGTAGACCCGCTTGACCAGCTCGGGCTCCAGGTCGCGGGCGGCGAAGGCGCCCAGGTTGGGGATGAAGCGGGCGTGCGGCCGCAGGTCCTTGACCGCCGCGTCCCAGATCGAGACCAGCTCGCTGAGCCGGCGCCGCCGCCAGGCCACGTACGCGGGCCAGGCCGGGTCGGTCGTGTCGTGCTCGCGCTTCGGCAGCTCGAACCCCGTGTCGTCGCGGAACGAGCGCCGCGCGGCCTCGCTGTAGGAGATGCCGTAGTAGCCCTCCCACCGGTTGGCGAAGATCGCGTCCACGTCGTACTCGCGCACGATCTCCCTGGCCACCTCGGTGACGAACTCGCGGTGGTAGCCGGTGAAGGCGCAGGTCAGCCAGATGCCGGGATGTGACCAGTGCTCGATCGGCGCCCCCTCCTGGTCGCACGCCAGCCACTCGGGATGGGCCGTGGCCGCGTCGGCGTGCACGGCGTGGGGGTCCACCCTGGCCATGACGTGCATGCCGAGCCCCCTGGCCGCCTCCACGAGCGCGCCGAACGGGTCGGTGTCGCCCATGAAGGTGCTGCGGTGGTGGTACGGGATGCGGGTCGGGTAGTAGGCGATGTAGCCGCCCGCGCTGACGCAGACCGCGTTCGACCTGCTGTCCCGCATGACCGAGGTCCAGAAGTCGACGTCGAGGTGCGCCGGGTCGTCCTCGGCCAGCGTCAGTTGCGTCCAGCGGGTCGCCGTCAGGGGCCAGTCGGGTGTTCGCATGCGGCAGCGCACCTCTCGTCAAGCTCACTTGTTAGACGCGGAATATTGTCATACAAGAATGCAAGACGTACAAGGGGTAGGTGTGTCGCACGAGTGGTGCCGCCGGAATTTCACGGCGGCGATCCGCCTGCTCGGCCCGCTGCGGCCACGAAAGGTCCCCGCATGTCCACCGCAGGCTCTCGACGAGGAGCCTCATGATCAGTAACCTTCTGACCTGCCGGAACCCTCAGCTTCGTCCGGCCGCGGCGATCCGGCTCGACGATTTCGCCTCTCACTAGAAGTTGGTCACAAACAGTGCCGGTGGTCGGCATCTCCTGGCAGAGGTTCGCCAGATGAAGGTTTCCTGACACCAACAAGCGTCCGGCGCCTCCCCGTCCAGGTGCGTTCCGAGCGGTTCGCATTCCTGCTCGCCGACTACCCCACCGATGCGGCAGGGCTTCGACCGCACCCGTCACTCTCACCGACCCGACCACCGGGGCAGATCCACCAGCAGGACAGCTCGGCCCGCGAACGGCGGAACCCGGGGCAGGCGAACGTCTGCGTGCGGTCAGCCGTTGACGACGCGGAGCGTGCCGAGGTGGCGGCCGGCCAGGCGATCGAGCGTGGCCGATGAAGTCTCGTCCGCCGGAAGGTAGGCGATCAGGCGCTGGTCGTCGGCGAGTTCGAGGGCCTCGTACGCGAGGCTCAGTTCCCCGGCCTGCGGATGCGTCCAGCGCTGGATGCCCGCCCGGTCGGGGACGCCCGGCGTCGTGAGCCGCTCGGCGAAGGGCCCGCCGGCTGTGACGGTCAGCTCGTCGGCGAGAGCCGCCACGTGCGGGTCGGCCAGACCGGCCGCGTACTTGAGGGTGGCGACCTGCTGGGTCGCGACGGCGTCCCAGTCGGGGTAGACGTCGCGGGCGCGCGGGTCGGTGAACACGAACCGGACGAAGCTGGGCTCGGCCACGTCCAGAAGGCCCGTGGCTCGGGCCAGGTGTTCGAAGCCCGTGGTGTACGCGAGTATCTGCGTCATCCGGTTGATCAGCACCGCCGGGGCGGGTTCCAGCTTGTCGAGCAGCGTCTGCACCGTCGGCCGGATGGTCACGACCGGCGGTTGCGCCGAAGGACAGACGAACAAGCTGCCGCCTTCGGTCGCCTTCGCCAGGAGCCTGAGGTGGAAACGCTCGTCGGTGGACATCTGCAGGGCGTCGGCCAAGGCGCCGAGCACCTGTGGGGACGGACGCCGGTCTCTGCCCTGCTCCAGTCGTGTGAGGTACTCGACACTGATCCCCGCGAGGGTGGCCAGCTCGGCACGGCGCAGCCCGGGAGTGCGCCGCCGGAACCCGGCGGGAAGCCCCACGTCGGCGGGACTGATGGCCTCCCGGCGGCTCCGCAGGAACGCGCCCAGCTCGTTGTCGCTCACACCCGCAACCTACCGGCACCCGACGCGCTCATCGTCGCCCTGTCAGGGCCAGCCTCAGCCCGGCCTTCCTGCGCGCCGGCCGCCGGGCCAGGTTTGGGGGCATGGCTTCCAAGACCACCACGAGCACCATGCCCGCTCTGCCGCTCCCCGCTGGGCACTGGACCCTCGACCCGTTCCACTCGGCGGTCGGCTTCACGATCCGCCATCTCGGCATCTCGAAGGTACGCGGCCAGTTCGGGCGCTTCGAGGCGGACCTCACCGTCGGCGACGCCCTCGACGGCTGCGCGGTCACCGCCACCGTCGCACTCGACTCGATCGAGACCGGCAACGCCGACCGCGACGCCCACGTCATTGGCCCGGACATGCTCGACGTCACCAACCGCCCGGCCATGACGTTCCGCTCCACCAGGATCGACGGCGACGGCGACGACTGGACTATGGAGGGCGACCTCACCATCGGCGAGGTGAGCCGGTCCGTCACCTTCGACGTCGAGTTCGGTGGGGTCGAACTCTCCACCGTAGACGGACGGCGGCACGCCGGTTTCGAGGCGAAGGGCGAAATCCGCCGGAGCGACTTCGGTCTCGGCTTCGGCCTGCCCGTCCTCGGTGACGCCATCAAGATCCAGCTCGACATGCAGTTCATCGAGCCCGAATAACACCTCCAGGCGGACCCGGGCACCGGTGCCTCCACATCCGAAATCGGTGTCGGAGGCACCGCGGCCCGCGATGAGTTGCCGGTGCAGGACGGATTCATCCACGAGAGCAGCACCGCCGACGACTGGGAGAACCTGGTGTTCAAGAACGACAAGCGCGGCCGACGGCGGGTGGTGCGGATGGTGTACGAGATAACACCGCGTTACCCAAGCTGGACTGGGTGGCGATCTCCGAGCGCAAGTCCGGTGCGATCAAGCTGACGAAGCTCGGCCCGGCGGAGGAGCCGCGGAACCTGCGAAAGATCAAGAATGAGGTGGGCCGGCGCTGGGGTTCGGTCCCGCTGATCGACATGCTCAAGGAGGCGGTGCTGCGCACCGGCTGCCTGAACGCCGTCACCTCCGTGGTAGGCAGTTCCAGCCTCAACCCCGAGGTCTTGGCCGAGAGGCTGATGCTCGCGATCTTCGGGTACGGCACCAACACCGAGCGCGGGTCGATGGTCGTGCACTCCCAGACGCTGCGCGCCTCGGCCTCGGAGGTGCACGCGATGATCGAGGGTGCCGTGCGGCACGGCACCACCATGAAGGTCGAGGGCAACTATGTCGATTCCCGCGGCCAGACCGAGATCGGGTTCGGCGTGACCAGGCTCTTGGGCTTTGACCTGCTCCCGCGCATCAAGCGAATCAACAAGGTCAAGCTCTACCGGGTCGAGAGCGGCGAAAGCGACCTGTACCCGCGCCTGACACCGGCGATGACCCGGCCGATCAAGTGGGAGGTGATCGAGCACAACTACGACCAGATGATCAAATACGCGACCGCGATCAAGCAGGGCACCGCCTCCACCGAGGCGATCCTGCGCCGGTTCACCGAGTCCGCCTCCCATCCGACCTACCAGGCCATGCTGGAGGTCGGCCGGGCGCAAAAGACCATTTTCGTGCCCGCTATCTCCGGCTGCGGGAACTCCAGCGGGAGATCCAGGAAGGGCTCAACGTGGTGGAGTCCTCCCACGGGGCCAACAGCGTCATTTTCTACGGCAAGGGCGGCGCCATCGCCACCAACCGGCGCGAGGAGCTGGAGATGAGCGTCTTGTGCCTGCGGATCCTGCAGGCCGCACTCGTGTACATCAACACCCTGATGCTGCAGGACGTCCTGGCCGGCCCGGAGTGGGCCACGCTGCTCAGGCCCGCCGACCACCGCAGACTGACCCCGCTGTTCTGGCAGCACGTCCAGCCCTACGGCGAAGTACGGCTGGACGTCGCCAAGCGGCTCCCCCTCGGCGAAAACTCGGCGTCGGGCCAGCCCGAAGATCAGAATCCTGCTTGAGATGCTCGATGGGCCCGAACGCGGCAGTTGGTGTTGAGGCAAGGAGCGGACTCGATCTCGATGGCCGGCACGTCGAGGGCCTCTTCGCGAGGTTTCGGGCGGTGTGCCGTGGCCAGCCAGCCCCGGCCGGCGTCGGCGCGGGCGGGATCGAACGCGGGCGGAATCGGCCGTTCGCAGGCGGCCGCGGCCTCGGCGATGTCTGTCACGGCGGGCTGCCAGCCGCGGCGGATAAGCCAGGCATGCAGGTTCTCGGTGGGGCCGCCTCGCCACAGGTCGACGAGCTCGGCGGAGATGTCCGCGCGGGCGCTGCGGAGCAGCTCGGAGTCCTCCATATGATCCAGGGCGAGCATGCTCGCCGGGGCGGACAGGGTGGTGATCCGGTCGAGGAGCAGGTCGGCGGCGTCGGGCGGGAGCGCGTACAGGATGCCCTCGGCCAGCCAGGCGGCCGGCCGGCCCGAGCTGAAGCCGGACTCCGTCAGCGCGCGCGGCCAGTCCTGGCGCAGGTCGGTGGCAACCTCGACGCGGTGGCACGCGGCGGTCGCGCCGCGGCCGTCGAGTACGGCTGCCTTGAAGGCGAGCACATCGGCGAAGTCCAGCTCGAAGACCTTGGTGCCGGGCGGCCAGGCGAGCCTGAACGCGCGGGCGTCCATGCCGGACCCCAGCAGGACCACCTGCTCGCATCCTCGTTCGGCGGCATCCAGTAGCGCACGGTCGAGGAACTGAGTGCGGACGGCGACCTGTTCGGCCATGACCTGCAGGAAACGTGCGGTCGCCGGAGAAGGCCCGGCGGCCCACGGGGTGGACGCCGAGGGGACTGCCTGGAGGAAGGGCCGTGCGTAGGGGTCGTCGAACAGCCGGTCCGGCCGGCTGCTCTCCTGGGCGCGCAGGAGAGCCACGCCCAGGGCGGTCGCGCCGATTCCGGTCAGGCTCTCGGGGGCGGTCGGTTCTTGTGTCACGGGGTTGTCCAGCTCCTCTTCTTCACATGCGGTGTTACGGGCGGACTCCCAGGGCACGGAAGTAGTCGCTCACGGGTGCGAAGTCGACGCTGTCGCCGCGGTACCCGACGTACTTGTCCGGGCGGATCAGGTACAGGCTGGGGCGGCGCACGCCGTAGCGGTTGTGCGCCTCGCTGCGCAGGTCCGCGAAGACTCCGTCCAGAGGGTCGTGCGGCAGGTGGCCGCGGGTGATGACATGGACCTCGCCGTGCCCGGCAATCGCCTCGCGTGCGGAGGACTGCCAGGCGGCCAGGGTGGCGGAGTCCGTCGTGTCCGCCGCGAACAGGACGAGGTGGTGGCCCGGCGTCCGGAGGAGGTGACGGAGCGCCACCGGCCCCTCACGGTTCTCGACGTAGACGTCCCGAACCAGCTCGCCGGCTTCCGGCCCGGTACAGGCGACGTCACTCCACGCCCTGGCCTGTGACTCGTGCCAGCGTTCAAAGACGAGGTCACTGTCGCGGTAGTGGACGAGGTGCTCGCCAAAGGCGTTCGACAGCCGCTGCTGCACGGGATTGAGCCGGCCGAACAGGCGCAGCGCGTGCCGCCTGGCCCTGCGGGCGACCAGGGTGGTGCCGGTGGCGACCTTCGTGGTGGTCGAGGTCGCGTCGACCACGGCCTTGACCACGGGCCAGCGTTCGGCCTCGTAGCTGTCCAGGAGGGACTCCTCGGCGCGACCAGTGACGACGAGCGCGAGTTTCCAGCCCAGGTTGTAGGCGTCCTGCATGCCCGTGTTCATGCCCTGACCGCCCACCGGGCTGTGGCTGTGCGCGGCGTCGCCAGCCAGGAGGACCCGACCCTGGCGAAGCCGGTCGGCCAGGCTCTCGCGGGCCACGAACGACGAACTCCACTGCAGATCGCGTACGCCAGAGTCCAAAGGCGTGCGTTCGGCGACGTAAGCGGCGAAGTCGTCCAGCCCTGGGCTCTGCGGCGGTCGATCGTCCGGCGTGCTGGCCAGGATGCGCCAGTAGCCCCCGATCATGGGGAAGACGGCCACCAGGCCAGAGGTGTCGAAGTAGACATGGAAGCGGTCCCGCGTGAGCGGCCAGTCCACCGCGACGTCGCCCAGGATGAACCCCCGCTTCAGGTCGGCTCTCTCCCGGGTGATGCCCGCCGTCTCACGCACGGCGCTGTGGGCACCGTCGGCGCCGATCAGCCACCCGGTTTCGCACCGCTCGCCGGGGCCGTCCCCATGCCTGAGTTCCACGCTGACGCCGTGCTCGCCAGCCTGCTGGCCAACCAGGCGGGTGTCCCATTCGATGACGACTCCGAGCTCCTCGGCGCGCTCGCGCAACAGCGCGACCGTCTGCCACTGCGGGATGCACAGGTCCAGCGGGAACGGGGAATCCACGGCCGTCACGTCCATCTCGGCCAAGGTCATCGTGCCCTGGTAGAAGTTCAGCGTATGCAGCGGGACGCCTCGTTCGATGGCGGCTTGGGCCAGCCCCAGATCGTCCAGCATCTCCAGCGATCTGGCCACGATCGACACCGCCCGACTCTCCCGGTGGTCTGCGCGCCCGGCGTCGATGATCCGTGGGATCACGCCCCGCCGTGCCAAGTCGATGGCCAGCACCAGGCCGGTCGGCCCCGCACCAACGATGAGAACGTCCGCTTCCACAGTCACAATCACACTCCCTAGAACGAATGACCGTTCTTTTAGAAGAGCACAACCCGACCTCTACGGTCAAGAACGAATGTTCATTCGCTATCGTGTGACTTGCGTGGGTGTCGCCATCAGGGCGCGCATGCCGTTCCTGAAGGCCACGGAATCCGCGTGGCCATACACCGCCCGCTGCACCAGGAAGCCGTCGACCAGGGCCATCAGGACATCGGCCACATGCTCAGCCGGGACATCGGCGGTCAGCAGTCCGCGCTGCTGATGCCGCGCGACGAGGCCGCCGACTACGCCACGGGCCTCCGTCATGACCTCCTTCAGTTTTGCGCTCAGTGACGGCGACCGCAGCGCCTCGGACCAGACCTGCACCAGCAACTGGGCCGATTCCTGCGACCCCGACAGCGGAGGGCGCTCTACCCCCAGCACGAGATCGACGATGTTGTCCAGATCCGGCGGCGCGGTGGCGTCGTCCACGTCGAACGCCGATGCCACCTCGGCGAGAGCTTCAGCGGCAGTCGCCGCGATGATGTCGTCTTTGCTCTTGAAGTAGCGGTAGACGGCCCCGGCTGACAACTCGGCCTCGGTCAGCACGTCCTGCATGGACGTGGCGTGGAAGCCGTTGCGGAGGAAACAGCGCCGGGCGGCGTCCAGGATCTGACGGCGGCGGGCTTCGAGGTGCTCCTTGGGCATGCGTGGCATGAGACCACAACGTAGAACGAACATTCGCCCTTGACAACTTCGCTTTCCACACCATAGAGAATGAATGTTCATTTTCTTGAGGAAGGGCTTGTCTCATGTTGCTAGCCGCCAACATCCTGAGCGCTCTGGTCGCTCTCGTCTTCCTGCTCGCCGGCGCCCAGAAGGTCCTGCTACGGGATCCCGTGACGGCCAACCTGCTCAGGCTCGGCGTCGGCTCGACGATGACCCGATCGATCGGCACCCTGGAGATCGCCGGCGCACTCGGGCTCGCAGTTGGCCTCTGGTTCAAGCCGCTCGCCGTCGCGGCCGCGGCCGGTCTGACACTGCTACTGATCGGCGCAGTGGGATTCCACCTCCGCGCCCGCGACTTCACGCACCGGCGTCACCGCTCCCACGCCGTGGCGCCCGTGGTGCTGGCCGTGATCACCGGAACGACCACGGCCTTGTTGCTCGCGACTTCCTGAGCGAAGAGCGCGGTGACAGCACCGCTTCATCGCTTGGCGTCGCATGGAACTACCCGCCGCCGACCCCGCCCCGGCCGCCCGCCGCCTGCAGGGACACTCACTGGAGCTGCTGGACTGAACGCACAGTTCCGCCCAGAGCACCTCGGGGTGGCGGCTGGAGCCATTCGAGCCAGCCAAGGCGAAGGCGCTGGGCGGGGCCAGGCGGTGAAGCCGGGGCAAGCAGAGCAAGCCCGGGGCCTGCTTGGCAGCGTTTTCCCATGATCAAAGGAGATTCCCCGGCGTTCATCTAACGACCGTCTGATGAACACCGGCCGGAGCACGTCCGGACGAGCCCCCGCGCCTCGTCGAAGCGTTCATCTTGCCGTTCATTTTCCAGTAGCGTTCAGCTACCTGACATAACGCGTTTGATGAACGGAGGGCGCTCCTCGATGGCGCTCATCGGCCTGGTCCGGGTCAGCACCGACAAGCAGAACATCCAACGGCAGCACGACGCCCTCGACCCCTCTGCTGGAAGGTTTTCGAGGAGAAGAGCAGCGGCAAGCTCGTCACCGACGACCGGCCCGCGCTGCTGAACGCGCTGGCCTACATCCGCGACGGCGACCTGCTCACCGTCCAGGAGGTCGACCGCCTCGGCCGCAACCTCCTGGAAGGACTGATCGTCCTCAACGACCTGTTCCAGCGCGGCGTCGGCGTCAAGGTCCTGGAGGGCATCGCGGCCGGCGAGCACACCGAACGCTCCCTCATCCTCGACCTCGCGCTTGCCCTGGCCGAAGACCGCCGCCGTGACATCACCCGCAAGACCAAGAACGGCCTCGAAGCCGCCCGCAAACGCGGCCGCGTCGGCGGTCGCCGACCCGTGGTCGACGACGACAAGCGTGCCGCCATCCTCGCCCGCCGCGAACGCGGCGAATCCATCCGCACCATCGCCACCGGCGTCGAGGTCTCCATCGGCGTCGTCCACAAGACCCTCACCGACGCCAAGGCCAAGGACACGTAAGCCACGGGGATTGAGCAGCATGCGAACGAAAAGTCTCGTTTAGCCGCACGCAGAGGCCCGCTTGGCGTTGATGGCTGTTCCGATGCGGTTGACCTGCGGAATCGTGCTGCTCAGAGGGTCGTCGAAGCCGTTTCCCCGTAACAGTTCGATCTTGAGCCTGGCCCGCACTGATGGATGAGTCCTACTTTCGGGGCCCATGCTAGTTGAGTAAGCGATGACGAGGCGGCCGCCTACGGCCGCTACGCAGGGGCACCGACGCGGGCCGAGCTGGAGAAGATGTTCTTCCTCGACGACGCGGACCGGAAGCTGATCGGGCGCCGCCGTGGCGATCAGCACCGGCTCGGGTTCGCCCTGCAGTTGACCACGGCCCGGTTCGTGGGCCGGTTCCTGTGGGCGGCCAGCGCGGCCGCGACCTCGGTCTTGGTGGGGTGGCCGTCTTCGCGGTACTCCCAGTCGATCTCCCAGGTGTCGCCGGCGTTCCACCAGTGCGGCCACACCTCGACCGAGTAGTCGGCGCTGAGCTGGGCGCAGAAGGCGCGCACGGCCTGGGCCCGGCTGATCGGCAGGCGGGTGTGCTCGCGCAGCGGGCTGGTCTCGCCGGGCTTGACGGCGCGGACGGCTTCCCAGTCCACGCCCTCGATGAGCAGCATGTCCTCGATGTCACCGACGGCGTATAACGGCAGCTACCGCCTCCACCTGCCCACCCGAGGTCACACGGCGACCACCGCCAGTACGGCTACAAGAGAACGACGGGTCGTGGAGCAGACCTTCACCCAGCTGCACGCCTTCCGCCGCCTGCGCATCCGCGAGCGCGGCTGCGCGAATGTCGGCGTGGTTCAGGTGAGGTCGAGGTGGGCCAGCTCCCGGCGTGACCGGATGCCGAGCTTGCGGTAGGCCCGGTAAAGGTGGTGCTCGATCGTGCGCGGGCTGAGGAACAGGTGTGCAGCGATCTCCCTGCTGGTGCTCCCGTCCCTGGCCAGACGCACTACCTGGAGTTCCTGGGGCGTGAGCCGGTCCAGCGGGTCGGCGGCCGTCGGCTGGGCTGCCGGCACGGACTCTCCTGTCGCCTTCAGCTCCGCCTCCGCCCGCGCCCGCCACGGCGCGGCCCGCAACCGCTCGAAGGTCTGCAGCGCCGCCCGCAGCGGGGTGCGGGCGTCGGTGCGACGTCGGGCCCGGCGCAGCCACTCCCCGTACACCAGCTCGGTGCGCGCCTGTTCGAAAGGCCGGTTCGTGCGCCGGTGCGCGGCCAGGGCGCGCAGATAGTCGTCCTCGTCGTCACTCAGCAGCGCGTGGCAGCGGGCGCTGACCGCCTCGGCCCATGGCTGGTTCCCGGCGCGTGCCCAGGCTTCCAGGCGGCGCAGGGGCTCCTGGGCCCGTTCGGGCCGGCCCAGCCGCACGGCCGCCTCGACCTGCTCGGCTCCGGCTGTGACCAGCGTCGTCAGGTGGCGCAGCGGTCCTCGAGCCGCGGCCTCGAGCCGCTCCAGCACCCGGTCGTAGCGTCCGTACCCCAGGTCGAGCAGGCAGAGTGCGGTGAGGCCTGTCATGCCTCCGGCGTCCGGCTGGTCGCCGGCGAGCCGGACGCAGCGTTGCTCGTCTCCTTCGATCGCCGCCACTCTGGCCAGCACCGAGTGCAGCCGCGGCACACGCTGGTGCATCCCGGTGTGGCGCGCCAGCTCGACGGCCTCCGCGATGCACGCCTCGGCGTCACGGTGCCTGCCGGCCTGCACGTGCACTCCGGTCAGATCCTGAAGCACCTGCGGCAGCGCCCCCACCAGGCTCTGCCGGCGCAACCGCGCCACCTCGGCGCCGGCCAGGGCGGCGGCCGCGTCGTCGTCGGCCATGACCATCGCGCAGAAGGCGGCCCACCGGATGGTGGCGCCCTCCAGCAGGCTGCCCGGCGCCTGGCCGGTGACGTCGGGCAAAGGGTCCGCGACGAACTGTGCCAGCAGCGGCAGGCCGCGCGCGTAGTCGTCGTCGACCAGGTGCGCCAGTCCCTGGATCATCGGGTCCTGTGCGCCCATGACGGTCAGCCGTGCGGCCGCGCCCCGGATCACCTCCGCCTCGCCGCAGATCCAGGCGTACCCAGCCGCCGTGCGCAGCATGGGCACGGCGCGCACCGGGTCGGCAGGGGGGCACCCTTCCAACAGGAGCCGGGCGGCCGACCGGCCCTTTCCCCGCTCGAACTCCACCGCCGCTCGTACCTCGGTCAGCGTGACGAGGGACGTGGGATCGTCCAGCAAGTCCTCGGCCTGGCCGACGAGGGTGGCGGCGTGGTCGGCGTGGCCGGACGACAGCGCCAGCGCCGCCGCCTGGCCCAGCCGGGCGGCCCGGTCGCGCGGGCGCGGGGTGTAGGTCGCGGCCTGTTCCCACAGCCCGGCGGCGGCGGCGAAGGCGGCCCGGCCGTGAGCCCGTTCGCCGGCGCGCGTCAAGGCCACCGCCAGGTCCTCGTCGGGTGACGTCGTCGCCGCGGCCCGATGCCGGAGCCTGCAGTCGTCGTCGGTGGCCGTGTCCGCCAGTGCCCGGTGCACGGCGATCCGCCGCGCCAGCGGTGCGGCCTGGTAGGCGGCGGTGCGGACCAGGGGATGGCGGAAGGCGATGGCAGCGGCACTCACCTCGACCAGTCCGGCCTTCTCGGCCTCCTCCAGGTCCTCCGGCCCGACTCCGAGCGTGTCCGCGGCGCTCAGCAGCATCGGCAGGTCACCACGGCCCTCGGCGGCGATCATCAGCATCATGAGACGGGTCTTGTCGGGCAGTAGCGCGATGCGTGAGCGGAAGGACGCGAGCACCCGGTCGGCGATCGGGATCGGGCCGGCCGCCGCGTGGTAGCGCCTGCGTTCGGAGGAGAACTCGATCAGCGCCAGCGGGTTCCCCTCGGACTCGGCGATCACCTGTTCCCGGGCCGCGGGGGTCAGGCCCCGGTGGGCCAGCACCCGTTCGGCGTCCTCCTGCGACAGCCTCGACGGGCGGATCTCGGGCAGACCGGCGGCGGCGAACCCCTCCTCCCGCGCGGCGAACAGCAGCGCCACCTTCTCCTCCGTCAGACGGCGGGCGGCGAACAGCAGTGCTTCGGCGGTGGCGGGGTCGAGCCAGTGCGCGTCGTCGACCAGGCAGAGCAGCGGCCCGTCGTCGGCCAGCTGGGCCAGCAGGGTCATCACGGCCAGCCCGGACAGGAACCTGTCCCGCGCGCCAGAGCCGCCCAAGCCGCCCAAGCCGTCCGAGCCGCCCGAGCCGAGCACCGCCCGCAAGGCGGCCGCCTGTGCCGGGGGCAGGGCATCGAGGTGTTCCTGGACCGGCCAGAGCAGTTGGACGAGCCCGGCGAAGGCGAGATCCGCCTCCGCCTCGATGCCGGTGACCCGCAGGACGCGCACTCCGATGCCGGTGCAGTACTCAGCGGCCCAGTCGAGCAACGCCGATTTGCCGATGCCGGGCTCGCCGCGCAGGACGAGGCCGCCGCTGCGGCCGGTACGTGCGGCGTTCACGAGGTCCTCGATCGCGGCCTGCTCGCCCGCCCTGCCGTACAGCAACCGACCAAGCCTTTCGTGCGGGATACGTAGGGCCGTGCCTACCGGGATACGTACGCGATCCCAGTAGTCCGGTACCGAAACCTTACCGATTCGGCCGGTAAAGGCCCGTTCATACCCTCGTAGCAACGAAGACGATCTCGTGACGAGGAGGATGATCGTGAACGAGCTTTTCACGCCCGTGACCATCGGTGAGCTGGATCTTTCCAACCGCCTGGTCATGGCGCCCATGACGCGGAACAGGGCACGGGGCGGGCTCGTCGGTGAACTGACCGCCGAGTACTACGCCCAGCGCGCCGCCGCCGGCCTGATCATCACCGAGGGCACCCAGCCCTGCGTGATCGGCCAGGGCTACATCGACACCCCCGGACTGCACACGCCGGAGCAGGTGACGGCCTGGCGGCTGGTCACGGACGCGGTGCACCGGCGAGGCGGCCGTATCGCGGTCCAGATCATGCACTCCGGGCGGATCGGCCATCCCTGCCTGTACCCCGGAGGCGAGCTTCCCCTCGCTCCGTCGGCGATCTGCTCCGGAGAGCGGCTCTACACCCCCGAAGGGCTGCTGGATCATCCGACGCCCCGGGAGATGACGCTGGCCGACATCGACCAGGCCATTGAGGATTTCGCCACCGCGGCCCGGCTGGCGATGGAGGCCGGCTTCGACGCGGTCGAACTGCACGGCGCCAGCGGCTACCTGATCCACCAGTTCCTGTCGGACAACACCAACCGGCGCACCGACGCCTACGGCGGTTCGGTGGCAGGACGGCTCAGGTTCGCCGTGGAGGTCGTGCAGGCCGTCACCGACGTGATCGGGCCTGGCCGCACCGGCATCCGGATCTCTCCCGGCATCTCCTACAACGGCATGAAGGAGGGCGACACGGAGATCCTCTACACGGAGCTGGCCCGCGCGCTGGCACCGTACGACCTGGCGTACGTGCACGTCTCGGAGAACGACACCCGCGACGTGACCGAGCTCATCCGCGCCGAGTGGGAGGGCCCGCTCGTCCTCAACCCGCACCCGTGGAGCGGCGAGAAGCCGGCGAACCCCGAGGACGGGATCGAGGCGCTGCGCTCCGGCCTGGCCGACGCGATCGCCTTCGGCCGGCTGTGGCTGGCCAACCCCGACCTGCCCGCCAGGATCGCGGCGGGCGGGCCGTACACCGAAGCCGACCCCAGCACCTTCTACGGCGGCGACCACCGCGGCTACACCGACTACCCGGTGCTGTCCGCGAGCGGGGAGGACTGATGAGCAGCTCAACCCCCGCCTCCTTCACCCACGGCGGAGCGCCCGATCAGCTCGCAGCTCCGGGCCGCGGGGTTCCGGCGGCCTGGCTGGCGCTGCTGGCGGGACCGCTCTCCTTCGGGATCGCCGGGCCCAGCCTCATCCTGCCGGACGCCGCCCGCGACCTCGGACTGGACCTGGGCGCCGTGACCTGGATCGTCACCGCCTTCGGCTGGGCCATCGCGATCGGCACCCCCTTGATGGCGGGCTTGCAGAGCCACCAGGGCGTACGCCGGGCGCTGCTCACCTGCGCCGCGCTGGTCGCCCTCGGCGCGGTGCTCGTGGTGAGCCTGCCCTCACTGCCGTCGCTCGTGCTCGGCAGCGCGGCTCAAGGGCTCGGCACTGCCGGGTTCACCACGATCGCCATGAGCCTCACCCGCTCGGCACGCTCCATGGGGCTCGTCACGGCCGCGCTGGCGACGGTCGGTGCCACCGCGCCGCTGATCGCCGACCTGGTCGGGGGGCTGCTGTCCTGGCAGGCGGGCCTGGCCCTGCCCGTGCTGAGCCTGCTCGCCGTTCCCTGCGTGCTGCGTCACCGACCCGCCGGGCCGGCGCCGGACGCGCCCTTCGACCCGGTGGGTGCGGTGCTGCTGACGGCGTTGGTCACCGCGCTGGTGTTCGTGCCTCACTCATGGACGGTCGCGGGGACGGCCGCCGTGGCCGCCGGTGGGCTGCTGGCGCTGCACCTACGGTCCAGGCGCGATGGATTCCTGCCTGCCTCGATCGTCCGCGCTCCGGTGTTCCTCCTGGTGTCCGGCCTGGCGTTCCTGCTGGCCGCGACCAACTTCGGCATGATCTATCTGCTGCCCGCCCTGCTCGCCGGACAGGCGGACTGGACCAGCGGCCAGGTGGGAGCCGCCATCCTGGGGCCGCTGATGTTCGGCGGGCTGGCCTCCTACGGGACGATCGCCGCCACCGCGAAAGCGCCGGTGAAGGCCGTTGCCTGGCTCTTCCCCGGGCTGGCGGCGGCAGGCGTGGGGCTGGCGTGCCTCAGCGTCTCGCCGGCCGCCCTCCTCATCGCCCAGGCGCTTACCTCCCTCGCCGCCGCCTCCGGGCAAGGGGCGTTCGCGGCACGCGCCGCCGCCGCGGTGCCCGACGGCGCCAGATCGACGGCGATGGGCCAGTTCAACCTCTGCTACCTGCTCGGCGCCGCATTCGGCCCCGCCATCGCCGCCGCGCTCGCCGGCTGACCTCGACGATCCGGCTCTCGGAGTGTGGAGGAACGAAAACTCACGCCAAGCCTGTTCGCCCAGCTCGCCGGTCCGCCGGCAATGGCACCACCGGGCAGTGGGACGCCTGACCGAAGGCCGCGACCGGATCAACCCGGCCGCCGGCGACCACACTGAGCTCCTCAAGCATTTCCTGGACGCCTCGCGGAACGGCGATCGGCATCGTCAATCCCGACAAGCTGTCGAGCATCGACCCGGCGAGCGCAACATGACCGCGCTGTTGGGCGGTCTTCCCGAGTCGAGCCGGCGGCCATTCCTTTGACCCGAATCCAACACGAAAGAGAGCACCATGACGACGACACCAGCGACGACCGACAACCCCACCACCGCGGCGAGCCAGGTCACCGTGCTCGGTTTAGGTTCCATGGGATCGGCGATCGCCAGAACGTTCGTCGAACGCGGATATCGCACAACAGTCTGGAACCGGACGGCGAGCAAGTGCGCGCCGCTGGTCGACGTCGGCGCCACGGCGTCCGCCACGGCCACGGAGGCGGTGGCGGCCAGCCCGCTCGTCGTGGTCTGCCTCCTCGACAGTGCAGCGGTCGACGAAGTGCTGGCCTCGGTCGATGACGTGGTCGAGGGCAAGGTGCTGGTGAACCTCACCAGCGGCTCACCCGCCCAGGCGCGCACCAACGAGCGCTGGGCGAGTGAGCACGGCGCCGAGTACATCGACGGCAAGCTCATGGGAGACCCACCGTATGTCGGCACATCGAACTTCACCGTCCTGCTCAGCGGTTCCCGCAGCGCCTTCGACGCCCACGAGTCGGCCCTGCGGGTGTTGGGCGGCGTCGGCTACCACGGCGAGGACGCCGGCTTGGCCGCCGTGGAGTTCATGGCCCAGGTCGCCATGGGTTACGAGATGCTCATCGGCTTTCTGCACGTGCTCAAGCTGGTTCGGGCGGAAGGGGGCGATGTGACGGAGTTCGCTGAGCGCTTCGTCGGCTCGCTGGCCGCCTATGCGCCGTTGCTGACCGGGATCGCCAAGGCGGTCGCGAGCGGGGAATACCCGCCGGACCTCGGTCCGCTCCGCGTCCAGGCCGCGCTGATGAACGACATGATCGATCACCGGGAGTCCGTTGGCGTGGAAGCCATGCGGATGCGCCAGGTCAAAGAACTGATGGATCGCCGGATCGCCGGCGGTAACGGCGAACAGGGATTCTCGAGCCTGTTCGAGCTGCTGGAAAGGGAAGGCTGAACCGCGTCATGAGCCACCAGGACGAAACAATCCTCCTCTTCCGCAACACCATGCGCATCACCGACGGCCACCTGGAGGATTTCCGCGCTGCCATCGCCCGAGCCGTGGAGTTCGTCCAGCAGCATGGCCCGCAGCTGATGGTGCAGACCTTCGTGGACGAGACGCGGATGCTCGCGCACAGCTTCCAGATGTATCGGGACTCCGACGCGGTCCGCGTGCACTGGAAACTCGCGGACCCGTTCATCCAGGACGTGATGAAGCACTGCCGGGTGGAGCACTTCGAGGTGTTCGGTGAGCCGGACGCCGACGTGGCGGCGGGCCTGCGCTCGTCGCTCGGCGAGCAGACCCCGCTCACGTTCTCCCCCCGCATCGCCGGCTTCCTACGCTTCGGCGTGGCACCTCAGGCGTAGCGGACGCGCCCGCACCCCGCCCCGGACACGAAGCGAAGCTCCCCGTCGGCATCACCATCGCCAGCAACTTCGCCAATGGCCGATGGACCGTCCAGAGTGACGACGGCACCCACTCGCATCGTGAATGGCCCTGACCTCCAAGAGATGGGACTGTAAAACTGGCCTCGGGCTTTCACGGGAAATTTGAGCCGGGCTGATCGTTTACATGAGAAAAGTGCCTATGAGCTGGGAGGATAAGGCTTGCCAAAGGCCCTGTCCGCACCAGAGCAAGAGGCACTTTTCACGTGCGGACTATCGCGTCCAACCGCTACGCTGCCCCCGGACCTCGGGGGCAGCGGCGACCCACGTGGCAGGGTCAGGTTGTCGCGGGGCGGCAGGTGCGGTCGCCGACGAACACGTCGTCGACGGCCCACCAGCCGGACAGCTGGCCCCGGTAGTGGAGGCGGAGCCGTACGTCGGCCTGGCCGGCCGCGTCCGGCAGCGGGATGACGTGGACGGCGGGTCCAGGAGCGCCGGGGAAGCCCTTGGCCGACCACACGGTCTTCCAGGTACGGCCCCCGTCCACGCTGAGGTCGACGCCGGTCGTGGAGTTGACCGCCGGCTTCAGGTCGTGGGCGAACTCCAGGGTCGCCGAGGTCCGGCCGGTCAGGTCGTAGGAGGGGCTGGTCAGGTAGGTGTCCTGGAGGTGGCCCTTGCCGGAGTGCAGGGAGTCGACGATGGCGAAGCCGCCCGCGCCGCCGGTGTGGTTGCCCCGTCCGCCGGCGTCGGTGAAGACCCAGCCGGGCTGGTGGGCGTAGTTGGGGATGCGGGGGTCGACGTTGGTGACCGTCCAGCCCTTGGGCGCCGTGGTGCCGTCGAACGGCTCGGTGCTGCCGTCGCGGATCACCTCGTAGCCGCGGGCGACGCAGGACAGGGAGACGGTCAGGCCGAGGTCGAGCCGCCGGCCCGTCTCACCCATGGTGATCTGCTGGACGGACGGGTCGTAGCCGGGCTCGGTGGAGCGGGTGGTGAGGGTGTAGGTCATCGAGGGGAGCAGGGACAGGGTGTAGGCGCCGGTGTCGGGGTCGGATTCGGCGTTCCATGTGTGGCCCTTGCCGTCGTCGGCGGTGATCTGCGCGGCGAGCCCGCGGCCGAGGCCGGAGGCGTCGGCGACGGTGCCGGTCAGGTCGATCCGCGCGGTCTGCGGCAGGGCGACGTCCAGGGTGAGGGCGCCGTCCTTGGTCAGGGTGGCCGTTTTGGTGGTGGTCTGGTAGCCGAACGCCTCGGCCTTGAGCTGGTACTCCCCCGCGACGAGGGTGTAGCGGTAGGCGCCGTCGGCGCCGAGGGTGGAGGTGCGGGTGAGCGGGCCGGTGAGGGTGACGGTGGCGCCCTCGACCGGCCGGCCGGTGGTGGCGTCCGTGACGGTGCCGGCCAGCGTGGCGGTGCCGCGCGTGCCGGCCTCGACCAGGGCCAGGGCGTCGAGGCGGCCTTCGCCGTAGACGGCGTTGTCGGCCGCGGTGCCGCCGCAGCTGGTGTCGTCGGTGTCGATGGCCGACAGGTCGAGCAGCAGGCGGGTGGCCGCGGTGTCGCGTACGTACTCGGGGCGGGCCGACCACAGCAGCGCGACCGCTCCCGCGACGTGCGGCGCCGCCATCGAGGTGCCGTTGTAGAAGGCGTAGGAGCCGCCGGGCACCGAGGAGCGGACGTTCACGCCCGGTGCGGAGATGTTCGGCTTGACTTCGCCGTCCTGGCCGGGACCGCGGCTGGAGAAGCCCGCGATCTTGTTGTCGACGTCGTACGCGCCGACCGAGTAGTTGATGATGCGCCCGCCGGGCGATCCTGAGGTCTGGCAGCCGGGGCCGTCGTTGCCGTTGGACCAGATGCCCATGATGCCGGAGGCCGCCCAGGCGAGCTGGATGTCCTCCATGAACGGCTGGGTGGTCAGGCTCGCGCCCCACGAGTTGTTGACGATGTGCGGGCGCTTGGAGGCGTCGGGGTCGGCGCCGGTGGAGTCGGTGGGCGCGAGCATCCACTGCGAGGAGGCGACGAGGGCCTCCTCCGAGCATTGGCTGGTGGTGCAGCCCTTGGCGGCGATCCAGCGCACGCCGGGGGCGACGCCGATCTGGTTGCCCTGGCCGTCGTCGCCGGCCATGGTGCCCATGGTGTGGGTGCCGTGGGAGTTGTTGTCGCACGGCGCGTCGCTCGGGCACTCGCGCAGCGGGTCGTACCAGTTGTAGTCGTGGGTGAAGGTGCCGTCGGCGTTGCTGCCCCGGTAGCTCTTGACCAGGGCGGGGTGGTCGTACTGGACGCCGGAGTCGATGTTGGCGATGACGATGTCCTCGCCGCGGCGGCCGGTCCGCGCCCACACGTCGTCGGCGTTGATGTTGGTCACACCCCAGGCGAGGCTCGTCGCCGCGGCCGCCCCGGTGGGCGTGCTGCGGGTCGGCTCGGGGATGGTGTACGTGACGGGCGCGCGGATCTCCTCGACCCCGGGTAACTTCGCGATCTTCTTGGCCAGCGCCTTGGAGGCGTTCTTGACGTAGACGGCGTTGGTGACCCAGTACGCCGTGGACTTCACTCCTTCCGCCTTGAGCAGTTTGCGCAGCGGCTCCTGGTCGCGGTCGGCTCTGGCGTGCAGCCGTTCGACCACGTCCCGGCCGCGGGCGGTGCGGCCGGCGATCTTCTTGGCGGGGGCGAGGTCGGCCTTGCCCGACATGCGCACCCAGAAGTCCGTGGTGGGGCGCGCGTCGAATCTGGCCAGCACCTCCGGCGCGATCACCGGGTCGTCGGCGGCGGCATGTGCGGGGACGGCGCCCGACAGGGCGGTGGCCAGCAGGGTCAGGGCGCACGCCAGGGCGGGTGACTTTCGGGGAACTCTCATGTCACTTTCTCCCGCAGCTCAGGTGGGCGATCAGGCGGCGCGGCAGCAGCTGCGGGTAGCCGATGTCGGAGGGTTCGGTGCGGGTGGAGGTGCCGGTCACCCACACGTCGTCGGGGCCGCTGCCGTCCACGTCGTGGAAGATGAAGCCGAACGCCTCCGGCTGCTCGCCCTGGGGCTTGGCCTCCTGCCAGGAGGCGCCGTCCCAGTGCTGCACGTGGAAGACGCCCATGCTGCTGTCGTTGGTGAGGGCCCACAGCTGGCCGGGGGCGGGGGCGTACAGCTTGAAGATGTCGCCGCCGTAGGGGCCGGGCTGGGGTGCGGGGACGGTGGTCCAGCTCTGGCCGTCCCAGTGGAGCAGGAGCGGCCTCGGGCTGCTCTGGCTGCCGGAGATGCCGGCGACCCAGACGTCGTCGGGGCCGGAGGCGTCGAGCGCGTACAGCATTCCTTCCGCGCCGGGGTCGGGCAGCGCGACGTCGGCCCAGGCCGTCCCGTCGTGGCGCAGGACCATCGGCTGGTACGCGCCCGTCTGCTCGTTCTTCTGGAAGCCGGCGGCCCAGACGCCGCCGCCCGGCACCGCCTTCACCGACGTCAGGGCGGCGGCGGCGCGGCGGGCGGCGGGGTGGTCGACGCTCGTCCATTCCGTGCCGTCCCAGCGCTGGATGAGCGCGCCGCCGGCCGGTCCGTCGACGCGGCCCACCGCCCACGCCTGGGAGGATTTCACCGTGGCGACGTCCGACAGCCAGGCCGGTCCGGCCTCCGGGCTCTGCGACGCGCCCGCCGGGGTGAGCGTCCAGCGGTCGCGGTCGAGGCGGGCCAGCACGCCCGTCCCGTCCGGCTGGAAGGAACCGTGCAGGCTGACCAGCGACCAGCCGCCGCCGGCGGTGAACGAGCCGGCGCCCACCTGGAAGAGGTTCCCGGTACGCGCGGGCACCGGGATCTGGGGGCCGTTCTCGACCAGCTCGCGGCCGTTCCAGCGCAGCGACCTGGCGCCCTCCTCGAGTTGTTCGGAGAAGCGCACGTCGTCACGCGAGATCACGTCGACGTCGACGACGCCCTCACCGGCGGGCGCGTCGAGCATCGTCCAGGTCGGTACGCAGTCCGTCCGGGCTGCGGCGGGAGCCTGGGTGGCGGAGGTGGCGGCGGTGCTCAGCAGGGCGGTCAGGCCGGCCGCGACGGTGGCCCTGACGGTGGCAGTGCGCAGCCGCCTGCGGGGGGATCGTGGTGTTCGCATCAGGGTCCTCCTAGAAGGCGCCGGTGCCGTTGGGGGTGCCCATGCCGCTGGGCCCGTCGTAGCCGCGCGCCGCGGTGCAGATCTTGCCGCCGCCGCAGGCGCCGTTGCTTCCGGCGGTGATGTCGTTCAGGTACTGGGCGGAGGCGTAGAGCCGCCGGCCCGCCGGGGTGGATGAGTCGGTGCCGGCCAGGCCGTACACGCCGGCGATGAACGCCGCCGCGACGGGGGTGCCGGCGGCGGTGCCCCAGCCGCCCAGGCTGGTGCTGTAGACCTGGACCGGGGTGTCGGCGGAGCCCACCGCCGCGACGTCGGCCACGGTGCGCCGGCTGCCGCACGCTCCGGCGGGCTGCCAGGCCGGGCGCGTCCCGTACATCGAGCAGCCGGAGGCGGTGTCGCGCCAGACGGACTCGTTCCAGCCGCGCGTGGTGGCGGAGTCCCGGTAGAGCTGGGTGCCGCCGACGGCGATCACCGATGGGTAGGCGGCGGGCAGGATCTGGCGGCCGCCGTTGTTGAAGCCCTGGCCGGAGGGGGCGACGACGGTGGTGGGCGCGTGGTCGAAGTGGGCGGCCAGGGCGTTCTGGCCGTCGTACTCGGCCACGCCCCACATGGGCACGACCGCGGTGGCGCCCTGCGCGGCGGCCTGGTCGACGGCCGCCGCCATGCTGTCCAGGGAGGGGTCGTCGGCCTGCACCAGCAGGAGCTTGCAGTTCGGGCAGGCCGCCGCGGCGAGCTGCAGCCCGACGCTGCTGTGCACCGCCCAGGCGGGGCTCGGGGCGGGCGGTGTGTCGCCGCCGCGCTGGTTGATCTTCTTGAAGCACGGGAAGTCGGCGTCGCACGGGGGCATGCCGTTCGCCTTGCGGTACTCGGCCAGCTCGTCCCCGGCCGCGGGGTTGTCGTACGGGGTGACGACGGCCACGCTCTGGCCGCCGCCCAGCCAGTCCGCGGGCAGCCGGTAGGCCTCCTGCAGGTCGCCGGCGGTCAGGGGGCCGCGGCCGGCGGTGACGCGCGGCAGCGGCTGGTCGCCGCCTCCCGTGCCGGCGCGCAGGAGGCACGTCGCCGGCCCGGTGTCCTTGGCGTCGCGGGGGCAGGCCGCGCTCGTGGCGGGCGGCGCGGCGGTGGCCCCGGCGGAGGTGGCCGCCGCGGAGGTGGCCGCCGCGGACGTGGTGAGGAGGGTCAGCGGGGCGATCGTGGTGAGCAGCATCGCCGCCACGCCCCCGAGCGTCGTCCATCGATGGGTGCGCATGTCAGGTCTCCCGGTCAGCCGGCGAGCCGGTAGGCACGGATGTTGGTCTGGGTGACGGTGCTGCCGTCACCGGCCCGCGCCTTGACCCGCAGTGACACCCAGCGGACCGGCTCGGAGTACTCCGGATGCGTGATCGGCGCGGTGAACGTGCCGTCGTGCCTGGCGGTGGCGGTCTTCGGAGCCGACCAGGTCTGGCCGTCGTCGTACGACACCTCGACCGTGGCCCGCACGCCGGTGGGCCTGGCCTGGTGCTCCTGGTGCGAGACCCGGAACGCGACGTCGAACCGCCGCCCGGCCCTGGCCCGGGAGTCGAGGTCGAGCGACAGGTCCCAGTGCACGAACAGCAGCGGCAGGAAGGAGCATGGGCGCGTGGTGTCGGCGCACTGCACGGTACGGGGCAGCCTGGCGGCGGCGTCCCGCGGGCCGCTGCGGAAGGTCCACTCGGTACGGCTCGGCGACTGGGCATTGCCCTGGGCGGCGAAGTCCCACACCAGGCGGTAGTCGGCCGGGCGCGGCGCCAGCGGCAGCGACAGCGGCATGGGCCGGTAGGGCCGGGAGCCGCCGGCGCCCAGGTCGAAGGCGAGCTTGCCGTCGCGGTAGAACGTGGTCCGCGAGGCGGCGTACGCCTCCGACGTCGAGTGCAGCGGCGCCGAGTCGGCGAACCCGTTCAGGTAGACCGAGCCCAGCGAGCCCTGCCGGCACGCCAGGCACACCTGCAGCAGGGGTTCGTCCACCTTGCTGCTCGGGCCGCCGATGCCGAGCAGGGTCTCCTGCACGTAGGTGGCGGCCGCCGACGGCGTCCGGGGGCCGAGGTTCCACACTTCCCTGATCTCCTGGCCGGGGCGCAGCTTGCGGCGCTCGCCGAGGATGACCTCGTTGGTGTCGGCGGCCATGACGTGCTGCCAGTACGTCTCGCCTGGCCTGGTGCTGTAGACGTAGTCGACGCGGTCACCGGCGGCCGGCAGGTAGCCGTGGTTCACGTCGGACCACCCCCACGGCAGGAACACGAAGGACCCCCTGGTCACCGGTCCTGGCGAGGCGGCGTCGGAGGCGGTGTTGTAGAGCGTGGAGCGCACCGTGGCCAGCTCCGACTTCCTGACGACCGGCGTCAGTCTGCGCGGGACGGCGTCGCCGTAGGCGAACACCAGCTTGTACGTCGCGCCCATCTCGGGCCCCGAGTCGGCGTTCTCGGCCAGCAGCGTGAAGCCCGTGAACTTGAAGTCGCCCTTCTTGACGCGCCTGGTCGGGGTGACGTAGAGGTCGGGGTTGCCGGTGACCGGGTCGGAGTAGGTCTTCCAGATGAAGCCCGCGAGCAGTCCTGAGGGGCCGATGCCCGTCTCGTCCCCCGCGGCGCTGGTGCGGACGAACGACAGGGATTCGGAGCGGATCAGCGGCGCCCGCGGCGGCGAGGCCAGCTCCGGCCGGTAGCGGACCGCCTTCCTGGCGTCCAGCACCACGCTGGTGTCGGCGCCGACCCGCACCTCGGGCTCGATCACCAGGGCCGTCTCCGACGTGAGGTCGGTGGCCGGGGCGGTGAGCACGCTGGCCATGATGCTGTAGGTGCCTTCCGGCACCATGAACGACTTCTTGCCCTCACCCGGGTAGGCGAAGGCGAAGGTGGCCAGGGCTCCGTCGCTGACGTTCTGGACGGCTCCGATCATCGTGCCGGGTGTGCCGTCCCTGGCGATGGAGTCGACGGTCAGCATGTAGTAGCTCAGCTCCCCGCCGTCCTTCTTGGCGGTGGGCTGGTCGGCGGGTTTGTCGGTGGCCAGCGGCGAGGGCGGCGGCTCGGGGGCGCCGTCGGGGACGGCCAGCTCGATCCGCTCGATGCCGGGCAGGGTGCCGACGGCGTCGCCCTTCGCGGCGCGCCAGGTCTCGGCCAGCAGCCTGCCGAGCGCGGGGGCTTCCTTCTTGGTCACCGTCGCGGTGGCCGCGCTGCCGGCGGCGGCGGTGACGCTGGTGCCGGGCAGGGCTTCGGCCTGGGCACGACCGGCCCGTACGGTGACCGGGAGGGTGGCGCTGCGCTCGTCGTCCAGCTTGGCCCGCACGAGGTAGCCGACGTTGAACAGGCGCAGGTCGATGGTCTTGCCGAGGTAGGGCACCGCTTCTGACGGCACGACGTAGGTGTCGCCGCCGAGGGTGAACTGGGAGAACGTGCCTCCGGCCGGGCCGCCGCCGGGGAGCCTGCTGACCTGCTGGCGGCCGCGCTCGTCGATGTCGACCTGGAAGCGGTCACCGGTCAGCAGGGTCACCGTCGAGGTGCTCGCCTCAGGCGCTGCGGTGGCGGGTCCGGTGGCGGGTCCGGTGGTGTGGGGGGTGGGGTCCAGTGGCGGGGCGGCCGCGGCGGGTGCGGCTCCCGCCGTCAGCGCCAGCGCCAGGCCGGCCGTGACCAGGAGGCGTGCGGAGCCTAACCGGTGGTGGATTGTCATCTCTGTCCCGCTTTCTGACCGCGCCTGTACGGCAGGCGCACGACGTGCTGGTTCACAGCGGCTCGTGTGCGCCGTCGGGCGCCGGCTCGCTCAGGAGGCCTTCATCAGCAACGGCCTCCGGCTCGACGTCGGGTTGGGCGTCGGGCACTGGGTCCGGCACTGCGACCGGTACTGGGTCCGGCACTGCGACCGGTACTGCGGCCGGCACTGGGTCCGGCTCGACGTCCAGTTGATCATTAGACATGAAGATCATGATCAGGCGGACCTGCCGACGTCGCGAGTCGGGAAATCACCCAATTAATGGGGAAAAGCGATCTATGTCGGTGTCTCGTCCAGCAGTCCGTCGGCGGCGGCCGTGGTCACCAGGGCGGTGCGCGTGGCGACCGACAGCTTGCGCATGGCCGCGCTGAGGTGGCGCTCCACCGTACGCGGCGACAGGTTCAGGCTCTCCGCGATGCGCTTGTTGGTCCATCCCAGCGCCACCAGACGGACGATCTCCACCTCACGCGGCGACAGGCGGTCGCCGTACCCCTTGCGCCCGCCGCGCCACGGCCTGGCCACCTCGACCCCTTGCTCGCGCAGCAGGTGAGCGACCCGGTCGGCGTCCCAGCGCGCGCCCAGCGCGGCCAGCTCCCGCTGGCTCTCCTCCAGCACCGTCAGCGCCCGCTCGCGCTCGCCCGCGTCGAGCAGGCGACGGCCCCGGCGCTCGGCGGCGAGCAGCGCATCGTAGGGGCGGGGCAGCGCCGCCCACATCGCCGCGGCCCGCCCGAACAGGCCCGCCGCCTCCCCCGGGTCGGCGGCGACCATGGCCTGGCAGGTCACGACCGCCGCGGCGGCGGCCGGAGCGTCACGTCCCGCCATCCCGGCGGCGAAGTCCGCCGCCAGACCGGACCGCTCCTGCGTCCGCCCGACGGCAAGCAGCGCGTCCAGGTGGACCGGCAGCAGCTCCGTGGCCCACAGCCACACGTCCTTGCGGGCGATCATCTCCAGCATCGGTTCGGTGATCTCCACGGCGGCCTCCGGCTCGCCGCGCGCGAGCAGGATCCTGGCCAGCGCCACGTCGGGGAAGATGAACGGGTCCGCGTGCCCGCGCGCCAGGCTGGCGGCGAGGACCTCGCGCAGCCGCTGCTCGGCCCGCTGCGGCACACCGCGCGCCAGGTCGAGGCAGCCGAGGATCATGCGGGCCTCCAGGCGGGTCGCCTCGTCGGCCGTCTCCGAGCCGGCCAGCTCGGCCGCCACGTCGTCCAGGCCGTCCCAGTGCCCGGCGTGCCAGGCCAGGTGCGCCCGCGCCAGCCTCAGCACGTCCTCGATCCGGCGGTAGCCCGCCCGTTCCACCAGCGCCGCGGAGGAGTCCAGGTAGGCGTGTGCGTCGTCGTGCCGGCCCCATAACGTACAGAACTGACCGGCCATCAGCCGCCCCCGGGCGATCTCCTGGCGCTCCAGGCGGCTGTCCCCGTCGGCGGGAAGGGCGCGCGCCACGCGCCAGCCGTCCTCCTCGCCGAGGCAGAGCAGCGCCGCGGCCTGGTGGGACAGGAACGCGGCCCGCTCGACCGGCCGGCTGACCAGCGGGAAGAGCCGCTCCGCCCGGCCGGCCCACTCCAGGTGGCGGGCTCGCGGCCAGGCGCGGATCATCGGGTTGGCCAGCAGGAGCATGGCCTGGACGGCGAGGTCGGGCCGGTCCGCCAGATCCGGCATGGCGGCCTCCAGGCCGGCCATCGCGGCCTCGAACTCGCCGAGGTGGAAGCGGAGCCGCCCCAGCCTCAGCCCCAGCTCTCCCCTGGCCTCGGCCGGCAGCCCGGGATGCGCGAGCGTCTCCTCCAGCGCGGCGCGCACCCGCTCCCCCAGCCCCAGCAGCGGCTCGGCGGTGACGGAGACGGCCGCGCCGAGCCGCCTGGCCAGGCGGACCAGGCGCTCCACCGGGTGGTCCGCGGCGGTCAGCAGGTCCAGCATCATCGCGACCGTCGTGTGGCCGTCGCCCGCCTCCATGGCCAGCTCGGAGGCCGCCTCGGCGTAGCGGCACCACTCCTCGACGTCGCCGGACTCGCGGAAGTGGCGGCACAGCCGTACGACGGGAGGGTGCTCGCCCTCGCGCAGGGCCAGGGCCGCGCGGTGGTGCAGCCGGCGGCGCGACGGGATCGGGGTCGCCTCGGCGACCGCGCGCGAGGCCAGAACGTGGTTGAAGCAGAACGCGCCACGGCCGGACTCGCGCAGCAGGCCGGAGGCCAGCGCGACGGCCAGGCCGTCCTGGACGGCGGCCTCGTCGAGGTCCGCTACCGCCGCGATGAGCGCCTCGCCGGCGGGCGCCTCCAGTACGGCGGCGGCCTCCAGCACGGCGCGGGTGGCCGGGTCGAGCCGGGTCACGCGTTCCAGGACGGAGTCGCGCACCGTGGGCGGCACGCGCAGTTCCTCGGTGATACGGCGGCGCCAGCCGGTCTCGGACCGGAAGATGTCGCGCCGGGCGCGCAGCAGGCGTACGGTCTCCTCCAGCGCGAGCGGGATGCCGCCGGTGTGCTCGTGCAGGAAGGCCGCGAAGCGATCGGACACGTCGGCGGTCGCGAACATCGACTTCACCAGGGCGCCGGTCTGGGGCACGTCCAGCGGCTCCAGCGCGATGCGTTCCCAGGACATGTTCCTGGGCGGGCGTGAGGTCAGGCGCAGCAGCGGCGAGCCCTCGCCGACCTCGAGCGGCCGGTAGGTGACCACGATCGAGCGCGCGGCGCCACGCGAGGTGGTGAGGGTCAGCAGCCAGTCGAGGGTGGCCGTGTCCGCCCAGTGCGCGTCCTCGACCACCAGCACGTCCACGCCGAGCGCGTCGATCAGCTCGCCGAGCGCGCGGAAGAGCCGGTGGCGGGTCTCCTGCGGATCGGGCAGCGCCTCCAGCGCCGGCGGCAGCCACGCCGCCCACTCGGGGAACAGGGTGCGCAGCGCACCGGCGAGGGGGCTCAGCGCCAGCTCGCCCAAGCGGTCGTCGAAGACCCGCAGCCCGTCCACCACCGCGCCGAGCGGGAACGGCTCCCGCAGGGGCGGGCAGGCGGCCATCAGCACGGTACGGCCGCGTAAGGCGGGATCGGCCAGGCACTCGTCCAGCAGGCGGGACTTGCCGATGCCGGCCTCGCCCTCGACGAGCACGAGGGCATCCTGTGACACCGCGGCGACCATCGCGGCCATGGCGTCGTCGCGGCCGATGAGCGCCGGCGGGAGCGCGTCCGAGGGCGACCTGCGCCGAACGTGAATTTCGTTCATCCCTTATAGGTGTATATATCACGTCCGAACCCACAAGGGGGGGCCGCGAACAGCCCATCAACGACGTCGCACGGAGCGACGCGCGCTCCGTGCAGGACGACGCGCCGGTCCTGTGATCGAGGACAACGCTCCACGGACCACGTCGCTTCGGGTGGGGCAGTTGGCGGGTGGACCGTGTCGCCTTCTTACGCAAGCGAGTAGGTGACGTCTGCCGGCGCCTGCCGGCCGCCGACGGCCCGCTGCGCTCGAAGGGCCGGACCCGCCATACGGTTCCAGGGCGGATGGGGAACGGCCTGTTCGTGGATCACGCCGCTATCGGTACGGCGCTACCGGGACGAGGCCCGCCGGCCTGCCGGCGGGCCTGCTCAAGGAGCGAGGCCGGCCAGGAGCTTCGCCGTGTCCTCCGGCGACTCCACGGGGAAATGGTGGCTGCCCAGATCGACGAGCACGATGTCGAGCCGGTCGCCGTAGCGGTCGATCGCCTCCTGCGTGATGAGGTCGCGGATCGCGAACACGGTGATCGGCTGCCTCGTCTCACGCAGCGCCGCGTCCATGTCCCAGCGCACCAGGCCTTCGATGGAACGCAGTCCGGCGGGCTGACGCACGGCTGCCATCTTCTCGAAGTAGGCGTCTTTGAGAGCCGGGTCGGTCCCGGCCGGCGAGCCTCCCTCCACCAGGCCCCGTACCCCCGCGGCGAAATCCTCCCTGAACACGCGCAGTATCGCCTCGGCCTGTTCCTCGCTTATCGCCGGGAACAGGGACAGATAGTGCAAGGCGTCGAGGGCGACCACGTGCGAGACCCTGTCGGGCAGCAGCCGACCCACCTCGACGGCGACCGCCCCGCCGAGGGAATGCCCGGCCACGACCACCTTGTCCACCGACTCGGCCTCCAGCACCGCGGCGACGTCACGGGCGAACTCCTCGATCGTCCAGACCTCCCTCGCCGACCGCGACTCGCCGTGCTCGGCGAGGTCAATCGCCAGCACGCGGTGGCCGTCGGGCAGATGGCCGGTCACCGCGTCGAAGTCGCGGCGGTCGCACGCCCAGCCGTGGATGAGAGCCAGAGCCGGTCCTTGCTCCGGGCCGCTGGCCGTGTAGCGGATCGTCGTGCCGCCGGGTCGCCGGACCTCCCGGTTGCGCCTGATCCTGCGGGTAGTTGTCATGATTCGTCCTCACTTCCGAGAATTGTCGGGATGCCTTCGCCGGGGCCTCAGTCGCAGGGGGCCGTGGCTATACGGCACTGGAGCCGTAGCTGGTTGAGTCGCAGAACGAAGGCGGAGAAGGTGATCAGCGCGATCGCCAGCGCGTAGATCACGGTGGCCGACCTCAATCCCAGGGCGGTGACGGCGATGCCGCCGAGCACGGCGGGCACGCTATTGCCCAAATAGTTGATGATGTTTGCCAGGGCGAAGACCGCGCCGCGCTCGTGTGGCCTGGCGATCCTGGCGAAAGTGCCGAACGTGGCCAGCACCGACGCGCCGAAACCGATGCCGGCGACGACAGTGCCGGCCGCGGCGAGCCAGGCGAGATTGCCCGCCACCCCGGCGAGCGAGATCAAAGTGCCGACCCCGAGCAGCGCAGCGGCGGGGGCCAGCAGCGAGGAGGCCGGGCGGGAGCGGAGCAGGGCCACCGCGAACGCTCCGGTGCCCGCCAGCAACGTCACGACGACACCGCCGATGAGATGGCTGCGCAGCCCCAGCAGTTCCACAGCGACCGACGGGCCGAGGGAGAGGTACATGCCGGCCAGCGCCCAGGTGGCGATCATCGCCGGCACCAGCGGGACGATGTCCGCGCGCAGGTGTGCGGGCATCGCCACCCGCGGGCGAAGGGAGGCCAGCGCTCCCGGCCGGCGCAGCGACGTCTCCGGCAGGAGGGCGACGATGACCGCCGCCAGCGCCATGCCTGCGAGCAGCAGCGCGTAGACCAGCCGGGTCGGTGCCGGACCGAACTCCACCAGCACACCACTGCCGACGGCGCCCAGAGCCAGCCCGGTCAAAGGCGCCACCGACGTGACCACGCCCGCTCGGACGCGAGCCTGCCGCGGTTCGAGATCGACCAGGGTGGCGCTCAGCGCGGTCGTCGCCGCCCCGGTCGCGACGCCCTGCAGCACCCGGGCTGCCGACAGCACCAACACGTCCTTCGCTACCAGGAACAACACCAGCGCGACCGCCTCCAGCCCGATCGCCGCGGCGAGCACCGGCCGACGGCCGAGATGATCCGACAGCGCTCCCACGACGAGCAACGAGGCGAGCAGGCCGAACACGTAGAGAGCGAAGACCACGGTCAGCACCCATGCCGTGAACCGCCACTGCTGCTGGTAGATCACATAGATCGGCGACGGCGCGCTGGAAGCGGCCAGGAAGAGCACCAGGATGGCGGCCACGGACGAGAAGGCACCCCTCCACGGCCGGCGGTGCGGACCAACGACGGGCGGTGCGGCGCCGGAGGACACGGCACCGGAACTGTCAACAGACATGACTTCCTCGCAGCGATCGTTGCGTTAGTGGCTGCGAACGTACCACAAAAGCAGTGATGACTGCGAATTAAAAGCAGCGATCGATGCAATAATGGCGGCATGCCAGCTCAGAGCTCCCCGCCGCGCACGGACGGTCGGCCCGGAGGCCGCTCGGCCCGGGTCCGGGCAGCCGTCCACCAGGCGGTCAAGGACCTACTCACCGACGAGGCCGGCGATGCGATGACGATCCCCGTCATCGCCGCGCGCGCGGGCGTGCACGCAACAACCGTCTATCGCCGCTGGGGCTCCGTCGCCGAGTTGCTCGCCGACGTCGCGACCAGCCGCTTCTCCGGCGATATCGTGGTCCCCGACACCGGAAGCCTCCGCGAGGACCTGGAACGCTATGCCTACGACCTCGCCAAGGACCTCAGCGACCCGGACACTCTCGCGCTGGTACGCGCCATCGTCGGCACGGGCGGGGAAGGCGCCGGCGTATGCCGCATGGAGCGCCAGCGACAGCTCGAAGCCATCATCGAACGGGAACAGGCGCGGGGCAACCAGGTTCCGACCGTCGAACGCGCCATAGAGGCCCTGCTCGCCCCCCTCTACTATCGGGCCGTCTTCACCGACCAGGCCCTTTCCCCCGAATGGGCGCGTACCCTCGTGTCACACCTGCTGCCGGAATAACCCCCCATGTCGGCGATCTGGGGGAGGTTCCGGCCGCGGCGGTCGGGGCCGACGCTGGACCAGCACGGGTCGGTGAACGCCCGCCGCGCTGCCTGGAGGGCCGCGTCGACGTCCTCGGCGGTGCCGCGCTGGATGCTCGCGAGTTCCGCCTCGGTGGTCGGGCCGACGTTCGTCGATGTCTCGTCGGAAGATCCGGGCCCGCGCCGGCCGCCGATTCACATGAGGCGGTGACCCGGGCGGACGAACTCGGGGACGGCGCGCCGGGCCCCGTGGGCGATCGACGGGGTGGCGGGCTGAGCGTTCGTGGTCATGGCACCGGCTCCTTCCTTTGGGGGCGCCGGGCGAGGCCGCCCAGCGGTCATCACCTTCCTCCGGCCCGCGCCACGCCCGCATCGGTGATGATCGCCTATGCGCGGGAACGGCCGACCCGGCCTGGCAGCACGCGGTCGCGGCGCTTGAGATCGGCTCTGTCGAATCCAAGGAGGCCGCAGTAGACGGCCGTCACGCTGGTCGCCGGCCTGCTCCTGACCGCGTCGGCGGCGTACGCGCAGCACGACCCCGGCCGCAAGCGGGACACCGGCTCGGGGGCTCGTCCGCGGGGGCGGTGGGTTCGCTGTCCTTCAGAGAGGCGGCGTTGGCGGCCAGCCAGTCGGATCGCCAGCCGGCCGGATCCTCCCCGCACGCCTGGACGAACGCCTCCGTCACCGCCCACGACGGCAGCTGATCCCCCGACGCCGCCTTGGACAGGGTGCCGGGCGCGTAGCCGGCCTTGTCGGCCAGCCGCCGGATGGTGAACCCCCGCCCGGCCCGCAGCTCGCGTAATCGCAGAGCGAAGCGCCCGGCTTCGGTGGAGCCGTCGAGTGGCTGCTGCCGTCGGCCGCCGTCCCTCCGTGCCGATGCCGCGGGCATCTCCGATCCTCCTCGAGCGGCGGCCAAGCAAATCCACCCTGTACGAAACACCACCAAGGACCAGATTTGTAGTGGATTGCGATGTTCATTCTGGCGTCACCGACGATCCGGAACGCATTCATCGATGATCGATGAACTCCCCGCATGCAATCCCATGTCCTGTCACGCACCCGCGCCCTCGCCCGGGTCACCGCCGTGCTCGGCGCCGTCCTCACCATCGGGGCCGGATTACCGGCAGTGGCCCACGCGGCGGACCCGCTGCCCGGAATCGACGGCGGCGGCACCCCCCGCGACCCGTACCAGATCGACACGGCCGAAGACCTGCGCACGGTCGCCGGCGCGATCAACGGGGACCCGGGCGGCTACGGCGGCGCGGCCTACCGGCTGACCGCCGACATCACCTTCGGCGGAGGCACGTTCGGGGGCATCAACACCTTCACCGGAACGTTCGAGGGCGCGGGTCACACGATCAGCGATCTGACCCTCGTACGGGAGGAGTCGGCGGGCGGCGAGGCCGACCGCCTGGGCCTGGTGCGCCGGCTCGACGGCGGCACGATCCGCGACCTCACCCTCGACGGCGTGCGCGCCGACGCGGGCACGAGCACCAACGGCTGGATCGGCACCGTCGCCGTCATCGCCACCAACGCCACCATCACGGGCACCTCCGTGAAGAACGCGCAGCTCACGGCGACCAGCGCCGAGAAGGTCGGCGGTATCGCCGCCGAGCTGCACAACGGGACCATCGACGACAACCTCGTCACCGGCTCCCTGAGCGCGGCCAAGATGCCCGCCGGCATCGCCGCGTACGTCAACCAGAACTCCCAGGTCCGGCACAACCTGGCGGCGGCCGACCTGACGGTGGCCGCCCCGGGCGGTGACGGCGGCACGCGCGGCATCGACGCGGGCCTCATCGTCGGCTACCCGGGCACGCCCAACGGCTCCGCCTTCACCGGCAACGTCGCGCTGTCCGGCTCGATCGCCTACCAGGGCAGGGCCGACGGGTTCGTGGGCCGCGTCATCGGCTACACCGGCTACGACGGCTGGACGGCCGAGAACAACCTGGCCAACGCCGCGATCACCATCGCCGGGCAGCCGGTCACCGGCCCCGGCGCCAAGAACCAGCACGGCACGGACGCCACGGCCGAGCAGCTGGCGCAGCGGACCACGTACGAGGGCCTGGGCTGGGACTTCACCAACGCCTGGCGCTGGGACGACGCTGCGGGCCACCCGGTGCCGCAGTACACCCAAGCGCTGTTCGGCAGCGGCACCGCGGAGCAGCCCTACGAGATCGGCTCCCCCGAGGACCTGGAGCATCTCACCGCCCAGCTCAACGCGGGCAACGCCCGCTACACCGGCGACAAGCACTTCGTGCTGACCGCCGACCTCGACTTCGCCGGGCGTCAGCCGTTCGGCGGCATCAACCGCTTCGAGGGCGTGCTGGACGGCGCCGGGCACACGATCAGCGGCCTGGTGTACGGCCCGCAGGAGAGCGCCGGCGGCGAGGCCGACCGGCTCGGCCTGGTGCGCCGGCTCGACGGCGGCACCATCCGCGGCCTCACCCTGGCGGGCGTCACGGCCGACGGCGGCACGCGCGCCGGGTTCGTGGCCGGCCTGGCCGTCGTCGCCACGGACGCGACCCTGACGGGCAACACCGTGCTCGACGCCAAGCTCACGGCCACGAGTGCCGAGAAGGTGGCGGGCCTGGTCGCGGAGCTGCGCGGCGGCTCGGTCAGCGACAACTGGGTACGCGCCACGGTCAGCGCGGACAAGATGCCCGCGGGCCTCGTGTCGTACGCGAACAACGGCGTGTCGATCCGCGACAACCTCGTCGAGGCGGACCTCACCGTGGCCGCCGACGGCGGCGCGAACGGCACCCGGGGCATCGACGCCGCGCACGTCGTGGCCTACCCGGGCAACCCCGGCTCGGGCAGCTCGTACACGGGCAACGTCGCGCTCTCCGGCACGATCGCCTACCAGGGCAAGATCGACGGTTTCGCCGGCCGCATCGTCGGCTACACGGGCTACGCGGGCTGGACCGCGCAGAGCAACCTCGCCAGCGGCGCCATCACCATCGGCGGCGACCCGGTCACCGGCCCCGGCACCAAGAACCAGCACGGGACCGACACCGCGGCCGAGGCGCTCGCGCGCCAGGCCACCTACACCGCGCTCGGCTGGGACTTCGCCGAGAAGTGGAGCTGGGACGCCCAGGCCGGCCACCCCGTGCCGAAGTACGTCTCCTCGGCCGAGGCCCCGAACCGCATTGCCACCACCTTCTACGGCGACCCGGGCACGCAGCGCGCCTTCACCTGGTACTCGACGCTGGACACCAGCGGCGCCGCCGTGCTGAGCACGGACCGCGAGTTTCCCGAGGGCTCGGCCACGGTGACGGTCGAGGCGCAGCGCGAGGACAGCGAGGACGGGGAGAGCTTCTTCCGCGCCGTCGCCCGCGACCTCAAGCCCGGCACCACCTACTACTACCGCGTGGGCGACGCGGAGCAGCAGGTGTGGAGCGCGACCGGCACGTTCGTCACGGCGAAGGGCGGACAGGAGGACTTCACGTTCATCGACCTGACCGACACGCAGTCGCAGAACCTGGCCGAGGCGGAGCTGTCGGCGCAGACCATCGCCAAGGCGCTCAAGCACGTGCCCGACGCCGAGTTCGTCATGCACAACGGCGACGTCGTCGAGGCGGGCGACCGGGAGCAGGACTGGAAGGACCTGCTCGACTCCGCCCGCCCGAGCCTGCTGAAGACCACGTTCGCGCCGGCGCCGGGCAACCACGACGCGCACAAGAACGCGTTCGCCGACCACTTCACGCTGGAGGGCCCGCAGGACCAGGACCGCTCCGCCGGCGTGTACTACTCCTACACCTACAACCGCGCGCACTTCATGGTGCTCAACACCAACGAGGGCGGCGCCGAGGGCATCTCCGGCAAGCAGCTCGACTGGCTGAAGGCCGACGCCGAGGCCGCCCGCGACGCCGGCGCCACGTGGCTGGTCCTGGTCATGCACAAGGGCACCTACACCACGGCGAACCACCTGGACGACGGCGACGTCATGGCGATGCGCCGCACGCTCGTGCCGGTGATCGACGAGCTGGACATCGACCTGGTGTTGCAGGGCCACGACCACGTGATGAGCCGGTCCAAGGTGCTGGCCGCCGACCCCGGCGGGGTCCAGGGCGCCCGTCCCGTCGAGACCACCAAGATCACCGAAGTGCGGAACGGGAAGCGCGTCGAGTACGCGGTGGACCCCAAGGGCACCATCTACTTCCTGCCGAACACCGCCGGGGCCAAGCACTACACGCAGGCGACCAATCCGCAGGGGGTGGAGCTGGAGCCGTACCTGCGGCTGTTCGACCGCACCGGTGAGCAGGCGGGCGAGAACTTCACGGCGATCAACGTCACCGCCGACCGCCTCACGGTGAACGTCTACGACATCCGCGAGCGCGGCGTGCCGCGCCTGTTCGAGGGCTTCGGCATCGACCGCGCCATCGCGCCGGTCGACGCTCGGCTCGGCAAACTGCCGCAGGACGTCAAGCTTGCGGACGCCGAGGCGGTGACCGCCGCGCGCGCCGCCGTCAACGCCCTCACCGAGGCGCAGCGCGGCGCCCTGACCGGGCTGAAGCGCCTGGAGGAGGCCGAGCGGCGGCTGCGCGAGCTGGGCGGCCTCCTCTCCACGGACGGCAAGACCGTGGCCTGGGCCGACGCCGGCGCGACCGCCCGCCAGGTGGTCACCGTGCGCAACGACACCGCCTCGGACTTCACCGGTACGCCGGTGCAGCTGCGCATCCCGTCCACGCCCGGCGTCGAGCGGGACGAGCTGGCCTTCTTCGGCGCCGACGGCGCGCCCCTGCCGCACGAGGTGGAGACCTGGCAGCCGGGCGGCACCTCGACCGTGTGGGTCCGGGTGCCGAGCCTGCCCGCCGAGTCGGCGCGCCAGCTGTGGGCCTACTTCGGCGGCGGCGCTCCGGACAACGACCCCACGGACGTGTGGGGCGAGCAGTACTCGCTGGTCGAGCACTTCGCCGGCGCCACCGCGAGCGGCGAGAGCCGTACCGACTCCACGGGCCGGCAGACCGGCCTCGTGGTCGGCGACGCCCTGACCGGCGACGCCTCCGAGCGGGGCACCGGCCAGACCCGGTTCGCGGGTTCGCGCCTGCAGTACCCGGGCGACGTCGGCGGCGGCCACGACCGCATCGCGATCAGCGGCGTGTACTCCGTCACCGAGGAGGACCTGGCCGCGCTGGGCGCGGCGGCTCCCGTGATCGCGAAGGAGAGCGCGACCGGTGACGGGCAGCTCACCTTCTGGCAGGGCGTGCGACCGGCCGACAAGCAGGTCGGCACGCGCCTGGCGGGCAACAGCTTCGAGTTCGGCGACGTCGACCTGAGCCACCGCTTCGACTTCCCCGCCAACGGCAAGCCGCACCTGGTCACCCAGACCTACGACGGCATGACGTACTCGGTGTTCGTGGACGGCCGCGAGGTGCACAGCCAGATGGTCGAGTACCGCAGCACGTTCTCCGACCCGGCCGTGCAGACGACGATCGGCGACGTCTCCACCGACGACGGCACCCTGCGGACGCCGTTCCACGGCCTGGTGGACGAGGTGCAGATCGCGGGCGTGGCGTTCACGCCGGCCTTCGAGTCCTTCCGGTACGCGAACCTGTTCGGCGACGCCGTGAGCTTCGGCGAGCGGGTCGAGCGCGCGGACGAGCGCCTGACGCTGATGGTCGGCACCCCGCGGGCGGGCAGCTCGCTGGAGGCCGGGCTGGTCGAGGTGACCGGCACCGTCAGCCGGCGCGCCGTGCTCACCGCGCGGGTGGCCGGCAAGAAGGTGCTCACCCAGCAGGTCGACGCCGGGCCGTTCACGGTCCCCGTGCCGGTGAACGAGAGCGGCGAGCAGACGCTCACGGTGACGGCCGCCGCCGGCAAGCCGGGCAAGCCCGGCACCGGCGGGCGCGACGTCGCCACCCCGGTCGAGGTGCCGGTCACGGTCAAGGACACCGTGGCGCCCGCCTCCCCGCAGGTCGGCGACGACGCCGAGTCGGCGACCGGGCAGAACCCGGGCGTCACGCTGAGCGCGACACCGCGGACGAAGGACCGCGAGCGGGTGGAGGCCACGTTCCACGCCGGCCCGACCATCCCGCTGACCGGCTCCAACGTCGTGGTACGCACCGGGACCACCCCTGACCGGGTGCCCGACGCGCTGAAGCCGGACAGCGGCACCGTCAGCGAGCAGCTGCTGCCGACGACCGAGGGCACGAACGAGAACCCGTACCAGATCTACGAGATCTCCCTGACCGCCGAGCAGGCGGCGCAGCAGGAGTTCCACCTGACCTGGACGGGCTCGGGCGACGAGCGCACGATCTCGGCCCACGTGTACGACCACACGGCCGGCCGCTGGATCCTGAAGGACACCGGCTCCGACCCGTCCGGCGCGGAGATCCAGCTCGACGTGACCGCCCGCGCCGGCGAGAACGTCGTGTCAGGCGGGCGGCTGCACCTGCTGGTCTGGCGCGGCCTGACCGCGATGCCCGGCCAGGAGGGTGACGACATCGAGTCGATGCCCACCGCCGACCGCTACGACTGGGCGTTCGACCACGTGCCGGACTCCCAGCTGTACGCGCAGGCGACCCCGGACCTCATGACGCACCAGTTCGAGTACGTCGCCGAGGTCGCGAAGGCGCGCAAGACCAAACTGGTGCTGCAGTCGGGTGACTGGGTCAACCGCGAGTACCTGTCGCAGGAGTATCAGTGGGTCAACGCCGAGCCGTCGGCGCGGGCTCTGGAGGACGCGAAACTGCCCTACATGATCTCGTGGGGCAACCACGACTACTCCGATGCCCGCAACGGCCGCGTCATGCTGCCGAAGTACTTCCCCATGGAGCGCTTCGAGAAGAGCCTCGAAGGCAGCCCCTGGACGTTCGGCGGCAGCGACGGCATCGACAACTACTACTACACGGCCGAGATCGACGGGGCGAAGCTGCTGCTGCTCACCGTCGGCTTCTTCTCCGCCGACAACGCCGATGACGCCGGGCTGGCCTGGGGCAGGAAGGTCATCGAGGCCCACCCGGACCACGCGGTGATCCTGGCCAACCACAACTCGGTGAACCAGGGCGTCAACGGCTGGTCCAACGGCAACGTCACCCAGGCGCTGATCGATCCGTACCCGAACGTCAAGCTGGTGCTCGGCGGCCACATCGCCGGCACCGGCGTCGCCTGGCGGCAGACGGCGGGCGGCAACCGCGTCTACGGCGTGCTGACCGACTACCAGTCGCGCGTGTACGGCGGCCAGGAGTACCTCAAGCACATCAGCGTCGACGCCGAGAACGACCTGATCTACTTCAACACCTGGTCGCCCCTGCTGGGCAAGGCCACGTCCGACGGCAACTGGCACCACAACGTGCCGGCGGGCGCGATCCCCGGCTTCCACGGCGCGGACTCGGAGAACTTCGCCCTGGAGATCGACCTCGGCGGCACCACGAAGCGGACCCTCACGGCCAAGGCGCTCACCGCCGCGGCCGGCGCGCGCCGGCAGGTCGGGGACGTGCGCACCGCGGTCGGCGCCGAGCAGGTCTCGGTGGTGCTGAACGGGCTCGAGGGCGGCGGCTCCTACGAGTGGTACGCCGAGCTGCGCGACGCCGCGGGCCACGTGACCCGCAGCGCCGTCCGCACCTTCACCGTGGACGCGACGCCGTCGCCGCCCGGGTGGGACGCCGAGACGGTCTACACGGCGGGGCACGAAGTGACCTACCGCGGCGCCGTCTGGCGGGCGTCGTGGTGGACGCGGAACCAGAAGCCCGGCGACCCGTACGGGCCGTGGCAGGAGATCGCCACGACCGCCGACGGCACCGCCGTCTGGACCGCGAGCCGCATCTTCGTCGCCGGTGAGGTGGCGGAGCACGACGGGAAGCGGTACGAGGCCACGTGGTGGACCCGCGACCAGGAGCCGGGCAACCCGCACGGCCCGTGGCGGCCACTGAGCTGACCCCGGAGTGAGAAGGTGGGCGTGACCGTCTCGGCGGTCACGCCCATTCTCGTGCGGAGCGCCACCACCGATTACGAGCCAGAGCCGGATAAGAGCCAGAGCCGTTGTTCTCACAGTCCCGCCGAGCTGGACGACCACCGGCGCGCGCCGGTAGTGGGCGGCCCCGGTTTCCCGGGGTACGAGCACTCGGGCGTCCCGTTCACGCGACCATGAGGTAGGCGAAACGTCCGATCGGTCTGACCTCGATCCGGACGTACGCCGTCGGCACCCCGTGCCAGATGGTCGTCGTGCCGCTGAGGTTGTGCACGGTGCCATTGGCATAGAACGGCGGGTCCGCGCCGTACCGGCGCCATTCGACGGTCACGAGCCCGTCGCCCGGCCGGTGGGTGAGGTTCATGGCCCCGAAGCTCGGGCCGTTGTACAGCGCCGTCCATATGGATGGGTCGCAGAGTGCGTACTGGGTGGTCGTCATCGGAATCACTGCTCCGGCGTCGGTGTCGCACTGGCCGGCGTGGACCGCCGCGCCATCAGCGCCGAGCTTTCGGCGCGGCACCGCAGCAGCGCCATGTAGAGCCGCTCCGCCAACTCGCCCGGGTGGTTGATGGGAAAGAACTCTTGGGGGACGTATCGGCTTATCGCCGCGGCGGTGATGTGATGCCCGGCGGCGCTGAACTTCTTGCCGGGCAGCAGGCGGGCGATGGTCGCGTGACTCGTGATGGGATAGACGACGCCGTTCTTCTCCGCCAGCTTCACCGCCAAGGCGCAGATCCTGAGTTCGGGGACGACATGCAGGGTCAGGTCCAGAACGTCGAAGTCGGCCGGTTGGAAGGTGATCTGTTCGCCGGGGAGTTTCCAGTTGGGGGGAGGCTTCTGCGACAGACCGCTGGAGAGGGGCGCTGGATCGGCCGAGGCCGGCCTCGCGGTCACCCCGGCCAGGCCGATGGCTCCGAGCCCGGCGGCCGTGCCCGTTCTGATCATGCTTCGGCGGGGCATCGATCCGCTGCTGTCTTTCTCCATGTTTCTCCTTGAGATTGGTGCCAGACGCAGGTGCGTACCGCGCGAGATGGATTCGCGAATTCGATCAGCGCCTGAAGGGGCCTGCCGGATCAACGGGTGAGTTCGGTACACCCAGGATCGGATTGGGCCGCTCATGCGGGCATCGGGGGAACCACGGATGTTTAGGGCGCCACACCACGCCGAATGAGGTCGCGGCGGGACATTCGCAGCTTCGTGTACACCCTGCTCAGGTGAGTCTCCACGGTTCTGACGGTGATCGACAGCCGTTCGGCGATCTCGGCGTTGGTGAGTCCCTGGGCGGCCAGGGTCGCGGTCCTGGTCTCGGCAGGGGTCAGCGCCTGGGGGTCAGTGGTACGGCGCCGGCCGTCGGCGCGGCGGAGTTCCTCGTGCGCCCGTGCGGCCAGCCACCGTGCCCCGGCTTGGGCGGCCGTGGCCGCTGCGTCGGCGAGCATCGGCCTGGCCCGCGCGGGCCGGCCGGTCCGGCGCAGCCAGGCGCCGTAGAGGAGCTGGGTCTCCACCTTCTCGAAGGGCTGGTCGGTGGTGTCGTGCAGGGCGAGGGCCGTCGCGAACTCGGCCTCCGTCACGGCGGGGTCGTCGGCCAGGAGGGCCCGCCCGGTCGCGGCCGCGATCCGCGGCCAGACGCAGGGCAGCGATTCCGAGACCGCTTCGAGCCGCGCGACCAGCCGCTCTGCTGACTCGCGCCGTCCGATTCTCGTGTACGCCACGGCGGCGTCCCGTGCGAAGGGGACCAGGCACGGTTCGAAGATGCCGACCCGCTGGGTCGTCTCGTCGAGCAGGTCGAACTGCGCGCAGGCCGTGGCGAGGTCGCCCTCGTGGAGGGCGCGGCGGCCCCGGACGTACCAGACGACGATCAGGGTGCCGACGTCACTCAGGTTCGACGCGCTGCGCTCGACCTGGGCGCAGCGTCGCTCGCACTCCTCCAAGTCGCCCGACAGCAGCAGGAGCCAGGTCTGGGCGGCGGCCACGTAGCGCTCCGAGATCGGGGCCAGATCCTTGACGGCCCGGGCCTGCTCCACGCTCGCGAAGGCCTCGCGGAGCCGGCCGACGCGCACCATGAACTCGGCGCGGGAGGCGTACAGCATGCTCAGGGTGCCGATCGCCCCGGCGCGCTCGGCGGCGGCGATCACCCGGGTGAACGCCTGCTCGCACTCGTCGAAGCGCTCGGCCCACTTCGCGGCGAAGGCGTGGTTGCTCAGCGCCCCCCAGGTGCCCTGCACGTCGGTCAGCTGGGCCTCCGGGTCGTCCTCGATCTCCCGGGCCGCCCGCACGACCTCGTCGAGTCCGGCCAGGTCGGCGCCGAGGTAGGCGATGTAGCCGTGCGCGGAGGCGACCTTCCGGCGCAGGGCCGCGCCGACGCCGGCCGCATGTTCCCGGGCGTGGTCCCGGGCCCGGGCGGCGAAGGGGAGCGCCCGGCTTCCGTGGATCAGGTGCTGGAAGTTGGCGTGGTCGAGCAGCGCCTCGACGGCGATCGAAGGGGCTCGCTCGGCGGCCAGTTCGGCGGCCCGGTCGAGGTCGCGTTCGGCCTGTCGATGGTCGCCGGTGAGGAAACCGGCGCGGCCTGCCATCCAGGCGGCCTGCGCGGCGGTTTCCACGTCGGCGGCGGGATGGCGGGAGACGGCCCCGAGCAGCGCGACCGCCTCAGCGGCCCGGCCGACCGCCATGAGGGCCTGGCCTGCGGCCAGCCCCAGCTCCGGGTCGGCGTGGTCGCCGGCCAGGCGATGGGCGCCCGCCAGGTAGCGCGCGGCCGTCTCGGTCGCTCCGGCGGCCAGTGCGTCGCGGCCGACCCGTTCCAGCGCGGCGACGGCATGCCGGTCGCCGGCCAGGTTTCCGCGCAGCGCGTGCTCGGCCGCCTCGGCCCGCGACCCCCGCCGCATCAGCAGGGCGAACGCCAGCGCGTGCAGCCGTAAGCGAGTCGAGGTCGGCATCTCCTCGTAGAGGATCTGCTGGAACAGCGGATGGACGAACTCGACCCGCCCGCCGGGAGCCTCCCGCAGGAGGCGCTCCCGCTGGAGACCCGCGACGGTGTCGTCGCCCGCCTCGGTGTCCAGGCCTGCCAGCTCCATCGCCGCCCCTGGATCGAACGACAGCCCCAGGACGCTGCCCGCCCGCGCGCAGCGCATCGCCTCGGTCGTCGCCCCGACGAACCGCCGGACCAGCAGCTCACGGCCCGCGAGATCGGGCGATCGCGTCTCCAGCGAGCCCAGGTCCGCGCCGTCGGCGAGCAGCCGCGCGGCGTGGTCGAGCAGCAGCGGGTTGCCCGCGCACATCGCCCATACTGTGCGAGCCGTCCGGGCCGGCAGCTCGTGGCCGGTCCGCAGGGCGAGGAAGGCGGCGGAGGACCGCTCACCCAGGGGTTCGAGCTCAACCGTACGCGCGCACCCGCTCTCCTCCAGGTCCCGCGCGAGGTCCAGAGCGGCGGGCGGCCACGCCCGCAGGGCCGCCACGACCGCTACCCGGGAGGCGGCCAGGCGGCGGCACAGGAACGCCAGCAGCGTGAGCGAGTCGGCGTCGGCCCAGTGGAGATCGTCGACGACCAGCACCACAGGATCGCCCGACCACGACTCCAGGGCCTGCCACATGCGGTGGCACCGGCCCGCCAGGGTGTCGGTCGGCTGGTCGCCGACGCCGAGAGCCGCCAGGGCCTGGGTCATCACCTCGAAGGGGATCCCCGACGCGATGGGCGAGCCGTGGGCGCGTCCGACGTGGAACCCGGCGTCGGCGATTCCGCCGAGCAGCCAGCTCTTCCCCATCCCGGCGTCCCCGTGGACGAACACCGCCCCGCCACGTCCCGCCTGGGCCTCCGCGAGCCGCTCATGAATGGCGTCGGCCGCCACCTTCCGCTCCCGCACCATCACAGTGTCGCAAAAACGCAGGAGGGATTCCCTTGCACCGGTAACGCGAGAAGCCCTGCTTTCCAGCCTCGGTCGGCTGTGACAGCGCGAGCAAGACGGCGCGGGCGTGAGCGAGAAGGGGCGGCGCGGCGTTGACGCGGCCGGCGATGGGGCCGGGTGTCCAGCCGGTCCGCTGGGTGGGGCGGAGCAAGGTCTTCCTCGTGCAGGTCGAGGCTAACCGCCTCCGGCCGGGCGATCGGGTGATCCTCACCACCGCCTCAAGCGCGTGGGAGCAGCGGTCCGAGCAAGGTCTTCAGTGACGTTCGAGCGGCTGGCCTTCCATGAGCCGGGCGAGACGGTCCCATGCCGGCGATGAGGCTCCGGGTTGGGATTGCGCGGCCAGCCGGGCGATGGCCGGGTTGGCGACGGGGCGGGTCTCGGATCGGCTGTGGTGGTCGGTGAACCAGTTCCGGGTACGGTCCGCGAGGGCGGGGAGGCGCGGGTCGTCCGGCGGCCAGTCGTAGGCGGCGTCGTGTTCGAGGTAGAGGGCGCGGAACTCGGGATCGGCCATGAGTTCGCGCTTTTCGGCGATCCATAGGGAGGCGTCCTCGGGTGAGGCGGTTCGCATGAGGATCCAGCCGTCGCGTTCCAGGTTGATCTGGCGTTCGCTGACGCCGAGCCGTCGCAGGTCGTCGAGATGGTCGGCGACCTCCGGGGCGACGAAAAGCCGGTCGCCGCCGCGCAGCTGGGCGAGGTGATCGCGGGTTCGCCCCAGCTGGGCGATGCGGTCCTGGAGGTCGTGGTCGATCTCGGCGATGGCTGCCGTGAGCGTGTCCTGGTCGGCGTCAAGAAGGTCTCTGATACGGGTCAATGGCACGCCCGCATCGGCCAGGGTCCTGATCTTGACGAGGTCGATGGCATCTTTCGCGGTGTAGCGCCGGTAGCCGGAGGAGTCGCGGCCGGGCTCGGCGAGCAGGCCGCGCTCGTGATAGTGGCGGATGGCTTTGGTGGTCACTCCGGCGTAGTCCGCGAGCTGCCCGATCGTGAGCATGCTGGACATCCTTCCACTTGGCGGTCAGTTCGTTCGCGACGGTCAGGCTCGTCGGGCCAGGCGGCCGCCGCCGTTGCGGAAGCGTGCCTGGCCGTCGCGGATGTCGTGGTAGGAGACGAGCAGCAGCCGCAGGTATCCGTCGAAGCTCTCCGGCGGGTATCCGGCGGGCGCGAAGAGGCCGGGCCGGATCGGCACGTAGCGCTGCGGCGGGGCGGAGGTCGTGCCGCCGGCGAACTCGGTGAAGATCCGCTCCTGCGATGCGTCCGCCGGTTCGTAGGTCGTCCGCTCCTCGAGCTGGCCGTCGACGATGCTGACGTCGATGCGGAGCTGGTCGGAGCGGTAGGTGCCGGCGTAGGGGGTGAGGTCGACGTCCTGCCCGGCCGCGGTGACCAGCGTGGGGATCTGGACGCCGAGGTGCTCGCTCAGCAGCCATTGCAGGATCTGGTCCTGCAGCATGATCGCCCCTGGGGTGTTGCCGTAGGCGGTGAAGACCAGGTCGTGTTCGGGTACGACGCACAGGATGGACACGCCGCCGGGCGACGCGCCGGACATGGCCAGGACGGCGGTGTCGCCGAACGGGTAGCGCACCCAGCCCAGGCCCATCGGGGGGACGTTCGGGGTCTGCATGTCGTGCGACACCTGCTGCATCAGCGCGGTCGACGCTGCCGACAGGACGCGCGTGCCGGAAGGGGACACTCCGCCCGCCAGGTGAGTACGTCCGAAGGCGAGCAGGTCGGCGATCGTGCCGATCGGTGTGCTGCCGGCCGGCCCCCAGGTGTCGGGCAGCATGAACATGCCGGTGGGCTTGGCCGCCATGGTCTCGGGGTCCGGGAAGTGGCCGATGGCCGTGCTGCGCAGGATGGCCTGCTCGGCTGAGGTGCTGGAGTCCTTCATGCCGACGGGTGCGTAGATCTCGCGTGCGAGCAGGTCGTGGAACGGCGTGCCGGTCACCACTTCCAGCAGGCGGCCTGCGACGATCATGCCGCCGTTGGAGTAGCTGAGCTGCTCGCCGGGTTCGAACAGGCTGCCGCAGCTGCTCGCGAGCCCGTTGACGTAGCTCTTCAGCGCGTCGCGCCCCTTGTCGTGGGGGAAGAACAGGTCCGCGTCGATGCCGTTGGTGTGCGAGATCAGGTGCCGGACCAGGATCTTGTCCGCCGCACCTGGGACGGTCAGAGCGAACTCGGGAAGGTACGTCACCACCGGCGTGTCGAGGTCCAGCAGCCCACGGTCGACCTGCCGCAGGACCAGGGTGGTGGTCAGGACCTTGGTGACGGAGCCGAGCAGGAACCCGGTGTCTTCGCGCATCGGCGCGCCGGTGGCGACGTTCGCGGTGCCGTGGGCGACGACGGTCTGCTCGCCGGCGTGGTGGACGCCGGCGACGAACCCGGGCACGTTGCCGGACTCGCAGAAGGCGGCGGCCTGCTGGCGGATCCGGGCCTCGACGGTGTGCAGTGCGTTGTCGTTCATGCGGAGCATCGTCGAACCTTGCCCTTGGGGCAAGGTCAAGCCCGGAACAGAAGCTCTTTGGTCGTCGTGCCCCCGGCTCTCGACGCGGCCCGCGCCGTCACCCTGGTGTCCGCCCTCAGCGCGAACCAACTATACAAACGATCGGTCGTTAATGTAGTTTGGGCGCATGACACAAGACGGCCGGCGGCTGCGCGGGTCGCGCAGCCGCGAGGCGATCCTGGAACAGGCGGTTGGCCTGGCCTCAGTCGAGGGGTTGGACGGCCTCTCGCTGGGGCGGCTGGCGACGGCAACCGGCACCAGCAAGTCCGGATTCTTTGCTCATTGGCGCGGCAAGGAGCAACTACAGCTCGATGCCGTGGACTGGGCCGCCCGCCAATGGGCTGAGCAGGTCGTGGCGCCCGCCATGCGGGCTCCGGCCGGAGTGCGGCGGCTGTTCGCGTTGCACGAGGCGCGGCTGACGTTCTACGGCGAGGGCGTGCTTCCCGGCGGGTGCTTCTTCTTCACCGTCCAGGCCGAGTTCGACGACCGCCCCGGCGCGGTGCGCGATCGGGTCGCGCGCGCCATGCGCGAGTGGCAGGAGTTCATCCGGCGGCTGGTGACGCAGGCCATCACGGCGGGCGAGCTGGCGGAAAGCGTGGATGTGGCGCAACTCGCGTACGAGATCGACGCCCTCGGAGAGATGGTGATCATCCACTCACGCCTGCACGACGGGGCGGCCTCCCTCCTTCACGCCCGCCGCGCCGTGCTGCAACGCCTGCGAGCGCTCTGCCCCGACCCGACGCTTCTCCCGGAGGATTGATCATGACTGACGACGGCGTGTACGAACCGGTCCAGGTGCATTTCGACGATATCGATGCGATGGGCCTGTTGCACAACTCCCGGTACGCCTTGCTGGTCGAGCGGGCGATCAGCACCTACTGGCAGCGCCTGGGCTGGGCGCCGGATCCGGCCAGGTCGGCGTTCAAGGACGTTTTCCTGGCCGTACGCGAGTTCAAGGTGACCTACCACGTGCCCATCGCGGGCACGGGCGAGCCGCTGGTGCACTTCTGGATGGAGCGCATGGGCCGCACCAGCGGCGTCTACGGCTTCCGCGTGCTGTCGGCCGATCGCGCGGTGGCGCACGCCGAGGGCTATCGCGTCAACGTCAACCTGGACCCGGCCACCTTGCGGCCCGCGCCGTTCAGCGACGAGCTGCGGGCCGCCGCCGAACCCCTGCTCCGCCGAACGGCGGCGGCATGCTGAGGTCCCGCTGGACCGCCGGCCCGGCGGACGCCGGGCCGGGTCGCTGCCGGTGTGGCGTGCGGCAGACGATCTCCAGGCGTTCGTAGGTCGCCACCGCACGTGCGCCGGCCCTGGTGCGGGTGGAGCCTGGTGCTCCCGTGACAGGGGGCGGGAGCGTTCCGCCGTCAGGAGATCTCGTACGGGATGATCTCGGCGAGCGTGGAGGCCCCGCCCATGCCGTAGTCCACGCGCAACCGCAGGTATCTGGCCGAGACCCCCTTCAGGTCGACGTCGTGGGGAGCCGACATGCGCGGCCACTCGACCCGCTCGACGTCCCTGAACGTCGTGCCGTCCTCGCTCACCTGCACGGCGCCCCGCTCGATGGTGCCGCTCATGTCGTACGCCAGCGTGGGCTGGAACCTGACCGCGGACAGGTTCCGCACCCGTCCGAGGTCCACCGTGATGGTGTGCGGCTGCGGCGCGACGCCGGAGCGGTAGTCGGTGAAGGGGTCGCCGTCGATCGCCCTGGCCGGGTCGCCGGTGCCGGGTTTGGTGACGGTGGCCGTCGCGCTGAGCTCGGCCGGAGGCACCGGGGTGCCCTCCGGAGGAGAGGGCCAGCCGCCGGGGGCGTCCTCGGGCTCGTCGGCCACGGCGGGCCGGTCGGGGCCCGTTCCCCTGCCGCGGATCACCACGTCGGTGACCACGGCGCTGTGGTCGGAGTAGAACGGGTAGGTCTGGTCGAGGGCGCTGCCCTGATGGCGGGGCAGGCGGCGGTCGTCGATGCGGGAGCCGAGGACGCGGACGTCCTTGCCGCGGGTGAAGATGTAGTCGATGCGGGCGGGCGCGGAGCGATAGCCGCTCTGCGGGCTCCAGGTGCGGCCGGGGTGGCGCCCGGCGTCGGGGTTGGCGTGGCGGAAGGTGTCGACGAAGCCGGAGTCGGCGAACATCTTGGTCAACGGCCAGGGCAGCACCAGGCCCGCGTGCCCGCGCGCGCCGGCGAACTGCTCGGTCCAGTCCAGGTACGGCCAGGCGTTGAGGTCGCCGCCCATGAGCACGGGGGCGTCGTCGTCACCGATGAAGGACGGCAGCGCCTTGTCCAGGATGGCCCTGCCCATGGCGACGCGGCGGAAGCGGTCGTCGTCGAGGAGTTGCGCGTCGGTCTTCGTCCGTGGCCGGCCGTAGAGGTTCTGCACGGCCGCCTCGTGGACGTCCCAGTTGGCGGAGATCTCGTGCCAGGTCCACATGCTGAAGGCGTGGACGTGCCTGCCGTCGGGCAGGCCGAGCCGGGCGCCGCCGAGGTTGAACGAGGTGATGTCGGCGTCCGCGTAGCGCGGGTAGACCTTCTCCACCTTGAGCTTGGTGTACAGCCACAGGTTGTCGCCGTTGGCGCTGTAGTCCTCCGGCGTGGTGAGCCGCACGCCGGTGAACCGCTCATCCGCCGGCCGCCCGGCGTTCAGCCCGTCGAGGATCTTCTGCCCCGATCCGTACCCCTCGATCACGAACAGGACATCGGGGTCGACCTCGTTGATGTAGTCGATCATCTGCCGGAGATTCTCGCCCGTCTTCTCCTGGCCGTTGATCGTGCCTCCGACGAACAGGTTCCAGGACATCAGCCGTACGGGGGTGCCGACCTGCTGCTCGGGCAGGGTGGTGACGGAGACGTCGAGCTTCACGCTCTGCCTGCGCGCGGGCAGCACGAACGGCCGGCTGCGTACGGTCCCGGTCCGGCTGTAGAGGGTCTCCCGCGCCCATACCTGGTCGCCCCTGGTGACGGTGAGGGTGAATTCCTGCACGTGGTGCGGGCGCGGCCGGGCGGTGGCGACCGCCGTGCAGGTGCTGCCGGCGAGCAGCCCGTCACATTCCAGCCGGTACATCACGGGCGTGGCCGCGGCGCCGGCCGCCGCCGGTGCCGTGGTGAGCAGCCCGGTCAAGGCCAGGGCGGCGGCGAGAGGCGGGATGGATCTACGCATGGGCGTGTCCTCCTGGAGGGGGGTGTGCGTTCTCCGCGGGAACGGGGTGTCAGGCGAGCCGCTGGGGCGCCGCGGGGCGGGAGATCGAGCCGTCGGAGGAGAAGAAATGGTCGTCCACGTGCTCCAGCGCCAGGCAGGCCGCGCCGAGCGCGACGCATTCCTCGCCGAGTGTCGAGGGCCGGATCTCGGGCACGCGCAGGCAGTGGGGTTCGAGCGCCCGGCGCAGGGCGGGCAGCAGGACGTCGGCCGAGCGGGAGAATCCGCCCCCCAGCACGACCAGTTCGGGGTCGAGGGTCAAAACCATGGCCGCGGTGCCGAGCGCGAGCTGGTGCGCGTAGGCGTTCACGGCCTCAAGGGCCTCGGGATCGCCGGCCCGGGCGGCGGTGAAGACCAGACCGGCGGCGTCCTCGGGCGTGGCGCCCCGTGCCGCGGGCGATCGCTCGAGGTGGGCGGCCATGGTGCGCCAGCCGGTCATCTCCATGAGCCCGACCTCGCCGCTGGCTCCGCTGAAGCCGTGGTGCAGGCGTCCGCTGAGGATGAGGGCGGCGCCTGGCCGGCGGCCCGCGTGCAGGTAGACGAGGTCGCGGACGCCCGACGCGATACCGAGCCGTTGTTCGGCGAGGGCGGCGAGCTTGCTGTCGTTCTCGACGGTGATCGGGCAGGACAGCCGCTGCCCGAGATGGCCGATGAGATCGACCCCCGCCCAGTCGGGCAGGGACTCGACCCGGGTGACCACACCTTCCCTGTTGACGACGCCGATGCTGCCGACGGTGACGCCCCACAGGTCGCGGGCGCTCAGTCCGGAGGCGACGAGTGCGGCCTCGACGGCCCGCCACACGGCCTCCAGCCGCTCGTCGCGCGTGGTGCGCGCGTCCACCGCGACCCGGCCGCTGGAGACGGTACGGCCGGCCAGATCAGTGATCACGGCGAGGACCTTGTGCACGCCGACGTCGACGCCGAGCACATGGCCGGCGTCGGTCCGGAAGCGGTATCGCTTGGCGGGCCGGCCCAGACTCCCCGGAGCGGGCTCGACGTCGGTGATCCAGCCGAGTTCGTGCAGATCGCCGACAACCTCGATGACGGAGTTGCGTGACAGCCCCGTCAGCGTGGCCAGCTCGGTGAGGGTCAGCGGCCCCGGCGCCGCACGCAGGACCCGAATGCTGCTGAGCGAGTTCAGCTGGCGCAGCCGCTGAAGGTCACCACCACCGACCTGCACAGGTTCTACCTCCCGTTAATTGCGGTCTCCGGATTAATCAGCTCTGGCACGCCCTCCGCCGGGCGTGTGCCACCTGGATCATCTGATGCGGAGGGGCTTGACGGCAAGACCTCGATCGTGAATATCTATGAACTCCGCAATAAATCGGGGGTCGGCACATGACCGTGAAGTTGGCCGTCATCGGGGCGGGAGCCCGGGGCCAGATCTACGCCAGGGCGGCAGCCGCCGATGGCCGATCGCGGATCGTCGCCGTGGCGGATCCCGACCCCGCCCGGCGGGACGCGCTGGCCCGCGAGCACGGCCTGCCGGAACAGGCCCGCTTCACCGGCTGGGAGGAGCTGGCCGCCGTGCCGAGGCTGGCCGACGCGGTGGTGATCGCCACCCAGGACAGGCTGCACGCCGGGCCGGCGGTGGCCTTCGCCGGGCTGGGCTACGCCGTCCTGCTGGAGAAACCCATGGCGCCGACGGAACCCGAGGCACGCAGGATCGTCGAGGCCGTCGAGCGGGCCGGGGTCGTCTTCGCGCTCGCCCATGTCATGCGCTACACCGCCTACACCCGGGCGTTCAAGCAGCTGGTGGACGGTGGCCGGCTGGGCGCGATCTCCAGCGTCCAGCACCTGGAACCGGTGGGCTGGTGGCACATGGCCCACTCCTTCGTCCGGGGCAACTGGCGCAACACCGCCCAGTCCGGGCCGATGTTGCTGACCAAGTCCTGCCACGACCTCGACTGGCTGCTGCACCTCCTCGGCGACGAGCCGATCGGTGTGGCCTCCTTCGGGTCGCTGACGCACTTCCGGCCGGAGAGCCGGCCGCCGGGGGCGGGCAGCCGCTGCGTGAGCTGCGCGGTCGAACCCGCCTGCCCCTATTCCGCCAAGCGCCTGTATCTGGGGTGCCTGGGCGATCCGGAGCGGGAGTTCTGGCCGCTCGGCCCCGTCACCTCCGACGCCACGACGGCCGGTGTCATGCGGGCGCTGGAGGAGGGCCCGTACGGCCGCTGCGTCTACGCCTGCGACAACGACGTGGTGGACCAGCAGGTGGTGATGCTGGAGTTCGCCGGAGGCACGACGGCGTCCTTCACGATGACCGCCTTCACCCCGCTCGAACACCGCAAGACGAGAGTCTTCGGCACCCACGGCTTCGCCGAGGGCGACGGCCGGAGCATCAGGATCGTCGACTTCACGACCGGCACGGAGGAGAGGATCGACACCGCGACGCGCGCGGGCGCCTCGCTGGCCGACGGCCACGGCGGCGGCGACGCCGGGCTGATCAAGGCGTTCATCGACGCCGTGGAGGCGGGCGACCAGGCGCCGCTCGGCGCAGCTCCGGCCGAGGCCCTGGCCGGGCACCTGGTCGTCTGGGCCGCCGAGCGCGCCCGCACGTCCCGGACGGTGCAGGCCCTGTGACGACGATCCCGGCGCCCGCCCGCCTGTCCCCCGGCGAGGGGTGCTTCACCTTCACCGTCGCCACCGCGCTGGCCGCCGACCCGGTGCTGGCCAGGGCGGCGGCGTGGCTGCGCGCGAGCCTCCTGCCGGCCACCGGCCTGCCCCTGCCCGAGGGGCCCGGCGGCGTCGAGTTCCGTCTGGCCGGCGGGCTCGGGCCGGAGGAGTACCGGCTCACGGTCACGCAGAAGTCGGTGCTGATCGAGGCGGCGAGCCCGGCCGGCGCCTTCTACGGAGCGCAGACGCTGCGCCAGCTCCTCCACCCGGCCGCGTTCCGCAGGGGCCGCATCGCCGGCAGGACGTGGAGCGTCCCCGCCGTCTCGATCGCCGACGCCCCCCGGTACGGCTGGCGTGGCTGCCTCATCGACGTGGCCCGCCACTTCCTGCCCAAGAACGACCTGCTGCGGTACATCGACCTGCTGGCCATGCACAAGCTCAACGTCCTGCACCTGCACCTGACCGACGACCAGGGCTGGCGGTTGCAGATCAGGAAGTACCCGAAGCTGACCGAGACCGGCGCCTGGCGGCGCGAGTCGCCGCTGGGCGCCCGGCGGCACCGCCGCTTCGACGGCCGGCCGCACGGCGGCTTCTACAGCCAGGACGACATCAGGGAGATCGTCGCCTACGCCGCCGACCGGTTCATCACCGTCGTCCCGGAGATCGACCTGCCCGGCCACACGCAGGCCGCCATCGCCTCCTACCCGCAGCTCGGCAACCTCGCCACCCCGCCGGAGGTGGCCACGGAATGGGGCGTCAGCGAGAACGTGCTCAACGTCGCCGATGCCACCATCGCCTTCTTCCTCGACGTACTGGAGGAGGTCCTGGAGCTCTTCCCCGGCCCATACGTCTGCGTCGGCGGCGACGAGGTCCCCAAGACCCAGTGGAACGACAGCCTCGCCGCCAAGGAGCGCATTCGCGAGCTCGGCCTGCGCGACGCCGCGGAACTGCAGACCTGGTTCATGCGGCACTTCACCGACTTCCTGCTCGCCCGGGGGCGCAGACCGCTCGGCTGGGACGAGCTCCTGGAAGGCGGCCTGCCGCCGGGCGTCACCGTGGCCTCCTGGCGCGGCGACAGGTGCACGACCATGGCCGCCCGGGCCGGCCATGACGTGGTCGTCTCGTCCTTCGCCGAGACCTACCTGGACTTCCGCCAGGCCGAGGGCGAGCAGGAGCCGGTGCCCATCGGCAGCGTGACCTGCCTGGAGGCGGTGTACGCCTTCGACCCCGTTCCCGCCGCCCTCACCGAGGCGGAACGGGACCGGATCCTCGGCGCCCAGGCGGCGCTGTGGACCGAGCACATCGACTCGCCCCGGCTGCTCGACTACATGGCCTTCCCCCGCCTGGCCGCCTTCGCCGAGGCGGTGTGGAGCAGCGAGCGCGACCTCGAGGACTTCCTCGTCCGGCTCGCCGTGCACGAGAAGCGGCTCGACGCGCTGGGCGTGGAATATCGCCCGGCCGCCGGCCCGCACCCCTGGCAGCGACGCCCCGACGCCCCCGGCCATCCCCGGACCCGGGCGGAGATCGACGGCGAGCTCGCCGCCTGGACCGCGAACCTGCGGTTCTAACTCACCCCCCAACCTGGAGAAACCCGTGCGTCTTCGTCTCCCCCTGGCCGGGCTGGTCAGCCTGGCCGTCCTCACCGCGGGCTGCGGCTCTTCCGCCGAACCCGACGCCAACGGCAAGGTCACGATCAGCTACGCCATCTGGGACAAGAACGACCAGGCCGGCTCGGAGAAGATCATCGCCGCCTTCCAGCAGGCCCACCCGAACGTCACCGTCAAGCTGGAGATCACCCCCTGGGAGCAGTACTGGACCAAGCTCCAGACGGCCGCGTCCGGCGGCGCGGCCCCCGACGTCTTCTGGATGAACAGCCTCAACGTCCGCATGTACGCCAAGGGCGGCGTCATCGCCCCGATCGCGGAGTCCGGGGCGGCGGGCCTGCCCGAGGCGGTCGTGGAGGGCTACCGCTACGAGGGCAAGCTCTACGGCCTGCCGCACAACGTGAGCATCCCCGCGCTCTGGTACGACAAGAAGATCTTCGACGCGGCCGGCCTGGAGTACCCCACCGCCGACTGGACCTGGGACGACGTCACGTCCGCCGCCAAGAAGCTGACCGACCCGGCCAAGCAGCAGTTCGGCATCCTCGCCCCGATGTGGGACCAGGGCGGCTTCTACAACACCATGATCCAGGCCGGCGGGCACGTGCTCTCGCCCGACGGCAAGAAGAGCGGCTTCGACGACCCCGCCTCCATCCAGGGCCTCGAGTTCTGGACCGGCCTCATCAAGGACAAGGTCGCGCCCGTCGCGGAGGTGTACACCGACACCGACCCCATCCAGCTCTTCCAGTCGGGCAAGTACGGCATGTACTACGGCGGCGTCTGGTTCGCCTCCACCTACTGGGCCAATCCCGAGATCCGCGAGCGGATCGACGTGGCTCCCCTGCCCAAGGGGCCCGCGCGGGAGGCCGTCATCCTGCTCGGCCTGGCCAACGCCGTCTCGGCCAAGAGCGAGCACCCCGAGGAGTCTGCGGCCTTCGCCGCGTTCGTCTCCTCCGAGCAAGCGCAGAAGATCATCAGTGACAGCGGCGGCGGCGCCCTGTCGGTCCGTCCCGGCACCCAGGACGGCTGGTTCACGGCCTTCCCCTCCTTCCACCTCAAGGAGACCTATGAGGCCTCGATGCCGCACGGCGTGCCGTACCCGGCGACGCTGAACACCGCGCAGTGGCAGGACGTGCAGAACAAGAAGCTCGCCGACGCCTGGTCCGGCAAGCGGCCGGTCGCCGACGTGGCCAGGGAGATCGCGGCGCAGATGAACGAGATCCTGGCCAAGGAGTAGGCGGATGCACTCCAGGCGCGAGTGGGCGTGGGGATACCTCCTCATCGCCCCCATGGCGCTGGGCCTGGCCGTCTTCTACCTGTGGCCCATCGCCCAGACCGTGTACCTCAGCTTCACCGAGTCAGGCGTGTTCGGCGGGCAGACCTGGGTGGGGACGGCCAACTTCGCCACCCTGCTCGGCGACGAGGAGATGCTCGGCGCGCTTCGCAACACCCTTCTCTACGCCGTGCTCGTGCTGGCCGGCGTACCGCTGTCCATCGTCGTCGCGGCCCTGCTCAACGTGCCGGGGCTGCGTGGCCTGAGCGTCTACCGGACCCTGTACTTCCTGCCCGTCGTCACCATGCCCGCCGCGGTCGGCCTGACCTGGCGCTACCTGTTCAACGGCGACTTCGGCGCGATCAACCACCTGCTGGGCGCGATCGGCGTCGACGGGCCGTACTGGGTGGGCGATCCCGACTTCGCCCTCTACGCGATCGCGATCGTCGGGGTCTGGAGCACGATCGGCTACAACGCCGTGCTGTTCCTGGCCGGGCTGCAGGGCATCCCGCGCCCGTACTACGAGGCCGCCTCGATCGATGGGGCGGGAAGGGTGCGGCAGTTCTTCCGCATCACCCTCCCGCTGCTCACCCCCACCACGTTCTTCGTCCTCGTGATCACCATGATCAACGCCTTGCAGGTCTTCGACCTGGTCTTTCTCATGATCGACCTCAAGAGCCCGGCGCTGAGCGGCAGCCGCACGATCGTCTACCTCTTCTTCGAGAAAGGGTTCGTGCAGAACCAGCGGGGGCTCGCCGCGGCCATCGCCGTGGTGCTGCTCGGGCTGATCCTCGTGCTGACCGCGATCCAGTTCCGGCTGCAGAAGAAGTGGGTGCACTATGAATAGGCCGAGGACCTGGCCGGCCCACGTGCTGCTGGCCGCGGGCGCCCTGGTGATGCTGGCGCCTTTCGCCCTGCAGCTCGTGGTCTCGCTGCAGACCCTGCCCGACTCGCTGCGGGTGCCTCCACGGTTCACGCCCTCCTGGCAGTGGTCGAACTTCGCCGACGTCTTCCGTACCGTGCCGCTGGCCCGGCAGTTCCTCAACACCGTCGTGGTCACCGCGGCCGTCACCGCCGGGCAGCTGCTGCTGTGCTCGCTGGCCGCCTACGCCTTCGCCCGGCTGCGCTTCCCCGGCCGCGGCGCCATCTTCCTGCTCTTCCTGGCCGTCCTCATGGTTCCCGGCGAGTTGTTCATCATTCCGCGTTACGAGATCATGCAGGGGCTCGGCTGGCTCAACACCCTGCAGGCGCTGATCGCGCCGGGCGTCTTCGGCGCCTTCGGGACGTTCCTGCTGAGACAGTTCTTCCTCACCCTGCCCAGGGAGCTCGACGAGGCCGCCCGCCTGGACGGGGCCAACCCGTTGCAGGTGTACTGGCACATCATGCTGCCGCTGGTCAGGCCGGGCCTGCTCGCCCTGGGACTGCTGACCGTCATGTGGTCGTGGAGCAGCCTGCTGTGGCCGCTGGTGGTCAACACCGACCCGGAGATGATGACGCTATCGGCGGGGCTCGCCTCGCTGCGCGGCCAGTTCCAGACCAACTTCCCGATCCTGTTCGCCGGCGCCGTCGTGGCCTCCCTGCCGGTGATCGTCCTCTTCGTGGTCATGCAACGGCACTTGATCGCGGGCATCGCGTTCACCGGATCGAAGGGTTAGCCGATCGGCGAGATCGAGTCACCTGTCGGGACGCAGCGAAGATGACAGTGGGACCGGCGTGCTGTTCGTCCGGCACGCCGGCACCCCCGGGGACACGTGCCGCCTGCTTCCCCGCCGACGAGGACGCGAACGCCACCGCGCTCACCGGATGGGCACCGGCGCCCGCCGATCCGGCTCGGTGACGGCCACCGGGCATCCTGCCGTGCCACCGCGCCCGGCTTACTGACGCACGGCGGACGGCCCGGTGGCCGAGTCATCTCACTGGACGGTGATCAGGCCCCGCTGGTAGGCGCGGACGAGGCGCCGGGGCACGAGGAGCTCCCGCCCGTTCACGGTGATCGGGACGAGGTCGGGCGCCGTGGCCTTCCACTGGCTGCGGCGGTGCCGGGTGTTGCTGCGCGAGGTCTTGCGCTTGGGGACTGCCATGGCTACCAGCTCGCCTTCGTGATGCCGGGCAGCTCGCCGCGATGGGCCATCTCGCGGAACCGCACCCGGGAGAGCCCGAACTTGGTCAGGTGCCCGCGAGGGCGGCCGTCGACGGAGTCGCGGTTGCGCACGCGGGTGGCGCTGGCGTCGCGCGGCTGCCGGGACAGCTCGCGTACGGCGTCCGCCCGCTCCTGCGGCGTGCCGGTGCGGATGACCTCCTTCAGCCGCGCGCGGCGTTCGGCGTAACGCAGGACGACGGCCTTGCGCCGCTCATTGGCGGCGATCTTGCTCTTCTTCGCCATCAGATCTTCTCTCCCCTGGCGCGGATCCGCGCGACGGCCGCCTCGACACCGATCTTGTCGATGGTCTTGATCGCGCGGGCGCTGACGGTGAGCCGGACGTAGCGGTCCTCGCTGGGCAGCCAGTAGCGGCGCTGCTGGATGTTGGGGTTCCAGCGGCGCCGGGTGCGGCGGTGGGAGTGGGAGACGTTGTTGCCGAACACCGGCTTGACGCCGGTGAGCTGGCAGTGCGCGGACATCATGCCTTCCCGTAGCGCTGGTTGAACCGCTCGACGCGCCCGGCGGTGTCGAGGACGCGGCTGCGGCCGGTGTAGAACGGGTGACTCGCCGACGACACGTCGACGTCCACCACCGGGTACGTGTTGCCGTCGGTCCACTCGATCGTCTTGTCGCTGCTGATCGTGGAGCGGGTGAGGAACGCGAAGTCCGCGCCGGGGTCGCGGAAGACGACCGGCCGGTACTCCGGGTGGATGCCCTTCTTCATCGTTCCTCCCGGAAGAGGACGTGCCGACGGATGGTCGGGTCGTACTTGCGCAAGGTGAGCCTGTCGGGGGTGTTCCTGCGGCTCTTCCTCGTCACGTACGTGTAGCCGGTGCCGGCCGTGGATCGGAGTTTGATCACCGGCCGCACCTCATTTCTAGCCAAAACGGTTCCTTCCCATGGGCGAACTCATGCCATGATAACGACAACGATTTTCATTATTGCACCTGGAGGCTTCATGCCGGCCCTCATGATCCTCGTCGCGGGCATGCACGCCACGGCGCGTACCGCCACGATCGAGCGGCTGCGCCCGGCCGAGCCACCGGCGTCACCGCCCAGCAGCAGCCACTGATCGCCAAGGCCGTCAAGAACGCGCGCGAGGTGGTCCTCCCCCCCTACGCCTCGCGCACCGGCACCTGAACTTGTTGGAGGCACTGTGCCCATTCCCGTCGCCCTCGTCGGGGGCCTGTACGGCTGCGCCCGGACCGAGGCGGTCGATCGCCTGCTGCGCCGCCACCCAGGAGCCATCACCATCGGTCACGGCATCACCGCGGGCCAGGCCGAGCGGGTGGCCCGCGACTCCCCCGGCGCGCCGCTGCTGATCATCGACCTCGGGGACTCGGTCGAGCCGCGCCCGGCGGCCGAAGCCGTGGCCCGTGCCGGCCATCTCCGCCTGTCCTGCGTGCACACGGCGCTGGACGCCGGGCACCTGCCCGTGGACATCTGCCGGGGCGACCGCCTGGCCGACACCTGCCGGACCGCGACGGCCGGCGATCAGCGGCACCTGGCCGAGGTGCTGGCCCGCCAGATCGAGTACGCCACCAGCCTGTCGCTGCACGGTGGCGACGCCGAGGACGCCGAGCTGTCGGCCGCCGTGCTCGGCCACCTGGCCCCGCACACGCCGATCGTCACCGTCCCCGACCCCACGGGCCCCACACTGGACGTCCGCGAACTCGCCGAACGCGTCGATCCGGCCACCGCCCAGTTCCCCGCGGACGGGCGGGCCGGCGAGGTCACCACGGTCGTCTGGCACCGGCTGCGCCCGCTCCACCCCGGCCGCCTGTTCGACGTCATGGACGAGCTCGTCACCACCACGGTCCGCTCTCGCGGCCGGTTCTGGCTGGCCAACCGGCACGAACGCATGCTGGCGTGGGACGCCGTGGCGGGAGTGGTCTCCGTGCGGGACGCCGGCCCATGGCTGGCGGCACTGCCCGAGGCCGCCTGGGAGCTGGTCTCCCCGGCCCGCCGGGCCGCCGCCGCCCTGGACTGGAACCCGATCATCGGCGACCGCGTCCAGCACCTGGTCTTCACCGGCCCTGACGTCGACCGCGACCGCATCTGCGGCCTGCTCGACTCCTGCCTCACCGATCACGGGGACCTGCTGCCGGGCGCCGCGGCGTGGGCCCGTTACGACGACCCCTTCGCCCCCGTACTGAACCTGGAGGAGAGCACGTGAAGCCTCATGTGAGCGACGAGTACGAGCGTTCCGCGGAGTTCGTGGACGTCATGCTCGCCGCGCCCTGGACGGTGCTGGCCCCCACGCTGGCCGAGGCGCTGCGCGGAGCCCCCGGGCCCGTCGTGGACGTGGGCGCCGGAGGCGGCCACGGCACCCGCGTGATCGCGCGGACACTGCCGGCGGCGGAGATCCATGCCGTGGAGCCGTCGCCAGGGCTGCGCGCGGTCCTGCTCGCCAGGGTCAACGACGACCCCGGCCTGCGCGACCGCGTGACCGTGCTGCCGGGCGGCCTGCTCCAGGCCACGCTCCCGCCCCGCCTGGGCACGCTGGTCGCCATGAACGTCATCGGCCACTTCGACCCCGGCGGCCGCCGTACGATCTGGCGGCTGCTGGCCGAACGCCTGCTGCCCGGCGGCCGGGCCGTGCTCAACCTCCAGCCTCCGGCCGAACCCGTCGCCGTGCCGCAGACCCGGTTCTCCGAGCTGCGCATCGGGCGGCGACGGTACGAGGGCTGGGGCCGCGCAGAACCCTCCGGGCCCGACCAGATCACCTGGCACATGACTTACCGCGCCTTCCAGGACGGGGAACCGGCCGAGGAGGTGGAGGTCGAGTACGCCTGGTGGCTCCTCGGCCCGGACCGGCTCAAGGCCGAACTCGCCGGGCACGGCCTGCATGCCACGCCCACCGGCCCGACCGAGCGGGGATTGTGGTGCATCACGGGATCACCCGGGTGAGGCGTGGCACGAGACGGCAACCCTGTGGACCTCGCGCTCTCGCCTCGATCGCCAAGCTGAGACCCCGACTCTCCTGATCCCGGAGGGCGTCGGCGAAATTGATAATGATAGTCATTCTCGATAGCATGCCGCGTCGTGTACTTAGGTCCCTCTCAGCGCTCCTCCCCCTCTGACGATCAGACAAAGCGGCCTGGTCGCGCACGGCGTCGCCTGGCACGACGCACAGGGCTGCTCTGCGTGGCGCTTGCGGTCACGGTATGGGTTCTGATCGTGCTGTCCGGTGCGGTGGGATCGGTGCCGGTGAGCCTGGCGGAGGCGGCTCAGATCGTGATCGGGCATCTGGTTCCGGGGATGTCGTGGATGTCGGACGGGACGTTGACGCCGTTGCAGGATCAGGCGGTGTGGCAGTTCCGGCTGCCGCGAACGCTGCTGGCGGCGCTGGCCGGTGCCGGGTTGGCGCTGGCGGGCGCATTGATGCAGGTCACAGTCCGCAATCCGCTCGCCGAACCCTACATTTTGGGCGTGTCCTCAGGGGCGAGCGTCGGGGCGGTGCTCGTGATCGTGTTCGGCTCGGCCGCCTTGGGCGGGTTGTCGTTGAACGTGGCCGCGTTCGCGGGCGCCTTGGCGGCCTGTGCCGGCGTCGGGGCGTTGGCGCGGAAGGATGGAGCGTTGTCGCCGATGCGGATGATTCTGGCCGGTGTCGCGTTGGGAACCCTGCTGAGCGCGGTGACGAGCTATCTGACGATCTCCACGGACGCGCAGAACGTCGTCAGCGTGCTGTTCTTCCTGCTGGGGAGCGTGTCGGCGGCGTCGATGCCGAGCCTGGTCGGCCCGGCCGTCGCGCTCGCGGTGGCCGGGGTGATCGCGGCGCTGCTGGCGCGGTCGCTGAACGCGCTGTTGACCGGGGACGAGTCGGCGCTCTCGCTGGGGGTGAACGCCTCCCGGTTGCGCGGGCTGCTGCTGGTGGTGGCGTCGCTGCTGACCGGCACCGTGGTCTCGGTCGCCGGCGGGATCGGGTTCGTCGGGCTGGTCATCCCGCACATCGCGCGGATCGCGGTGGGTGCGGACCATCGGCGGATGCTGCCGGTGACGGTGCTGGGCGGGGCTGTGTTCCTGATGATCGCAGACCTGCTGGCGCGTACGGTCGCGGCGCCGACGGAGATCCCGTTGGGCATCCTCACCGCATTCGTCGGTGCTCCGTTCTTCCTGTGGCTGATGCGGCGGAACGGGGCCGAGCGTGCGGGGTTCGGCCGATGAGGGTGGAGTTCGACGACGTCACCGTCGCCCTCGGTGGCCGGGACGTGGTGCGGCGGGCGTCGCTGAGCGTTGAATCGGGCACGGTGGTGGGCCTGGTAGGGCCGAACGGCAGCGGGAAGTCCTCGCTGCTGCGTACGCTCTACCGTGCGCTGAAGCCTCGGCAGGGCACGGTGCGTCTCGACGGGCAGGACGTGCAGCGCCTGAGCGGCAGGCAGTCGGCGCGAGCGGTGGCGGTCATGCTCCAGGACCCGGCGACCGACTTCGACCTCAGCGTCCAGGAGACGGTGCTGCTCGGCCGCGCCCCGCACCACGCCTCCTTCGGCCGGGACACCCCCGGCGATATGCGCATCGTGGACGAGGCGATGCGCCGCGCCGAGATCACCGACCTCGGCGACCGCATGGTCGCCACCCTCTCCGGAGGTCAGCGGCAGCGTGTCATGCTCGCCCGCGCTCTCGCGCAGGAGAGCCCAGTGCTGGTGCTGGACGAACCGAGCAACCATCTCGACATCAGCCACCAGCACGAGTTGATGATCACGGTGCGCAGTCTGGGACGCACCGTGATCGCCGCTCTCCATGACCTGAACCTCGCGACCCAGTACTGCGACCGTGTCGTCGTGCTCGCCGCTGGTCGCATCGTCGCCGCCGGGCCGCCGGCGCAGGTGTTCAGCCCTGAGCTGATCCGCACCACCTTCGGCGTGGACGTCCGCGTCCTCGGCGACCCCGATGAACCTGTCTTCGCCTTCCGCCGCCTCGATGCGAGCGGCGACCCCATCGACGTGGCCTCCACCCGAACAGAAAGCAGCACACCCACATGACGCGCCCCTCTCGCCCTCCCGCACGTTCCGCCGTCATCGCGAGCGCAGCCGTGGCGTTGCTTCTCACCGGCTGCGGCACCTCCGTGGCCCCGGCTTCCCCGGGAGCCGGCGCGGCCGCCGCGGTGACGCTGGAGAACTGCGGCCGCAAGGCCGTCGTCAGCGACGCTCCGAAGGCGGCCGTCGGCATGCACCCGGCGCAGACAGAGCTGCTGCTGCGTCTGGGCCTGGCCGGCCGCATCGCCGGGCAGGCGCAGGCCAAGGCGCAGGCACTGCCGGAGGACGTGGCGCCGCTTGCCGCGAACATTCCGGTGATCGGCGGGGTCACCCCGCCCAGCCGTGAGGACCTGCTGGCCGTCAAGCCGGACTTCGTCTACTCGCCCACCACCTACGAGTTCACCGCCGAGCAGGGCTTCGCCAGCATCGAGCAGCTCGAGCAGGCCGGAGTCTCCGTCTACGTCGCCAACGGCGGGTGCAAGGACCGGCGCATGACCGGCGAGGTCACGGATCTGTTCACCGATCTGGAGAACATCGGGAAGATCTTCGGCGTGGACGACGCCGCCGCCGGCCTCATCGCGAAGAGCCGGGCCGAGCTCGACAAGGTCGCCAAGGCGCTCGCCGGCGTGAAAAGGCTGCGCGTCGCGCAGGTGTACGTCGACGGCACTACCCTGCAGGCCATCGGCGCCGGCGTCGAGTACGACATCCTTCGCCTGGCGGGGGCGGACAACGTCTACACTCCCGAGCAGCCGGCGTTCGCGAAGTTCTTCGCCGCGACGATCACGCCCGAGTCCCTCGCGGCCGAGCGGCCCGACGCGCTGGTGTTCTCGGTGTACGACGACAAGCACGAGGCCGCGACCCGCAAGTACCTCACCACAACCTTCCCGGACATGCCGGCGGTGCTCGATGACCGGCTGATCGCGGTCTCCAGCGCCGACGTGTTCCCCGGAACGCTGGGCAACGTCTCGATCGTGCGGCAGATCGCGGAGCGGCTCTACCCCGACGCGTTCTGAGCCGTGATCCGCGCACCGGCCCGGAACGCACGGCGTCATGCTCCGGCGCGCGGGCGCAGGGTCCAGCCCTCGCCTGCGTGCCACGCGCGGACGAAGCCGGCGGACAACCCGACCCGGGCGGCGAGGTCGTCGTGCGTTCCGGTGAGATATCTCGCCTTCAAGGGGTTCAGCGCGATCAAGTAGCCGCGGTGCCCGTCGCGGCCGTGCCGGCAGCGGTAATTGTGCAGCACCAGGATCTCGCCCTCGTCCAGGGCGGACCTGGGCAGCGCCGGTTCCACCTCCCGCACGGCCTCGTGGAACCGGCCGATCTGGTCCTGGATGCGGTCGGCGTCACATCAGGTCTCTGGGGCGATCAGCGAACCGAGCAGCCCCTGGGCCGGGCCTGCGCTCACCGGACCTGGCGGTCCTGGCGATTGAATGTCGTGTAATCTAATGACACGACATTCAATCTGGCAGGGAGCGCGTGATGACCTTCTCAACGGACCCGATCAAGACCATCTCGGTGATCAGCACCGGCTCGGTGGCCATCCGTCCCGAGCACGTGGGGCCGACATGGAAGAACACCTACGTGTGGCTCTTCACCTCCACGCGGTGGACCGCCGCACGGCCGATCAACGTGTACGTGATCGAACACCGCGATGGTGTGGTCCTCTTCGACACCGGGCAGGACCGCGCGTCGGTCACCGACCCGGCCTACTTCCCCGGAGGGCTCAACGGGCTGGTCTACTCACGCCTGGCGAAGTTCGAGATCGGCCCGGCCGAGACGCTCGCCGCGGGCCTGTCCGAGCTGGGCTACCGCGTCCAGGACGTGAACACGGCGGTGATCTCCCACCTCCACCAGGACCACATCGGCGGGCTTCCGCTGCTCGGGCACGCCGACATCGTGGTCAGCCGTGACGAATGGAACTCGCTGAGCGCGCCCCTCCCGGAGATGCGCGGTTTGATGCGCTCGCACATCGAGCTTCCCGGGCTGAACTGGAAGCGGGTCGTCCCCGAGCCGCTGGCCGATCCGACGCTGGCGCCCTTCACCGACGGCCACGATCTGTTCGGCGACGGAAGCCTGGTGCTCCTGCCCACCGCCGGCCACACCCCCGGATCGCTGTCGATGCTGGTCCGGCGGCCCGGCCATGCGCCGCTGCTGATGGTCGGCGACCTCACCTACGACGCCGACCTGCTGTTCGCCGGCGAACTGCCGGGCGTGGGAGACAAGAAGCAGATGCGCGACGCCGTGGCCAAGGTCAACGCCTTGCGCCAGAAGATGCCGGACCTGGCCGTCCTGGCGGCTCATGACCCGGCGGCGGCCGACCGCCTGGCCGCCGCGCTCGCGACCGGGGCCGTGGCACATGCGGCCGGCTGAAGAACTGCGCTACCTCATCCTGGCGATCCAGCGTGAAGGCAACCGCCTCCTCGCGACCGACCTGCGGCCGCTCGGCGTGACCCCCTCCCAGGCCGAGGTCATCCGCGTGCTGGCCGATCACCAGCCGCTGACGCTGCTCGGCTTGGGACAACTGCTCGTCTGCGAGACCGGCGGCAGCCCCAGCCGCCTGGTGGACCGGCTCGTCCTCGCGGGGCTCATCGGCCGCGAGACCGACCCGGCCGATCGGCGGCAGGTCACCCTCGTCCTCACCGAGGAGGGGGAACGCCTCGCCGCCGAGATCGCAGGCGTCGAACAGCGGCTGTACCAGACGATCGACGAACTCATCGAAGGCGCGCCCGTCCAGGAGACCCTCGCGTTGCTCCGCACCTTCGCCGACGCGTTCCCCGCCGGACAGGCCGTGGCGCGCCGCGCCACCACGAACCGGAAGGCGACCCCATGAACACCGTAGAAGAGGCCGTCCTGACCGTCGACGCCTCGCCTGAGCGGGTGCGCGGCCTCCTGCTGGACCCGCTCGCACTGCCCGGATGGAATCCCGCGTTCCACAGCATCGACGGGCCGCCGGAGGCCGCCGTCGGCCATGAGTACCGGATCACCGTCCGGCCTGGGCTGCCGGGTCATTTCGTCTACAAGGACATCCGGCCGGACCTGATCGTCACCGCATGGCAGGTCCCCGGGTTCTCCGAGGAGGGCAACTGGCTCCTGCGCCGGCACGGCGCGCAGACGATCGTCCGGCACGACTTCACGCACACGGGTCCTCTCGCGGCCCTGCTGAGCCGGGCCTATCGCGGAGTCGCCGGACTACGGCTGGAGCGACTCGCGCGGACGGTCGCCGCGAAAGCGGCGCCGATGGGGTAGGTCGCCTCCTGGACGCGCCGCAGGCGGGAAGGCCGCCCCGGCGCCGGATACCGAAAGGCATCTTCAGCACCTCTTCGGTCGGGAGAAGCCGCGGCTGCTGGGGACCAGGGCCGCGGCGGCCGGGGCGAGGAAGCACACCAGCGCGCATCCGGCCAGGACCGGCTGCCAGCCGAAGGCGTCGATGGCCGGGGCGAGGAAGGCGAGACCGACGGGGGCCAGACCGTAGGAGACGAGGAAGTCGAGTGAGGAGACCCGGGCCAGCAGGCGCGGCTCGACCTCGCGCTGCGTGGCGGTGAACCAGGGCACGTTGAACACCTCGATGCCCAGCCCGGCCAGCGCGTACGCGGCGAATACCACCGCCGGGTGCACCGGGAGCAGCAGGCTGAGCGGCGCGAAGCCGTACAGGGCCAGGCCGGCGAGCGCGGCCCGGCCCTGGGCACGCGGAGTCCAGCGGGCCACGAGCAGCGCGCCGGCGAGGGCGCCGAGGGTGTAGGCGGTGAGCGCCGCCGCCAGGACCGCCTCCGTGCCGTAGCGGTCGCGGCTGACCAGCGGGAGCGCCACGCCGGTGGCCGAGTAACCGGTGAAGATGACGGCGGCCAGCGCGCCAAGCCCGGCGAGGAACCACGGGTGCCGGCGCGCCTCGCGCACGCCTTCGCCGAACTCCGCGAAGAACCGCACGCCGTCCGCCTCGCGGGCCGGGGCGGGCAGGCCCCTGGGCGGCAGCACGGCGGCGGCCAGCCACAGCAGCCCGGTGCCGATCAGCAGCCACCAGGTGTTCAGGACGGCGGCCAGCAACGCCGTGCCCGCCGGCGCGACGAGGGTGGTGACGCGCACGGCCAGGGTCATGGCGGCGTTGGCCTGCCGCCGGCGGCCGGCGTCCACGACCTCGGCCGTGAGCGCCTGGAACGCGGGCCGACACGCCCCCTGGCCCGCGCCGACGACCGCCGCCGCCACGGCCATGAGCGGGATCGACCATCCGAGCCCGAGCGCGATGAACGGAGTGGCGAGCGCGGCGGCCAGTCCGGCCCACCACACGACGGCGCGGCGCGAGTACCGATCGGCCAGGACCCCGCTGATCGGCGCCGCGGCGAGGAAGCCGACGGTCCGGGTGGCCAGCACGATCCCGAGACCGGCGGCGGTGAGCTCGCGCTCCAGCACGGCGAGCCCCAGCACGAACGGCAGCGCCCAGGTCGCCAGCCCCGAGGCGGTGGTGCCGCACCACAGCCGAAGAAACCGCCTCTCGCGCAGGATGGACCGTGCCGCGGACGGCGACGTCTCCGAGCCGGTGGTCATCGGTGCGCTCACAAGTGGATGCCTCCGAGGGGACGGGGGACGAACGAGACTCGTGATCTACAACATGCTCCGGTACTCATCCGGTCACGTCTGGAGCTCGCTCAGGTATTTCGCGAACCCTTCCAGGCCGTCGATGTTGCGCGGCCCGCTGATGCCCTCGTTGTAGTCCAGGACGTAGAAGCGATCGTTGACCACGGCGGGCAGCTTGCTGGTGGTGGGGAACTCCTTCAAGAACTTGATCTTCTCCGTGGCGGGCTTGTCCCCGTAGTCCAGGATGACGATGACTTCCGGCTTGGCCTCGACCACGGCCTCCCAGGTGACCTCGCCCCACCGCGCGTCCAGGTCGCCGAAGATGTTGCGGCCGCCGGCGAAGCGGATGATGTCGGTGGGCGGCACCTGGCTGCCCGCGGTGAACGGCTTGTCCGTGCCCGAGTCGTACAGGAAGACAGGGGTCGGGTCACCCTTGGGCGCCTGCGCTTGGACCGCTTCGACGCGCTTGCGGTAGCCGGCGATCAGTTCCTGGGCCCTGGCCTCGACGCCGAAGATCTTGCCGAGGCGTTCGAGGTCGGTGTAGAGGGCCTCGAACGGCGCCACCCGCTCGGGGTGGCCGGGATAGTTAAAGCACGACTCGGTGTGCATGAAGCTCTGGATGTTCAGCCCGTCGAGGATCGCGGGGGTGATGCCGCGCTGGTCGCTGAAGCCGGAGCGCCAGCCGGCGACCACGAAGTCGGCTTTGGCGTCCACGACGAGCTCCCGGTTGAGCAGGTCGTCGCTGAGGAACTTCACCTTGGCGTACTCGGCCGCCCAGGGCGACTCGGTGACCGGCGGGTTGGCGGGTGGCATCACGTAGCCGTGCACGTGCTGGGTCAGGCCGAGCGCGAACAGCTTGTCGGCGCTGCCGCCCTCGTAGACGACGGCCCGGCGGGGCGTGGTGTACTGGACGTCCTCGCCGCACCTCTTGACCGTCACCGTGCGCGCGGCGGTCGCGCCGCCCTCCACCTGCGCGCCGCATCCGGCGAGCAGGAGCGCGCCGGCCAGGAGCACGGCGGTCAGGAGCACGGCGGGGGTGCGTCTGTTCACTTCGGGTTTCCTTTCATGGTCGTGGCCGTGCCCAGGTCGTAGAGCACCTGGGGGACCCCGGTGAGCGGATGGGGGACGACGCTCGCCTCGACGCCGAACGCCTCGCGCAGGAGCTCCTCGGTGAGCACCTCGGCGGGCGGGCCGCACGCGACGAGGACGCCGTGGGAGAGCACGGCGAGCCGGTCGCAGGCGGAGGCGGCCAGGTTGAGGTCGTGCAGGGTGACCAGCACGCTCAGCGCGGCGCCCCTGAGCATCGACAGCAGCCGGATCTGGTGGTGCAGGTCGAGATGGTTGGTCGGCTCGTCGAGCACGATCAGCCGGGGTTCCTGGACGAGCGCCCGGGCGACCAGGACGCGCTGGCGTTCCCCGCCGGACAACGACAGCACGCCACGGCCGGCCAGGTGCAGCACCTCCATCCGCGCCATCGCCTGGCGGCACAGCTCACGTTCGCGGGCGCTGAGCGCCTGGTTGCCGCGCAGGTGAGGGGCACGGCCGAGGGCGACGACCTCCTCGACCGTGAAGTCCAGGTCCGCCCGCCCCTCCTGGGTGAGGGCGGCGATGACCCGGGCGCTGTCGCGCAGCGGCAGCTGCGACAGGTCCCTGCCGTCGATCAGGACCGCGCCGCCGCTGGGCCGCAGCGCGCGGTACACGCAGCGCAGCGCCGTCGTCTTGCCCGAGCCGTTGGGCCCGACCAGCCCCACCACCTCCCCGTCGCCGACGGCGAGCGCCAGCTCCTTGACGATGGGGACGCCGTCGATGGACACCGAGAGATCGTCCAGCAGCAGGCGGGTCATCAGCGGCCTCCGAACAGGTAGCCTCGGCGGCGCAGCAGGACGACGAAGACCGGCACGCCGACCAGCGCGGTGATCACGCCCAATGGCAGCTCGCGTGGCGCCACCAGGGTCCTGGCCACCAGGTCGGCCCAGACCATGAAGATCGCCCCGACCAGCGGCGCGATGGTGAGCACGCGTACGTGTGCCGCGCCGACCCACAGCCGCACCAGGTGCGGCATGACCAGCCCGACGAAGCCGATCGCGCCGCTGACCGCGACCATCGCGCCCGTGGCCAGCGAGGTCAGCACGAACAGGCCCTTGCGGAGCCTGACGGTGTCCACGCCCAGGCTCACGGAGGTCTCGTCGCCCAGGGCGAGCACGTCCAGGCTCCGCCCGGAGCGGCGCAGCACCACGACCGTGACCACGGTGACGACCGCCACGACCGGGAGCGCTCCCCAGGTCGCCGCGCCGAAGCCGCCCATCGACCAGAACAGCACCGTGCTGGTCGACTCGCCATCCGGGACGAAGTACACGATCAGGCTCATCACGGCCTGGAAGCCGAACGCCATCGCCACCCCGGTGAGCACCAGCCGCAACGGCGACAGCCCACCGGTGCCGCGCGAGGCCAGGTAGACCAGGGCGGAGACGAGCAGCGCGCCGAGGAACGCGCCGGCCGACACCGCGTAGATCCCCAGGGCGGTGAGCGCGCCGCTGGCGCTGACCAGAACCGCTCCGGCCGACGCCCCGGACGACACGCCGAGCACGAACGGGTCGGCCAGTGCGTTGCGCACCATCGCCTGGATGGCCACGCCGACCACGCTGAGTCCGGCGCCCACCAGCACCGCCAGCAGCACGCGCGGGGTCCGTACCTGCCAGATGATCTGGTACGCGGTGACCTCCTCGGCCGTGATCGAGCCGCCGGTCACCGCCGCCCACAGGTAGCGCAGCGTCTCCCCCGGCGGCACGGCCGCGGCGCCGAGACCTATCGCCAGCAGCATCGACACCGCGAGGACACCGGCCAGCGGAACGACGATCAGCGGCATGGCCGGCGCCGCTCTACCGGTGGGTGGATCTTCAGCTCCCGGGACCGCCGGCGACGATGCCACGCCGGAGTCCGAGGAACCTGACTCGCGCAACGATCTCAAGGACACTCCCGAAAATGAGAATCATTTCCGGCAGACCGTATCACCACGCCGGGCTTCCGCCGCTATCGGGCGTAAGCGGTGAGACAGCCGCGCTGGTCTGCTGCCGCGTACCTGAGTGCGGGCGGGAGGGTGATGGCGCGGCCGAGTACGGCGGACCGGCCGCTCCCGGACGGTGGCCGGCCGCCGGAGTCCCGGGCGCGAGGGGGCTCGGCCGGGTTCCGTGGGCGTTCATGGTCCTGGTGGCCCTGCTGGTGGCCCTGCTGGTGGCCCTGCTGATGGCGGGGCGCTTCCTGCTCGCCCCCCACCTGACGCATCCGGCGGTGCGGACCTGGGCGCCCCAGCGGCTTCCGCGGCATGCTCACCGGCCTGGCGGAACCCGCCGTCGAGCATGGCGGTGTCGGTCAGCGGTGTGATCGGCCCGTGCGTGAACCATGCCGTCGGCCGGCGTGATCACCGGCTGCCTCACGGGCGGTGGGCGAACAGGTGGGACAGCCGCTCGCCGAGCTCGTCGTAGGAGCCTTCGGCGGCGACGCGTCCCTCTTCCAGCAGCACGATGTGGTCGGCCTGGCGGATGGTGGACAGGCGGTGGGCGATGACGAGCGTGGCATGTCCCGCGGCGGCTTGCCGGAGCGCCTCGGTGAGGCGGGCCTCGTTGTCGGGGTCGAGGTTGGCCACCGCCTCGTCCAGGACGAGCACCGGCGCGCTCGTGGCGAGCGCCCGGGCGACGGCCACCCTGGCGCGCTGGCCGCCGGACAGGGTGGCGCCCCGCTCGCCGACCGGCAGCTCCGGATCGAGGGTGAGCTGGGCGGTGCGCAGGGCGGCCGCCGCGTCGGCGCCGGGGGCGCCGAGCCGCACGTTCTCCTCGATCGTGCCGGCGAACAGGCGCACGTCCTGCGGCACGACCGTGACGTGCCGGTGCAGATCGGCGATCCGCGGCAGCGGCACGCCGCCGACCAGGATGCGCCCGCCGTCCGGGTCCCAGTAGCGCAGCAGGAGCGACACGCAGGTGGACTTGCCCGCCCCCGACGCCCCGACCAGGGCGACCGTCTGGCCGTACGGGATGCGGAAGGACACGCCGCGCAGCACGTCGGGCCCATCGGGTGTGTACCGGAAGCGCACGTCCTCGAAGACCACGTCCGGCCGTTCTGCCACCTGGAGGGGCTCGCGCGGCGGCGGCACGTTGGCGGGCGCGGTGACCAGGGTGTGCACGCGGCCGGCCACCGCGCGCAACGCGCCGTACTCCTTGAGCAGCAGCGCCACCTGCGCCGCGGGGCCGAGCGCGCCGGCGGCCAGCACCATGGCCACCGGCGCGGCGGCCGGGTTCGGGATCACTGTCGCGACCAGGAGCAGCGTCCCGGCCGCCGCGACGGCGAGGAGCAGGTCGGTGAGGGCGGCCTCCAGCCCGCCGCGCGCCGCGTCGGCCGCCTGGGCGCGGGCCAGCCGGCGGGTCCTGCGCGCCAGCAGGTCTCTGCGGCGTTCGAGCGCCCTGAAGGCGGTGAGCTCGGGCATGCCCTGGACGGTGTCGATGACGTCGGAGGTCAGCTCAGCGGTGGCGGCCCTCAGTTCGTCGCCCTGCCTGCGCGAGGTGTTACGGAACCACAGCGGCACGGCCACCACGAATGCGGCCAGCGGCAGCGACACCGTCAGCAGCAGCGGATCGATCGTCGCCGCGGCCACGCTGCCCGCGACGAGCACAGTGCCGGCCGTGATGAGCTGCGCCAGCGTGTGGGCGAACAGCCACTCCAGGGTCTCGATGTCCGACAGCGCGACCGCCGACAGGTCGCCGCTGCGGCGGCCGAGCAGGCGGGCCGGGGTGATCCTGGCGATCGCGTCGTACACCTGGCCTCTGAGCCTGGCCAGCACCAGGTAGGCCAGGTCGTGCGCGACGTAGGTCTCCCACCAGGCGGCCAGGGTGGCGACGGCGACCAGCCCGCCGAGCACGGCGCCGGCCAGGTCGAGCGGGGCGCTCTGCCCGCTGATGGCGCGGCCGACGAGCCAGGCGCCGGTCACGGTCGCGCCGAGCGCGGCGAGTTGCCCGAGCAGGTTGGAGACGAGGGTGGAGATGAAGGCGCGGCGGTGCGCGCCGACGGCGCCCGCGACCCAGCGGATGGACGGGTTCATGCCACGGTCTCCAGAGGGGTGCCGTTCTCCAGGGTCACCACGTGGTCGGCCTGGCGGATGGTGTCGGGCCGGTGGGCGATCATCAGGCAGGTACGTCCGCGCCGCACCTCGGACAGGGCCTGCTCGGTGCGCGCGTCCACGTGCGAGGTGGCCTCGTCGAGCACCAGGACGGGGGCGTCAGCCAGCAGTGCCCGCGCGATGGCCAGCCGCTGGCGCTGCCCGCCCGACAGCGTCGCCCCGCGCTCTCCCAGGGGCGTGTCGTACCCGCCGGGCAGCTCGGCGATGAAGTCGTGGGCGGCGGCCAGCCGGGCGGCGGCCATCAGGTCCTCGTCGGTGGCGTCCGGCCGGGCCAGGCGCAGGTTCTCGGCCACCGTGCCGTGGAAGAGGTAGGTGTCCTGCGCCACCACGGCGACATCGCCGCGCAGCGCGTCGAGCGTGAGGTCGCGCACGTCGATCCCGCCGATGGTGATCCTCCCCTGGTCGGGGTCGTGGTGGCGGTGCAGGAGGGCGGCGAGCGTGCTCTTGCCCGCGCCGGACGGGCCGGTCAGGGCGACGGTGCGGCCCGGCTCGACGGTGAAGGAGACGTCGCGGACGGCGGGCCGCGGGGCGCCCGGGTAGGTGAAGGTGACATGCTCGAACGTGACGGCGGGCGCGTCGGGGAAGTCGCGTCGCGTGCCCCGGTCCTCGACGGCCGGGGACGCCGCCAGCAGGGCCTCGATGCCGTCGACGGCCGTGATTCCGAGATATCCGGCGTGCCAGGCGTCGGAGAGGCCCTTCACCGGGCGGAAGCACTCCACGGCGATCACCAGGACCACGAACACTTCCCACGCGCTGCCCACGGTCGCGGCCGCGAGGATGGCCGCGGCGGCGCCCGCCTGGACGAAGAACGTGCTGATCCCGGTCTCCACCAGCGAGATCCTGAGCTGGCGCATCGTCGTCAGGTAGAGGCCGTGAGCTCGTCCGGCCAGCCGCGCGCCCAGCGTGCCGTCGGCACCGAACGCGCGCAGCGTCGCCATGCCCTGCGTCGCCTCCAGGTAGTCGGAGGCGAGCGCGGCGAACGCGGCCCACCGGCCGCGTCCCCTCCGCAGCAGGGTCGCGTCCCAGAACCGGGGATTGACCTCCTCCACCTCGTGAACGAGGGGGATTCCCACGGTCGCCCGTGAGGCTTCCTGCTTCACCGCCGGTCGCCCGCCCGAGAAAGGAACTCTCGTTGAGGTCTTACACCAGCTCCACAGGCGTTTCACCTCTCCGCCGGCCCGGCGGCGAGGATGTTTCCGATCGTTCGTCCGGTGGCTTGGTCATCGCCACCGCCGAACACACTACCGAACCCTGCGGTGCCGCACGGCGTTTTGACGCCGGTTCGCCTGACGGCTAACCGGCTGCCCCTGTCCTGCTCCGCAGGGGTCCGATTCCTCCCGCCTGAAGGCGGGAGTTTCCTCGGAGGTATCTGATGACCAGGACCCTGGCCACGGCCACGGCCAGGATCGCCGCGGCCGGCGGGTTGACCGTGAACAGCCAGCCGACCAGTGCCACCGGCACGCAGCAGGTGACGACGACCTGCGGCAGGTAGCGGCTGAAGTACGGGTCGAGTCCCTCCACGCCCTCGACCACCCGGCCTGACGGACGCGCGGTTCGCCGATCGTCGTCGCCCCCTCAGGAGCGGGCACGACCTCCCTGTCACGAGCCGGACTCCTGCCCGCCCTCCACCGGGGAATGCTGCCCGCACCTGACTCCCGCACCCGGCTCCCGCTCTTGGCCGACCGCCGTGCTCACGTCGTGCTCACGCCGTGCTCACGCCGGCCGAGCGCCCGATCGCTCATCGCAGGGCGCCGAGGACGAGGCGGATCATGGAGCGGGCCAGTGCCTCCGGGTCTTCGTAAGCGCTCTCGGGCAGCGCGCCGCTGAGCCACAGGCTGGTGAAGCCGTGCGCCAGCGACCAGGCGGCGATCGTGGTCATCCGGTCGTGCTCGGGACCAGGCGACAGGGCGCGGGCGCTGGTGATGAGCACGTTCGCGGCGCGTTCGTGCGCGGCCTGGACGGCCGGATCGTCGGCGCGGTAGAGCTCGGGCCGGAACATCACCTCGAAGTAGGGCCGATGGTCGATGGCGAAGCGGACGTAGGCGACGCCGACCTCCCACACGTCATCGGCCGCGCGCTCGAGCGCGTCGCCGAACAGCGCGAAACCCTCGACGGCCACGGCGGTCAGCAGGCCTTGCTTGTCGCCGAAGTGGTGGGCGGGCGCGGCGTGGGAGACGCCCGCGCGGCGGGCCAGCTCACGCAGGCTCCAGCCCGCCGGGCCCGACTCGCCGATGGCCTGCAGCGCGGCGTCGATGATGACGCGTTTCAGGTTGCCGTGGTGGTACTGATGGATCTCTCTCACCTCCGGGTCCGGTGCGGCGACCTCACCTTATCTTGACATTGACAAGATGCGCATCCTCCTCCAATCTTGCCAACGACAAGATTGGAGGACGGGATGGTTCCGTTCATCGCCCTCACCGGGGGCTTCGTCGTTCTGCGTCTCATCGGCCTGGCCGGTGTCGACATCCTGGACGCCTGGCAGCCGGCCCTGCGCGGCGCGCTCGCCCTGATGTTCGTCTTCACCGGCGTGCCGCACTTCCTGCCCTCATGGCGGCGCGACTTCGTCGCCATGATCCCGCCGGCGATCCCGCACAAGGAGCTCATGGTCACGCTCACCGGCGTGCTGGAGCTGGCCGGCGCCGCCGGGCTGCTGTACCCGCCGCTCGCGCCCTACGCCGCGATCGGGCTGGCCCTGCTCATGCTCGCCATGTTCCCTGCCAACGTCTCGGCCGCCCGCCGCGGTCTCACCCTGGCCGGCAAGCCGGTGACGCCCCTGCCCACCCGTACGGCCCTGCAAGTGCTGTTCATCGCCGCCGCCGTCGCAGCGGCCGCCTGACCCACCGAACTCTTGAGGACGATCCACATGACCGCCGACATCGACTCCATCGACCACACGGTGCTCATCACCACCGACCTCGCCGCGGCCGCCGCCCGCTTCGAGGCTCTCGGCTTCACGCTCAGCCCCGTCTCACCTCACCACCTGGCCGAACGACCCGGCGGCCCGCTCGTGCCCACCTGCACCGCCAACCGGTGCGCCTACTTCGGGCAGTCGTTCATCGAACTGCTCGGCATCGTCGACCCCGCCGCCCCTGACCCCTGGGGCGTTCACCAGTTGCGCCGGACCTACCGCGGCCTGCTGATGACGCTCGGCTCACGCGACATCCAGACCACCGCCGACCGGCTGCACGCCGCCCGCCTGGCCTCCACCGGCATCCGCGCGCTGGAACGCGAGGTCGCCACCCCCGAGGGCGCCCGCACGGTACGCGCCGACAGCGTCCGCATCGACGCGGGACACACCCCCGAAGGAGCGCTCCAGGCCACCCAGCACCACACCCCGCAGTACGTCCATCAGCCCCGCTACCTCGACCACCCCAACGGCGCCGTCGGCCTGCACGGCGTGCTGGTGGTCGTGCCCGACGACGAAATCGACGAGCACGAGGAGCGCTACGCCCGCCTCCTGGACGCCGACGTGTGGATCGACGGCCCCAAACACGTGCTCATGCTGCGACACGGCCGAGTGGAGATCATTGCGCAGTCCGCGCTCGGCGACGTCCTCCCTGGCCACACGGCGCCTGCCCTGCCCCTGCTGGCCGCCCACACCGTCGCCGTACGCGACCTGACCGCCGCACGCGGCCTCATCGAGCACAACATGATCGACACCCGCACCACCCCCGACGGCTTCTACGTCACCGCCGAGGACGCCTGCGGCGTACCACTCGCCTTCACCCAGAACTGACGATCCTCTCGCGTGCGGTGCGAGCGGCGTCGGCGCCGGGGGGCTGACGCGGTCACCAGGATGGCCGCCGCCAACCGTGTACTGAACATCGACGCGGATCACGCCAGGCCCCGGGTGGCCGGGGCCTTCGTCACAGGGGTTCAGGCCGGGTCGGCGGCGCGGGCGTGGGCGTCGAGGAGGTGGGCGACGGCTTCCGTCACCTGGACGGCGAACGGGATGTTCAGCCATTCGTCCGGTACGTGCGCGTTCGAGTCCGCACCCAGTGCCCCCGTGACGACGAACTGCGCCCGCGGGTACCGCCGGCCGAGCATCTCCATGAACGGGATCCCGCCTCCGATGCCCAGGTTCTGGCACGGCTTGCCGAACACGCCATCGCCGACCTGCCGCAACGCCGACGCCAGCCAGGGGGTCGTCTCAGGGGCGTGCCAGCCGTTCATCACCATGTACTCGCCGACCTCGACCTGCGCCCCGTACGGCACGTCGGTCGTGAGGATCCGCTCCAGCGCGGCCCGCGCCGCCTCGGCGTCGGCCGAAGGCGGCAGGCGGAAGCTCAGCCGCAGGGACGTCCGGTCGCGCAGCACGGCGCCCGCCACCGCCGGGTCGGGCAGGCCGGCGGCGCCGGTGATGGACAGCGTCGGCCGCCAGGTGTTGTTCAGGACGAGCTCGACCTCGTCGTCGGAGACGCGACGCATGCCAGGCAGCACCGGAAGCCGGGGCACGGCGACGTCCGGATGCCGGGCGACGAGCTCCGCCGCCTCCGCGCGCCGCTCCTCCGGGATGGGCACCACCATCTCGGGCACCTTGACCTCGCCGGTCTCCGGGTCCTCCAGCCGGTCGAGCAGCAGGCGCATGACGCGGAACGAGCTCGGCACGATGCCGCTCCCGAGCCCGGAGTGCACGCTCGCCTCCAGGACGCGCACCGTCACGGTCGCCTGCACCGCGCCGCGCAGGCTGGACGTCAGCCACAACCGCTCATAGTCACCGCCGCCGCCGTCCAGGCAGACCACCAGCGACACCTCGCCGAGCCGGTCGGCCAGATGCTCCAGGTAAGCGGGCAGGTCCGGGCTGCCGGACTCCTCCCCCGTCTCCAGCACCATGACGGCCCTGGCGTGCTCGCCGCCCGCCTCGTGCACGGCCTCCAGCGCGGTCGTGGCCGCATAGCCCGAGTAGCCGTCGTCGGCGGCACCCCGGCCGTAGAGCCGGTCGTCGCGGATCACCGCCTGCCACGGACCCAAGCCCTCCGACCAGTCACCGAGCGGCTGCTGCTTGTCGAGGTGCCCGTACAGCAGCACGGTCCCGGCCGCCGTCGCGCCCGGCGTCGCGGGCACGTCCACGAGCAGCAGCGGGGCGCGTCCGTCCAGCTGCACGACCTCGCAGCGCGCGCCGGGCAGGCCCCGCGCCGCCACCCAATCCCGTACGTGCTCGACGGCGGCACGCAGCTGCCCGTTCTCCTGCCAGGCGGCGTCGTAGGCGGGTGACACGGCGGGGATCTCGACCAGCCCGGAGAGACTGGGCAGCACGTCCGTCGTCCAGGCCTTGCCGATCGATTCGCGAAGTTTCTCAGAGTCCATCCCGCCATACTGTCGCAAGCCCCACACCACTCACGCACCTCGGGCCCTGGAGAAAGGACGCAGGTGCGCCCGGCTCTGGCCGTCGTCAGGCCGGAAGACCGACGAACCACCACGATCCAGCCCTGCACTCGGCGCGGGCTGAGCAAGACTGATCCCTTGACGGTTCAGAGACCGCCCACACGATAGGAGCCCGGTATGGCACGTCTTCAGCAGGTCGTCGTCGATTGCGAGACTCCGTCCGCGCTGGCCCGGTTCTGGGCAGCCGCGCTGGACGAGTTCGACATCCGGCCCTACGACGAGGCGGAGATCGACCGCCTCGCCTCGCTCGGCTACACGCCGGAGACCGATCCGAGCGTCATCCTCGACGGACCCCACCTCGAGATCTGCTTTCAGAAGGTCCAGCTCGAGCCGCGGTCGAAGACGCCCGTGCATTTCGACATCGTGTCCGCGGACTGGCTGGCGGAGATCGACCGCCTGGCCGGCCTGGGCGCGACCGTCAAGGAGCGGTTCGAGTCCCATGCCTGGATGCGGGATCCGGAGGGCAACGACTTCTGCGTCGTCGACGGCGATCACGGGGGCTCCGGCCTGCAGCACGGGGGCTAGTTGACGTGAAGACCTGATCCAGGTGGATCGCCGCTGGGCGGCGCCATTCCCGTACGCGGCACAAATACCACAACCGGACAAATCCCGAAATGTCACCTTGAATGCCCGAGCATTTTAGACGAAGATCTTTTCTTACATATCTGCCGACTTTTAAGTGGGTCAACTCATTTCTTCGAAATACTTGCCGCCGCCTCATTTCGCGGGTCCAATGAACTCGTAACCTGCGAGCCGAGATGCGCAGCCATCCCGACCGAATGAGGTGATGCGCGTGGCATCTCCCATGAAGGGCACCACTTCAGCCCGTTCTCGCGGGCAGACGAGATGAGTGACGATCCCGTCGGTGGTGAAGGGCGACTTTCCCTCCACGAGCTTCTCGAACCGCGCGCCGTCCCGCACTCCAGCACGCCCAGCGTGCATGCGGGAAAGGGAGTGACACGCGGCAAGCTCGGCCATTTCGACCAGGGCACAGCCGGACTGATCGTCAGGAAGCCGGGCGTGCCGGGCCGCTACATGCTGACGTGCGCGCACGTCCTCGGCCTGGCGCCGTCCGCGGACGCGGCCGAGGACACCAAGGTGGTGTACTCACCGGAGCTGAGCAAGTGCTGCGAGATCGAGTGCAACAATCCGATCGGCACCGTGGTACGGGAGACCCTTGATCAGCTGATGGACAAGTCCATCCAGGCCAAGGTCAGGATCGGCCAGGTCGATTTCGCGGTGGACGCCGCGCTCGTCGAGCTCGCCGCCAAGACGGACGCGTCCAACGAGCTGCCGAAGATCGGCATGATCGCGGGGGTCCGTGACCTCATCGCGGAATGGACGCTCTCGGCGTCCGAGCCGTCGCCCGACGGCGCGCTGTCGCTGCCCGTCGAACGCCACATCCCGGTGCAGAAGTACGGCGCGAAGACCCAGTTCTCCCGCGGCAAGATCGTCGCGCTGAAACGGGTGCCGATCAAAGAGGCCGGCGGCGAGGGACAGGCGTGGGTGTTCGAGGTCGAGGTCGTGCCTCCTCCCGGCCAGGAGCCGGTCACCGAGTACCGGCTGGACATGGAGCGGTATCTCACCGCGGACCCGACGAGCACCCCGCAGAAGATCAAGGCGCACTTCGACCAGTCCGGTCTGACCGTTACGGTCGGCGGCACCGCCGCCGTGCCGACGCTGATCGTCAGAGGCAAGCACTTCTCGGAGCCCGGAGACTCCGGCACCCCCATCGTCGACGACGACCGCAAGGTGGTGGGCATCCTCGCCCAGGGCCTCCAACAGACCATTCTCGTCACGGGGATGAGCGCCCCCGTCGAGATCCTCACCGGACGCTCCCAAGGCATCTTCGTCGGGGCCGCGTTCCAGCACCTGAACGTCGAGCTGGCTCCCCCCGGCGTGACCACGGCCGGCAACGCGGTCGCCGTTCCCGGAATGGCCATCCGGCGCGGCGGGCGCCCGCTGGACTGGTCGGCGGTCCACGCCGCATGGACCTCCCTGGAACGCAGCGAGCTGGGCGAACGACTGGGCAAGGTGATCCGCCGGCACGTGGCCGAGGTCCGTGAGCTGGTGCATCACAACCGGCGCGTCATGGTCACCTGGCACCGCCGCAAAGGGCCGGCGTACGTCAACGCCGTCCTGCGCGGCGCCGAGCGGCCGGACCGGCCGCTCCCGGCGGAGATCGACGGGGTGAGCCCGGTGGACACGCTGACCGCGATGCGCGACGTGCTGATGAGGGAGGGCAGCGAGGGGCTGCGCGCCGACCTCGCCGCCCACGGCGAGTACATCCTGGACCTGGTGCGACGGGCGACCTCGCCCGACGGGACGCTGAGCCTGCCAGGCCTCATGGGGCCGCCGGCGGTGCGGATCGTCAACGCCCGCGGTGTGCCGGGCGTCGCCTCCGTCCTCGTACGCGACGCAGGAGGCGCCCCGCACCTGCTGACCGGCCACCACGTGCTCCACGGATCCGGTGCTCAGGCCGGGGACGTCGTCTGGGCGCTGCCGTCCGACGGCGACGAGCCCGTCCGGCTGGGGCAGGCCGGGCTCGGCCACCTCGGCACCGTCAAGCATGACGGCGAGGAGTACTTCGTCGACGCCGCGCTCGTCAGGCTCGACGACGTGCGGCACCTGCCCGGCTGGCTGCGGCTCGCGCTCGCCGGTCCGTGGCCGGTGGAGGTCGCCCGCCCCGAGCCGAAGGCGCTGGTGTGCAAGCACGGGCCGGGCACCGGCCGCACCGACGGCGTCCTCCTCGACGTCGCCTACTTCGACCGGCCGTTCATCGACGGCCGCGAGTTCCGCGCGCCGGGGCAGCTGCTGGTCGGGCCGCGCGATCCAGGGCGGGCCTTCTCGACGTCGGGCGACTCGGGCGCGGCGCTGCTGGACGAGCGGCGCCGCCTCGTCGGGCTGCTCTGGGGAGCCACCGCGGGCGGCGACGGCGTCGCCTGCCCCATCGCACCGGTGCTGGACCGCCTCGGTGTGACACCGGTCGGATCGGCCGAACCCGTGGGAGCGGGCCGGGAGGAGTCGCCATGAGCACGGTGGAGAATCTCGGGGCGCCACTCCCGATGGCGGCGGCCGCTCCGCCGTTCGTCTCGGCCGGCGCGAGCATCGAGACCAATCACGGCAAAGGGCCCGGTTCGCTGGGCTGTTTCGCCCGCGACAGCAGCGGCCATCCCGTTCTGCTGAGCTGTTCCCACGTCCTGTTCCCCGGGTTCAAGGTCATCGGCGACATGGCCGTCCACTCCCCCGACTACAGCTCCTGCTGCTCGGGCGGCGTACGGATCGGCCGTCCCGTCTACGACCCGAACCAGAAGGCCCAGCCCATCGAGGGCGGCGAGTGGGTGGGCGGCTACCGCGAAGGGCAGTGGACGGGCGGCTTCAACTGGATCCCGGCCAAGGTCCGGGTGCTGGGAACGGTGGTGAACGGCCACGCCAGCGAGACCGACTGCGCGATGGCCCGGCTCGACCCCGGTGTCATGTTCCGCAACGTCTGGCAGGTCGACCTCGGTGGCACGGTGACCACGATCCCGATCAAGGGGGCGGTCACCGACGGTCTCGGCATCGGCAAGGGCCCGGTCCTGGGAACGTTGCCGAGCCACGAGCAGTATGTGCGGGTCTACAACGCCGTCAACGGGCGGCTGAAGTACGGCACCATGCTGAGCAACACGCTCACCGAGCCCGACGTCTCCGATCCCGACCGCATCATCATGCGGGTGGGGATGTCCGATCCCAGTGACCATAAGGCCGGGTCCATGACCAACGTCAATCAGTTCATGATCCTGCCGAGGCCCAGCCCGATCCCCGGGCAGTCGCTGGAGGACAGCTACCGCAACGGTGAGGAGCTGACCTTCGAAGGCGGCGACTCGGGCAGCGTGGTGATCAATCACGAGAACCGCGTCATAGCGATCATCATCCGAGCGAGCCCGATCGACAAGTTCTTCAAGCTCGACCGGTCCGCGCCCGAGTTCGCGAACGTCGGCAATCTCGGCGTCGCAACGCCCATCGGCAAGGTCCTGGAGCGGCTCCAGGTGGAGATCCCCGCCGTCGAGGACGGCTGGTCGGGCGCCGCTCCCAGCGCGGGCGCCGCGGTGCACCTCGTCGTGGGCCGGCCTCCGTCCGCGGCCGAGCTGGCCCGGCGGCGCGGGGTGGCGGAGCTCCGTGACCAGCTGCGTACCAGCCTGCTCGGGCGGCTGCTGCTGGGCAAGATCGGACAGCACCGGAGGGAGGTGCGGGAGTTGCTCAGGTCGGAACGCCACATCGCCGCCGCCTGGCAGGCCCTGCAGGGGGCGGCCTTCTACCATCACTGCGTGCGGGGCGTCCGCACTCCCGGGCACCCGATCCCGACGGTGATCAACGGCGTGAGCCGCGCCCGGCTGGCCGGCACCATGCTCTCCCTGCTGCTCCAGCACGCCGGGCCCGCGCTCCGCCGCGACCTCGAACGCTACGGGCAGAAACTCATCGACGCGCTGCTGCCGGTCGAGACGATGCAGGACGTCCCCGCCGCGCTCGCCCGCCCGCGAGCGCGGTCGTGACCGGTGAGCGGGGCAGCCTCGACGGGCTGCTCGGCCAGCTGTCCACGCTGCTGTCCCCGCTGACCGGCCTCTCCCCGGCCGGGGCGCGCGAGTTCTTCGCCGGCGTCGGGCTGCCGCTGACGGACGCGCAGGCCACCACCATCGCGCCGGCGCTCAACGCCACCACCGGATCCGTCGGCTTCCTCCTCGAGTTGCTGCGCGAGATCGAGGAAGCGGCAGAGGCCGAGCAGTGGGACGAGGTCCTGCGCCGGATCGCGCGCGCCGGCGGCCAGGTCAGCGCGGTCATCTCCGGCTTCGACGGCCTGAAGACCGCGCTGGCGGGCCTGAACCTGCCCGGCGCGGAGCCGATCCTGGCGACGTTCCCGCAGCGGGTGTTCAACCTGCTGCTCGCCGACTACCTGGGCCGGCAGCAGGGCGTCAACGAGCTGCTGGAGTTTCTGGGCGTCCTGGTGCGTACGGACCGCAACGTCGGCCTGTTCGACCCGCAGAAGCCGTTCCACACCGAGAACGACTTCCACTTCGACCGCATCGGCGGCTGGCTGCGCGAGCCGAACGCCCAACTGGCCGCCCTGTACGACTGGAACGCGCCGGGCTTCGACGGCACCAAGCTCCTCTCCGTGCTCGACCGGATCGCCGCGTACGCGGGACTGCCGTCGCTCTTCGACCAGAGCGCCACACCGCCCACCCTGGACCTGATCTTCGCCTCGTTCGTCCCGCGCGCCGACCTCGACCCGCCGGGCATCGCGCTGGAGCTGCCGCAAGGGCTGAGCACGGGATCGGTCGAGCGCAGGGGCGAGGCATGGACCTTCACGCTGCGCCTGGACGCCGACATCCCGGTGGACACGGCACTGGTGTTCCAGCCCGGCGGAGCCAAGGTCGAGCCGCCGCCCGGCACCACCGTCGCGGGAACGGCCGAGGTGACCCACAGCTACCGCCGCGATACCGCCGACCCGGTGGTCCTGCTGTCGCTGCCCGGCGGCAGCCGCATCTCGGTGGAGCAGGTGGACGTGACGCTGCGGCTGCGCGCCGAGCCGGACGGGCGGCTGGAGGTGCAGCTGGGGGCGCTGCTGCAACGCGGCAAGGTCCTCATCACCCTGGGCGGCGGTGACGGGTTCATCGCGAAGCTGCTCAGTGACGTACGGATCGAGAGCGGCTTCGAGCTGGGCGCCCGCTTCGGCCTGGCCGACGGCCTGCGCTTCGACGGCAGCGGCGGCCTGGAGGTGCGGCTCGCCTCCCACGCCGCCCTCGGCCCCGTCGACCTGTCGGCGCTCACGCTGCGGGTGGGCATCAAGGACGGCGCGTTCACCCTCGGCCTCACCACGGATCTGAAGGCCGCTCTCGGGCCGATCACGGGCGCCGTCCAGGGGCTGGGCATCGAGATCCCGTTCGCCTTGACGCCTGACGGCAAGGGCAGCCTCGGGCCGGTCGACGTGCGGCCCCGCCCGAAACCGCCGACGGGTGTCGGGCTGTCCATGGACCTCGGCATCGTCAGCGGCGGCGGGTTCCTCTTCTTCGACCCCGACCGCGGCGAGTACGCGGGCGCCCTGGCCTTCCGGCTGGCCGGGTTCATCGACGTGAAGGCGATCGGGCTGATCTCCACCCGCATGCCGGACGGCACGCAGGGCTTCTCACTGCTGATCATCCTGACGGCCGAGTTCGGCGGGATCGGCCTGCAACTGGGGTACGGGTTCACCCTGCTCGCCGTCGGCGGCCTGCTCGGACTCAACCGCGGCATGAACCTCGGGGCGCTGGCCGAAGGGGTGCGCACCGGCGGCGTCGAGTCGGTCATGTTCCCCAAGGACGTGGTCGCCAACGCGCCGCGCATCCTCAGCGACCTGCGGGCCTTCTTCCCGCCCGAGCAGGACACCTTCCTGGTCGGCCCCATGGTGAAGCTCGGCTGGGGCACCCCGACCCTGATCAGTGTCTCGGTCGGCGTCATCGTCGAGATCCCGGGCAACATCGCGATCATCGGCGTCCTGCGCTGCGTCCTGCCCGCCAAGGAGCTGCCGCTGCTGGTGCTGCAGGTCGCCTTCATCGGCGCGCTGGAGTTCGACAAGCAGCGGCTGTGGTTCTACGCCCAGCTGTTCGAGTCGCGCATCCTGTTCATGACGATCGAGGGCGGCATGGGCCTGCTCGTCGGCTGGGGCGAGGGCGACCTCGTGCTGTCGGTGGGCGGCTTCCATCCCTCGTTCAAACCGCCGCCGCTGCCGTTCCCGGTGCCGCCGCGCATCTCGGTGGACATCATCAACCAGCCGTTCGCCCGCATCCGCGTGTCCGGCTACTTCGCCGTCACCAGCAACACCGTGCAGTTCGGGGCGAGCGCCGAGCTGGTGCTGGGCTTCGAGGACTTCGGCCTGCAGGGCCACCTCAGCTTCGACGCGCTGTTCCGGTTCTCGCCCTTCGCGTTCGTCATCGACATCGCGGCGCACGTGTCGCTCAAGGCCTTCGGCGTCGGCTTGTTCAGCATCCACCTCAGGTTCCAGCTGGAGGGCCCGGCCCCGTGGCGGGCGCGCGGGCGCGGGTCGATCTCGCTGCTGTTCTTCGAGATCTCCGCGGACTTCGAGCTGACCTGGGGCGAGAGCGACAATCCGACGCTGCCGCCGATCGACGTCCTGCCGCTGCTCTGCGACGAGATCGGCAAGGTGGAGGGCTGGGCGACCAGGCTGCCGAACGGCGCCACCCAGGCGCTGGTCAACCTGCGCACGCTGCCGGAGACCGATCAGCTCGTGCTGCACCCGCTCGGCACGCTCTTCGTCCACCAGCGGCTGATCCCGCTCAACGTGCGCATCGACCGGGTCGGCGCGCAGCGGCCGCGCGACGGCAAGCGGTTCAGCATCGCGCCGGCGCCCGACAGCGGCCTGGTGCAGGTGTCGGTCCAGGACGACAAGTTCGCCATGGCGCAGTTCCAGGACGTGGACGACGCCGCCAAGCTGACCATGGCCCCGTACGAGGACCAGGACGCCGGCCTCGAACTCACCGCCCTGCAAGGGACGCTCGCCTCGGCGCGCGCGGTGCGCCGCAGCGCCCGCTACGAGCTCATGGTGATCGACAGCAAGGCTCGCGGCGCGACCGAGCTGCGGGCCGCGCGTACGGCGCCGCTGCCGGACACCGCGCCAACCCGCACGAAGCGGCTCTACAGCGTCAGCCCCGCGGTGTTCCAGCCGCTGCTCGACGGCGCCAGCACCAGCCGCTCCCCGCTGTCCCGGCACGAGGCGGCACTCCGCCAGCCTTATGCCGCCGAGGACACCCTCCAAGTAACCGGGCAGCGCTACGTCGTCGCCCACAAACGCAACAACCAGCAGGCGTTCCCGCCGATCGCCGCCGGCGCGTCGAGCTTCCGCAGCAGGACCACGGCGGCCGAGGCACTCGCCGCGTGGGTGGAGGCCGAACCGAGCCTGGCCGGCGCCCTGCACGTGATCCCTTCGTCGGAGGCCGCGGGCACCGCGCCCGTCCCCGGCGGCTGGAGCGACGGCGCGGCGCTGCCGGCCGCCGCCGCCACGGACACCGAGGTCCTGCTGTCCGGCGGCCGCGTGCTGCTCGCGGGCGGCGCGGACGCGACAGGAACACCGCTCACCACCAGTACGGTCTTCGATCCCGTGGCCGGTACGTGGACGCCGACCGGCCTACTCACGACCGCCCGCCACCTGCACTCCCTGACCCGGCTCTCCGACGGGCGAGTGCTGGCCTTCGGCGGAACGGCAGAGGACGGCTCCGCCCTGGCCGCCGCCGAGGTGTACGACCCGATCGCCGAACGCTGGACGACCGTCCCGGCGGGGACGTTCACGCCGATCGCCCGCCACGGGCACACCGCCACCCTGCTGGCCGCACAGAAGGTCCTGGTCACCGGAGGCACGGGACGCCGTGACGGCGAACCTGCCGTCCTGGACTCCGCCCACCTGTTCGACCCCGCCACGGGCACCTGGCAGGACACCGCGCCGATGACCGACGCCCGTACCGGGCATCAGGCCGTCCGGCTGCGCGACGGCCGGATCCTCGTCATCGGCGGCGCGCTGCTCACCGGCTCCGGCCGCGCCGCGCTCGCCTACTGCGAGATCTACGCCCCGGCCACCGGCACCTGGACACCGGCCGGCAGCCTCGCCACCCCGCGCGCCGGCCACCAGGCGACCCTGCTGCCGAACGGCACGGTCCTCGTCACCGGCGGCGACAGCCTCGCAGGACGGCACGGGACCACGTACAGGGCGGGCAGCCTGGACAGCGCGGAGCTCTACAACCCCGCCACCGACAGGTGGACACCGGTCGCGCCCATGCCGGGCGGGCGCAGCCGCCACCGCGCGGTCCTGCTGCCGACCGGCAAGGTGCTGGTCCTCGGCGGCACGAGCGGCCCGCGCTTCGCCGCCGGTTTCCGCAACGCCGCCACCTACGACCCCGCCACCGACACCTGGACGGGCACCGGCGCCCTGGCCGCAGGCCGCTGGGACTTCGCCGCGCTGCTCCTCACCGACGGGCGCGTCCTCGCCGCGGGCGGCCGCGTACGGGCGGGCGCGGCGGCACCGGAAGGCCAGGACGTCCTGACGCCCACGGCCGAGATCTTCACCCCATGAACGCACCGACGACGAAGGGTCTGCCAGCCATGACCAGCACAATCTTGGCGGCCACCGGGAAATGGCGCGACACCGGCGCGCTGCCGGCCGCCGCCGCATGGTACGGCCAGCACGACGGCGCGATCGTGCTCGGCACCGGCAAGGTCCTCGTCGCGGGCGGCGCGGACGGCGCGTCCGCCGCCCTCGGGCAGGCCGCGCTCTACGACCCCGAGGACGGCACCTGGTCGGCCACCGGATCCCTGCGCACACCCCGGCGGCTGCACACCACGACCCAGCTGCCCGACGGCAAGGTGCTGGTCGCCGGAGGCATCAGCGGGTCGGCGCAGTTCCCCGCGCCCGGCCTGGCCGCAGCGGAGATCTACGACCCGGAGTCCGGGGAGTGGACCAGCACCGGAGCGATGAAGGGCGCCCGATGGGGCCACAGCGCCGTCCTGGTCGACGGCAAGGTCCTGGTCGCCGGCGGCACGACGCTCCGTTCTGGGCAGTCGGTGAGGGCGCTGCGCACGGCCGAGCTGTACGACCCGGACGAGGGAACCTGGACCGAGACCACCGACATGACCGACGCCCGCAGCGGGCACCCGGCGGTGGTCCTCGCGAACGGCCGGGTCCTGATCGCCGGGGGCACCGTGCCGATCGCCCGCGACGAGGACGCCGCCCTGTCCTACTGCGAGCTCTACAACCCGGCCGACGAGACCTGGACGCCGACCGGCGCGCTGCTCGCGCCCCGCGCCTGGCACCAGGCCACGGCGCTGTCCGGCGGCGCGAGCGTGCTGGTCACCGGCGGGCGCGCGCCGGGCGGGCCGGGCGACGGCACGTTCGACCCGTTCAGCCGGGCGGGCGCCGAGCTGTACGTCCAGGACACCGGGACATGGACCCCCGTGCAGGACCTGCCGGGCGGGCGCGCGCTGCACCGCGCGGTCCCGCTCGGCTCGGGCAAGGTGCTGGTGGTCGGCGGCGGCGACAACGCCCAGAACGACGTCGGCTTCGCCAGCGCCGCCGTCTACGACGCCGCCACCCGCAGCTGGTCGCCGGCGGGCGGGCTGGCGACGGGCCGGTGGGCGTTCGCGGCGGCACCGCTGTCCGGCACGCTCGTGCTGGTGGCCGGCGGAGTCGTCCGGTCCGGGATCGCCGCCGCGCAGCCCGGTACGCAGGAGCTGACCGCGAGCGCGGAGATCTTCGACCTCGAAGGCGCCCCATGACCGACAACGCCTACACCTTTCTGCCCTGGCTCAGGTCCGGCATCGCCACCAGGATCACCACCGACCCGGTCGACACGTCACGCGCCACCATCCCGGTCACGCTGCGGGTGAGCGGCGAGGCGATCGGCTCGGCGGCCCCGATCAGCCGCGACGTGTCGCGGACCGTGCAGATCTACGGTCCCGGGGACGTCGTCGGCGTGGATCCGCGGGCGGTCTCCCGTACCGAGCCGCGGTCGTGGATCACCAACGTCGAGCCCAACTACCTCGCGCACATCGAGTTCTACGACGAGGACTTCCCCTGGCGCTACAGCCCGGCCGCGCCCGACGCCGCCACCAAGCGGCTGCGGCCCTGGCTGGCGCTGATCGTGCTCGCCGGTGGGGAGGACTCGGCGGCGGTGGACGGCGCCGAGTTCAAGGACGGCACCGCGACGGGCCGGCCACTGCCGTTCATCACGGTCACCGAACCGGCCGCGCTGCCGCCGCCCGCGCAGCTGGGGGCGTGGGCGCACGTCCACGTGGACGGCTCGCTCGACACGCCGGTGGCCTCCGACGACATGGCCAGGGTCCTGCCCGCACTGCGGCGGGTCCTCGGCGTCAACGCCGACCGGGCCTGCTCCCGGCTGATCTGCCCGCGACGCCTCGAACCGAACACCGCCTACCACGCGTTCCTGGTGCCGGCGTTCGAGACGGGACGGCTCGCCGGCCTCGGGCTGGATCCGGCGCGTGCGCCCGGCGCTCTGCACCCGGCGTGGGGCCAGGCGTACCCGGGGCAGGAGGCGGCGGGCGACCTGCCGTACTACCACCGGTGGTTCTTCTCCACCGGCAGCGCCGGCGACTTCGAGTACCTCGTACGGCTGCTCGTGCCGAAGGAGCCGCTGGACGAGAGCGTCGGCCGCCGCGACCTCGACGTGCACCGGCCGCCCGGGGCCGGGCTGCCGGGCATCACCGTGCCGGCGGAGCTGGGCGGGGTGCTGAAGCTGGGCGGCGCCCTGCGGGTGCCCGAGCGGCCGGAGGACCTCTACGACAAGTGGGACGACCTGCGAGAGCTCGGCTTCACCTATCCGCACCCCTTCCAGCAGGCGCTGGCCAAACTGATCAACCTCGCCGACGACTACCTGGTGCAGGACCCGGTCTCGGCACACAACGCTCTGGCCGCCGAAGCCACCGGACCCGACCCCGTCATCACGCCACCTTTGTACGGCCGCTGGCACGCGCCGGCTTCCCGGCTGCTCACCGAGCGTGACGGCACCCCGATCGCGGACGATCGCAACTGGGTGCACCGGCTCAACCTCGACCCCCGGTTCCGGGTGGCGGCGAACCTGGGCGCGCAGGTCGTCCGGAAACGTCAGGAGGAGTTCATGGCGGCGGCGTGGGCGCAGGTCGGGGAGGTCCTGGCGGCCAACGCCAGGATCCGGGCCGCGCAGGTCGCCAGGGAGGTGGGCGAGACGCTGCACGGCAAGCATCTGGTGCCGCCGCCCACTGCTCTGCGCGCGCAGGCGGCGCCGTCCGGCAGGTCGCTCATCCTCACCGCCCCGGCCCATTCCCGGGTGGTCACGCCCGCGGCGGCCTCCGGCCTCGCCGCCGCGACCTCGATAGTGGAGGGCCTCGCCGTCGGGTTCCGGGTGGCGGAGAGCCGGGTCACGTCCGCGCCGGTGTCGGCACCGATGCGCCGCATCACCCGGCCTGGCTCGCGACTGATGCGCGCGCTGCCGTTCAGCGCGGAGCTGCCGCCGGAGGCGCTCGTGCCGAGGATGGACGAGGACACCGGCGGCGTCACCGCGGCCCCGCCCAAGACGCGGCCCGCCGCCGTCGTCACCCCGGCCCAGCTCGACCTGCACCTCCATCCGCCCGGCCCCGCCGTGGCGGAATCTACCCACCCCGTGGACCGGCTCCCCACGAGCAGCAACTTCGTCCTGACGATGCCCGGCGACTCGTTCGTCCCCTCCCCGGGCGGCCCGGACAGCGCCGAGGCGGTGGACTTCAAGAAGGCGCTCAGAGAGCTGTACGAGGCGTGGGACGAGGCCGCCCTGGGCGGCAAGGCCGGCGAACGCGCCAAGCTCGACGTCCCCGACGCCACGGACGCCATGCTGACCGGCCTGCGCGCCGACGAGACCGTGCCCCAGCGGCTGCTCAGCTCGGTGCGGCTGCCGGAGCGGCTCGCGCCGTTCGCCGAACGGTTCCTGGAGGCGATGGCCTATCCCGTCTTCGACCTGCCCATGTACCAGGCGCTGGTCGATCAGTCGGTGGACCTGTTCGTGCCGAACCTGCACAAGGTGCCGCCGAACTCGATCAGCCTGCTGGAAACGAACCAGGAGTTCATCGAGTCGTACATGGTCGGGCTCAACCACGAGATGGCCCGCGAGCTGCTGTGGCGCGAATACCCCACCGACCAGCGCGGCACCCCGTTCCGGCAGTTCTGGGACGTCCGCGCGGTGCGGCCGCTCCAGGGCGAGACGCCCGAGCAGCGCCGCGAACGGCTGTACGACATCCCGCCGATCGCGACCTGGACCAGGCGGTCGAAGCTCGGCGACCACGACCACCGGGACAAGGGCGGGGCGGAAGAGGAGCTGGTGCTGGTCATCCGCGGCGAGCTGCTGAAGAAGTACCCGAACGCGGCGATCTACGCCCACCGGGCGCGATGGGAGCCCAGCGACGCCCAGCCCGATCCGACGAAGGAGCGGGTGCCCGTCGAGCCGGTCGACCCGGCGAACCCGTCGCTCGACGAGATCCGGCTGCCGCTGTACGAGGCCAAGATCGACCCCGACATCTATCTGCTCGGCTTCGACCTCACGGCCAAGGCGGCGAAGGGCGAGCCGGCCCCGGGCAGCGCGGGCTGGTTCTTCGTCATCAAGGAACGCCCTGGAGAGCCCCGGTTCGGCGTGGACGTCGCCCCCGCCGAGCAGCCGTCGCGGGTGGAGGTGTGGAACGACCTGGCGTGGCCCGACCTCGACCCGAACGGGACCGGGTTCATCCAGCTCGACGAGGCCACCGCGCCGGTCGTGCTGCAGGAGTTCGACGACCCGGTGGCGGATGAGGAGAAACGCCTCCAGCACGTCGAGGATCTGTCCCTGCCGCTCTGGCACGGGGCGCTGAGCTCGGCGGATGTCGCGTACATCCTGTTCCAGGCGCCGGTGCTGATGGCCGTACACGCTCAGGAGATGCTGCCGTGACCCTGCCCGACCCGCTGTCCGGCCCGCTGTCTGACCCGCTGTCCGGCCCGCTGTCCGACCCGCGCGCGGCGCTGACGCTCAGTGACGACTTCCCGCTCCTTCTCGGGCCGGTCAGGATCGAGACGCGCTTCACCGCGACCGAGCTCCTCATCCGGGTGTTCCCCGACGAGTGGTCGATCGACGCGTTCGAGCCGCGTCCCTCGACGGCGGAGGTCACCGCGGTCGACGCCTACTGGATCGCCGTGTGGCGGGCCGGAGGCGATCCGGCGGCCGAGAACGCCGCCTGGCACGAGCTGACCGGGCGGATTCCGGCGGGCCGCGCCGGCTGGCTGGTGCAGTCACGCGGGCCGGCCAATCCCGCCGAGCAGCCCGCCGGGGTGCAGCCCGGCACGACCGTGCTCGTCGTCGTCACCCCCGCGCCGGTCGCGGCCGGTGACCGGCAGCCGACGATCACGTACTGGGGCGCGGTCTGGCGGGCACGCGGCGATCGGGTGCAACTCCTCGCCGCCGAGACCGCCCTGCTGGCGTCCGTGGGCGCCACGCGCGCCGAGACGATCCGGCGCCGCCGCCCGATCGGCATCGACGACCCGCCGGGGGACGCCGTCCTGGTCGCCTTCCTCGTGCTGCCCGCCCCTCCCCCGGCGGACGTCGCCGCCCGATCGTGGACGCAGGCGGCGAAGGCGCGCCTGCTCCCCGACCGGTTCACCTTCATCGGGCAGGCTGGCGGCGAGACGGTCTTCTCCGAGCTCGGCGGGCCGATCCCGGCCGCGCTGACCGTGAGCCCCGACCCGTCGTCCGCCGACAAACCGAAGGTCAACGAGGTGACCGGCCAGCTTCACGTCCCCGCCGACCTGCTCTGGCTGACCGACTTCGACGCCGCGATCGCGGTGGGCATGGGGATCAGGATCCCGCTGCGTGACGACTTCCGCGGCGGGCTCGACCGGCTGATCGTCTTCGGCGTACGGGAGAGCACCACGCCCCAGCAGACCGCCACCGACCTCGGCGACCTGATCACCCGCCACCTGCGCGGCTCCACCGGCTTCGCCCTGCTGCCCCAGGGCACCCCCACCAACAACAGCGAACAGGCCAACGCCGGTCAGGACGTCGCGGAGGAGGCCGACGCCGTGCGGCGCGCCGCCGTCATCGCGACCGCCGGCTGGACGGACAAGACCGACGGCCAGTGGCTGGCCGAGCTCCTGGGCATCGACCCCGCCGTGCTCGCGGGCGCGGCCAACGCCGACGGCACCGACCAGCGGGAGGCCCGCGCCGCGAACATCGCCCTGTGGCCCGCGACCTGGGGCTCGTACCTCCGGACCATGCTGCACCCCATCATCCCGCCGCAGGTGGTGAGCGAGACGCGCGACTTCTTCGTCCGGTACGTCTCCGGGCGCGGCCCGCTGCCCGCGGTGAAGATCGGGCGGCAGCCGTACGGCATCCTGCCGACGACCGCGTTCTCCCGGATGGCCTGGCCCGCGACGGCGACGCACCGGCGCGGGCTCAACGCCCTGCTGACCGCCGCGGCCGAGGACTGGCGGGCCGCCGCGCAGGACGTGCCGCACCTCGGCGCGTTCCCCGGCCCGCACGGGCCCGTCACCGACCCGCACCAGACGCTGCTGGACATCCTGGCCCTGCACCCGACGTCCGCCGAGTACTTCCAGCGCTACGCCCAAAGCGTCGAGGACGTCTACAACCGCGAGAACTTCAGCGGCAACGGCCCCCAGGTCGTCCCCGCGCTGAGCGAGCTGAACATGCCGCAGCCGATCCGCGACCTGCTGCGCAGGCTGGGCCATGCGGGCGCGTCGGCGCCCGACCCCGACCTGATCAGGCGGCTGTTCGTCGAGGAGCAGTATCCGCTGCTCGGCCCGCTCATCGACGACCGGCCGCCGTCGGAGACCCAGCCGGTGCGCGGCTACCTCGAGGACGGCCGCAACTACCTGCGGTGGCTGGCCGACCTCGCGGGCACCGACCTGGAGGACATCCGTCTGGAGCAGGGCTTCGCCGACGACCGGCGCCCGGCCGCGCTGCTCTACCTGCTGCTCCGGCACGCCGTCCTGCTCGGCTGGGAGGACGCCGCGCGCAAGCTCGCCGCCGCCGAGGGCGAGACCGTCCACGCCGCTGATCCGCCGTTCATCCACATCAAGAAGTCGGCCCCGCGGAGCGAGAGCCGCTTCCGCCAGCTGTACGCGCCGGACCAGGACATCACCGGCGATCCTGACACGCTGGTCGTCGACTTCCTCCCCGGCGCGCTCGCCGCCGCGGACCCGGCGACCAGGGAGCTGGCCGAGCAGGTGGCGGCGCTCGACGTGCTGGCGGACGTGCCCACCGCGCGGCTCGAACGGGTCGTGGCCGAGCATCTCGACTGCGCCACGTACCGGCTGGACGCCTGGCGGCTCGGGCTCGTCAACGAGCGGCTCTTCGAGCTGCGCTACGGCCCCGACGGCGGCTCCCCCGCCCAGCGCGGCGTGCACCTGGGCGCGTACGGATGGCTGGAGGACGTCCGGCCGCGCGACAAGGCGCTCACCCCCGTGCAGCTGACCGGCGGCCTCGCTGCGCTGTTCCAGCCGGCGGGATCGGCGCCGCTGATGCACGACGCCGCCAACGGCGGATACATCCATGCCCCGTCGCCCGCCCAGGCCACCACCGCCGCCGTGCTGCGCGCCGGCTACATCGCCAACGGCTCGCCCGAGAACCCGACCTGCTTCTCGGTCAACCTCAGCTCCGATCGCGTGCGCGTGGCGCTCGACCTCCTCGACGGACTGCGGCAGGGCCAGTCGCTGGGCGCGCTGCTCGGCCGGCGCTTCGAACGCGCCCTGCACGACCGCCACCCCGACGCCGAGCTGGACGTCTTCCTGGAGGCGCTGCGCGGGGAGTTCCCGCTGCGCTCCGGCAAGCTGTCCGACGCAGAACCCGGCACCCCGCTCGAGCTCATCGAGGCCCGCTCGGTCATCGACGGCCTCGCGCTGGTCCAGCGCGCCACCCGTCCGCCTGCCTTCCCCGAGTACCCCTTCGGCGCGAGCGGCCTGCCGGACGCGAGCGAGGCCCAGGCGAAGGCGATGAACGAGGAGGTGCAGCGGCTGCTCGGCATCCACGACGCGCTGGCCGACCTGGCCGTGGCGGAGGCCGCCCACCAGACGCTGGCGGGCAATCCGGAGCGGGCGGGCGCGACGCTCGACGCGTACGCCAAGGAGGGGTTCTCGCCCGATCCCGCCGTGGTGCGGACCCCGCGCAGCGGTGTCACGCTGACCCACCGGCTGGGCCTGAAGCTGACCTCAGGGCTCGGACCTGAGCACGGGTCAGGGCTCTTCCGCGGCAACGGCCCCCGCGCCCAGGCCGAGCCGGCGATCAACGCCTGGCTGCCCAAACTGCTGCCGCCCCAGGGACAGGTGGCCGCCATGGTCCGCTGGACGGACCCCGTCGACCAGCGGCCCCGCAGCCGCACGGTCACCCAGTTCGACCTCGAACTCCAGCCGATCGACCTGCTGTGGGGCGTGAAACCCAAGGACGACGCGGCGATGACCGACCTGGACGACCGCATCATCGCCGTCGTCGTGGCCAAGGACCAGCCCAGGCCCGACGCCGAGCTGACCATCCACCACACCGAGCGGGTGCCCGGCAAGCTGACCTTCTTCGAGATCTCGCCGCTCGTCACCGCGCTGCGCTCGCTGATCACCACCTCACGGCCGCTACGGCCGACGGACCTGCTGCCCGCCGCGGGCGCGCAGCCCGTCGACCGCTCCATCGACACCGCCGTCGATCTGCCGAGGAACCGGCCCGCCGCCGTGCGCACGTCGCTCGACCGGCTGCGCCAGGACACCGCCGGCTACCTCGCCACCCTGTCCCCGCTGTTCCCGCCCGCGCCCGCCGAGCCGAACCGCACGGCCGTCCTCAACGGCATCGACACCTTCCTGACCGGGTACGCGAACCTGATCTCCACCGCCGGCGGGTTCGGCATGGTCCGCAGCGGCTGGGGCGAGATGACGCTGTGGCGGCGCACCATGTTCCGCGAAGTGCTGGACGCGGTGGCGGCGACCGCCGTCCGCATGGGCGAGTCGCTCGCCGCGGCCGACGAACTGATCGCCGCCTACGACCGGCTGCCGTCCTCGGCGACGGCCGACGAGCGCTTCCGCCTTCTGCAGCGCGCCGAATGGCTGCTCACCACCAGACCGGCCACGCCGCGCCCCGCCACGCCCGCCCAGCTGCGCACGATCGTCGGCTCCAGGCGCTCGGCCTTCAACACCCGGCTGACGGCGTTGCGGAACATCGCCAAGACCACGAAGAAGACGCTCAGCGGGCTGCTCACCGACGTCGCCGCGCTCCTGCCGCTGACCGACTTCGACCGGACCGGCCTCGACCTGACCCCCTTCCACGACCGGGCCGTCGCCTTCGGCGCGGACCTGCTGGCCCGCGCCCGGGCGCTGCACGCCGAGGTCGTCGAGCGGCTCGCCGCCGCCGGCAAGGCCCTGGACGCCTACGACGAAGCGGTCACCGGCTCCGACCGCGCGCTCGCCGCGACCGACGCGCTGCGGGTCATGCTCGGCGACGACGTCCTCGTGGTGCCCGAGTTCACCGCTCCCGCCCAGCTCCACACCGACTGGAAGAAGGCCCGCAACGACAGCGGCAAGCTGCTGAGCCATCTGGTGCAGGACTCCAGGCGGGACGTCCCCGTGGACGACTGGCTGCACGGGATCGCCCGCGTACGGGACAAGCCCCGGCTGTGGGAGCAGGCCGTGATCATCGCCGACGCGTTGCGCGGCCCCGGCGGCCTGCTCGGCGACCTGCTCGGCTGGGACGAACCCGAGCTGGTGCCCATCCAGCTCCCCTACCGCCAGAACGACACCTGGCTCGGCATGACGTTCGCGCCGGGCGCCACGGTCGATGAGGACCGCCTGCTGTTCACCGCGCACTACGCGCCGGAACCGCTGCTGGGCGGCAACCTGCACAGCGGGCTCCTGCTCGACGAATGGACCGAGGTCATCCCGGCGGACAAGGAGACCACCGCGATCGCCCTCCACTACGACAATCCCGACTCCGAGCCGCCGCAGGCGATGCTGCTCGTCACCCCGCCGGCCAGGACGGGCACCTGGAACGGCGACGACGTGATCGCCGCCATCACCGAGACCCTCGACCTGGCCAGGACGCGCGCCGTGGAACCAGGGCACCTCGACGACACCGCGTACGCCCACCTGCTCCCCGCGACCGTGCTGTCGGCGACCCGCCAGCCGATCACCATCAGCACCGATCTCGCGATCTCGAACCTGCGAGGAAAGTCCCATGGCTGAGCCGCCGCGCATCGAGGACCTGCGCAAAGCGCTGACCGACCGCGCCTTCCCCACCGTCGGCCTGTGGAACAGGATCGAGGGCAGGCCGCGCACCGCCGCGTTCGACCGCGCCCTGCGCGCCGAGGTCCGCGACCCGCTGTGGCTGCTCACCCGGCAGTGGCAGCTCGGCGAGTTCCGCGGCTCTGACGCGGGTACGGCCGTCACCGCCACCTACTCCGTCGCCACCGCGACCCCCTCCCGCTTCCGGGCCGGGTCGGGCCCGCCCCAGGACCTTCCAGGAGACCGGCCGCTGGAGGCGCTGGCCGAACGGCGTGCCGTGCCGTTCGCGGCCGGAGCCGATCCCGTCTCCTACGACCTGCGCCTGATCATCGGCCGGCGCTGGCTCAAGCTCCTCGGCCGGCACCTGGCTGTGCAGCACCTGCGCGACGACTACGTCAGCAAGTACCGGATCGCCGCGCCCGACCCCGACGCGGACGCCGACAGCTCCCGCGCCGCCCACGCGGAGGTCTGGTCGTACCTGCAGGCCGTCGCGGACCGCCGCATGGACGGGTACGCGTTCTACCGGCACCTGAAGAGCGGCGGCAACGCCTGGGACGGCATCTCCGGCACGCTCCTGGTGCGCCCGCAACTGGCCGATCTCGGCGCGTACCTCGTCCGCTGGTTCGACGGGCTGTTCGACCAGCCTGGCGCCGACTCCGCGTGGGACGCCTCCCGCCTCGAACACCGCTTCTCCATCGCCGCCGCGTCCACCGGCGGCGAGAAGGTGCTGACGGCGCAGGAGTATCCCGGCGGGCACCTCGACTGGCACGCGTTCTCCGTCGACCCGGCCGGCCCCCTGGGCGGGACGGCCCCCGCCCACCAGCCCATCAACCGGACCGTCTTCCCCGCGCCCGTCCGCTACTCCGGCATGCCGCTGCCGCGCTGGTGGGCCGTCGAGGACGGGCGGACCAACTTCGCCGGCGTCCAGCCCGACCGTACGGACCTGGCCCGGCTGATCTTCCTCGAGTTCGCGCTCGTCTACAGCAACGACTGGCTCCAGCTGCCCTGCGACCTGCCGGCCGGCACGCTGGCCGCCATCCGCGGGCTCGCGGTCACCGACGTCTTCGGGCAACGACTGTGGATCACGCCGGCCGGCGCCGGGCAGGACGAGGACTGGCAGCGGTGGTCGATGTTCACCCTCGACACGATCGGCACGCAGGACGTCGCGGCCGACACCTCCATGTTCCTGCCGCCGACCGTGCCCAAGGTCGCCGAGGGGCCGATCCTGGAGGAGGTGTCGCTCATCCGGGACGAGAACGCCAACATGGTGTGGGGCCTGGAGAAGGTCGTCCGGCTGCCTACCGGGGAAGGGCGGCGGGGCAGCGAGGTCGTCGCGGAGATCCTCGCGCACCGGCAGCGGTTCCGTCCCGTGCCTCCTGCGGACCCGCCACGCGCTCCCATCGCATACCAGGCGATGAGCAGTGTCCCGGAGAACTGGATCCCCTTCATCCCCGTCCACGTCCCCGGCAGCAACCGGGCCATCCGGCTGCAGCGGGCCGCCATGCCGGACGCCGTGGACGGGCGGCTGGTGCGGCCTCGTACGAGCCTGCTGCGCGAAGGGCTCGACGGCGGACAGCCGTACTTCGTGCACGAGGAGGAGGTGACGCCGTCCGGCACCCTGCTGACGCTGGCCTTCAACCGCACCCGCTGGCGCAACGGCCGGGTGTCGGTGTGGCTCAGCGCCCGTCGCGGGCTCGGCCGCGGCGAGGGCTCCAGCGGTCTGTCCTTCGATCGGCTCATCGACACGTCCTGACGTCGTGCTGCCGGTGGGGGCCGTGCGACCTGGGGCAGGGGCCTTGGCAAGGTGGCCGCACGTGAAGGAGGGCCCGATGCCCGGCACACCCGACGAAGCGCTGGCCCGGCTCGTCCGCGACGGCGTGATCTCCGCCGAACAGGCGATGGCCGTGCGCGAGGCGCTCCGGGAGAGCGCGGCGCCGGCGCGGGCTCGGTGGGCGGAGGTGGCGGGGTACGTCGGCGGCGGCCTGGTGCTGGCCGGGGCCCTCTCCCTGGTCGCCACGTCGTGGGCTGACCTGTCGAAGGTGGCGCACATGGCGATCCTGCTGGCGGCCACGGTCGCGCTGCTGACCGCCGGAATCATCCTGCTCGGCGCCCGGTCGCGGGAGCGCGCCACCCTGCCGTCCGACCCCGGCGCCCGGTCGCGGGAGCGTGCGGCCACGGCGCGGAGTCGTACCGGATCGGTGTCGGTGGCGCTGGCCTCGGTCACGGCCGCGCTGGCCGCTGCCGAGCTCGTGGACGTCTCCGCGATCGCGGGCGCCGTAGGGCTGCTGGTGGGCGTGCTGGGGTACGCCTTGGCGCGCACCGCGCCCCTTGCCCTGGCGTGCGCGTTCTTCGCCGCGCTGACCCTGGGGTCGCTCGCCGACGACCTCACCGGGCATTCTGCGCTGGCGGCCGGCCTGTCGCTGGTCGTCCTGGGGGTGGTGTGGACGACGCTGGTGCTGGCCGGCGTGATCGGGCAACGGGCGCTCGGGCTGGGGCTCGGCGCGGTCATCGCCCTGATCGGCGGGCAGCAGGATGCCGGGGCGGTGTGGGCGTACACGATGACGGCGGCCATCGCGGTGGCCTGCCTGCTGCTGTACCGGCGGGAACGCGCCTGGGTGCTGCTCGTGGCCGGCGTCATCGGGTTCACCATCGCCGTACCGGAGGCGATCTGGCACTGGACCGGCGGCGCGGTGGGCGGCTCCGTCATCGTGATGATCGCCGGCGCCGTCCTGGTGACCGCCTCCGTGCTCGGCATCCGCTGGCACCGTACGTGACGGAGGACCATGGTCCCGCACCGAAAGGACTTTGGCCTCCACCCGGCGGCCTGCCCTACCGCCGATCCTGACAGAAACCCCCGAACGGTGGTGAGGAGCATGCGGCTCAGCTGGCAGGAACATCTCAGTCTGCTTCGAATCGAGGGGCGTCTCACCCGCGACGATCCCGCGTTCGTCGCCCGGGTCAGGACGCTCAGCACGCTCGCCCCCGAACCGCCCACCACCATGTTCTCGCTCATCGGCCGCTCGCTGGCCTGGCTCGACCGTCACCCCGTGGTCAGCGCGCTCGGGGCCGTGACGATCCTTCTCCTCCTCCTGATGCTCTGATGGACGTCACGACGAGATAGGGACATTCGCCCCTGTCCTATGGGCAGGTGGAGGAGTGGAATGGGGGTAGATGCACCCATCGCGATGAAGGGGGCGACGATGGAAGCGAAGAAGTGGACCGTACAGATCCACCTCACCGAGGAGGGCGACGCCACGTACGCCCGAGCGGTGCTGACCACCCGGGACGGCGAGGACCGCCTGACAGGCGAAGGCCACGCCCGGCGGAACCCGACCGACCCGTCGGTGCCGGAGATCGGCGACGAGCTGGCGGCCTCGCGCGCGCTGGCCGACCTCGCCGACAAACTCGCCGTCGTCACGCAACGCGACATCAGCGAGCTCGCCGGCTCGCCGGTGCCGGGCCGTTCGTGGTGACGGCGATGGACCGCAAGCAGTGGACCGTGCAGGTCTTCGTCACCGAGGACGGAGACGACACGTCCGTGCGCGCGGTATTGATCACCAGAGGAGGCGGACGAGTCGACGGCCTGGGCCGCGCACACCGCGACCCGTCCGCCCCCGAGGTCGGCGACGAGGCAGCCATGGCCCTCGCCCTCACCGACCTGGCCACCAAACTGTCCGCCATCAGCCACTCGGAGGCGACCACCGCAACGGCGTCCCGCCTCCTCACAGCGACGCCCTGAACGTCGCGTACTGTGCCCCGGCGGGTCGTCGTCACAGGCGGCCCTGCGCAGAACCGCCGGAACGGCCGGCAAGGACTTTCGGCACGGCGGCAGAGCCCTGCGGCACTCACCTCGGCAGGACCGGATGGGCGGCGTCAGAGGCAGGAGGTGTGTGATGTCCGCTTCACTCGCTACCGGGCTCGGCGTCCGGCGGCTGCTGGTGGCGGCCGGGCAGGCGCCGTCCGTCCTCAGCACCGCAACCCTGGCGCTTCCGCGTGGCACGCGGGGAGCGCGTCGAGGTGTTCGCCGACCCCTACGCATGGGCGGCTCGTCCCCCCTGGGTGACGTCGTTGCGGTTGGCTAAGGTGGCGTAGGTGATCAGGTGATGTTCGCTGCCAGCCCGCCCCGATCGACCGGGGACGGGCCGGTCTGTGTCCCCCTTTCAACGCTCTGATCTGCGAGGAGTCCACCGCAGCCCGGGAGAAGTCGGGTGCGTCGGCGGCCCGCAACCGACCGAGCAGCACATCATGCAGCCGCTGCCAGACGGCCGGCCTTGTGGCTGGGCGGAGGAGTGGGTTCCGATCACGTTGGAATGGTAGGCGGTCGGGGTTGACGGTGGCAGTGAGAGGGCGTTCCTGGTCGACTTCCTGCCGATGTTCCGGCGGACACTGACCCGGACCGTTCTCAGGGTCGACCGCGCCCCCTTGACTGATCGCTACCAGGGCAGTGGGCCGTCGTCGCTGAAGAACCCGCCGGTGGGGCCGCCCTCGCTGAGCGTGGCCAGGCGTACCACCACGGCCGCGCCCTGCGCCGGGGTGAGGAAGCCGCTGTGGCCGTTGATGTCGGTGTCGACGTAACCGGGGGCCGCGGCGTTGACCAGGATGTTCTCTTTGCGCAGCTCGTTGGCGTACTGCAGGGTCAGCGCGTTCAGCGCGGTCTTGGACGGCGAGTAGGCCGCTGAGGGCAGCCCCGACATGGGCCCATCGATCTCCGCGGTCAGCGCCAGCGAAGCGGCGTGGCTGGAGAGGTTGACGATCCGGGCGGCCGGGGATCGCCGCAGCAGCGGGAGCATCGCGTTCGTCACGGTGATCACTCCGAGGACGTTGGTGTCGAACACCTCGCGGACCAGCTCCACGTCGACGGCACTGGGGATGCGGTCGAGGGCGTCCTGCGGCGCGGCCTGGCCCGATCCGGTGATGCCGGCATTGTTGACCAGCACGTCCAGGCGGCCGAAGCGGTCGCCGATCCAGGAGGCGGCTGCCTGGACGGTGGCCGGGTTGGTGACGTCCAGTTCGATCGCGTGCGCGTCGCCTCCTGTGGCACCGATCGCCGCCGCGGTCTCCTCGCCGCGGTGCGGGTCACGGGCGCCGATCAGGACGGTCATCCCCTGTGCGGCCAGCAGTTCGGCGGTGGCACGGCCGATGCCCTTGTTCGCGCCGGTGATCAGGGCGACCTTCAGTTGTGACAGGTATTCGTTCATGCGTGAACTTCCTTTTCGTTCTGGGCATGTGATGTGGCGCGAGCGTCGCCGCGCTATCCAGGGAGATGTCGCTGACGCGGATTTTGTGACGGTGTGACCATGTGCGGTGCGTCACCTCTGCGCGGGTGACCCTGTCCGGCCGGAAGGTCGCCGGTTGGAAGGTGGTGGCCTCGGACATCGCGGCTTTCCGGGGCAGGCCGAGCCAGTGGGCGGGGTGGTCGATGGCTTCCAGGCGAGCGTCGAAGCGGGCGTCGAGGCGGGAGTCGAGCCAGCCGGGGTCCGGTTCCGGACGATGACGGCGGTGTGCTGCTGTTCGCCTGGTTGATCCGGATCGTCTTCGCCCTGTGGCGGCTCAGCCAGCGGAAGCCCTGCGGTTCACAGTCACTCGGGGCGGTGGACGGTGCCGCCGACGGCGTCTGGGTTCAGTTGCGCCCACCTCATGCGGCGATGGTAGAAGGACTGTCTGTAGCCCCCCAAGTCCTGTTATATGCAGCTCAGTGCCCACTTTTCATCCTGTAAACAGAAGGTGTGGCATATGGGGGACATCCACATGTGCGGGCGCGGCAGGTGATGCGGAATCGTGCGCTGGCCGTCATCCCGCTGGGCATGATCTTGGTGATCATGGCCGCGGACCTGCTGTCCCCGAGCCACTTCCACTTCGGCACCCTGCTGGTGGCGGCGCCCGCGATCACGGCGTCGTTCGACGGAGCGTGGTTCACCGGCGTGATAGCGCTGCTCGCTATCGCGGGCGAGACGTTGATCGGCACCCGTAACGGCTCGCTGGGGACTGACGGCATGAGGGCGGAGCTGGTCGCCATGGTCGTGGTCTCCGTGTTCGTGGTGCTGTTCTGCCTGGTCAGGGACCGGGAGCGACGGGTTCTGGCGCAGGTGCGCTCGGTGGCGGAGGCCGCGCAGCTGGCCCTGCTGCGGCCGCTGCCCGAGGTGCTCGGCCCGCTCCGGATCGCCGGCGTCTATCTGGCCGCCGCGGCCGAGGCCCGCATCGGCGGCGATCTGTACGGCGCCGTACGCACCGAGCGCGCCACCCGCCTCATCATCGGCGATGCCCGCGGCAAGGGCCTGCCCGCCATCGCCGACGCCGCCGCACTCGTCGGCGCGTTCCGCGAGGCCGCCCGCCGGGGCCTGCCCCTGGCCGAACTCGTCGCGGATCTGGAGGACAGCGCCGAGTTCAGCCCGTACCAGTTTCCCGAGGAGAGTCAGGAGGGCGAGGAGAGCTTCGTCACCGCGGTCGCGCTGGACATCGCCGACGACGAGCCCTTGCTCGGCATGGTGAGCTGCGGCCACCCGCCGCCGCTGCTGGTCCGCGATGGCCGCGTCTCCCCGCTGACGTGCAACCCTCCACTGCCTCCCCTCGGCCTCGGACAGCTCTGCGACCAGCAGCCCTCCGTCTGCTCGTTCCGGTTCGAGGAGGGTGATCTCCTGCTGCTCTACACCGACGGGGTCAGCGAGGCCCGCGATGCGGCGGGCGTCTTCTATCCGCTGGCTGAGCGGATGGGCTCGTGGACGCAGGAGACTCCGCAAGGGTTGCTGAAGCGGCTCCGCGACGATCTCCTCACCTACACGGGCGGGCATCTCCACGACGACGCCGCCATCATCGCGATCCGCCGCCTGCCACTCCCGGCCCCGGACGAACGGGAACGACACCGGGCCTGAACGCCGGATTCACGGCCGTCGTCACCGTCACTCTGCGCTGCGGGTCACTTCAGGCCGGTGGTGGCGATGCCCTTCACGAGGTACTTCTGGCCCGCGATGAAGAACCCGATGACCGGGGCGAGCGACAGGAACGACATGGCGAACATCTCGCCCCACTGTGGCTGGCCCTCGGAGTCGATGAACTGACGCAGCGCCAGCGGCACCGGTCCCGCTCGAATATCGGGTTACGTGGCAAGAGCTACGGCTAAGCAGCGTGGCAGTACTCGCTGATCATGCCCGCGACCGCTGGTCTTCGGCGGATGGATCTCAGGTCGTTGAGCTCGGTCACGGTCCGGACGGGTTGCGTTGCGCTGTCCGGGGGCCGTTGCTGCCGAGACTGGTGCGGCCGTGCCTGTTGTAGTCGATCAGGTACTCGTGGAGCACGAGGGTCAGGTGGCGTTCGCTGAGGATCAGGATTCGGTCCAGGAGTTCGCGACACAGGGAGCCGATCACTCGCTCGCAGATGGCGTTCATCCTGGGCGTCCGCGGCAGGGTGGTGATGGCCTGAAGCCCTTCGGCCGTGAAGACCTCCCGGAAAGCGGAGGTGAAGAGCGGATCGCGATCATGATCAAGAACCGCAGCCCGGCGATGCGCTCCTCCAGGTCCATCATCAGGTTGCGGGCCTGCTGCACCGCCCACGCCCCAGTCGGGTGCGCGGTCACTCCGCCCAGGTGCACTCTTCGGGTGCCGTGCTCGATGAAGATCAGCCGTGGTGGCCCACACATGCGGATCCCCGCTCTCGGCCTCCAGCCGCAGCCGACCATACTCCGCGTACGGCTCGAACGGATCAGCGCCGCTGCGCCGCCGCTGTCCCGGCACCCGCTCACCGTTCAGATACGCCCGGATCGTCGGCCTGCTGCGGCCCAGATGCCGCGCGATCGCCGAGATCGACCAGCCACGTTTACGCAAAGCCTGCGCTTCCACGTCTTCCCCCTGTGTGAGCATCAGATACGGCTCCCCCGACTCGCTTCGAAACGTGATCACCCGAAGCGTCGAGGGAGCCCCACCGAGACAAGAACGATCTCTCCCGGCGAGTCGCTCACCTGGCAAATTTCACAGAGCAGGTCCCGTCAGATCTTCAAAGCGCCATCACAGCCGAGTAACCTGCGATTCCATGCCTGGTCGCCAGCGTCCGCACCAGCGGCAGGGGCTCCTCCGGCTTCGGGCCGGTCTTGGGGTCTTTGTAGGCCCTGACAGGTCACCGATGAGCTGGGTCACCGTATCGGGGTAGAGGTTCGCTCGTTCTACGGGGTTCGAGGCGATGGGTTGACGGGCCGTGGACGAGGTGCATCAGACCGCCGCCAAGAATCGCCACCCTTGTCCTCGGTCACTCGATGTCGTCGTCGGGATGCTCACCGCCCAGGCCGGCGTCGAGGAGGTGGGCCCCGGCGTCGTGCAGGGTGATGCCACGGCCCAGCGCGCGGTCGTCAGATGCTCCTTCCTGCGTCGCGCTGATCGCCCTGAAGCGGGTGTCGCGGGTCGGTCCGTCACCGACGAGGTGGCCGAGCAGATGGCTGTCGCGGTCGTACACAGCCCACCGGCCGGCGCCCACTTGCGGCATGGCGTCCGGGTTGTCCTTGAGCCACTGCGCGTTCGCCGCGTGATCGGGTCGCTCGTCGGCCTCTTCCCGAGGGGAGGGGGTCACAGCGGCAGGACCCTCGGTTTTGCGAGCACTGCTCATGTCGCGTCTCGCTCTCTGACGATGGCTGTCGCCTCCGAGAAAACGAAGCATTATCAGCCCTGCACCCGAGGATATGGCACAGATCGCACCACACGCGCGATAGCAGGCGATAACGAGCCGGCGCGTCGCCGGGCAAACATTCCTCATCTTGGATGTGGCGCGAGAGTGGCCGACACCTTCGCTTCACAGCGGTCACCAGCCGCTCGGTCATCGCGAATCAGGCGGGCCCATCGCTGGGACCGACGGCACTCGGCTCGCCTTCGCCAGGCTCCTGGGCCGCAGCCGGGGCCACAAATGGCAGCCATTCGAGCCGTTCTGCCAGGCGCCGGGCGCTGTCGAGTACCGCGGCGATGTGGGCGGAGGGGTTGTCCTGGTGCCACAGCAGTGACCACGGGTAGTGCGTGGCCGGGTCAGTCAGGGGCCGCCAGGTGGTGCCCGGCCGGTTGGAGGAGCGGAAGGAGGAGGGGACGCAGTGCACGCAGCGGTGTTGGAGTACGAGGTCGGCGGCGGCCCGGGAACTCTCGACGGTGCCCTCGTACAGGGCGGGCGTGAACCCGGCAGAGCGGCACAGCGCGAGAACGAACTGATTGAGCTCCGGCGTCTGCGACTCCTCACCGAGCAGCAACCGCTCGTCGGCGAGGGCTGCGACGGGCACGGCGTCGAGTTCGGCGAAACGGTGGTCGTCGGGCACCAGCACACCGAACGGGTCGAGCCGGACGAGTTCGGCGGTCACCTCGGCCGGGGCCTGGGAGGCGTGTCCGATGGCGATGTCCAGCCGGCCGTCGGCCAGTTGCCGGTATTGCTCGGGAGTGCCTGCCTCAACCTGGTGGATCGTGATGCCGTGATGGCTGTCCTGGAGTTGGCGGAGGATCTGCGGCATGGTGTCGTAACCGGCGTCGATGATGCCGACACGCAGCGTCGGCGTCGAGGCGGCCGCGTTGCGTGCGGCCTGCGCGGCCCTGCCGACGTGGTCGAGAATCTGCCGCGTTTCGACCAGGAATACGGCTCCCGCCGGAGTCAGGGCGACGTGGTGGGTGCTGCGGTCCAGCAACCGCACACCCAGCTCGCGTTCGAGCCGCTGGATCTGCTGGCTCAGCGCGGACTGCACGATGTGCTCGCGTGCGGCCGCCCGGCCGAAGTGCAGCTCTTCGGCCAGGCTCACGAAATAGCGCAGCTGCCGTAACTCCATGCCCGCCCCTTCCTGCCCGGGCGGCACCCATGCGGGCCTTCGCCTGCCACTCTAGGTCCCTCATGAGGGGCTGTACGTCCGGGGACGGGCCGGTCAGCGCTTGAAGGCGTCCCTGGCCTTCACACCGGCCTGCTTCAGGCCGGCGGCGATCCGATCACTCCTGCCCGCGCCCTCCTGGCGCCGGTCGCCGCTGACCCTGCCGAAGCGCTGCCTGGCCCAGCCCTTGAGCATCCGGACCTTGTTGCCGATCTCCCAACGCAGGCTCATCGCGATCTCCCTTCACTGCTCCGCCACCGTCAGGCGGCTTCAACTCCAGTGTCAGCCCGGCCCTGATCGGGGGAAACGAGCAATGACGGCGCTGGTTATCACGAGAACCGATGAGCGCCCTCGGTGCCATGGAGGGCACCACGTGCGGCAGGCTCGTCCGTCGGTTGCCGCCGCGGACCGGCACAACGACGTGGGGTGCGCTCCTGGCCGGGCCAGTGCACGTTGCCTGCCCAGGCCGGGGGTCGGATGGAAAGCGAACAGCCTGCCCAGCTGGGCATGGTGCGGTCCCCTCACGGTGACAGAGACGCAAGGTGCGCCGACTGGTCACTTACCAGTCAAGGGGCTCAGCGGGCTCGGCCGAAACACGCAGTCCCAGCTAGTCTTATCAGCTGCGGCGATAGCGAGCCTGCGGGTGGAGCACGGCACTCCACGTGACACCCCCGCCGAGGACGGCAGGTGATGGATGAGCGACCCCTGGCCTCCGCGGCAGCCAGGTCCTGACGGCGGCGTGGATCAGGCCCTGGCCGGCGTCTTGGAAGCGGTCAGCGCGGCCTCGCTCGCTCTCGCCCTGCGGAAGGCAATGAGCATGGCCTGCCAGGGTGACCGGCAGGGGCTCGCCGCGTGTCTGGAGGCGTTGACGCCCGATCAGCTCCTCGAGGTAGCCGCCGCCGCACGATTGCTCAGCGCCGCGGCCGGCCAGGCGCTGTCCGAGAAGCCCGCTGATCAGGCCCCTGGCGGCCTCTGACCTTCCGCCGTCGGGGGCCGGTCATGAGGAGGGCTCGCGGCGGCGCGCGGCCAGACGGGCAGGGGTCGGCCAGCGTACGTCGCCCACCCAGCCCAGCCTCTCCAGCCACCTGATCAGCCGGGCGGAGATGTCGATCTGGCCGGGCAGTACGCCGTGGCGGGCGCAGGTGGGGTCGGCGTGGTGACCGTTGTGCCAGCTCTCGCCGAACGACAGGATCGCCAGTGGCCAGAAGTTCGCCGCCCGGTCCCCGGCACGGGTCTTCAGCGGCCGCTCGCCGAAGACGTGGCAGACGGAGTTGATCGACCAGGTGACGTGGTGGAGCAGCGCGAGCCGTACCAGTGAGCCCCAGAAGAATGCGGTCGCCGCTCCCTGCCAGGTGCCGGTGACCAGCAGCCCGGCGGCGGGCGGCAGCAGCAGCGAGGCCGCCACCAGCGGCCCGAACAGCCGGTCCACCCGGCCGATGTCGGCGTCGTTGAGCAGATCCTTGGCGAAACGCTCCCGGTTGGTGAGATCACGCCCGAGCATCCAGCCGACATGCGCGAACACCAGCCCCTTGGCCAGGCCGCGCACGCTGTGGCCGTAGCGCCAGGGCGAGTGCGGGTCGCCGTCACGGTCGGTGAAAGCATGATGACGGCGGTGATCGGCCACCCATTGGATGACCGAGCCCTGCACCGCCAGAGACCCGGCCACGGCCAGAGCGATCCGCAGCCATCGCCGTGCTTTGAACGCTCCATGGGTGAGATGGCGGTGGAAGCCCACCGTGACGCCGAGCCCGGTAAGGATGTACGCCGCGGCGGCTATCGCCACATCGGTCCAGCTCAGTCCCCATCCCCAGGCCACCGGTACGGCGGCGGCCAGCGCCGCGAACGGCACCAGCACGAACACCCACAACGCGGCCACCGCCGCGGTCGGTTTACGGCCGCCGATGAGCGGTGCCACGCCGGCCCGCTCCCGATCGAACGCGCCTGCCTTCGACGAAGCCATGCCTGCTTTCCTCCCCTTACACGGCACCGCCCTTCCCCCACGCAGAAATGACCTGCCCACGCACGCGCCGGCCATACCTTGGGCGACATGCGCTCCCCGCAGGCGTGCCGTCTCCGCGTCCGAGTGCGTCAATCCTTCTGCTCGGGTTTCTCCCCAGCGGGTACAGCCTGCGCCGGTGGTTTCTGGACCGGTCCTGCCGGGAGGGGAATCGGCTCGTCCTTGAAGAGCTCGGGCACGGCCCGGTACAGAATGGCGGTGATCGGCACCGCCACGACCGCGCCCGCGATCCCTGCCAGGATGCCGCCGACGGCCAGCACGATGATGATCGCCAGCGGGTGGAAGTGCAGCACCCGGCCGACGATCAGCGGCTGGAGCACATGGTTCTCCAGCTGTTGCTCGACGATCAGGATGCCGACGAAGATCAGCGCAAAGATCGGGCCCTTCGCGCCGAGCGTGACCAGCGTCGCTACCGCACCGGCGAAGAGGATGCCGACGATCGGGATGAAGCTGGCCAGGAAGATCAGCACGGCGAGTGCCGCCCAGAGCGGGACTCCCATGATGGCCAGCACCACCCCCATGAGCACGCCGTGCACCGCGGCCACGGCCACCGTGCCCTGCACGTAGTGCGACAGCGTGGTCCAGGCGGTCCGCCCGGCGCGGTCGACCCGCGGTGCCATCCGGCCGAACCCCTTGAGGAACCAGGACCAGATCTGGTCACCGTCCTTGAGCAGGAAGAACGTCACGAACAGCAGGAGCACGATCGAGGCCAGCACCTCGATCACCACCACGGTGCCCGCGAGCACCGTGGAGGTGATCTGTTGCTGCCGCTCGGAGATCAGCTTGGCGACGTCGTCCACCCAGCCGCTGAGCTGGATGGGCTCCACGCCCAGCGGGCCGGTGTAAAGCCAGCCCTCCACCGTCTTGGCCGTCTTCCTGACCTGCGTCACCAGGCCGGGGAACTCCGCGTTCGCCCGGACGCCGATGATCCAGCCCGTCCCACTCAGCACGGCCAGACCGACGAGCATGGTGACCCAGGTGGCGTAGATCGGCCGCAGGCCGGACGCGCGCAGGCGCCGGGTGAGCGGGAACAGCAGCGCGGTCAGCAGCAGGGCGACCGCCACGGGCAAGGTGATCAGGCGCATCGTGGCCACGAAGCCCAGCACGTAGTTGGCCACGACGCCGATGACGATCAGGCAGGCGCACCACGCGGCGATTCTGGCCAAGGTCGCAGGGACTAACCGCAGCAGGCGCCCCTGAGGTGATTCCATGTACGAAAACTTCCCCACCGGCCGGAAATAGGCGTGCTTTCGGCCGTCAAGCCAGACAACGGAAATATAAAAATCACAACGCGGGGAGTCATCCCCCACCGGCCTCTCACGACGGCACGGGGAGTCATCTTCTACGAAACGACCGCGACGCGCGTTCATGGCCGCATTTCGCCGACGTACCGGACCTCGCCATCATGGCAGACTCGGAATCCTGCTCGCGCTGCCGCTCGCCGTCGCCTTCACCGCCGAATGGCTGCTGACCCGGCTCGCGGGCGACACCGTGGGCATGCAGGCCGCCCCCGTCCAGTGCTCAAGGTGCTCAAGTGCTCATCCTGTTCGCCACCGCACTGGCGACCACCAGCACCACCGGAGACGTCACGGACCTGGCCACTCGGCCAGGTCCCGGTTCCCGCCGGTAGGCCGCCGCCTCCGGTCGACGCCTCTCACCGGGACGCGGAGCGGCGCCAGGCCGTCATAGGCCCCCTCTGCGGCGGTGCGGTGGCGGCCGGCATGCCGGTCACCCCATGACCGGGAAGCGGTGGTCCAGCCCGGTGATGCGCAGCAGCCGGGCCACGCGCGGGGGAACGCCGGTCAGGGCCAGCGTGATGCCTCGTGCCCGGGCCCGGCCTTGCACGCCGATCAGCACGCCGATCCCGCCTGCCCCGCAGAAGGTGACCTGGGACAGATCCACGATGAGCAGGTCGGTGCTGTGGTCGAGGGTGTTGATCAGCCTCTGGCGCAGGCGGGCTGTGGTGAAGATATCGATGTCCCCCGACAGATGCACGAGGGTCGGCGCCGAGGCGCCGGCCTCGGCGAGCGAGGCGGTGTCGAGGGCGGTCATGGAATGTCTCCTCCCGGGAGAAGCTGAAAGGCGATGAGATGCCTGCCGGCCGGAGATCGGCCAGCCGCCAGTACGGGCGGTGCCAGGACCGCTCGATCCGGCCGGCAGGCGGCACGGGGTCATGGCGACGGCGCCGGCCGTCCCATGGATGGCTGCGCCGCCTGCCCGATGACCGGCCCGCCCTCGTCCTCCCAGCGGGCCGAGCCGTCGGCCGTGGCACGCGCAATTGGGCCGGCGGGCAGATGCGCGAGGGTGAGGATGGCGTCGATGCTCATGCCGGCGATGTCCTGGGCGGTGAGCTTGAGCGTGGCCTCGGCGGTGCCGGCGGCGGTGCCCGAAGGAATGATCAGCAGGACGACCGGCTCGTCGGCGGCGAAGCTGAGAGTGATCACGCGCGGGTCGGTGCGGCGGAACCAGCCGATGCGGACCTGACGCCCGCGCGCGGGGATGCGGCGCGGAATGTTCTGCCACGCATCGCCATGCAGGCCGATGCGGAGCGTGGCCCGATCCAGCAGCCGGTCCACGGCAGCGATGAGGCCGGGCAGTTCGGCGATCGCGTCACGGGAGGAGGGCCAAATGCCAACGCTCGAAAAGACCTCGGTATCTTTACCGTACGGCATGGCTTCCGGAATTCGCTAATCCCGGAGGTAGACAGCTACGAAATCACGCAACGGCCGTAGCAGCTTCCGGAAACACAAACCAGGCGCGGAGGGCACACACCCCCGCGCCACGGTAGGCGAACGTGGATACAGTGTTCGGCCCTGGGCAGGAGCCCCTTACGGATGCCGGCGAAAGGAGCCGACCGTGCCTGGAAATGTCGTACTGATCATTCGATTCCACCTGATGGGCGGCGAAGACGTCTCCGTGATCAGCGGGGACTTCGACGGAGAGCCGGAGGCTGTGACGGCGATCGCTCGTGCGATCGACGAGCGGCGCAGCCTGGTGTTGATGCGGGCTAGATATGATCGCGAAGCCGACGTGAACGGCATAGTCATCAACCTCGCCAACGTGGTGTCAGCGCGTGTGTCGAAGACAGACAGCGCCGAGGCGGGCCAGTACCTGTAGCAGCGGGCGTGCCCCGACACGCCGCGACAGTGGCCAGCGTGACGCGGTCGTCGACGATGGCACGTCGGTGACCGAAGCAGCGGACCTCCCGGTCAAACCGCGTACGCCGAAATCGAACGGGCAACGTCACAGGTTTCTCCCGTACTTGGTCTACCCCCGTCACCGCCGGTGAGTGCAGGCCAATGGGTGCCACCGCCGTGCCCGCCCGACGTGCGGCGTAGTGTGGGTGACGTGACGCACCAAGACGTGCCGACCGGCCCGCCGCATGACGCGGTCACTCCGGTGACCGCGCTCGTGGACGCCTGCAGGCACTTCGCCACCCACGTACGGCTGCTGGCTGACCAGCTCGGTGCTGTGGAGCTGAGCGACGACGACGTCGAGCGGGTCCACAACGCCGTCCATCAGGTTTTCACCGCGGCGGGGCTGGCGGGCGCGCTCGCCACCGGGCTGCAACGGCACACCGGCGAGCGGGACTGCCCTCACTACAATGTGCTCACCGACGCCGAATGGGCTCCGCTGGCCGAGGGAGGCCGGCACGGACGCAAGGCCGTCTACGGATGTGAGCTGCGGCCCGGCCACGCGGGCGCGCACGCCGCGCACGTCCAGCTGCTGCCGGGACCGGATCGGTTCATCTGGATACGCTGGAATGTCCGCGCCCGTGAGCTGGTCACGCTCCCGCCGTGCCCGGCCGAGCGCGCCGATTCAGACCCCGACCCGCGCTCCCCTCAGGGAGCCGAGGCAGCGCCGTGCCTGCTGTTCGAGGGGCACGTCGGACCGCACCGCTACTAGCGCGGATCCAAGTCGCGCCGCTCAGCGGGTCACTGGCCGGAGGCGGGTGGCGGGCCGTTCGAGGTCGGGCTCGGTGACGCGACCGCCCTCATTCTCCCAGAAGGCTGAGCCGTCCTGGCCAGGTGAGCTCTCCTCGGGTGCCGCGGCGCGGAGGAGGTCGGCGGGACGCACACCGAACGTGTCCGCGACGGCGCGCGTGAGCGCGGCCATGGCAGGGCCGGCCGCGGTGCGGGGCGGGATGACCAGCAGGCTGATGGGCGAGGTTCCCGCGAAGCTCAGGGGGATCAGGCGCGGGTCGGCGCTGCGGAACCAGCCCACTCTGACCTGACGGCCCGGTGCCTGGATTCGGCGCGGGATGTGGTCCCAAGCGTCCACATGCAGGCCCACACGCAGGACAGCCCTGCCGAGCCGCTGGTCGACAGCGGAGATGAGAGCAGGCAGTTCGGTGCCGGCATCGCGGGTGCGCGGCCACCACGCTCCGTCGATCGTGCCCTGCTGGTGGAGGACGGTGTTCAGGCTGAGCCTGAGCGCGGACTGTTCCGCGAAAACCGGACCCGACGGGAAGAGGATTGTCGTCATCATGGTTGCCTGGCCTGTCAGGCCCCTCATCACGCTGGGAAAGGCTTACGGTTCTGCGCCCGCAGGTGGCCCGGCCAGCCGGCGTAGCCCCTCGCCAGCGCCGCGCGGGTGATGAGGCAGGAACGAGGCGAACTCGGCCGCGGCCAGGCCGAGCAAGACCAGGCAGAGCGCGATCTCCAGGGCCGTGACGGGCGCGATGCTGAAGATGATGAAGGTGATCACCCGGGTCGCTCCATGAGGAGCCGTGGCGGGGTTTCGTTACCCCGGCCAGCACCAGTCGGCCGCCGAGCTCGCGCGCCCGCCGCTCCGCGCCGATCAGCGCGCCCGCGCCTTCGACGTCGCAGAACGCCGACCGTGACAGATCCACCGCCACGGCGGCGGGCCGGCCGCCCAGGACGTGGTCCGCCTCCCGGCTGGAGCCGGCGGCCGGCGTGGTGCGCAGCTCACCCCGCAGGCCCATCACCGGGCACACCGCCGAATGCCACCCCACGATCGCCAGCCCATCTCCCCACCCCCGGCCCGCTTCTCGCGTCTCATGTGGCGGGAGAGCAACTTCCTCTCTGACACCCTCAAGAAAATCTGTAGTCGCGACTGTAGACATTCGTGCGGTGGGGAGCTAGAGTTCTTCATATCGCAAGAGACGGATCCACGAGGGCAGCGCAGGACGGGCACCACGACGAACTGCCCGGACGGACGTGGACGCAGGAGTGCAGAACGAAGTGAAGGCA
>NZ_JBHMCF010000015.1:0-11379 GCF_042428605.1 Nonomuraea salmonea
CGATCAAGGTGTCAAGCATCAAGCGAGGCCAGAGTGTCAACCATCAAGCGAGACAGGACACAGCCACGCCGATCACACTGCCGAATTGTTTTTATAGGGATCAAGCGGCGTGTACCGTGCAAGCCCTTCCCTCGTATGCCCAGTTGGAGTTGCCCGTGTGGAACGCCGATCTCATCCATCGCCGACTTGCTGAGATCCAGCAGCAAGACCCGGAACACAAGATCTTCGGCGCTGGGCGCCATCACCACCGTCTCGGGCCACGACTCTCAACACGCGAGGTCACCGCATTCGAGAGGAAAATCGGCGTCGAGTTACCCGAGTCCTTCCGCACGTTCCTCACGGAGGTGGGCAACGGTGGAGCCGGACCTTCCTACGGGCTGTACGAGCTCGAAGAGGCGTTTCGCCTGGACGCGATAGAAACCCATGAGGGGCCATTGCACTTCTACACGACCCCCTTCCCTCACACGGTTAACTGGAATCCCCCGCTCGAAGCACAGCCCGAGGACTACGAGGAAGGCCGCTGGATCACCGGCTCCCTGGTCCTGGCTGAGTTCGGCTGCGGGGCATTCCACCGCTTGGTGCTCAACGGCAAGGTTGCCGGCGAAGTTTGGTTCGACGACCGCTGCGCTGACGGGGGCATAGTCCAAGAACGTGACTTCTTCGAGTGGTACATGTCCTGGCTTGACCAACCTCATCGACACTACTTTTGAATCGCCTCCGGCGGGGCGCCCCGGCTCCGGGATGATCGCCGCGTTAGGTGTCAGGGGCGTAGATGGTTGAGGTGGAAGCCTGATCATCCCGCCCACCATCAACCCGGGACAAGCCGAGCAGACCAGGGCCATGGGGACAAGGTCGTTCCTCCAGTTGGGGCTCCACCTTGTCCCCGTGGCCCTGGCCCGCTCCCCCTTCAGGCGGGTCGCGCGCGAGAAACACCAGGTGGCCGGCTGATCGTCGTGCCATTAGCGTGACATTAAGGGCGGTAACGAGGGGTCAACAACGGTCACTCACGACCGGCCACAGGCCCAGGTCAACGCCCCTACGAGCCAAAATCCCTGCAATTCCCAAGCTGGCAGCGCGGGTTCGATTCCCGTCACCCGCTCTCAGCCTGAAAAGCCAGGTCAGGGATTGATCCCCGACCTGATTTTGATCATTTCTAGGGCTCTTCTCGATCTTCCGTGCACGTTACGTGCCCGATCCGTCTGGATCTTGCTCGTCCCGGCTCGGGTTCGTCGGGCTTCAGAACTTCCTCGCCGAGCTTGCCGAGAGCGTCTGCGATGGCCCTGTCCCGCTCCATCGCGGTGTGCTGGTAGATCAGTGCGGCTCGTGTGGACGAGTGGCCCATACGGGTCATCAGGTCCCGGAGAGCAAAGGTGTTGCCGGTGTGGCGAAGATCATGGAAGTGGAAGCCGCTGAGTTCGCCCCTCTTGAGAGTTGCCGCCCGGACGCGGGTGAAGTTCGCGCGCCGGAGCTTGGCGCCCTTGGGGCCGACGAAGACGTGTCCGTGCTCGCCCCTTCTCGGCGTACGTCTCCATGTGCTGCCGGAGGTCCGGCAGGAGAGTCGCCGGGATACTGACGATGCGCTTGCCCGCTTCCGACTTGGGCGGCCCGATGGTCACCGAGCCGTCCTTGAGTTCGGTCGTGGTCCCGACGACACGGATCGTTCCCGCATCGAGGTCCACGTACTTCCGCTGGAGTGCGGCCAGCTCGCCCCACCGCAGGCTCGCGAAGGTGGCGAGCAGGATCAGCATCCTGAACCGCGGTTCGATGGCATCGGCGAGGGCGAAGACCTGCTTCATGGTCAAGACGGGCCGCTCCGGCGAGTCCTCCTTGCCTGCCTTCTTGATCGTGCAGGGATTAGCCTTGCAAAAGGACCCAGCGCCCTGAGATCCCAGTTGGGACGGTGGCCATTACGGAACCCACACCAAGTGACGGTCTGCTCAGTTACCTCGACCTGTGCGGTCAACGGTCAGCATCCCCATTCGCCGCATTCGCAGCCCAGCAGCACTCTCTCCTTCGGAAAACCAATGGAGATGGGGTGCTCCGAGGAAATGTGTGCTTGGCCAGCAGATCAAGTCCCGCTCCAGCAGTCCCGCATAGGCCCCCGCGATGCTTGGGCTGGAGGCCAGCTGTAGTTAGACGACGCGTGCGAGTTCGATGAGATTGATGCCGTCGATCACGATGTCCATGTGCGGATAGACGCTGAGGGCGACCGGCCCTTCAACGCGGAACTCGATCACATTCACGAATACACCTTATGTCCTAAGTTTAAGATGCTTCGCCGCTTTCGGACGGTCACGAACGTCCCTGGGACACCGCTGCAGGGACCAGACTCAAGATCCGGGATATGCGATCCGGCTCACCTCAGCCGCTGATGGCCTCCTGCTCGTCGCGATCATCTCGGAGCCTGAGGCCCCGCCGGAGGCTTGCTCCAAGGGCACCCTTGGAGAGGTGTCAGTTGTGATTGAGTAACGACCATCGCCTAACTGCACCTGTAGCCGCGGTCGTCCCAGCAGGAGTCAGCCGCGGTCACATTGACCCACAAGCCCTCTTGTTGGCCTTCTGGAGCGGTGTCAGTGATCTCTTCAATGGCGATCCCGATGAGCCGCTGGTCCACTTGGTCGACGAGCTGAAATTCGGTGCAGCGTGGAGTGCATGCCTTCGAGGCGGGAGACCACCCCGCCTCGACGAACGCTTTCCACAACTCCTCATGTCGGAATTCTGGGCTCACCAGAACGGATAGTGAGGCACCGTTGTTAGCTGAGTCGCATCCATTCCATTCGTCAACACTCCGACGCTTGCCCGACGGCAGAACAGCACTGACCGCCTTCAGATACAGAGCGTTCTCCTGCTTTGCCCGGTCCACGCAGACCTGGCCGCCACCGTACATGCCCTCATAGCCAGATGTGCAGCCGATCAGACTGCAGGCCAAGACCATCACGGCGCTCACCGTGCAGAGCTTTCTGGATGGCGGAATCGAGCGACGTAACCCCATAGGCAAAGTAGATCATTTGTCCAGGACGCGGGCAAAGAGAGCGTTGGGCAGGATGATCAACGAGTCACAGGCGAGCAGTCCCTTCTCTTGCAGCCGTAAAAACGTCCGCCAAGAGGTGTCGAAGGTTCCTGGCGCGCCGGACTGTGCCGGCGTGAACGCAGGATCCGCCGCACGGTCGCCGCGCTGACCTGCAAACCGAGCCGAACCAGTTCACCGTGGACCCGCCAGTACCCCCATCGTGGGTTCTCCCGGGCCAGGCGGAGGACCAGACCCCGGACCTCTTTGCTGGTTCCGAGACGGCTGGTGCGGTGGGGGTAGGTCCAGGAGCGTCATGCCATGACCGGGAAGCGGTGGTCCAGGCCGGTGATGTGCAGCAGCCGGGCCACGCGCGGGGGAACGCCGGTCAGGGCCAGTGTGATGCCTCGTGTCCGGGCCCGGCCTTGCACGCCGATCAGCACGCCGATCCCGCCTGCCCCGCAGAAGGTGACCTGGGACAGATCCACGATGAGCAGGTCGGTGCTGTGGTCGAGGGTGTTGATCAGCCTCTGGCGCAGGCGGGCTGTGGTGAAGATATCGATGTCCCCCGACAGATGCACGAGGGTCGGCGCCGAGGCGCCGGCCTCGGCGAGCGGGGCGGTGTCGAGGGCGGTCATGGAATGTCTCCTCCCGGGAGAAGCTGAAAGGCGATGAGATGCCTGCCGGCCGGAGATCGGCCAGCCGCCAGTACGGGCGGTGCCAGGACCGCTCGATCCGGCCGGCAGGCGGCACGGGGTCATGGCGACGGCGCCGGCCGTCCCATGGATGGCTGCGCCGCCTGCCCGGTGACCGGCCCGCCCTCGTCCTCCCAGCGGGCCGAGCCGTCGGCCGTGGCACGCGCAGCTGGGCCGGCGGGCAGATGCGCGAGGGTGAGGATGGCGTCGATGCTCATGCCGGCGATGTCCTGGGCGGTGAGCTTGAGCGTGGCCTCGGCGGTGCCGGCGGCGGTGCCCGAAGGAATGATCAGCAGGACGACCGGCTCGTCGGCGGCGAAGCTGAGAGTGATCACGCGCGGGTCGGTGTGGCGGAACCAGCCGATGCGGACCTGACGCCCGCGCGCGGGGATGCGGCGCGGAATGTTCTGCCACGCATCGCCATGCAGGCCGATGCGGAGCGTGGCCCGATCCAGCAGCCGGTCCACGGCGGCGATGAGGCCGGGCAGTTCGGCGGCCGCGTCACGGGAGGAGGGCCACCAGGCTCCGTCCACCACCGCTCGCCGGTTCGGCACTGGGCGGAGACTGAGCCGTACCGGGCAATCGGCCCGAGGGGCCGCGGGCGAGGCGGGGCTGAGCGGTGCGGGTTGCGAAAGAAGTGTCGGCGTCATGGTCGCCTGGCCTGTCCAGGCCTCCGGGGAGGCCGGGTGGTGGTTCGCCGGGGGCGACGCCGACCTGAATGCCAACGCTCGAAAAGACCTCGGTATTTCTATTGTACGGCATGACTTCCAGAATTCGCCAATTCCAGAAGTAGCCTCAGCGGGTGAAATGCGGAAACACGCCCTCAGCTCAGAAATCACACAACCGGCCGTAGCAGCTTTCGGAAGAACAAGCCAGTCGCGGGCCGTGCCGCTCTCCGCCCCGCACGCCGCCATCCTGGCCGGCCACACCGCCGCTCTCGCGCACGCCCCGCTCGAGCGGGTGCCGCCATTGCACTCCTGTCTTCCAGCCCGGCTGGAGGGCACACACCGCGCACCACGGTAAGCGAATGTGGAGGACGACTACCTACAGCGTTCGACCCTGGGTAGGCCAACGTGGTGTCGGCGCGTGTGTCGAAGACAGACAGCGCCGAGACGGGCCAGTACCTGTAGCAGCGAACAGTTACAACATGCTCACCGACGCCGAATGGGCTCCGCTGGCCGAGGGAGGCCGGCACGGACGCAAGGCCGTTTACGGATGTGAGCTGCGACCCGGCCACGCGGGCGCGCACGCCGCGCACATCCAGCTGCTGCGGGGCCCGGATCGGTTCATCCGGCCGCTCAGTGAGTCACTGGCCGGAGACGGCGGATGGCGGGCCGTTCGGGGGCGGGCTCGGTGACGCGACCGCCCTCATTCTCCCAGGAGGCTGAGCCGTCCTGGGCAGGTGAGCTCTCCTCGGGTGCCGCGGCGCGGAGGAGGTCGGCGGGACGCACACCGAACGTGTCCGCGACGGCGCGCGTGAGCGCGGCGATGGCGAGGCCTGCAGCGGTGCGGGGCGGGATGACCAGCAGGCTGACCGGCGAGGTTCCCGCGAAGCTCAGGGTTATCAGGTGCGGGTCGGCGCTGCGGAACCAGGCCACCCTGACCTGACGGCCCGGTGCCTGGATTCGGCGCGGGATGTGGTCCCAGGCGTCCACATGCAGGCCCACACGCAGGACAGCCCTGCCGAGCCGCTGGTCGACGGCGGAGATGAGAGCAGGCAGTTCGGTGCCGGCATCGCGGGTGCGCGGCCACCACGCTCCGTCGATCGTGCCCTGCTGGTGGAGGACGGTGTTCAGGCTGAGCCTGAGCGCGGACTGTTCCGCGAAAACCGGACCCGACGGGAAGAGGATTGTCGTCATCATGGTTGCCTGGCCTGTCAGGCCCCTCATCACGAGGCCGGAAGTGATCTATCGCCGCGGGCGACGCCAACCCGAATGCCAACGCGCGAAATGTCCTCGGTGTTTTCTATTGTATCTCATTTCGCGAAACGAGAGGAATCAAGGCTCTACTGCGGAAATCGGCGATATTGTCATTTGCAGTGGTGATCGGGCCCGGCGGACGACCGTACTCCGCGCGTGATCGCCGGGCGATGTCGAACCAGCGCGTCGCCGGGCACAACCGTTTCTCATCAGGAATCATCCCTGATAGCCGACCGAGGCCTGCGGGGTTGTCCTCGGCTGGGAGCGGTACGTCGACCGTGGAGGCAACGCGTGGCCCAGAGCACATCCGACGGTCGGGGTCAGTGGTGGGTGACACAGCCGGGTTTCTGGCGCGAGGTCTTCGACCATCTGGGTGCCGGCGTGGCCGTGCTGGACTCCTCTGACCGAATCATCGCGGTCAACCCGGCTGCCGAGGAGTTGCTGGGCCGTACCGCCTCTGCGATGAGCGGACAGGACTTTCACGTCCTGCTGCACCGCCACGTCGAGGACGCCACCCTGCCGCAGGAGCCGTGCCGGCTGCTCACGGCCCTCACCCGTCGCCTCCGCGCCCGCGGGGCGGACACACTGCTGAGCGAGGACGGACATCTCATCCCGGTCACCTGGTTCAGCGATCCAGTGACCAGGAACGGCGAGGCGCTCGGCATGATCGTGCTGATGTCCGGCGACGGAACCGACCGGGAAGCAGCGGTCAGCCTCGCAGCGCACGTGACCGCCTTGGAGGACCTCACCGACCGGCTGGCCCTGGCCGCGGAGATCGCCACAGCGCTCGCGCAGACCCTGGACACCGAGGAGGCACTCGCCCGGCTCGGCCGCTTGCTGGTGCCGCGCCTGGCCGACTGGATCGCCATCGACCTGCGAACGGACGAGGGCGTACGAAGACTGGCGGTGATCGGACCAGAGAGCCGCGACACCGAGCGGGATGCGTGGCAAGGTCCACTTCCCGCGCTGGACGAGCACTCACGTTCTTCTCTGGTACGAGTGTTGCGCGGCGGCGATCCCGTCCTGATGGGGCTGGGGGACATCGCTCAGCCACCCGACTCTCCTCTGGCCGCCGTCCAGACGGGCTTCCTCCAGGCGATCGGCGCCACCTCCGTGCTCATCACACCTTTGGGCACCGTCCGGCGGGTCACCGGCGCCCTCACCCTGGCCCGTACCGGCGCCGCTCGGCCTTTCGACTCCGCCGAGGTGTCGCTGATCGGCGACATCGGGCGCCGCGTCGGCCTGGCCATCGACAACACCCTGCGGTTCGGCCGCCAACGCCAGATCGCCGAGGCCATGCAACGCAACCTGCTCGCATCCCTGCCGCAACCCGGCCGGCTGCGCCTCGCGGCCCGCTACCAGCCCGCCCCCGCCGGCTCCCAGGTAGGCGGGGACTGGTACGACGCGTTCCTCCTGCGTGACGGCGCCACCGCGCTGGTCATCGGCGACGTCGTGGGTCACGACCTGGCCGCCGCGGCGGGCATGGCCCAACTGCACGGCATGCTGCGCGCCCTGGCCTGGGATCGGACGGGACCTCCCAGCGCCATCGTCGACCGCCTCGATCAGGCCGTTCCCGTCATCACGAATGTCCCTCTGGCCACCGTCATCCTGGCTCGCCTTGAAGGTTCGGATGAGGGTCCCTGGCAACTGCGATGGACCAACGCCGGTCATCCGCCGCCCCTGCTGGTCACACCCGACGGACGCGCCGAATTCCTCGAACAGGGCCAGGGCCTGCTGCTGGGCACCGGCCTCAGTGACGTCAGCCGGCCGGACGCCACGGTCCCCCTGCCACCTCGCGCCACCCTGCTGTTCTACACCGACGGCCTGATCGAGATCCCCGGCACCGATCTGGACATCGGTCTGAGGCGACTCCGCCGCCACGCCGCCGCCCTGGCCTGCCATGCCCTGGACGATTTCTGTGACCAGGTCCTCGCCCGCATGCCCCCTGGCACCGCCGACGACGTCGCCCTCTTGGCCGTACGCATCCCGGCCGTCTCCGAGTGACCGGCTCTTTCATGCCGGGTGACAAGCGGTTCACGCCACTGCGGTCGCGCCCTCGGAGCGGTGTAAACAGCTCGACGAGGCCGGTGCCGTGAGTGAATCTTAGGCGGCCTTCGGTCAAGTGCCTGCTCACCGGCCGTCAGAGCCTGACCACCTACGTGCGCATCCTGCAGGACCTCCGCCGAGCCCTGCTGCATCCGCCCACACGGCTCCACCCGACCGACGGCCCGTCCTTGGCACCCGTCACCTAGGTCGCGCCGGCACCTGGCGTCGTATTCGACGACGCCGCGCACGAACAAGGCGATCATGAGCGTCTCCAGCGCGTGGGTGGCGGTGACACCTGCGCCGAACAGGCGGGAGGCGAACTTCTCGGTGGTGCCGCGCACTTTCGGGCGGGCGATGGTGATCGGCCCGCTGGTGGTCTTGACGGTGGTCGGGCAGTGCCCGTTGCGGTGACCGGGCCGCACCGGGGCCTCCTCGTCGCCGCCGGCAGCGGTGGCGGTGCGCTGGTAGCGGGCGCGGCCGAGGAAGGCGTCCACCTCGGCTTCGACGGCGGTCTGGATGATCAGACGGGCACCGAGCCGGGTGACGCCCTCGATGACCTCGACCAGGTCACGACCCTCGGCGAACAGGGCGTCGATCTCGGCGCGGCTGGCCTGAACGGGCGGTGGATGCGTGCCACGAGCGTAGGTCCTTGCGTAGTGCGACCTTTGGACGGTTCAGCACGGCAACCTACGCTCGTTCACTTTTACACCGCATCTCGGACGCGACCGCCGGGCTGTGGCCCGGTCGCTGTCGTGGATATGGCTGAGGCAGCACCGCGGTGTAGGTGTCGGCGGTGAGGACGATGCCGGCATGTCCGAGCAGGCCCTGCACTACGCGTAGATTCGCGCCTGCCGCCAGGGCCGGTGTCGCGGCTCCATGTCTCAGGTCGTGCAGCCGCAGCGGGGGGAAGGCCGCTGGCCAAAACCAGTTTGTGCGAGCGGTGGGTGAGGTGGTTGGGATCGATCGCCTCGCCGTTCTCGCGGGCCGATCTCTTCAGCACCCTTGCCGCCCGAAAGGCCTGACTACCTGGCCTTGGGCGAGCCCCCATCCGCTGCTACCGGAAACGTCTGCCGTTCCGTCCCGACCGACGGCTGACAACCGGTGCGGCGATGGTCACGGGGATACCTGAGGGAGCCTGGGCGCCCGTGATACGCCTCAGCTCGGCCTCGCCCGAACGGACCTCGCTGGTCTGCGGGACGATACCGGCATCGGCCATCAAGCGGGTCATGTCACGGCGCTGATTGGGCAGCACCAGGGTCACGACGCTGCCGGACTCGCCGGCGCGGGCGGTGCGGCCGCCGCGGTGCAGGTAGTCCTTGTGGTCGCTCGGCGGGTCGACGTTGACGACGAGGTCCAGGTTGTCGACGTGGATGCCGCGGGCCGCGACGTTGGTCGCCACCAGCGTCGTGACGTGGCCGCTCTTGAATTGAGCGAGGGTGCGGGTGCGCTGGGGCTGGGACTTGCCTCCGTGCAGCGCGGCGGCGCGCACTCCGCTGTTCAGCAGCTGTTCGGTGAGCCGGTCCACAGCGTGCTTGGTGTCCAGGAACATGATCACCCGACCGTCGCGAGCAGCGATCTCCATAGTGGTGGCCTGCTTGTCGGCACCCTGGATGTGCAGCACGTGGTGCTCCATCGTGGTGACCGCGCCCGCCGAAGGGTCGACCGAATGGACCACCGGGTCGCTCAGATAGCGGCGGACCAGCAGATCGACGTTGCGGTCCAAAGTCGCGGAGAACAGCATCCGCTGGCCGTCCGGGCGCACCTGGTCGAGCAGGTGGGTGATCTGCGGCATGAAGCCCATGTCTGCCATCTGGTCGGCCTCATCCAGCACGGTGATGCCGACCTGGTCCAAGCGGCAGTCGCCGCGCTCGATGAGATCCCTGAGCCGTCCCGGGGTCGCGATGACGACCTCGGCGCCGTTGCGCAGCGCATGGGCCTGGCGGCTGATCGACATGCCGCCGACGACCGTGGCCAGCCGCAGCTTCAGTGCTTGGGCGTACGGTGTGAGCGCATCGGTGACCTGCTGGGCCAGTTCCCTGGTGGGGACAAGGATCAGGGCAAGCGGTCGCCGCGATTGTGCCCGCTGTCCGGAGGTGCGAACGAGCAGGGCCAGGCCGAAGGCGAGTGTCTTGCCCGACCCGGTGCGTCCCCGCCCCAGGACGTCCCGGCCGGCCAGAGAGTTCGGCAGCGTGGCCGCCTGGATCGGGAACGGTTCGTTCAAACCCAGGCTGGTGAGCACCTTCAGCACTGCGGGCGGCATGCTCAGCTCAGCGAACCTCGCGGCTGCCGGCAGGGCCGGGGTGACGGTGACCGGCAGCGCGAACTCTCCCTGGAGCACGGCGGGACGCCGCCCGTTGCCGGACCGGCTGGAGGGGCCTGAACGGCCCTTGGCCGGAGAGCCGAATCGGCCGCCCCTGCTTCGGGCGGAGCCGCCCGTATGGGGCGAAGAGTTGCGATCGTGCGCGCGAGTTGCGTGGTTCATGCAGAACCTTCCTCGATGCGGCACGTGTCAGGTGATCCTCGGTGCGATGAGCGGCACAAGAACAGCGAGCACGAGCCGAAGAAAAGACGAGTCGAACCGGCGGAAAACCGCCTGGGCCCGTACGTCGAAATGGTCGGCTTTCGCCGAGAAGAACGCGGCGATGATGCCGCGCCGTAGGACTGGAGCGGGCCTGTGCCCGAACCATCGGTGGTGGTGCATCCGGTGTGCGACGGAAGAACAGACGCGCTGTGCTTCTCGGTTGTGAGGTCATCACGGCACGATGGATGCCACAAAAGCAACGCGCCGGGGCCGCGCCCTGCGGCGCGGGCCCCGGCTACGTGGTGTGTCAGGCGGGAACGATGTTCTCGGCCTGCGGGCCCTTCTGGCCCTGCGTGACGTCGAAGGCCACCTTCTGGCCCTCGCGCAGCTCACGGTAGCCGCCGTTGGCGACGATGTTGGAGTAGTGCGCGAAGACGTCGGCGCCGCCGCCGTCCTGCTCGATGAAGCCGAAGCCCTTTTCCGCGTTGAACCACTTCACGGTGCCAGAAGCCATGTTGATCTCCTTTGATAGGTGCATAGCCGAAACCCGCATCGAACGGATTCCGCGTCGCCGCGATAGGACCACACCCGGAGATGACCGGAAAACAAAAATGCACCTGAGGCTACATACCGTCAGGTGCACACAAGTCTTTATGGGTACCACAACTGCAACTAGGTTCAATCTAGCACACGTGTGGCCGTGCCGCGCATGCCCCCGCCGACGTCGTCATCATCCTCATCTTCATCATCGTCATCGTCATCATCCGCGCGCCAGCGCCGCGCGGGTGATGAGGCAGGAACGAGGCGAACTCGGCCGCGGCCAGGCCGACCGCCACGGCGGCGGGCCGGCCGGCCAGGACGTGGTCCGCCTCCCGGCTGGAGCCGGCGGCCGTCGTGGTGCGCAGCTCACCCCGCAGGCCCATCACCGGGCACACCGCCGAATGCCACCCCACGATCGCCAGCCCATCTCCCCGCCCCCGGCCCGCTTCTCGCGTCTCATGTGGCGGGAGAGCAACTTCCTCTCTGACACCCTCAAGAAAATCTGTAGTCGCGACTGTAGACATTCGTGCGGTGGGGAGCTAGAGTTCTTCATATCGCAAGAGACGGATCCACGAGGGCAGCGCAGGACGAGCACCACGACGAACTGCCCGGACGGACGTGGACGCAGGAGTGCAGAACGAAGTGAAGGCA
>NZ_JBHMCF010000016.1:0-882 GCF_042428605.1 Nonomuraea salmonea
CGCTCCCGGGAGAGGCCGCGCTGCTTGCGGAGGGTCCGCTGGTGAGGCCGGTGGCGGGGGAGGGGGTCGGGCCGGGGTTGGGGGCTGAGGGGGGAGCGGGTGAGGGGCCGGTGGTGAGTTCGCCGGCGGTGTCGAAGCGGGGGAGGTAGCTGACGCGGGCGCCGGCGGGGATGTCCAGGCCGCCGGCGACGCCGGACAGGAAGGTGTACTTCAGGTGGTCGGCGTCGAGCTGGCCGCTGAGGGCCAGGCCGGGTACGGAGCCGGCGGTGCCGGCCAGGCCGCCCATCAGGGCCTGGCCGTAGATGCCCTGTCCCAGGGCCGCCAGCTTGTCGCGGACGCCCAGCTCGGCGGCGGAGGCGACGTAGACCATCTCGCGGCTGAGCAGCCGCGACAGGGCCGCGTTCCCGGCGCCGAACAGGGCGCCGGTCAGCGCGCCGCTGCCGGTCGACATGGCCAGCGAGGCCAGGTCGAACTCGCCCGTCTCGCGTACCCCTCCGATGGCGTCGATGTGCTGGGCCAGCTGCACGCTCAGGTCCAGCCCGCCCATCAGGGCGCCGAACTTGAGCATGTTGCTCAGCACGAGCCGCTTGAGTGTCTCGATGTGCACCTTGGTCATCAACGTGCGGGTCTGGATCGCGGCCATCACGGCGGGCCCGTTGACGTAGATCCAGGCCAGCAGCCGGATGATCATCGCGGCGAGCAGGGCCAGCGCCGCGTAGATCATCCATTCGGTGTGCTGCATGCGCACGCCGTGGTCGTGCAGCGACCTGGCCTCGGCCCGCAGCGCCTCCACCAGCAGGTCCACCAGCGCCTCGGGCGTGTCCTCACCGTCGGCGAGGTCCTCCTTGCCGCTGAGCGCGCTGAAGACCTGCTGGAAGTTCT
>NZ_JBHMCF010000017.1:0-10832 GCF_042428605.1 Nonomuraea salmonea
GCACTCGGCGCCGTCATCGTGGTCGGCGCGCTGGCCATCTGGATGCGGTTCGACACCGTTGACCAGCGGCGCAAGGAGGCGAAGAAGGCGCAGGTGGAGGCCGAGTTCGAGGAACTGTCCGAGGAGCCGGCGGCCGGTGGCTTCCCTGTGCCGCCGCTCGACCTGCCGCACTACCACGGGCCCGCTCACCACAGGTAGAGGCAGCGGTGCAGCTAATCGGCCGGGCCGCAGGGGCAGCCGGTCCGACTGCGCTTCATGCGAGGAGTTCGTCGGCGGCGACGAGCAGGGTGAGCGCGGTGGCGTTGGGCGTGCCGCCGCCCGACAGGACGCGGGACGCGATGCGTTCCAGCATCGTACGGAGGTCATCGCCGCGCGAGACGGCCGCGGCGGCGTGCGTGTGGCGCCAGCGCAGCAGCAGTTCCAGGCCGCAGGCGGCCTGCGTGGCGAGCAGGGACAGCAGGTCCACGTCGGCGAGTTCGCCGCGCAGGGCGTCCGAGCGGTCCAGCACCTCCAGGACGCCGATGCACTCCTCGTACCGGATCAGCGGGGCCGCCATGATGCTGCTCGGGACGTAGCCGGTGGCCTCAGCGGCGTAGCGGGCGAAGTACGCGACCTCCTCCACGTCGTCGGCGATCATCGGCTGGCCGCTCGCCGCCACCCAGCCCGCGATCCCCGTCCCCTGCGGGAAGCGCGTGCCCGGCAGGTGTCCCTCGCCCTTGCCCGAGACGGCGGTGAAGACGAGCTCGCCGGTGTCGCCGTCGACGAGGAAGATCGAGGCGGCGGCGGAGTCGAAGACGTGCCTGGCCACCTCGACCACGGACATCAGCAGCCGGCGCTCGGTGAGCTCGACGTCGCCGGGTGGCAGCGGATCACGTACGGCCATTGATGCCTCCAGGGTCTTCTGTGACGTTGTTCGCGGCCAGGAAGAGCACCGACTTGAGCTGGAACGGTGTCAGCCAGGGGTGTTTGCTCATGATGAGGGCGCAGACGCCGGTGATGTGGGGGGCGGCGAAGCTGTTGCCCGTGCTGCGGATCCGCCTGCCGCCCGGCCAGGCGACCGGGACCCGGACGCCCCGGGCGTGGAACTCGGCCGGCGGCGCCGGGTTGTAGTAGTACGTCAGGGGGTCGGTCTCGTCGTGGCTGGCCACCGAGATGACCGAGGAGAACGTCCACGGGTAGCTGACCACCGGCATGTTGTGCGCGGCGGCCACCAGCATGGTGCGCCGGAAGTACGCGCGGTCGGCCAGCTCCTGCAGCGGGCCCTGGAACTCCTGGCGGGTGGTGGACAGGCTCAGGTTGATCACGTCGAAGCCCTCGTCCACCGCCCAGCCCAGGCCCGCCAGCAGCGCCGCCCCGCTGCCCGACCGGCCGTCGGTCAGCACCCTGACGGAGGTGAGCTCGGCCGCGGGGGCGATCGAACGGATGATGCCCGCACAGGCCGTCCCGTGACCCGCCGGGTCGGTCGGCTCGCAGTCGACGACGGCGGCCGCCCCGGCTCGCGGTGGTCCCGTGCCGATGGTGGTGCGCGCGGTGGTCGCGGTCATCGCCGTGTCGGCGATCACCTCGTCCGTACGGGCCTCGCCCTGGACGACCACCAGGGATCGGGCCAGGTCGCCGACCAGGGGGTGGGTGCCGTCCACTCCTGTGTCGATCACGCAGACCCGGACGCCGGAACCGTCCGAGCCGCCCCAGGCCCACTCGCGGTCGATCTCCCCTTGGCGGCTCACCTCGAACGCCTCCACGCCCAGGCGGGAGGTGGCCTGACTCCACGCGGGCATGCCGGGGAAGGAGGTGGGACGGGCTCTGCGCCACGGTGGCGGGAGCGTCGGCCCCCGCCACGGTGGCGAGGGCGTCGGGCCGGATGCGGTCGTGCTCATGGGGCCGCCTCTCCGCGTCCGGTGCCGCGGTTCCTGGGCCAGGCGGCGCCTTTGGCCGCGTAGGCGCGCCGGGCTCGGTCGGTGGCCGCATCCGCCTCGGTCGGGTGGTTCGCCGTGCGGTAGGTGTCGGCGAGTTCGGTCAGTACGTCGCCGCGCAGGCACGGGTCGTCGGTGCGGCCGAGCCGTTCCGCCGCCTCGCCGGCCAGCGTGACGGCCCGGTCGTGGTCGCCTTCGAGCGAGGCCAGGCGGGCGCGCAGGGCCAGCGACATCAGCTCGCCGCGCGCCGGCAGCCGCACACCGGCGACCGGCACGTCGTCACGCGCCCGCGCGGCGTTCATGTCGTCCTTCGCACCCGCGGCCTCCACGCCGTCATGTGCGTGCGCGGCCTCCACGCGGGCCAGGGTCTGGGTGGCCTCGCTGTGGCGGCCCTGGCGTATCAGCTCGCGGGCCGCGTAGATGTCCAGGGTGGCGGCGGGGCCCGGGTGGCCGGCGGTGCGCAGGGCGGTGGCGGCCTGGCGGAAGCGGGTGGCGGCGGCGCGGGGGTGGGCGTCGAGGGATTCCACCAGGCCGCTCACCTGGGTGACGGCCGTGGCGGCGAGGTCGAGGTGGAGGTCGGTGGCGTGGCGGGCGGCGGTGGTGAGGACAGTGCGGGCCGCACGTATATGCCCCGCGAGGGCCAGCAGCCGGGCCTGGGTGATCAGTACCGGCACGAGCAGGGCCCGGTCGTCCGCGAACCTGGCGGAGAGCTCGGTGCACAGCGCCAGGCCCTCAGGGATCGGGGTGGGCGACCACTGGGCCAGCTCGCAGACGCCGCTGAGCAGGCGGTTCTCCTCGTAGCGGTCGCCGAGGGAGCAGGCTCGGTCCAGGCCCGCGCGCAGAGCCGCCTCCGCGGCTCCGAAGCGGCCCTCCCCCAGGTGGGTGAGTGCTTCCAGCTCGTGGAAGCGGCACCAGCTCAGGTCGTCGTCCGGCTCGGCGGTGAGCAGGTCGCGCAGCGGGTCCAGCGCGGGGTGGGCGAGGCCGAAGCGCAGGCTCAGCGTCTCGCGCTGGATCTCGCAGGTCAGGCCGGTACGCCGGTCGCCGGGCAGCATCCACTCGGCGGCTTCGACCGCCGCGTACGCCCGTTCGCCGTCGCCGCGTGCCAGGGCGGCGTCGCAGATCCGTACGGCGAGCCGCCGGTGCTCGGGGTCGCCCGGCGGCAGCAGCTCGCGTCCGCGCTCCAGCAGGGCGAGTGCGGCGGGCAGGTCCTTGCGGTGGGCGGCGTGGGTGCCCGCCCCGATGAGCGCGCGGGCGGCGCGTACGGTGAGCGCGGGCAGCAGCGGGTCGTCCGGCTGGACCTCACGCTTGAGCAGGCACGCCGTCTCCAGGTGGTGCGCGAGGTCCCCTTGCGACGGCTCGTCGAAGGAGCCGGCTGGTGGGTGGCGAGGCTCCCGGTCATCCGTGGAGGTGGGTGGCGGGGCTTGGGTGAGGTGGTCGGCGAGGGTCAGGTGCCAGGTGGCTCGCAGTTCCTTGCGGGTCATCGCGTACACGGTGTCCCTGGTCAGAGTTTGGGTGAACTGGTACGAGCCGGGCAGCTCCGCGCGGCGGATCATCCGCTGTCGCAGCAGGCTCCACAGTGCCTCGTCCACGTCGAAGGAGCCGGGGAGCAGCACCGTGAGGCGGTCGCGGGCGAAGACCTGGCCGATGGTCGCGGCACGTTCGAGCACGTCGCGCTCCCCGTCCCCCAGCCGGTCGAGCCGGGCCGCGATGAGCGCCTGGACGGTGGGCGGCAGCGGCGCGCCGGCACCCTCCTCGGCCAGGGTCTCCAGCATCAGCTCGGCGAAGAGCGGGTTTCCGTCGGCGCCCTCCGCCACCCGGTCGAGCAGGGGGTCGGCGCCGTGTGCGACCACCTCGCCAAGAGGCGGGGCGAGACAGGAGACCAGCGCGCGCATCTCGTCGGGGCCGAGGGGGCCGAGTTCCAGCGCGTACGCGCACGCCATCCCGCCGCCCCAGGTGGGCCGCAGGTCGAGCAGCTCGGGCCGGGCCACGCAGACGAGCAGCACGGGCACGTCGAGCAGCCGGGCCGCCAGTTGCTCGATGAGGTCGAGCAAGGTGGGCTCGGCCCAGTGCAGGTCCTCCCAGATCACCACCAGGGGCCGGCGCCGGGCCAGGGCCTCGAACAGGCCGCGTACGGCCCGCGCGATCTCCTCCACCCCGGAGGTGCCGTCGGTGGCGGCGAGGCCGCGCAGGGCCCGTACGCTCGCCGGCTCCAGCTCGGGCGCGACGAGCGGCCAGTCGCCGTTGAGCGCTTCGAGCATCTCGGCGATGGGCCGGTAGGTGATGCCGGCCCCGTACGACGGGCACCGTCCGACGAGCACCGACGTCTGCGCGGGCAGCCCTCGGGTGAAGTCGCGCACCAGCCGGGACTTGCCGATGCCGGGCAGCCCGAGCAGCGTGACCACGCAGCACCGGCGGTCGCGGGCGGCCCGCCCGTACGCCTGCCTGAGCTGCCGCGCCTCCTCCTCGCGGCCGATCAGCGGCGCCTGGTCGTCCTCGCGGGCGGCGCCCGGCGCGCCGAGCGAGAGCAGCCGCCAGGCCCGCACGGGAGCGCGCTTGCCCTTGAGCCGCAGCGGCGGCACCGGCTCCACCTGGGCGTAGGCGCGGACCATGCGGGCCACCTCGTCCCCCATGAGGATGTCGCCGGCGCCGGCCGCCGACTGCAGCCGGGCGGCGGTGTTGACGGTGTCGCCGGTGACGCGCAGGTCGGCGCCGGGCAGGTCGATCACCATGGCCTCCCCCGCCGCGATGCCGCAGTGCACCTCCAGCCGGATGCCGTGGGTGGGCGCGAGATCGTCGCTGAGCCGGCGGACCCGGGCGAGTGCGGCGTGCGCGGCGCGTACGGCACGCAGCGCGTCGTCCTCGCTGCTGGCCGGGACGCCGAACACGGCCATGACGGCGTCGCCGATGTACTTCTCGACCACGCCGCCGTGCTCGGCGATGCCCGCGGTGCAGGCGCGGTGGTAGCGGTCGAGTACGGTGCGCAGCAGCTCGGGGTCGAGCCGCTCGGCGAGCTCGGTCGAGCCGACCAGGTCGACGAACACGACGACCACGCGCCGGCGGGCCGGGCGGGCGGCCCTCGTGCTCATACGAGCTTGAGGTCCTGGCCCTCGACCTCGCCGGCCGCCGCGTCCAGCCGGGTCTTGATCGAGTTGAGCAGCTCGACCTCGGGCCTGCCCAGCTCGGCGAACACCTGCCGCTGCCGCTCGTTCAGCAGGTCGACGGGGTGTCCTGCGGCGCGCAGCGTGGCCAGCGCGTCGAAAGGCGTCTCGCTGTCCATCGGTCAACCTCCCGGGCAGGTGGGCACTGATCTGCACGCTATGTCCGGCCGGTTTCGCGCCGGTATGGCGGCGGCATGCCCGCGCCATAGCGGCCGCCACGGCTAACCGGGGCCATGGCCGGGCCATACCGGTACGCAACCGGGCTCTCCTAGCGTTCGAGGTCGGAGGCGCTCACGTCCGGGGCGCCCGCGGTCGATGCGAGCCGTCCGGAGACTTCCATGACTCTTGTTTCCGATGACCTGATCAATGATCGTGACCGGCAGCTGATCGTCATGCTCGCCACCGGGTACACGACGACGCGGATCGCGCGGGAGATGCGCCTGAGCAGGTACACCGTGGCCGAGCGGATCGGCAAGCTGCTCGACCGCTTCGCGTGCAGCAACCGCAGCCAGCTGGTGGCGTACTGCTACGCCCACGAGCTGCTGCACGTCGGCGTCTGGCCGCCGGCGTGCTCGTGAGCGGTTCTATGCCAGGTGCGCGGCGAGGAAGCGTTCGACGGCGGCGTAGTACGTCTCCCTGTTCTCCGGCCTGAGCAGCCCGTGGCCCTCGTTCTCGAACAGCAGGTACTCGTGCGGCACGCCGCCCGCGCGCAGCGCCGCGACGATCTGCTCGGCCTCCTGGCGGGGCACCCGTACGTCGTTCGCGCCCTGGACGATCAGCAGCGGGATCGTGATGTCGGCGGCCCTGGACAGCGGCGAGCGCTCCCACAGCAGGTCGCGCTCGGTCGCGGGGTCGCCCACGTGGGCGTGCATGAAGGTGTCCACGGTCCGCCGGTAGGCGGCGCCGCCCTCCAGCAGGGTCAGCAGGTTCGACGGGCCGCACAGGTCGATGGCGCAGGCGTACGCGCCGGGGGTGAAGGCCGCGCCGGCCAGGGCCGCGTATCCGCCGTACGAGCAACCCATGATCGCGACCCTGGCCGGGTCCACGGCGCCACGGGCGGCGAGGTACGAGACGGCGTCCAGCAGGTCCGTCTGCATCGCCGCGCCCCACTGCTTGGCGCCCAGGTTGTGGAAGTGTTTGCCGTAGCCCACGGAGCCGCGGAAGTTCACCTGGACGCAGGCGTAGCCGCGGTTGGCGAGCAGCTGGGCCTCCTCGTCGAAGCACCAGGAGTTACGCCACCAGGGGCCGCCGTGCACGTTCACCACGGCCGGCAGGTCGCGGCGTTCTGCGCCGGGCGGCCAGGTCACGTAGCCGTGCACCTCGACGCCGTCGCGGGCGTCGAACACGAACGGCTCCATCTCTGCGAGCCGGTGGCGCTCCAGCTCGGGCTGGTGGGAGAAGAGGAAGCGCAGGCGGTCCTCGTGCCGGTCGTAGACGTAGTAGCGGACCGGGGCGTCGCAGGCGACCACGGTCACGACCCACGTGCGGTCGCCGCGCTCGGAGCGGTCGATGTCGAGCTCGCCGTGCACGCCGAGCTCGGCTAGCCGCTCGCTCAGCCGGGTGACGGCCCGCGCGTAGGCGTCGTCGAGGAACAGGCGCTCGTCGCGGTCGCGGCCGAACACCACGGCCTGCGGGCGGCGGTGGATCGGGTCCACCTCCAGGGCCTTGGCGTCATAGACCGGGTCGGCGGCGAGGAGGGTGCGCCGGCCGGTGGCGGCGTCCACGGCGTACAGGCGGGTGGCGTTCGCGCCGATGGACGAGAGCAGGTAGACGGTCCTGCCGTCGCGGGAGTAGCCGGCGACGCGGGTGCCCATGGCGTCCTCGCGCAGCACTTCCAGCCAGGGCGTGGGCTCGTGGGCTCCTGGGCTGGTCAGGTGGATGGTGAGGGTGCCGTCCTGGTTCATGGTGGTTCCGCCGCGGATGCGCAGGCGGGGGTCGATCTCCCAGCTCAGGTAGCCGGGATTGTCGGCGATCTTGGTGAGGTCGCCGGTCGCCAGGTCGAGGCGGTAGACGTCGTGCAGCTCGGGCCGGTCCTTGTTCAGGCCGATCAGCATCGTGCCAGGTCGTGAGCCGTTGTGCGCGAGCACGCGGGTCTGCACGCCCTCGAAGGGGGTGACGCAGCGCTCGGCGCCGGTGTCGAGATCGACGAGGTAGAGCCGCCAGCTCTCGTCGCCGTCCCGATCTTGCAGGTAGTAGAGGGTACGGTCGTCGTGGCAGAACCCGGCCGACCTGATCCCCCGCCCGCGATCCTTGGTGACCGGCCTGGCCTCGTCCGGCGCGTCGGCCGGGCCGGCCCAGACGTTGAGCACGCCGTCGTCGGGGGCGAGGAAGCGCAGCCTGGTGCCGTCCGGTGACAGCGCGGGGGCCAGGTAGGCGGGGTTGCCGAACAGCAGGCTGCGCGGGATCAGGCGGGTCATGGCGTGCTCTCCTGCTCGGCGATCAGGGTCTGGGCGCGGAAGATCCGGGTCGCGAACTGGTGGCTGGTCAGCGCGGCCCGGCTCAGCAAGGTGGGCCGCGGGGAGCCGTCCTGGCCGACGGCCATCCGCCACGACGGGTCCGCCACCTCGGCCACGGCGGCCTGGAGCTCAGGGGTGCGGCAGGGTTTGACGCCGCCGTGCCCGGCCAGCTCGCGGTCCAGGCGGAGCGCGGTGAGCGCGGCGATCGACAGGCCGTGGGAGTGGACCGGGTTGACCGCGACGACCGCGTCGCCGATCGCGAGCACCCCTTCCGGCAGGGGCGCGCGTTCGAAGAAGCGCCGCCTGTTGCTCGTGTCGCGGTACGGGCGGATGCGGCCGAGCGGCGTGGCCGCGGCCATCAGCTCCCCGATGAGCGGGCTGCGCAGGCCGTGCGCGAACGCGGTGAAGCCGGGCTCCTTCACGGGCGGGTCGCCGGTCAGGGTGACGACCCAGCGGCCGTTCTCGATGGGGAACAGCGTGGCCCCCCGCGCGGGGCCGTCCGGGTGCGGGTGGATCATGATCGCCGGTGTGGCGGCGGCGCGTCCCGCGGGCGCCCGGTAGAGGCGGGTCGCGTACGCCAGCTCCGAGGCGACCACCGTCTCCTCTATCTGCGGCACGCCGAGCCCGGCCAGCCAGCTCGGGGCCTTCGAGCGGCGGCCCGTCGCGTCCACGACGAGATCGGCCTCCACGGTCCGCGGCGGGCCGCCCGCGCGGCCGACGGTCACGCCGGTGACGCGGCCGGCGTCGCCGGTCAGGCCCAGCGCGACGGTGTCCGGCCACACGGTGACGCCGCGCAGGGCCCTCCGGCGTACGACGTGGTCCAACAGGACGCGGGTGCACGAGATCAGGTACGCGCCGGTGTCGTGCCGGGCGAACCAGCCGTCCGCGCTGAGGATCAGCACGTCGCCGGTCAGGCCGCGGCGGTGCGCGCCACGGGCGTACAGGGCCTTGAGCGTGCCGGGCAGCAGCTCCTCAAGCGCCCGCGCGCCGCCGGTGACCAGCACGTGGCTGTGGTGCGCCTGCGGCAGCCCGCGCCGGGGCAGCGGCGCTGACGGGTAGCGGTCGCCCTCGACGAGCAGCACGTCGTCCGCGTGCCGGGCCAGCACCGCGGCGGCCAGCACGCCAGCGAAGCCGCCGCCGAGGACCACCGCGCGGGTCACGCCGGGCTCTCCTCGAACAGGCCCTGGTCCACCATCGTGCCGATGAAGGCGTGCACGTCCGCCACGATGCGCTTGATCAGGGCCGGGTCGGTGCCGGCGAACTCGCGGGACAGGGCCGAGGCGACCGGCTGGGCCCCGCCGCCGCCAGCGACGGCGAGCCAGATCTTGGAGCCGGTCTCGTTCAGGGTGCGGAAGTCCCCGGTCTCGGTGTGGTAGAGCGAGATGCCCTCGCCCGTCTCCTGCCACACCACGGCGTCACTGATGCGGAGCGACACGCGCCACCTCCTGCTGTCTTGTCATCGGACGGGGGTTATCGGGAGCAGCTCGCCGACCCGGGCCCGCGCGGGCGGCTCGGGCGTGGGCAGCGAGACGGGGACGAACGTCTTCCAGTCCTCGTACACCGCGTGCACCTCGCCGGTGGCGACCAGGCGCGGCGTGGTCATCTCGGTGTCGTGCGCGGCGATCTCGCGGGGATCGACGCCGGCCTCCTGCCACATCTGGGTGACGACGCCGTGCCGCAGGATGCGGCACAGGTGGCGGCTGTTCCTGCGGGCGTCGCCCGACTCGGCCATGTGCGCGGCGCGGCAGCCGCCGCCGCAGGTGGCCTTGATGTAGCAGCGCTCGCAGTCGTCGTGGTACTCGCCGCCGAAGACGGTGCTCGTCCGCATGCCGCGCAGCACCGGCGTGGCGAAGATGTCCTCCAGCGACTGCCGCCTGACGTTGCCGGCGAAGTGCTCGCGGCCGGTGACCAGCTTGCACGGGTAGACGTCGCCCAGCGAGTTGATGTAGATCTCGCTGCCGCCCATGCCGCAGTTGCCCTTGATCGAGCAGGGCGAGATGGGCTTGGGGCCGAGCGGGCGCAGCTTCCCCGCGACCGGCACGGTCCACACGAGCTGCTGGACGCGCAGGTGGTCGGCCCAGCCGAAGTCGTACTCGTCGGTGATCCCGCGGCCCAGGTTGTTGTGGTACATCAGCCGGATCGAGTTGACCTGGAGCCCTTCCATGAAGGTCGCGAAGTCCTCCAGGTGGTGCACGTTCTCCGAGGTGACGATGTGGTTGATGCTCGGCGCCACGCCGGCGTCGTTGAGCAGTTCCAGTGCCCGGTACGTCTTGGCGAACGCTCCCGCGCCCCTGGTGCGGTCGTGGGTCTCGGCGGTGGCGCCGTCCATGCTGACCGTGACGTTGCCGAACAACTCGGCGAACCTGGCGGCCTGCGCCGGTGTCCTGATCATCGTGGCGTTGGTGATGATGTTGCACCTCAGGCCGAGCTCGTTGGCGTGCTCCACGATCGGGAACAGATCCTTGCGCAGCATCGGCTCGCCGCCGGTGAACACCATGAGCCCGGCGCCGAAGCCGGCGATGCGCGAGACCAGGTCGAGGGATTCGGCGGTGTCGAGCTCGCCCGGCAGGCATTTCTCCGAAGAGGCGTAGCAATAGGGGCAGCGCAGGTTGCAGCCGTCGGTGATGGCGTAATAGACCGTCTGCAACGCGGGCTCGGTCAGCTTGATCTTCGGACGGTTGCCGTTGTGATAGACGACCCAGCTCAAAATGAGCTTGGCGAGCGTGCGCTCGGTCTCCCTGGTGGGTTCCAGCGCTTCGCCGGTCCTGGCCAGGGCCTGTAATACGGCGAATTCCCGCTCGTCGAGCACGCATCGGCCGCCGGCGTGCGGATTGACCACCAGATATTCTCCGTCGCGCGCGAAATACGTCAGCCCGTCCGGCACCTCGAACAGGGCGCGGTTCGCTGTCAGCTTCCCGGGCATGTCCACTCCTTGTGTCGCGTCGGCTGTGTCGCGTCGGCTGTGTCGCGTCGGCTGTGTCGCGTCGGCTGTGTCGCGTCGGCTCGCAGGTGCGGCCGCCCGCACCTGCGAGCTCGCCTGCCGGCTACTGGGCGTTCTGTCCCGACCCGGACCAGAGGCCGCAGGCGCAGAGCATGCCCGGCTCGAAGTTCTGCTGCGTCGCCTCGGGGGTGGTCCAGCCGCCGATGGAGTGCGCCAGCACCTCCGGCAGCGCGGCGGGAATCTTGCCCTTGAGCGACACCAGCATGTCCACTTCCTCGCGGGAAAGGACGCTGAATGCCTGCGTCAATTCCGGCGCCTCGGAACCGGTCAGAATTCCGGCCGTGCGCAACGCTTCCTTCGCGTC
>NZ_JBHMCF010000018.1:0-580 GCF_042428605.1 Nonomuraea salmonea
AACCTGCAAAAACAGGATCACGCGAAGATCGATTCATACACCACGTCCGTGGACGTGACCCCAGGGTGATGAGCGATCCAGATCGCATGCCTCCACGTGCCAGGCCGGGCGTCCTGTTGCGATCCCTCCAGGGTGATGAGCGATCCGCGGATACCCGGCGGCGGGCATCATGACGACCCAGTTGCGATCCCTCCAGGGTGATGAGCGATCCGGTGGGCCGCCCGTGGCACAGCCCGCGCCAGTGCGGCGCGTTGCGATCCCTCCAGGGTGATGAGCGATTCTGCTGCCGTCGTACGACATGTCGGAGATGATCAACCGTTGCGATCCCTCCAGGGTGATGAGCGATCCAGATCGCATGCCTCCACGTGCCAGGCCGGGCGTCCTGTTGCGATCCCTCCAGGGTGATGAGCGATCCGCGGATACCCGGCGGCGGGCATCATGACGACCCAGTTGCGATGCCCTCCAGGGTGATGAGCGATCCGGTGGGCCGCCCGTGGCACAGCCCGCGCCAGTGCGGCGCGTTGCGATCCCTCCAGGGTGATGAGCGATCCGGTGGGCCGCCCGTGGCACAGCCCGCGCC
>NZ_JBHMCF010000019.1:0-202011 GCF_042428605.1 Nonomuraea salmonea
CGCGGCACATCCGCTCGCGGCACATCCGCTCGCGGCACATCCGCTCGCGGCACATCCGCTTGCGGCACATCCGCTTGCGGCACATCCGCTTGCGGCGCCCGCGCAGCGCGTTGCGTGCGCGGGCGCCTTGGACGGTCAGCCGCCGCAGCCGCCGTTCGCCTTGCACTTGGCCACCAGCGCGTTGTGCTCGGTTTCCGTGGTGGCGAACTCGGTCACCTGGCTCTTGGGGTCGGTGGCGACGAAGAACAGCCACGGCCCCTTGGCGGGGTTGAGCGCCGCCTCGATGGCGTGGTCACCGGGGTTGGCGATGGGCCCCGGCGGCAGCCCCGGGTACTTGTACGTGTTGTACCGGGACTTGGTGTTCCGCGTCTCGGCGAAGGTCGCGTACGTGCCCTTCTTCTTGAGCGCGTACATGACCGTGCTGTCCATCGCCAGGTTCATCGGCAGTTTGAGCCGGTTGTAGATGACGCGGGCGATCTTCGCCATGTCCTCCTGCCGGCCCGCCTCCGCCTGCACGATGCTCGCGATGGTGATGAGCTCGTGCGGCGTGAAGCCGAGGTCCTTGGCGCCCGACTCGATGTCGTACTTCTCGGCCGTCTGGTTGTAGCGCTTGACCATGGCCGCCAGGATCTGCTTCGGCGTCGAGTTGGGCTGGAACTCGTACGTGGCCGGGAAGGCGTACCCCTCCAGCTTGCCCTTGGCGTACTTCGGCAGGTCGAGGCTCTCGACGTCCTTGGCCGCCGCGTTGAACTCCTCAAGCGGCTTGCCGGTCTTCTCCGCGAGCTGGGGGAGCGTCTGGGACAGCCGCAGGCCCTCGGCGATGGTGAAGGTGTCGCGCAGCCGCTTGTCGTGGTCGAGCATCTCGACGGCGCTGGCGGCCGACATCTTCTTGCGCAGCTTGTACTCGCCGGGCTGCAGCGAGCCGCTCTTCTTCGCGTTGGCGATGGCGTTGGTGAACGCTCTGGCGCTGGCCACGACCCCCTGCCGCTCCAGCTCCTGCGCGACGTCGGAGGCGCTCTGGCCGTCCTTGATCTCGATGACGACCTCGCCGGAGCCGGCGCCGGTGTAGTCATCGGGAACAAGGGCGTCGTTGATCCGCGTGTAGGCGAAGTAGCCACCGCCGCCGAGGATGCCGGCCAGGACGATGAAGGCGAGCATCGGCGCGAGGAAGCGGCCCCGGTTGCGGCGCCGGCGACGGCGGCGGCCACCGCCGCGTTTGCCGGCGCCCCGGGAGCGGCGCCGAGGCGAGCCTTCGTCGTCCTCGGGGCCGAGCAGAGTGTTCAGATCGAGATCGTTCATAGATGCGCTGGCCAATCTCCCGGCACTGCCCGCCAGGCGTCAAGCGGAACTGCCCAACCGGCTGGAGTCACCGAGCGAAACGGGGGAATCCGCCGGACGCACCGCGCCGGCCGACGGGGATCACTCTGGGTAGCCATGCTAGGGGACGGAAAGAGGACGCATGCCCCGTTTTGGGGCTTTTGCGCGGGGACAGTGCGGGTCCCAACGAACATCAGCGTGTCCCGAGGTTCTTGTTCAACTCTTCCCGGTATCTCACGAACTCGCTCTCTTTGTCGGTGAATTTGGTGATTCTATGCGCGGGATCCGTGGTAACAAACCAGTGCCAATCGCCTTCAGCCGGGTTCAGGGCCGCCATCAGTGCCTTCTCGCCCGGATTGGCGATGGGGCCTGGGGGCAGCCCTTTGTGCCGGTAGGTGTTGTAGGGAGAGTTCACCTTGGTGTCGCTCTCCGTGACTTTCAGCGTCCGCCGGTTCTGCGCGTACAGCACCGTGCTGTCGATCTCCAACGGGGTGCCCTTCGCCAACCGGTTGTAGATCACCCTAGCGATCTTCGGGTAGTCCTCGTCAGTGCCGCCCTCGGCCTGGATCATGCTCGCCACCGTGACCACTTCGAGCGGCGTCAGGTTCACCTGCCCGGCCTGCTCCTCCAGGCCCACGTGACGGGCCGCGGCCTCGAACCGCTCGGCCATCGCCGCCAGCACGTCCACGGCGGTGTCGCCGGGCTCGATCTCGTACGTGGCGGGGAACAGGAACCCCTCAAGCCCGGGAGCGTACTTGGGCAGGCCGACGAGAGCCTTGTCCACCTTGCGCAGCTCCTCGACCGGCAGCCCGGCCAGCTTGGCCAGCCGGCTGAACACCTCCTGCACCCGCAGCCCCTCGGGCACGGTCACCCGCCGCACCACCCGCGAGGCGGGCTTGAGCAGCAGGTCGAGCGCCGCCGCCGCGGCCATGCCCTTGCGCAGCCGGTAGTGTCCCGGCCGCAGCCGGTCGCTCACCGCCCGCTGCTCGGTCACGTTCACAAACGACTGCGCGCTCGCCACCACCCCGGCCTCGGCCAGCGCCGCCCCGATCGCGTACGCGCTCGACCCCGGCGTGATCCGCACCGTCACCGCGCCGTTGCCCGGCCCCTGGAAGTCATCAGGACTCAGGTACGGCTTCACGACCGTGATGGCCCCCACGCCAAGCGCCAGCGCCCCGGCCAGCAACCCAGCGGACAGCACCCCGACCTTCCGCCAAGCCTTCCGCCGCCCGGCGGCCACATCGTTCCCAGCGGCCTCCTCGGAATGAGAAGGAGGTCGAGAAGGGGACTGGGAAGAGGGCTGCTCATCAGAGACGCTCCCCCGCTCGACCCCCGACTCCGCTCCCCCAGCCGCCCGCCGCTCAGACCCCGCCTCCGCCCCAGCGACAGCCCGCCCCTCAGACTCCGGCTCCGCCCCGGCGGCAACCTGCTCCTCGGGGTGCGGCTCCGTCCCGGCAGCCGCCCGCCGCTCAGGACCCGCCTCCGCCCCAGCGGCAGCCCGCCCCTCAGACTCCGGCTCCGCCCCAGCGACAACCTGCTCCGTGGGGTCCGACTGCGCCGCGGCTGCTGCCTGCCGATCGGGCTGGGCCAGCTCGTCTCGACCGGCCTCGGCCGCGGGCCGCTCCTCGGGCGCGGTTCGGGCCTCGGGCGCGGTTCGGGCCTCGGGCTCTGGCTCTGTGCTGCCGGGCAGGTCTTCGCTGTCCTGGAAGGGGATCATGTCGCCGAGGTCGTCCTCGTCGCCCGGTGTCCTGTTCATGCGACCGCCTCATCGGACACCAGATCGGAACGCTCCAAAGAGCTGCGAACAGCGGCCTCGGGACGGCACGTCCCGCCAGAGTCACTCGCCGCGCGGCGGCGCGCGTTCCCGGAGGACCGGTGTGCGTCTCCGGAAGAGTGGCGGGCGTGCTCGGAAGAGGGCAGCGCGAAGGAGGTGGCCCGAGCAGCGGGCCACCCGCAACGGGATGTGGGCGTGGGCGCGTTCATGAGGCAGGTCCGTCGGCCGCGCGGGGCGGTTCGACGGGCCTGCCTGGTGGTCTCTCGGTGGCGCGCTCGGAGTCGAGCGCGTCCTGCAGCAGCACGACGGCCGCCGCCTGGTCGACGACGCCGCGCTGCTTCTTGGCCCGCACGCCGCTGGCCCGCAGGCCCTGCTGCGCCGTGACCGTGGTCAGCCGCTCGTCGAACAGGCGGACGGGCGTGGGAGCCAGCCGCGCGGCGAGCCTGGCGGCGAACTCGCGCGCCAGCCCCGCGGCCTGCCCCTCACGCCCGGACAGCGAGGTGGGCAGCCCCACCACGACCTCGATCGCCTCGTGCTCGGCGGCGATCGCGGCGATGCGGGCGAGGTCGCCCTTGCCTCGCCGCACGGTCTCGACCGGCGTGGCCAGCAACCCGGACGGGTCGCTGCGCGCCACGCCGATGCGTACAGAACCGACGTCGACGCCGATTCGTGAACCGAACCTCATGTCAGCCGAGCTGCCCCACGATCGCGTCGTCAACCAGGCGCAGCGCGTCGCCGATCGCCTCCGGTCGTGTGCCGCCGCCCTGCGCGACATCGTCCTTGCCGCCACCGCCACCCCCAAGAGCCTTGGCGGCGACGCCGACCAGCCGTCCGGCCTTGAGCCCCCGCTCGCGCCCCGCCTCGTTGACCGCGGCAACCACCACGGGCCGGTCGGAGGGGACGCCGACGATCACGATGACCGCCGGCCGGTCGGCCGGGAACCTGCCTCGTACATCAAGCGCGAGCTTACGCAGGTCATCGGCGCCGGTGCCATCAGGCGCGCGGTGTGTCACGACGGAGACGCCGCCCAGGTCACGGGCCTGCGACACCAGCTCGCCCGCCACCTGGAGCACCTGGGCGGAACGCAGCCGCTCCAGCTCCTTCTCGGCGGTCCGCAGCCGCGTGACGATGCCCTCGATGCGCTCGGGCAGCTCTTCGCGGCGCGCCTTGAGCTGCTCGCTGAGCTGGTTGACCAGCACGCTCTCGCGGGCGAGGAAGCGGAAGGCGTCGATGCCGACGAGCGCCTCGACGCGGCGCACGCCCGCGCCGACCGACTGCTCGCCCAGCACCTTGACCAGGCCGAGCTGGCCGGAGCTGTGGACGTGGGTGCCGCCGCACAACTCGCGGGAGTAGTCGCCGATCTCGACCACGCGGACCTCGTCGCCGTACTTCTCGCCGAACATGGCCAGCGCGCCCATCGCCCGTGCCTCCGCCTGCGAGGTGTAGAAGGCGTTGACCTTGAGGTCGTTGATGAGCACGGCGTTGACTTCGTCCTCGACGTCGCGCAGCACGCTCGGCGGCACCGCGCCCGCCGCGGTGAAGTCGAAGCGGAAGCGGCCGGGAGAGTTCTCGGAGCCGGCCTGCGCCGCGGTCTCGCCGAGCGCGTTCTTGAAGCCGCGGTGGACGAGGTGGGTGGCGCTGTGGCTGCGCGAGATCGCGCGGCGCCGCTCGATGTCGATCTCCGCCTGCGCCTCGTCGCCGACCCGCAGCTCGCCGCTGCGGATCTTGCCGCGGTGCACGATGAGGCCCTTGAGCGGCGACTGCACGTCGACGACCTCGACCTCGGCCCCGCTCGTACGGATGACGCCCTGGTCGGCGAGCTGGCCACCGCCCTCGGCGTAGAACGGCGTGCGCTGCAGCACGACCTCGACCGTGCTGCCCGCGCCCGCCGCGGGGACGGGCAGGCCGTCGACGAGGACGCCGACGATGCGGGTGTCGGCCTCGGTCTCGTCGTAGCCGAGGAAGTCGACCTTGCCGGCGGACTCCAGCATCTGCCCGAACACGGAGATGTCGGCGTTGCCGGTCTTCTTCGCCGCCGCGTCGGCCTTGGCCGCCGCCCGCTGCTCCTTCATGAGCCGGCGGAAGCCCTCTTCGTCGACCTTGAGGCCGTGCTCGGCCGCCATCTCCAGCGTCAGGTCGATGGGGAAGCCGTAGGTGTCGTGGAGCTTGAACGCCTGGTCGCCGGGGATCGTGGTGCCCGACTTGCGCTTGGTCTCCTCGACGGCGACGTCGAAGATCGCGGTGCCGGTGCGCAGCGTGCCGAGGAACGACGCCTCCTCGGCGTCGATGACCGCGTGGATCTGCGGCGCGTCGGCCTTGAGCTGGTCGTACTGCTCGCCCATCACGTTGATCGCGACGTCGGTCAGCTCGTGCATGTAGCGCTCGTCGCCGGAGCCGAGCAGGCGCAGGTTGCGGATCGAGCGGCGCAGGATGCGGCGCAGGACGTAGCCGCGGCCCTCGTTGCCGGGCAGCACGCCGTCGGCGACCAGCATGGTGCCGGTGCGCACGTGGTCGGCGATGACCCGCAGGCTGACGTCGGCGCGCTGGTCGCGCCCGTAGCGGGTCTTGGTGAGCTCGGCCGCCTTGTCGAGGATCTTGTAGGTGGTGTCGATCTCGTAGATGTTGTCGACGCCCTGCAGGATCGCCGCCATGCGCTCGAGGCCCATGCCGGTGTCGATGTTCTTGCTCGGCAGCTCGCCGGAGATGTCGAAGTCGGTCTTGGCCCGGACCGCGCTCAGCTGGTATTGCATGAACACGAGGTTCCAGACCTCGAGGTAGCGGTCCTCGTCGGCGACGGGGCCGCCCTCCTTGCCGTATTCGGGGCCGCGGTCGTAGTAGATCTCGGAGCAGGGGCCGCCCGGGCCGGGCACGCCCATGTGCCAGTAGTTGTCCTCGAGGTCGCGGCGCTGGATGCGGTGCTCGGGCAGGCCGACCTTGTTGCGCCAGATGTCGTACGCCTCGTCGTCCTCGAGGTAGACCGTCGCCCACAGCTTGTCCTCGGGGAAGCCGAAGCCGCCGTCGGACTCGGACCTGGTGAGCAGCTCCCACGCGTAGGGGATCACCTCGGCCTTGAAGTAGTCGCCGAAGGAGAAGTTGCCCAGCATCTGGAAGAACGTCGCGTGCCTGGTGGTCTTGCCGACCTCGTCGATGTCGGGCGTGCGGACGCACTTCTGGGCGGTGGCGAGCCGTGACCCCGGAGGCCTGCGCTGCCCCAGGAAGTACGGCTTGAACGGCACCATACCCGCGTTGACCAGGAGAAGCGTCGGGTCCTCAGCGATCAGGCTGGCCGAGGGCACTATGGTGTGCCCACGCTCCTCGAAGAAGCGCAGGAAGCGGCGCGCGATCTCTGCCGACTCCATGGTGGCCATCCTTTGCTGTAGTCAGTCGTGTTGTCGTGTTCGTCGAGCCGCCCGCCGTCGGCGGGCGAGCGTCATCCGGCGTTTTCAGCCTTGTCGAGGCCGAACCGGGCGCGCAACTCGGTTTCGCGCTCCGCGGCCTCGCCGAGCGCGTCGTGAGTAAAGTCTCTCACCTGCCGGAGCATGCCCGCGGCGCCGTCGGCCGTCCGCCGGGCGACGTGGTCGGGGTGGAGTGCCTGCAGGCGGCGCATCACCCAGAAGGCGAGGAACGCGCCCAGCGAGACGTAGAACATGCGTCTGATCATCGTGCGCGCTCCTGAACCCGGCTCCTGCTCGTCCGCACGGGGCGGCGCGGCCGGCGGGCCTCGATGGCCCTGCGCAGGCCGTAGCTCAGGGAGGACACCTTGATCAGCGGCCCGGTGAAGATGGTCTGCGTGACCGCGCTCAGCTTGGCCGCGTGGCCGCTGACCTGCTTGACGTCCTTGGCGATGGCCTCGACGGCGACGAGCTGCCTGTTGGTCTCGTTGACCGTCACGCTGACGTCGTCGAGCAGCGGCGCCAGGCGCTTGTTCAGGTCGGAGACCGCCTTGGTGGTCTCGTTGAGCAGCCGGGCGAGCTTGACGAGCACCATGGCCATGACGCACACCAGGACCACCCAGCCCGTGGCGGCGATCAGCCCGGCGACCTCTCCAGCGGTAAGCATCCGCGCATCTCCCTACGTACGCTGGGCCGGAACGTCAAGACCCTATCGCGTTCGGGTGACAACGTTAGTGCGGACGGCTTCCGCGCTCAGGCAGCCACGTCGGCTCCGCGGGTCCGCGCCGCCGCTCGCATGAGGGCACGCGCGGCCCGGATCTCGGGCGCCACCAGCCGTTCCGGCATCGCCATGGCCGTCGCGCGCAGCGCCTTGAGCGCCGCGCCCGCCGCGTATCCGGCCGCCGCGTCGCCTGGGCAGCCGTACATGCTCCTGGCCCAGCCGGGCAGCGTGGCGAACGCGAGCGCGCCGACGGCGGGCAGGGTGCAGGGCCGCAGCGAGGGCGGCGGGGTGACGACGAGGCGCAGCAGCTCGCGTGCCTCGTCGGTGGCGGACAGGTGGGCGCGCATCCCGGTGAGGTGGTCGGCCAGCTCACCTGCGCTGTCCGGCACGTCGGTGAGGCCGGCGAGGCCGGCGAGGTACGCGGCGCGGCGCTGCTCGGCCACGTACGCGTCCCGCTCCCCCGCCGTCAGCGCCACCCCCGAGAGCCGGGCGACCTCCAGGTGGGACGCCACTTCGGCGCAGTGCGCCCAGCGCAGGCTCTCCGGCTCGTCCAGCCGGAACAGCGTGCCCGTCGCGGTGTCGAGCCCGACGAGGCGGGCGTGCACCTCGCGGGCCCGCTCGTACGCCGCCTCGGCCTGCTCACGCGTCCCGAAGGTGCGCAGGGCGACGAAGCCGAGCCGCCGCCGCAGGTGCGCCCTGACCGCCTCGGCGTCGTCGAGCAGGTGGTTCTGGACGATGCCGCGGATCGTGCGCGGGTGCAGGGCCTGGAGCTGGAAGGCGCGTACGGCCGCCGGCCAGGCGGGCGTCTCGGTGTGGACGCGCCAGGTGATCGATCGGGGGCCGAACAGGCCGCCGCCGGGGGTCACGGTCGGCTTCACAACGATCATGATTCCCCGTGATCGCAGACTTAGTACCACTTTGGACGATTCGCCGGCGAAGGTGTCACGACCCCCTGAGGAAGTCGCGGATCTTCGCCCACCGCTCGGCCACCGGCGCCTCGGCCCCGTGGCGGGTCGGCTGGTAGTAGCGCCGTTCGCGCACCTGCTCGGGCGCGTAGTCCTGGCGCACCAGCCCGTGGTCGTAGTCGTGGGGGTAGCGGTAGCCGTCGCCGTGGCCCAGCTTGGCGGCCCCGGAGTAGTGGGCGTCGCGCAGGTGGCCGGGCACCTGTCCGATCAGCCCCTTGCGGACGTCGCCGATCGCCGCCCCGATGGCCTTGACGACGGCGTTGGACTTGGGCGCGGTGGCGCAGTGGATGACGGCGTGGGCCAGGTTGATCTGCCCCTCGGGCAGCCCGATGAGCTGCACCGCCTGCGCGGCGGCCACGGCGGTCTGCAGGCAGGTGGGGTCGGCCAGGCCGACGTCCTCGGAGGCGAAGATGACGATGCGGCGGGCGATGAAGCGCGGGTCCTCGCCGGCCTCGATCATGCGGGCGAGGTAGTGGAGCGCCGCGTCGGCGTCGGAGCCGCGCATCGACTTGATGAACGCGCTGATGACGTCGTAGTGCTGGTCGCCCTGCCGGTCATAGCGTACGGCGGCCTTGTCGACGGCCTTCTCCACCACCTCCACGGTGATGTCGTCGGCCAGCAGCGCCGCCGCCTCCAGGTAGGTGAGTGAGCGCCGAGCGTCGCCGCCCGCCAGGCGCACGAGGTGGTCGAGCGCCTCGGGCGCGAGCGTGTTGCGCCCGCCGAGCCCGCGCGGGTCGGACACGGCCCGCTCCAGCACCGCCCGCACGTCGTCGTCGGTCAGCGACTCCAGCGTGAGCAGCAGCGAGCGGGACAGCAGCGGCGAGATGACCGAGAAGAACGGGTTCTCCGTGGTGGCGCCGATGAAGGTGACCCAGCGGTTCTCCACAGCCGGCAGCAGGGCGTCCTGCTGGGCCTTGTTGAAGCGATGCACCTCGTCGACGAACAGCACGGTCTGGCGGCCGGTCATGCCGAGCTCGCGGCGCGCCGAGTCGATGGCGGCGCGGACGTCCTTCACCCCGGCGGAGACGGCCGAGACCTCGACGAAGCGGCGCTTGGTGACATTGGAGACCACGTAGGCGAGCGTGGTCTTGCCGGTGCCGGGCGGCCCCCACAGGAACAGCGACATGGGAGCCTCGCTCTCGACCAGGCGCCGCAGCGGGGTGCCGGACCCGAGCAGATGCCGCTGACCGATCACCTCGTCGAGCGTGCGCGGACGCATGCGCACGGCGAGCGGCTGCGGTGTGGCCTCCTCGGCCGCCGAATCGAACAGGCTATCCACAACGCGAGATTACACGCTGCGGCAGGCCCGCTAGGACCACACGGCCCTGGCTCCCGAGTCCCCGGCCTGGAAGACGTAGAAGGCGGCCACGGCGGCCAGCACGACCGTCAGCGCCGCGAGGACGACCGTGACGGGCCGGCCGAAGCGGTCGCCCGACAGGGAGTCGCGGGCGGGGCGGGAGGCGTACACGAGGAGCAGCGCGGACGCGCCGAGCCCGAGCACGGACAGCAGCAGCGGCAGGGCGAAGCCCTCGTGCGCGGAGATGAGTTCCGCCATCTCGCCCTCGGCCTCGCCGAACCTGGCCTCCTTGAGGCTCTCGCCGCTCTGCCTGGCGACGAACACGGCCGCGGGCGCCGCCAAGGAGAGCAGCACGACGGCCCACGCGGTGGAGGGGCGCCAGCGGGGCACGAGCGCGTACGCGAGCGCGACGACGGCGAGCAGCGGCGTGAGCACGACGGCGAAGTGGACGATCAGGGGGTGGGCCGGCAGGCCGAGGATCTCGTCGAACATGGGGACTCCTTGGTTCTCCTTCACTTACGGTCCGCGCCGCCTGCAGGTTCGCGGCCTCAGCGGTCGCTTCGCTCGGCTTTCGCCACTTACGTCCGTCACATATCGAAGGCCGGTAGCATTCGCGGAGTTGTTTGGTCATACCTTGGCAAAGACGAGAGGACATAGCGGTGAGCGGCGACGACCGCCAGAGCGAAGAGGACCGCCAGAAAGAGCTGGCGCGGGAGCACAAGGAACGGCAGGCGAAGCGCGCCGCCGCGCAGACCGTTAAGGCGAGGCGGAACACCTTCATCGGCGCGGCCGTGGCTGTCGTCGTGGTCGCGGGCGGCATCTTCGCGGCGACCACCTTGGTCGACAACGAGCCCGACGAGGCTTCGGCGCAGGCGAGCCCCTCGGCCAGCGCCAGCACCCCGGCGACGCCCGAGACGCCCACTCCGACCAGGACCGGCCCCGTGACGTGCACGTACAAGCGGGACAAGTCGGTGCCCAACAAGTTCGTGGGCCTGCCGCCCAAGAAGCCGAACCTGAAGCTCAAGAAGATGACGATCGAGCTGAACCGCGGCAACGTCGTCGTCGACCTGATGACGAACGAGGCGCCGTGCGCGGTCAACTCGCTGAACTTCCTGTCGCGCAAGAAGTTCTACAACGACATGAAGTGCCACCGCCTGGTGACGCCCGAGGTGTCGGGCGTGCACATGCTGCAGTGCGGTGACCCGCTGGCCAAGGCCGACGGCAAGAACCCGACCGACGGCCAAGGCACAGCGGGCTACGTCTACGGCGACGAGAACATCGAGATCCCGGTCGGCAAGGGCGTGGTGTTCATGACCCAGCCGGGTGACTCGGCCGGGCAGAACAACAGCCAGTTCGCGATCTCGCTGTCCAACGAGAACATGCAGATCGGCGCCGGCTACTCGGTCGTCGGCATCGTCAGCGAGGGCATGGAGATGCTGGAGGGCCTGGCCACCAGCCCCAAGGACCTCATCGTCAACGAGGCCGACATCACCGGCGACGGCGGCACCACCGCACCGCGCAAGCCGGTCATCATCAAGCGCATCACCTTCTCCTGACGCGCGGCCCCCGCCCGGATGTGAGAACGGCCCGGGCGCCCCCTTCGCGGGGCGCCCGGGCCGTTCGCATTCGCGGGACTACGCCTGCTTGGGCGCGGCGTCCACGCCCGCCTCCTTGCGCTGCTCCGTCGTGATCGGCGTGGGCGCGCCGGTCAGCGGGTCGAAGCCGGAGGCCGTCTTCGGGAACGCGATCACGTCGCGGATCGAGTCGCCGCCCGACAGCAGCATGCAGATGCGGTCCCAGCCGTAGGCGATGCCGCCGTGCGGGGGCGGGCCGTACTTGAACGCCTCGAGCAGGAAGCCGAACTTGCTCTCCGCGTCCTCCTTGGAGATGCCGAGCACGTCGAAGACGCGCTGCTGCATCTCGGCCCGGTGGATACGGATCGAGCCGCCGCCGATCTCCATGCCGTTGCAGACCATGTCGTAGGCGTAGGCCAGCGCCTCGCCAGGGTGGTCCTGGAAGTTGTCGGCCCACTCCGGCTTCGGCCCGGTGAACGGGTGGTGCACGGCCGTCCAGCCGCCCTCGCCGTCCTCCTCGAACATGGGCGCGTCGACGACCCACAGGAACGACCACTGCGACTCGTCGATCAGGTCGCAGCGCCGGCCGATCTCCAGCCGGGCCGCGCCGAGCAGGTCGCGGGCGGCGCTCTTGGCGCCGGCGGCGAAGAAGATGGCGTCGCCCGGCTGCGCGCCGACCTTGCCGGCCAGCCCGGACAGCTCCTGCTCCGACAGGTTCTTCGCGACCGGGCCGCCGAGCGTGCCGTCCTCCTGGACGAGCACGTAGGCCAGGCCCTTGGCGCCGCGGGAGCGGGCCCACTCCTGCCAGCCGTCGAGCTCCTTGCGGGTCTGGGAGGCCCCGCCGGGCATGACGACGGCGCCGACGTAGTCGGCCTGGAAGACGCGGAACGAGGTGCCGGAGAAGTAGTCGGTCATCTCGACCAGCTCCTGGCCGAAGCGCAGGTCGGGCTTGTCGGAGCCGTAGCGGGCCATCGCGTCGGCGTACGTCATGCGCGGCAGCGGGGTCGGCAGCTCGTAGCCGGCGATCTCCTTCCACAGCCGGCCGATCAGCTTCTCGCCGACCTCGATGACGTCCTCCTGGTCGACGAACGACATCTCGACGTCGATCTGGGTGAACTCCGGCTGCCGGTCGGCCCGCAGGTCCTCGTCGCGGTAGCACTTGGCCAGCTGGTAGTAGCGCTCGAGGCCGGCCACCTGCAGCAGCTGCTTGAACAGCTGCGGCGACTGCGGCAGGGCGTACCAGTTGCCCGGCTGCAGCCGCACCGGCACCAGGAAGTCGCGCGCGCCCTCGGGCGTGGAGCGGGTCAGGGTGGGCGTCTCGACGTAGACGAAGCCGAGCTCGTGCATCACCTCGTTGGCGAGGTAGGTCGCCTTGGAGCGGGTGCGCATCGCGTTGGCCACCTGCTGCCGGCGGATGTCGAGGTAGCGGTATTTGAGCCGCGCCTCCTCCGACACCCCCACGTTGCCCTCGATGGGGAACGGCAGCGGCGCCGACTCGCTCAGCACCTCGACCGTGTCGGCCACCACCTCGACGGCGCCGGTGGGCAGCTCGGGGTTCTCGTTGCCCTCGGGCCGCACCCTGACCTTGCCGACGACCTGCACGCAGTATTCGGCGCGCAGGTCGTGGGCGTGGTCCTCCTCGCGGAAGACCACCTGCGCCGAGCCGGAGGCGTCGCGCAGGTCGATGAAGACGACACCGCCGTGGTCACGGCGGCGCGCCACCCATCCTGCGAGCGTCACCTGCTGCCCGGCGTGCTCCTCGCGGAGCGACCCGGCGGTATGCGTGCGGATCACTGCACTTTCCCTTCATGCGGATGAGTGAGGGGAGGCAGCGGCCCTGGCTCGCCGGTCACTGCACCTTCCCCTTCAAGACGTCGACGACCTTGGCCAGCGGCACCTCGGTCTGCTCGGCGGTGGCCAGGTCCTTCACTTGCACGGCCTCGGCGGCCAGGTCACGCTCGCCCAGGATCAGCGCGAACGCGGCGCCCGAGCGGCCGGCGCCCTTCATCGCGCCCTTGAGCCCCTTGCCGCCGAAGGCCATGTCGGCGCTGAGCCCGGCCGCGCGCAGCTCGTCGATGAGCAGGAACATGCGGCGCCGGGCGTCGTCACCCAGCGGGACACCGTACACCTGCACGCGCTCGTGTGCCGCGTCGTCGCCGAGCAGGCCCTCGGCCTCCATGGCCAGGAACGTGCGGTCGACGCCGAGCGCCCAGCCGACGCTGGGCAGCGGCGGCCCGTCGAGCATCTCGCTCAGCCCGTCGTAGCGGCCGCCGCCGCCGACGGCCGACTGCGAGCCGAGCCCGTCGTGGACGAACTCGAACGTGGTGCGGGTGTAGTAGTCGAGGCCGCGCACCAGGCGCGGGTCGTCCTCGAAGGCGACGCCGGAGGCGCTCAGCAGGGCGCGCACCTCCTCGTGGTACGCCCGGCAGTCGTCGCACAGGTGGTCGACCACCAGCGGCGCGCCGGCGAGCTGGGCCTGCACCTCGGGCCGCTTGTCGTCGAGCACCCGCAGCGGGTTGATCTCGATGCGGGCCCTGGTGTCGGCGTCGAGGTCGAGCCCGCGCAGGAACTCCTGCAGCGCGGCCCGGTAGGCGGGCCGGCAGTTCTTGTCGCCGAGCGAGTTGAGCAGCAGCCGGACGTCGCGCAGCCCGAGCGAGGCGAAGCCGCGCGCGCCGAGCACGATCAGCTCGGCGTCGAGCGCGGGGTCCTCGGCGCCCAGCGCCTCGGCGCCGACCTGCCAGAAGTGGCGGTAGCGGCCCTTCTGGGCGCGCTCGTAGCGGAACTGGCTGCCGGAGTACCACAACTTCACCGGCAGCTGCCCGGTGTGCAGGTTGTGCTGGAGCACCGCACGGACCACCGAGGCGGTGCCCTCGGGGCGCAGCGTCAGCGAGCGGCCCGCCTTGTCGGGGAAGGTGTACATCTCCTTGGAGACGATGTCGGTCGACTCGCCTACGCCCCTCGCGAACAGCTGGGTGTCTTCGAAGACCGGCGTCTCGATGTAGCCGTAGCCGGCGAGGCGCAGCGGCGCGGCCAGCGCCTCGCGTACGGCGAGGACCCGCTCGGAGCGGGGTGGCAGCCAGTCGAAGGTGCCTTTCGGTGCTTGGAAGCTCATTAGATCCCTCGTGTGGGACCGGCGTGCGGCGCTGCTTCCTTGAGATATGGGTTGGTCGCGCGCTCGCGGCCGATCGTGGTCTGTGGTCCGTGGCCCGGCAGGACGACCGTATCGTCCGGCAGCGGCAGACACTTGGTAGCCAGGCTGCTCAGGATGGTCGTGTAGTCGCCGCCGGGAAGATCGGTGCGGCCGATGGAGCCGGCGAACAGCAGGTCGCCCGAGAACATGATCTCGTCGCCGGGCAGCCGGAAGCTCACCGACCCCCTGGTATGGCCTGGCGTGTGATCGACCACGAGCTCCAGCCCCGCGAGCGGCAGCACGGCGCCGTCGGACAGCTCGCGCACGTCGTCGGGCTCGCTCAGCGTGAGGCCGCCGAACAGCGACGCGCTGGTGTCGGACCAGCCCGCGGCCGGGTCGCTCAGCAGGTGGCGGTCGTCGGGGTGGATCCAGGCGGGCACGTCGCGCGCGCCGCAGACGGGAGCCACCGACCAGACGTGATCGAGGTGGCCGTGGGTGAGCAGGACGGCGACGGGCTTGAGCCGGTGCTCGCGCAGCAGCTCGTCGACCCCCTCGACGGCGTCCTGACCAGGATCGACGATGACGCACTCCTCGCCGGCCGCGGGCGCGACTACGTAACAATTGGTCTGGAAGGCCCCTGCGGGGAAGCCGGCGATGAGCATCTGCCTCAGGTGATCTCGTCGAAAAGCCAATGGGAATGTAACCGAAGGGTACCGGTGCGGGTCGCCGGGCTGCGAATCATTACCCGTTGGCCGATACGATTCGCCCACCTCAGTTGATTGACTATGGGAGGCAAAGCGGTGGCCACGGGGAAGGACCGGCAGAAGCAGCTGGCACGCGAGCACTACGAGCGGCAGATGCAGCGCCGCATCGAGCGTGAGCAGAAGGCCAAGCGCACGGCGATCATCGGCTCCACCGCGGGCGTGGTGGTCGTGGTCGGCGGCATCGTGGCCGCGGTCGCGCTGCTCGGGGGCAACGACCCGGGCACCGAGGCGGCCGCCTCGCCCTCCGCGACGGCCGCGGAGACCGCACCGGCGTCGGAGAACACGGGGCCGAAGCCCTACGACGCGGCGACGGGCACGTGCGACTACGTCAAGGACACCTCAGGCGGTCAGGTCAAGGACGTCGGCATGCCGCCGGCCAAGGTCAAGACCGAGCCCGCCACGAAGAAGATGACGATCGACACCAACCTCGGTGAGATCGTCGTCGAGCTGAACAACGCCAAGGCTCCCTGCACCACCAACTCGCTGGAGTTCCTGGCGGAGAAGAAGTACTACGACGGCAGCAAGTGCCACCGGCTCGGCAGCGACAAGTTCCCCATGCTGCAGTGCGGCGACCCGACCGCCAAGGCCGACGGCAAGAGCCAGGACGGCTCGGGCGGCCCCGGTTACGTCATGGCCGAGGAGAACCTCCAGGGCGCCCAGTACAAGCGCGGCGTGATGGCGATGGCCAAAACCTCCGCGCCGGGCAGCACGGGCAGCCAGTTCTTCCTCGTTTACGGCGACATCGGCCTCACCCCGGATTACACGCCGGTGGGTACGATCACCAAGGGGCTCGACATCCTGGACAAGGTGAACAAAGCAGGCGTGATCGCCGACGCGGGAGATGGGACAGGAGCACCTAAGCAAACCGTCGAAATCAAAGACGTGACAATCGCCGGCAAGAGCTGACGTAATACAAACTAGGGACGAAGTAGTCCCGAAGGGTCTGATGGATAGTGCGGGAGGACACGGTGAGCACCGACCCGTGGGGCCGGGTAGACGACGACGGCACCGTCTACGTGCGTACGGCTGAGGGAGAGCGAGCCGTCGGCTCCTGGCAGGCCGGTGAACCCGAAGAGGCACTGGCCTACTTCCATCGCAAGTACGACGAGCTGGCCGGTCAGGTCCAGCTCCTCGAACAGCGCGTCAGGGGCACCGACCTCGCTCCGGCCCAGGCCGAGGCCGGCATCACCAAGCTGCGCGAAGCCGTGGCCGACGCCCACGCCGTCGGCGACCTGGCCGCGCTGACGGCCAGGCTCGACGGGCTGACCGAGCTGGTGGCCCAGCGCCGCGAGGAGGTCAAGGCCGCGCGCGAGCAGGCGCGGGCCGAGGCCAGGGCGGTCAAGGAGCGGATCGTCGGCGAGGCCGAGCGCATCGCCGAGGAGACCACCCACTGGAAGTCGGGCGGCGAACGGCTGCGCCAGCTCGTGGAGGAGTGGAAGGCGGCCGACCGCATCGACCGCGCCACCGAGGCCACGCTGTGGAAGCGGCTGTCGGCGGCCCGCACGGCGTTCGCCAAGCGGCGCAAGGCGTACTTCGCGGGGCTCGACGAGCAGCGCGAGGGCGTGCGCGCGGAGAAGGAGCGCATCGTCGCCGAGGCCGAGTCACTGGCCGGCTCCACCGACTGGGGCCCCACGGCGGCCGTCTACCGCGACCTCATGCAGCAGTGGAAGAACGCCGGGCGGGCCTCGCGCGAGGCCGAGGACGAGCTGTGGGCGCGCTTCAAGGCCGCCCAGGACCAGTTCTTCCAGGCGCGCTCGGCGGTGTTCGCCGAGCGCGACGCCTCGCTCGCGGCCAACGCGGTGGTCAAGGAGGAGCTGCTGGCCGAGGCCGAGAAGATCCTGCCGGTCACCGACGTCCGCACCGCCAGGGCCGCGCTGCGCAGCATCCTCGAGCGCTGGGAGGCCGCCGGTCCCGTGCCGCGCGACCAGCGCGACCGCCTGGAGGGCGGGCTGCGCCGGGTGGACGAGACCGTGCGCAAGGCCGAGGACGCCGAGTGGAAGCGCTCCAACCCCGAGGCGAGGGCGCGCGCCCAGAGCACCGTCGACCAGCTGCGCACCTCCATCGAGCAGCTGGAGAAGCGCCTGGACAAGGCGCAGGCCGCGGGCCGGGCGAAGGACGTCAAGGAGGCCGAGGAGGCGCTCACCGCCCGCCGTTCGTGGCTGGCGGAGGCGGAGCGCACGCTGGCCGAGTTCAGCTGATCCGGCGCGGGGTCCCTTCTCACGGGGGCTCCTCGCCGGTCGCCATGCGGGCCGCCGTCGCCGAATCGGGCGGCGTGCGACGGGGCCCGCGATCTAGGCTGTGCGGCATGGATCCCGTCACCGCCGCGCGCGCCTTCGTCGAAGAGACGTTCCCGGGAGCCCTGTACGCCTTCGTCGGCGGCAGCGTGCTCACCGAGCGCCGCACCAGCACCTCCGATCTCGACATCATCGTGGTGCTCGACGGTCTCGACCGCCCCTACCGCGAGAGCCTGCGCTGGCGTGACTGGCCGATCGAGCTGTTCGCGCACAGCGAGACCAGCCTGGCGGCCTACATCGAGCGCGACTTCGCGGCCCGCAGGCCGACACTGGCCCGCATCTGCTCCGAGGGCGCGGTGCTGACCGACAGGACCGGCGGCCGGGCCAGCGACCTGCAGGCGGCCCTGGGCGAGCGGGTCTCGGCCGGTCCCGGCGGTCAGCCCGCCGGGCAGTCGGAGCGGGCCCGCTACGTGCTGTCCGACCTGCTCGACGACCTCGCCGGCGCCACCGACCCGGGCGAGGCGGCGTTCATCGGCTGGGAGATCGTGCAGGCCACCGCGAGGGCGGCGCTCGGCGCGGGCGGCAGGTGGCAGGGCACCGGCAAGTGGCTGCTGCGCGAGCTGCGCGCCCACGACCCCGAGCTGGCCGACGAGCTGCTGAAGGTGCACGACGACCCCGTACGCCTGACCGCCGTCGCCACGCGCGTGCTCGAACGGGCCGGAGGGCGCCTCTGGGAGGGCTACCGGGACCAGGGTGACCCCTTCCACCAGACCCTGCGTCACGTGGCCGCAGGAGAGCTCTCCGGCGAGACGGCGCAGAGCTCGGGCATGCGGCGCCTGGCCGCCGTCAGCGGCGCCACCACCGGCTCGTCACGGCTGTGGATGGGCCAGACGCACGTCGCGCCCGCCACCCGCTCCTCCGACCACCACCACGGCGCCTCGGAGACCGCCATCTACGTCGTCAGCGGCACGCCGTCGTTCGTGTTCCTGGAGGACGACACGGAGACCCGCATCGACGCGCGGCCCGGCGACTACGTGTTCGTGCCCCCGTACGTGCCGCACCGCGAGGAGAACCCCGACCCCGCGCAGGAGGCGGTCGTGGTGATCGCGCGCAGCACGCAGGAGGCCGTCGTGGTCAACCTGCCAGGCCTGCGCCGCTGAGCCGTCAACGCCGAGCCGTCAACCCGAGCCGTCAGTTGCCCGCGCCGCTGACCCGGTAGACGTCGAAGACGCCCTGGATGCTGCGCACGGCCTTGAGCACGTGGCCGAGGTGCTTGGGGTCGCCCATCTCGAAGGTGAACTTGCTGATCGCCACCCGGTCGCGCGAGGTCGTGACCGACGCGCTCAGGATGTTGACGTGCTGGTCGGACAGCGTGCGGGTGACGTCGGACAGCAGCCGCGGCCGGTCGAGCGCCTCGACCTGGATGGCCACCAGGAACACGCTGTCGTCGCTCGGCGACCAGCTCACCTCGACCAGCCGGTCAGGCTGCTCCCGCAGCTGCTGCACGTTCGTGCAGTCGGCCCGGTGCACCGAGACGCCGTGGCCGCGGGTGACGAAACCGACGATCTCGTCGCCCGGCACGGGGGTGCAGCACTTCGACAGGCGTACCCAGACGTCGGCGTCGCCCGCCACCACCACGCCGGCGCCGCCACCGCCGCGCGGGCGGCCGCGCAGCCGGGTCGGCAGCGAGGTCTCGGCGATGTCCTCCTCGGCGCTGTCGACCCCGCCGATCGAGGCCACCAGCTTCTGCACCACCGACTGGGCCGCGATGTGGCCCTCGCCGACCGCCGCATAGAGCGCGGAGACATCGGGATAGCGCAGGTCGCGGGCCAGCGCCAGCAGCGCCTCGCCGGACATCAGGCGCTGCAGCGGCAGGCCCTGCTTGCGCATCGCCCGGCCGATGGCCTCCTTGCCCGCCTCGATCGCGGTCTCGCGGCGCTCCTTCGAGAACCACTGCCGGATCTTGTTGCGGGCCCTGCCCGACTTGACGAACTTCAGCCAGTCGCGCGACGGCCCCGCGTCGGGCGACTTGGAGGTGAAGATCTCCACCGTGTCGCCGTTGCCGAGCCGCGACTCCAGCGGCACCAGCCGCCCGTTGACCCGGGCGCCGATGCAGCGGTGACCCACCTCGGTGTGCACCGCGTAGGCGAAGTCGACCGGCGTGGCGCCCTCGGGCAGCGCGATGACCTGGCCCTTGGGGGTGAAGACGTAGACCTCGGAGACCGACAGGTCGAAGCGCAGCGACTCGAGGAACTCGCCCGGGTCGGAGGTCTCCTTCTGCCAGTCGAGGAGCTGGCGCAGCCAGGCCATGTCGCTGCCCGGCTTGACCTTGCCCGTGGGGCCGGGGCTGCCGACCTCCTCTTTGTACTTCCAGTGCGCGGCGACGCCGTACTCGGCCCTGTGGTGCATCGCGTGGGTGCGGATCTGCAGCTCGACCGGCTTGCCCTCGGGACCGATCACCGTGGTGTGCAGCGACTGGTACATGTTGAACTTGGGCATCGCTATGTAGTCCTTGAACCGCCCTGGCACCGGGTTCCACCTCGCGTGGATGGTGCCGAGCGCGGCATAGCAGTCGCGTACGGAGTCGACCAGCACGCGGATGCCCACCAGGTCGTAGATGTCGTCGAACGCGACGTCGCGGGCGATCATCTTCTGGTAGACCGAGTAGTAGTGCTTCGGCCGGCCCTTCACCACCGCGCGGATCTTCGCCTCGCGCAGGTCGCCCGAGACCTTCTCGATGACCTCCTGCAGGAACAGGTCGCGGCGCGGCGCCCGCTCCGACACCATGCGCGCGATCTCGTCGTAGCGCTTGGGATAGAGCATGGCGAACGCGAGGTCCTCAAGTTCCCACTTGATCGTGTTCATGCCCAGGCGGTGGGCCAGCGGGGCGAAGATCTCCAGCGTCTCGCGCGACTTCTGGTGACGCTTGTGCTCGGGGAGGTAGCGCATCGTGCGCATGTTGTGCAGCCGGTCGGCCAGCTTGATGATCAGCACCCTGATGTCGCGCGACATCGCCACGACCATCTTGCGCACGGTCTCGGCCTGCGCCGCGTCGCCGAACTTGACCTTGTCGAGCTTGGTGACGCCGTCGACCAGCGACGCGATCGTGTCGCCGAAGTCGCCCCGCAGCTCGTCGAGGGAGTAGGCGGTGTCCTCGACCGTGTCGTGCAGCAGCGCCGCGCACAGCGTCTCGTCGTCGGTGCCGAGCTCGGCCAGGATCGTCGCGACGGCCAGCGGGTGGGTGATGTAGGGGTCGCCCGACTTCCGCTTCTGGTCGCGGTGGTGGTAGGCGGCCACGTCGTAGGCGCGCTCGATCACCCGCAGGTCGGCCTTGGGGTGGGTGGCACGGACCGTACGGAACAGCGGCTCCAGCACCGGATTCATCGCCCCACCCCCGAAACGCCTGCGGCGCACCGACGGCACACCGGGCGTCTCCGCATTGCCGGAGTCGGTTACGTCGGGCGCGACCACATCACGGGGCACACAGACTCCTCACGCAGTGGCTCCTCACGTTCGAGTCCAGATCCCCCCAGTGTATCCAGGCAGGAAACCTGGGCCGCCGCGGGCGGGCTCAGACGATCACAAGGGAGTGCAACCGCTCTCCCTCGATGCGCTCACGTCCCTTCAGGAAGGCCAGCTCCATCAGCACGGCGATGCCGACGACCTCGGCGCCGGCCCTCTTCACCAGCTCCACGGCCGCCTTCGCGGTGCCGCCCGTGGCCAGCACGTCGTCGACCACGAGCACCCGGTCGCCGGGCGCGAACGCGTCGCGGTGCACCTCGATCGTCGCGGAGCCGTACTCCAGATCGTAGGACTCCTCCAGCGTGGCGGCGGGCAGTTTCCCCTTCTTGCGCACCGGTACGAACCCCGCGCCCGCCCGGTAGGCCACCGGCGCCGCCAGGATGAACCCCCGCGCCTCAATGCCCACGATCTTGTCCACCTGGTGCAGCCCGGCCAGCTCGTCCACCACGGCGGCCATCGCCACCGGGTCGGCCAGCAGCGGGGTGATGTCCTTGAACATGACCCCCGGCTTGGGGTAGTCGGGCACGTCCCTGATCCGGTCGAGGATCGTCGTGCTCAGCTCGCTCATGGTCATCCCTTCTCCGCCGGCCGTGTGCCGGGCTCCATGATGGTGCATATCGGGCCCTGACCCCTACCCGGAGCTCTCAGCGCCTCTTTGAGGCCCTCGCGACCTCGGGGCCCACAAAGGCAGGCGCCCCCGCCCCTTGCCGGGGCGAGGGCGCCTGCTGAGCCCGTCGTACGAACGGGTCAGCCCTTGGCTACGGCCGCGCTTTTGGGGCCTTTCCTGCCACCGCCTCCGGTGGAGGCCAGCCTCTTGGCGATGGCCTGGTACTTCGGCTCGCGCTCCTTCAGCGTCACCAGCAGCGGCGTGGCGACGCACAGCGAGGAGTACGTACCGACGATCATGCCGACGAACAGCGCCAGCGACAGGTCCTTCAGCGTGCCCGCGCCGAGCAGCGTGGTGCCGATGAACAGGATCGCCGCCACCGGCAGGATCGCGACGAGCGAGGTGTTCAGCGACCTGATCAGCGTGTGGTTGAGCGCGTTGTTGGCCGCCATCGAGTACGTCTGCTTCGAGGTGTGGCCCAGCTTGGCCGTGACCTCCTTGATCATGTCGAACACCACGACCGCGTCGTAGAGCGAATAACCGAGGATGGTCAGGAAGCCCAGCAGCGTGGCCGGCGTGACCTCGAAGCCCGACCAGGCGTAGATGCCGGCCGTGATGACGAGGTCGTGGATGAGCGCGACGATCGCCGCCAGCGCCATCTTCGGCTCGAACGCCATCGACAGGTACAAGATGATCGCGAGCATGAACACGCCCAGGCCGATCCACGCCTTCTGCGACACCTCACCACCCCAGGACGGGCCGATGGCCTGGATGCTGACCTGGTCGGCCGGGACGCTGAAGTCCTTCGCGATGGCGCTCTGCACCTGCGACCTGGTGTCCTCCGGCAGGCTCTCGGTGGTCGCCCGCCAGCCGTCGGTGCCGGCCTGCTGGACGATCACCTGGTGCACGCCCTCTTCCTGGACGGACGTACGCACCTGCTCGACGGTGGCGTGCTGGGCCTTGAACGAGAAGATCGTGCCGCCCTTGAACTCCACACCGAGGTTGAGCCCATGCAGGACCAGCCCGGCCAGCGACACCAGCAGCAGCAGGCCGGACAGGCTGTACCACAGCCGCCATTTGCCGACGAAGTCGACGTCGATCTCGCCGCGATAGAGGCGACGCCCCAGTCCCATCTCAGGCCTCCTGCGGAGTGGTCTTGTGGCCGGTCGCCTCGCTCATGCGCTCGGAATCGAGCCCCGACAGCGGATGCCCCTTGGCGAAGAACTTGAGCTTCGCCAGCATGGCGATGAACGGCTTGGTGAACAGGAACACCACCACGACGTCGATCAGCGTGGTCAGGCCCATCGCGAACGCGAAGCCGGCGACACCGCCCACCGCCAGGAAGTACAGCACGATGGCGGCGATGAACATGACGGCGTCGGCGATCAGGATCGTGCGCCGGGCGCGAACCCAGGCCACCTCGACGGCCGCCCGCAGCGAGCGCCTGCCCTCCTTCATCTCGTCACGTATGCGTTCGAAGTAGACGATGAAGGAGTCGGCGGTGATGCCGATCGAGACCACCAGGCCGATGATGTGCGGCAGCGAGAGCCGGAAGTTGGCGTTGTGGCCGAGCACGACCACCGCGGTGTACGTCAGGACCGTCGCCACCACGAGGCTCAGCACCGCGACGATGCCGAGGCCCCGGTAGTAGAGCATGCAGTAGACGACCACCAGCGCCAGGCCGATGAGGCCGGCGATGAGACCGCCCTGCAGCTGGTCCTGGCCGAGCGTCGAGGAGACCGTGTCGACCGAGCTGCGGTTGAACTTCAGCGGCAGCGCGCCGTACTTGAGCTGGTCGGCCAGGTTGGTGGCGCTGATCTGGTCGAAGCCGCCGGTGATCTCGGCCCGCCCGCCGGGGATCGGGCTGATGATGTTGGGGGCGGTGATGACGACGCCGTCGAGCACGACCGCGACCTTGTTGCGCGGCTCGGGCGAGTTGTAGGCGGCGGTGGTGAGCTTGCTCCACTCGCCGGCGCCCTTGCTCTTGAAGTCGAGCTGGACGATCCACTCGGTGGTGCCCTGCCGGACGCCGGCCGAGGCGGTGTCGATGTCGGTGCCGACGACCTTGGCGACGTCGAGGACGTACTTGAAGCTGCCGTCGGTCTCGCAGGCGGCGTACTGCTTGTTCGGGTCGTCCTGGACGCCCTGGCCGCGGTTGGCCGGGTCGGCGCAGTCGAGCTTGTTGAACTGCTCGAGCACCTTGGGGTCGATGCCGGCGGTGTTGATGTCGGGGTTCTGCTGCGGGGGCTGCACGGGCGGCGTGCTGGCCGTGGGCGCGCCCGACGGCGACGCCTTGGCGTTCTGGCCCTTGGTGTTGTCCTGGTTGTTCTGGCCGGTCTGGTTGTTCTGGGCGGTCTGGTTGTTCTGGGTGCCGGTGCGGGCCTTGCCGTCACCGTCGCCTTGCCCATCGGGGTCCTGTTGCCGGGCCTGTCCGTCGCCCTGGCTCTTCTGCCCGTCACCGGTCTCGGTGGCCGACCGCGGCGCGCCCGCGGAGGGCGGGGCGGTCGGGGAGGTCAGCGCGGACGAGAGCGCCTTACCGGTCGGGGACGCGCTCGGCGTCGCGGCCGACTGGGAGGGCCGGGTGGACGGCTGGGCCGACGGGCTGCCGGACGGGCCGGGCGTCGGCGCGGTGGTGGCCAGGTCGGCGGGGGCCTGCGTGGCCTCCATGGCAAGCACCTGACGGAAACGCAGCTCCGCGGTGGTCGCGACCAGCTTGATGGCCTCGTTCTGGCCCACGCCCGGGATGGAGATGATGATGTTGTCGCCGGACTTGGCGACCTCGGCGTCGGAGATGCCCGTGCCGTTGACCCGGTCGCGGATGATGTTGACCGCCCGGTCGAGGATCTCCTCGGGCGGCGCCGCGTTGTTCTGGGTCACCGGGGACAACGTCACCGTCGTGCCGCCCGCTAGGTCGAGGCCCAGCTTGGGCGTGTACGCCTTTTGCAGGAACATCGTCCCGCCCAGGGCGAGGATGAGCGCCAGCAGCACCAGGAGCGTACGCCCCGGTCGGCTGTGGCGGCTGGTCGGTCGGGCCACTGGTCGTCAGTTCTTTCAGATAGAGGTTTGTGGCAGAGCTTAGTCAGGACTTCTTCGTGCTGGAGTCCTGGTCGCCGTTGCGCTCCACGGTGGCCTCGGACTCCGTCTTGCCCTCCTCGCCGAGCTCGGCCTGGTCAGCGGCCGGCTCGTCACTCGCCGGAGCGTCGCCGGGGGTGACGACGCGGCCGATGGCGGCCTTCACCCAGCGGGTCTCGATCCCTGGCGCGATCTCGAGGACGACGTCCTCATTGTCTACCGCGACGACGGTGGCGAACAGCCCGGTCGTGGTCATGACCCGGGTGCCCGGCGTCAGGGAGTTCTGCATCTGGATCGCCTCTTGCTGGCGCTTGCGCTGGGGGCGGATCAGCAGGAAGTAGAACACCACCACCAGAAGAATCAGCGGCAGGATGCTTCCGAGTTGTCCCATGTCCATAAGGGGCGACCTTCCATAGTCGTACAAGGAGTTGACACCGGCCTCGCGCCGGAAATTCCGTGCGTTGCTCCGGGCCGCGCCGCTCAGCCCGTCAGCCTACACAGCCAGCCAAGCCACGGAGTGTAGGCGCTTGTTGCGAAACGCGGCAACGAAGCAGCGTTTCGGCGCGCGGGGAAGTTCCCATATTGAAATGGTTGCAACCGATCTGTGATCAGTCGAAAAGCGACGCTCCGAACGCATCCGGCGGTGGCGTCATCCCGAGATGGGTCCACGCCGCCGCGGTCGCCACCCGGCCGCGCGGGGTCCTGGCCAGCAGTCCTTGGCGTACGAGGAACGGCTCGGCCACCACCTCGACCGTCTCGGGCTCCTCCCCCACGGCCACCGCGAGTGTGGACAACCCCACCGGGCCGCCGCCGAACTTGCGCAGCAGCACGCCGAGCACCGCCCGGTCGAGCCGGTCGAGCCCCTCGCCGTCGACCTCGTAGAGGTTGAGCGCCGCCGAGGCGACGTCGCGGTCTATCACACCGCCCGCGCGCACGTCGGCGAAGTCGCGCACCCGGCGCAGCAACCGGTTCGCGATGCGCGGGGTGCCCCTGGAACGGCGGGCGATCTCATGGGCGCCCTCGTCCGGCAGCCCGACGCCGAGCAGCTGCGCCGACCTGTGCAGCACCTGCTCCAGCTCGGGGACCTCGTAGAAGTCCATGTGGGCGGTGAAGCCGAACCTGTCGCGCAGCGGCGCAGGCAGCAGCCCCGCCCTGGTGGTGGCGCCCACCAGCGTGAACGGCGCGATCTCCAGCGGGATGGCGGTCGCCCCCGGCCCCTTGCCCACGACGATGTCGACCCGGAAGTCCTCCATCGCGAGGTAGAGCATCTCCTCGGCGGGCCTGGCCATCCGGTGGATCTCGTCGATGAACAGCACCTCGCCCTCGGTCAGCGTCGACAGGATCGCCGCCAGGTCGCCCGCCCGCTCCAGCGCGGGCCCCGACGTGATGCGCAGCGGCGCGTTCAGCTCCGCCGCGATGATCATCGCCAGCGTCGTCTTGCCCAGGCCGGGCGAGCCGCTCATCAGCACGTGATCCGGTGGCCGCTGCCGCCGCAAGGCGCTCTCCAGCACCAGCGACAGCTGCTCGCGGACGCGTCCCTGGCCGATGAACTCGCTGAGGCGCTTGGGCCTGAGTGCGGCCTCGATCTGCAGCTCGTCGCCACCGGCGGCGGCCGACAGAATCTCGTCCCGCTCAAATCCCATCCCAGCGCCTCCTCTCCTCAGTCACCGAACGCCCGCCTGGGCGGCCGTCATGGCCCGCCACGCCCTCACGTATCACGCCACCCCTCTCCCCCGCCACCACACACCCTCGCCCCACCCCAGGACCCTCTTCGCCACCCTCGCCCCATCCCCGATGGCATCCTCGGCCATTTGCCGAACCCCGACCCCGCGCGGTGCGAAAACCCGCGACCCATCCGAGCGTCTCGCACGACCGGCCGGCATGCCTGCCTGTTGAGCGTCCCGCAACGACCGGCAGGCATGCCGGATGTGACGGCGCAATGGCACCAAGCCGATGGGCCGACGGCAACCGCACATCCTCAAGCCCCTCACCGGCTTCCGAGCCCTCAGCGACAACAGCAGCTCCACGCCGTGGACGCCCATGGTCACCACGGTCCCGTCGCCCTCGCCCGGAGTTCAGCCGAACCCCACTTCCCTGCTCTGCGAGGTGCACGGGCGCACCATGCGCCAGCGCGTCACGCACGGCGCCGAGATGTGCTGCGGCACGCGGTGGCTTGGGGGTGTCGGAGTGGTGGTGGGTCATCGGATGCTCAGGGAACGGAGTGCGGCCTTCAGGAGGGTGGCGACCTGGGGCTGGCGGCCGGCGGCGAGGTCGGCCTCCGCCTCGGGCTCGACGGCGGCGATGGCGTCGTCGGCGTCCTTGCTGGAGTAGCCGAGCCCCACCAGGCCCGAGTGGACCTGCTCGCGCCACACTGCCGCGCGGCGGTCGCCGTTGAGCGCGGCGTTGACGGTCTCCTCAGGAGTGCCGAGCCGGTCCTTGAGCTCCAGGACGATGCGCTGGGCGCCCTTCTGCCCGATGCCCGGCACCTGGGTGAGCGCCTTGAGGTCGGCCGAGGCCACGGCCACGCGGAGCGCGTTGGGCGTGTGGACGGCGAGCATCGCCAGCGCCAGCTTGGGGCCGACGCCGCTGGCCGTCTGGAGCAGCTCGAAGACGGCCCGCTCGTCGTCGGTGGCGAAGCCGTACAGGGTGAGCGACTCCTCGCGTACCACGAGGGACGTGGCCAGCCTGGCCTCCTCGCCCAGCCGGAGCGTGGCGAGCGTGCCCGGCGTGCAGTGGGTGAGGATGCCGACGCCGCCGACCTCGATCACGGCCCCATCAGGGGCGATCGCCGTCACCTTGCCCGTCACCGACGCGATCACGCTCGGCCTCCCGTCTCCGTCACCACTGTCACACCTGGTCCCCTGTCATAGCGCAGATCCACCCCCACACCCACCACCGCCACGCCCGGCAACCCCGAGCTCCGGGCGCGGCCGCTGCGGCCGAGAATGGGCTGAGAACGGGGGCATGCGACCCTCGCAGCGGCTGCCGTCGAGGCCAACCGCAAGCGCCTGCCCACACCCGGCAGCCCCACGTTCCGGGTGGGGCCGCTGGGGGTGCCGACGGGCTGAGGGCAGCGGCCAGACGTCGCCTTCACGAAGCCTGAGGACGTCAAGCGCAGGCATCTCCCTGCGCGCGGCGCCACTGCGCGCGGCAGCACCACGCCCGACGCCCCCGTGCTTGGGGCCGCTATGCCGCTCAGCCCCAGGGCCGGGGTGTGGCCGGGTCGGGTGTCGGCGGGCTGGGGGCCGGAAGTGTGGGGTGGGTTTGGGGGGGTTGGGGTCATCGGTGGGGGTTTCTGGCTTTGGCCAGGGCGGTGGCGAGGCGGTGTTGGGCGCCGCCGCGCCAGACGTGGCAGATGGCCAGGGCGAGGGCGTCGGCGGCGTCGGCGGGCTTGGGCATCTCGGTGAGGCGCAGGAGGCGGGTGACCATGGCGCCGATCTGTTTCTTGTCGGCCGTGCCGCTGCCCGTGATGGCGGCCTTGACCTCGGACGGCGTGTGCAGCGCCACCGGGAGGCCGCGCCGGGCGGCGCACAGGACGGCGATGCCGGCGGCCTGCGCCGTGCCCATCACCGTGCGGACGTTGTGCTGGCTGAAGACGCGTTCGACGGCCACCGCGTCGGGGCGCACCTCGTCGAGCCAGCGCTCGATGCCGGCCTCGATGCCGACGAGCCGGGCGCCGAGCTCTTCGTCGGCAGCCGTGCGCACCACCCCGACGGCCACGAGTGACAGCGGCGCTCCTGGGCGCCCTTCGACCGCGCCCACCCCGCACCGGGTCAGCCCCGGATCGACGCCCATCACCCGCACCGGCATGCCCTCCAGAGACCTGCGCCGCCGAACATCTGTTCGGCACGAGACTTTACCGTGGCCGGGGAGGGCGCGCACCGGGAAGCGGGGGCTAGAAGTAGTCGAGCATGTACGGCTTGGCCGCGAAGGCGGCGTCGAGTGCCTCGTCGTATCGGTCATCTCCGGACATGAGACCGCTGAGCCGCAGCGTCGAGGTGGGGATACCGGCGTACAAAGCGGACAGGCCGTTCACCGAGAGCGTGACGCCGGTTCCGGAGGCCGGGGTCGCTGCGCCCGTTCCGCCGGAGATGTCCAGGCGCCACGTGCCCCTGCCCCTGACCGGGTCGTCCACGGTCACGACGGCCTGGCAGCTCGCGTGCGCCGGATAGCCCCTGCGCTCGACGGCGGCGGCCACGTCCAGCACCCTGAACATCCACGGCACCCGCGTGAGCTGCTCCTTCGTACGCTCGCGCAGCATCCACAGCACCGGGTCGTCGGGCGCCACGGCGGCGACGACCTCGCGGGCCACCGAGGAGGCGCTGCCGACCAGCCCCCACAGCGCCCGCAGGGTGTCGGAGGAGGCGGCGACGACGTTCTCGACCTCCATGTCGTCGCCCCGCCAGCGGTAGACCGCGTAGCCGTCGTCGGCCAGGTAGAGGAAGTCGTCCTCGTTGGCCAGCCACAGGTTCCAGGTGTCCTCGTCGTACGAGATCGGGCCGCTGGCGCGGGCCGCGCCGTGCACGCGGTGCAGCACGGTGATCAGCTCGGCGGCGTCGCCGGGGCCCATCCTGCGCAGCTTGACCTGGCCGGACGGCCGGATGCCGCGCAGCGACTCGGCGGGCAGGCGGATGATGTGCTGCGCGCCCGCGTGCTCGTAGCCGAGGTTGCGGTAGATGGCGGTGGTGGCCGGATAGAGGGCGGAGACCGCGTCGCCCAGCTTGGTGGCGCGGTCGAGGACGGCCCGCATGATGCCGGTGCCGACGCCGCGCCCGCGGTCCTCGGGGCTGACCGTGACGCCCGCGATCGCGGCCATCGGCTGTGGCCGGCCGTGCCACCACTGGGTGAAGCGGCGCAGCCGGGCGGCCGCCGCGATCCTGCCGCCGTCGAACATCCCGAGGTAGCGCCCCTCGGCCAGCGCGGGCAACACGGACTTGCGCCACTTCTCCTTGCCGCTCGGGCTCATCGGGCCGAACGCCCGCCGGCGCAGGTCGAGGACGTCGTCGAGGTCGTCGGGCGTTATGTCGCGTATTTCCACAAGCAGCAAACCTATGAAACCGGGGTACGTACCCGCGAATCCTTTGTCGTGACGGCGAGCCTGTCGAGGTAGAGGAGCTGGGCCGTCACCAGGACGGCCAGCCCGACGGCCACCACGACCAGCGGTGTCGCGGCCCCGATGTCGGCGGCGGCCCGGGAGAAGCCGCCCACCTGGGCCATCTGGGCGACCGGGGCGGTGAACAGGTCGGTGTGCTGGACGACCAGGAGCGGCCACTGGACGTCGTGGGCGTTCACCAGCGTGACGGCGCCGGCCAGGATGCCCGCCATGGGCAGCGACGGCAGGAACACGCCCGAGAAGAAGTCCCTGTCGGTGCGTTCGGCCAGGCCCTTGCACAGGAGGGTCAGCACCAGCAGCGCGGGGACGCTCACCAGCAGCGGCGGGATGAGGGCGGGGAAGGTGTCGATGAGGCCGAGGTTGCGGACGTTCTGCCAGTTGGCGACGCTGAACGGGCCCGCGCCGACGAACAACCAGGGGGCGAAGATCAGCAGCAGCCACTCGCTGGCGCGGCCGAGCGGGCGCAGACCGCCGATGCCGAGGGCGGCCAGGTACGCCACGCCCACCGAGACCACTGCGCCGATGACGGCCGGGACCCAGGTGTTGACCTGGGCTCTGAGGCTGCTCGCCGCGCCCGCCCTGGAGGCCAGCACGCCGTCCATCCACGGCCAGGCGAGCACGAACGCGGCCACCACGACCACCGCTAACGCGGCGACCCCGATCGCGACGCCCGCCGGTGTGGCCGCGCGCCTCGCGGGGGCCTGCCGCGCCTTCCCGGGCTGCCCGCTCCCGGGCAGGTACGGGGACGTCACCCCACCCGCACCACCGTCGTGAGCCTCCGGGGCACCTCCCTGGGCGTGCCCCGAGTGCGGCTGAGAGCCGTGCGCACCGAAGGCGGCCCCGAAGGGGGTCTGCCCCTGGGAGCCGGAGGTGACCGCGCCTTGCGGACCGGAGGCGGCCCCGCCCTGGGCACCCCCAGGCAGGGATCCCTGCTGGCCGAAGGCGGCCTGACCGCCCTGGCCGGAGGCGGCTCCGCCGTGCGGGAAGAAAGCCGTGGGTCCCTGCTGGCCGAGGGCGGCCGGTGCCTGTGCGCCGGAGGCGAACGGTCCGTGTTGGGCGGAGGTGGGTGCGCCCGGGCCGAAGGCCGGTGGGGTCGGTGGCTCGGGGAGGTCGGGGAGGCCGGGGAGGCCGGTCTTGGGGGTGAGGGTGATGCGGAGGCCGGAGGCGGCCGCGATGATCGTGGCGGCGATGCCCAGCACGCCCAGGACCGCCCCCGTGAGCGTCGCCACGGCCGCACCGAGGCCGAACTCGGCCGTTCTGAAGGCGTAGTCGTACTGGAGGCCCGCGAGCGTCTGTGTGGCGCGCTGAGGGCCGCCGCCGGTGAGCACCTGGCTGAGGGCGAACGTCTGCAGTCCGGCCGCCACGATGGCGAACGCGACGAGGACGCCCACCGCCACGGTCGCCGGCCCCGGGGTGTGACCGCGCAGGGCGGGCAGGAACGCGATGACGGCCAGCGCGCACACCAGCCCGAACGTGGCGGCGGCCACGATGAGCCGGAGCGTTCCAGGTGCGGTGGCCGGGTCGCGCAGCCCCTCGGCGAGGGCGACCAGGCCAGACTCCTCGGGCATCAGGCCGCGCAGCCAGGACGCCGCCACGGCCACCGGCGAGAACGTGACGACGGCCAGCGAGAGCAGGACGCGCCCGGCACGGCGCGGCCACGGGCCCGCCCGGTCGAGTGCCAGGGCCAGCAGCGGGCCCACCACCAACGCCACCAGCAGCGGGAACCCGACCAGCGACACCGTGAACCCCAGCGCCCGCCAGGAGGCGTCGTCGCCGAGCAGCTTGGCGTAGTTGTCGGTCCCCGCGTACGTGCTCTTCCGCAGCACGCCGCCGCTCTGGAAGCTGAGCCAGATGGTCTGCGCGGTCGGCAGCACCAGCGTGATGAGGGTGCCGACCAGCGCCGGTACGGCGAGCAGCAGGCCGACCAGCCGGGTGCCGGTTCCTGGAGGGTTGGGGGAAGTCACGTCGCCCGACCCTACGCGTCCGGCCCCCTCCCCCGCACGCCGACAGACCGTCACCTGGAGGATTCGCCGTCGCCGGATGCGAGGCGGAGGAGCGCGGCAGTAGCCGTCCCGCCTGAACGATCCCGAAGCCGGCAGGACGGCTGCGGGATCGCCGGCCCACCCCTATGAGCCGCGTGGACCAGGGAAAGGGCGGGGCCCGGACATAGGGGCAGGGCCCTGATGAAGGTCAGTCGAGGGCGGCGAGGACGTCGTCGGAGACGTCGAAGTTGGCGAAGACGTTCTGGACGTCGTCGCTGTCCTCCAGCGCCTCGATGAGCCGGAACACCTTCTTGGCCCCCTCCTCGTCGAGCGGCACGCTCATCGTCGGCAGGAAGCTGGACTCGGCCGAGTCGTAGTCGATGCCGGCGTCCTGGAGGGCCTTGCGGACCGGCACCAGGTCACTGGCCTCGGAGACGACCTCGAAGGAGTCGCCGAGGTCGTTGACCTCCTCGGCCCCGGCGTCGAGGACGGCCATGAGCACGGTGTCCTCGTCGAGCCCGTTCTTGGGCACGATCACGACGCCCTTGCGGTTGAACATGTAGGAGACGGACCCGGGGTCGGCCAGGGAGCCGCCGTTGCGGGTGAGCGCGACCCTGACCTCGGAGGCGGCGCGGTTGCGGTTGTCGGTGAGGCACTCGATGAGCACCGCGACGCCGCCGGGCGCGTAGCCCTCGTACATGATCGTCTGGTAGTCGGCGCCGCCGGCTTCGAGGCCGCCGCCGCGCTTGCGCGCCCGCTCGATGTTGTCGTTGGGCACGGAGTTCTTCTTCGCCTTGAAGATGGCGTCGAAGAGCGTGGGGTTGGCGTCCGGGTCAGGGCCACCGGTCCGTGCCGCCACCTCGATGTTCTTGATGAGCTTGGCGAACAGCTTGCCGCGCTTGGCGTCGAGTGCGGCCTTCTTGTGCTTCGTCGTCGCCCATTTGGAGTGGCCGGACATTACCTAGAGCTCCCTCACCATGTCTACGAAGTAACGGTGCACGCGTACGTCCCCGGTGAGCTCGGGGTGGAACGACGTAGCGAGCAAAGGACCTTGACGGACCGCGACGATCCTATCCCCAGGCTCGCACCTGCCCAGCACTTCGACGTCCGCGCCGATGGATTCGACCCAGGGAGCACGGATGAACACCGCGTGCACCTGCTGTCCGGCGAAGTCGAGATCGGATTCGAAGGAGTCGACCTGGCGGCCGAACGCGTTGCGCCTGACCACCATGTCGATGCCGCCGATGGTCTGCTGGCCTGCGATGCCGTCCTCTATGCGGTCGGCCAGCATGATCATGCCGGCGCACGAGCCGTAGGCGGGCAGGCCTTCCTTGATGCGGACGCGCAGCGGTTGCAGCAGGTCGAAGGTGTCGGCGAGCTTCCACATGGTGGTCGATTCGCCGCCGGGGATGACCAGGGCGTCGACCGCGTCCAGCTCGGCGGGGCGGCGTACGGCGACGGCCGTCGCGCCCGCCTCCTGAAGCATGCGCTGATGTTCGCGCACGTCTCCCTGGAGGGCGAGTACACCGATCGTGGGCACGGGCGATCCTTCCGTCCGAGTACGGGTTTCCGACAATTCAACACCAGAACATCCCGTCGTCTTCCGACGGGGGCCCGCCGATCAGGCGCTGACCGCGACGAGCCCGGCCCCTGATCAGGGGCCGGGCTCGCGGAGAAGGGCTGCGACGAGAGCCGTTACGGGCGTTCGGTCTCCAGGCGGACGGTGTCCTCGACCGTGATCTGCTGGAGCCGGCGCGCCGGGTCGAGCGGCCGCAGGTACGTCTGCTGCACCCCCGGCACCCGGTCCTCGACGACGAACGTGGCCCGGGTGTGGACCTCGGCGTCGGGCGTCTGGACCCGGGGCACGACCTTGAAGTCGGCCGTCAGCTGGTCGCGCTCGATCGTGGTGAGCACGTATCCGCGCTGGTTGTTGTAGAACTTCAGGTGCGGGTTGATCTGCAGGAACGGGTGCTGCGCGGGGTCGGAGTCGCCCCCGTCGCCGCCCGTCGAGATCGACGTGGTCACCAGCTCGGAGCCCACGCTGGGCCCTGTCGGGTCGTCGTAGTCGAGTTTGAGGTCGCCGGCCCAGTGGGCGTGCACGTCGCCGGTCAGCACCACGGGGTTGCGCACCCCGGCGTCGATCCAGCCCTGGGTGATGCGGCGGCGGGAGGCGGCGTAGCCGTCCCATGCGTCCTGCGAGGTGATCTTGGCGGGGCCTGGGTTGTTGTCGCGCTGGCCGAAGAAGACCTGCTGGCCCAGGACGTCCCACTGCGCGCGCGACTGGTGGAAGCCGCGCAGCAGCCACTCCTCCTGCTCGGCGCCGGTGATCGAGCGGGCGGGGTCGACGGCGGCGGGGCAGTCCTTGTAGCCGTCGCCGCAGCTCTGGTCGTCGCGGTACTGGCGGGTGTCGAGCATGTGGAAGGTGGCCATCCTGCCCCAGCGGATGCGCCGGTAGAGCTGCATGTCGATGCCGCGCGGAATCGAGGTGCGGCGCAGCGGCATGTTCTCGTAGTACGCGCGGAAGGCCGCGGCGCGCCGCTCGCGGAAGTTCGGCTGCGGCACCTCGGGCTTCTCGGGCACCTCGCCGGCCCAGTTGTTGTCCAGCTCGTGGTCGTCCCACACGACCAGCCAGGGTGCGGCGGCGTGCGCGGCCTGCAGGTCGGGGTCGGCCTTGTACTGGGCGTGGCGCTGGCGGTAGTTCGCGAGGGTCTCGGTCTCCGGGCCCTCGTGGTGGCGGACGTTGCCGCCGGGGATCGTGTAGGTGTCCCTGGTGTACTCGTACTGGTAGTCGCCGAGGTGCAGCACCAGGTCGGGGTGCTCCTCGGCGAGGCGGCGGTAGGCGGTGAAGTGGCCGTGCTCGTACTGGGCGCAGGAGACGAACGCCATGGCCAGGGCGCCGCCGTACGACAGGGGGTGCGGGGCGGTGCGGGCGCGGCCGAGCGGCGAGACGTACGGGCCGACGCGGAAGCGGTACCAGTAGTCCCGGTCGGAGCTCAGCCCCTGCACCTCGACGTGCACGCTGTGGCCCCACTCGGGGGCGGCGACGGTGACGCCGGAGCGCACGACGCGGCGGGCCCGCTCGTCGGCGTAGATCTGCCACCGCACGGGGAAGGGCCGCTGCGGCATGCCGCCGAGACCGTCCTCGGCCAGCGGCTGCTGGGCGAGCCTGGTCCACAGCACGAACCCCTCGTGGTCGGGGTCGCCGCACGCGACGCCGAGCGTGAAGGGGTCGGTACGCAGCCCGGGGGAAGCCGTTTCTGGGTCGGCGTGCGCGGCTGCGGGGACGACGGCGGGGATGGCCGATGCGGCCCCTGCCGCTAACCCTGTGACGAGGAAGTGCCTGCGGTTCAGCTTGGACACCTGGGAGCTCCCTGTGACGATCAAGGGCGAGGACCCCCGTAGCCTGACTCAGCGGCATGACTTTGGGGTGAACGTCAGACATGAAAAAGGCGACATCCTTCACGGATGCCGCCTTTTCCGGAAATCTCCGTCGTCGCGTGACGTTCACCCGGAAGTGATCGTTTCACGCCCGCAGGCCGCTGACCTGCGCCGACACGCCGACGCTTACCAGCCGCGCTCGGCCAGGCGGTGCGGCTGCGGGATCTCGTCGACATTGAGGCCGACCATGGCCTCGCCCAGGCCACGGGAGACCTTGGCGATGACGTCGGGGTCGTCGTAGAACGTGGTGGCCTTGACGATGGCCGCCGCGCGCTTGGCCGGGTCGCCCGACTTGAAGATGCCGGAGCCCACGAACACGCCCTCGGCGCCGAGCTGCATCATCATCGCGGCGTCGGCCGGGGTGGCGATGCCGCCCGCGGTGAACAGCACGACCGGCAGCTTGCCGGTGCGCGCGACCTCGGCGACCAGCTCGTACGGCGCCTGCAGCTCCTTGGCCGCGACATAGAGCTCGTCCTCCGGCAGGGAGGTGAGCCGCTTGATCTCGGCGCGGATCGTGCGCATGTGGGTGACGGCGTTGGAGACGTCGCCGGTGCCGGCCTCGCCCTTGGAGCGGATCATGGCCGCGCCCTCGGTGATGCGGCGCATGGCCTCGCCGAGGTTGGTGGCGCCGCACACGAACGGCACGGTGAACTGCCACTTGTCGATGTGGTTGGCGTAGTCGGCCGGGGTGAGCACCTCGGACTCGTCGACGTAGTCGACGCCGAGCGACTGCAGCACCTTGGCCTCGACGAAGTGGCCGATGCGGGCCTTGGCCATCACGGGGATGGAGACGGCGGCGATGATGCCGTCGATCATGTCGGGGTCGCTCATCCTGGAGACGCCACCCTGCGCGCGGATGTCGGCGGGCACGCGCTCGAGGGCCATGACGGCGACCGCGCCGGCGTCCTCAGCGATCTTGGCCTGCTCGGGGGTGACGACGTCCATGATGACGCCGCCCTTGAGCATCTCGGCCATGCCGCGCTTGACGCGGGCGGTTCCGGTGACGGGGGTGCTTTCTGGCGTGCTGCTGGACACGGTCATCCTCACGGGCTCTCAACGGCGAATCTGTAAGTTATCAAGCCCATCGTAGGTCCTGAACGACCCCTCCCCCGACATGCCAAGATGTCAGGATTTAGCGCCGTACCTATACAGGTTTGTCAAGGTACGGCGGCTACGGAATGACGGGCTTGCGGCTGGCGAGGGCCACCCAGACCTGGCCGGGGGCGAAGTTCATCGGCTCACCGCTCATAGTGGTGAACGTCGTGCCGCTGTCCTCTGATTCCCGCTCCCACTTCGCCTTGAACGCCTTGCCGTCCCGCAGCACGATCGCCGAGCCCTTGCCCGTGGTGTGCACGAGCGGCGTGTAGCTCTGGTTCTTGTCGTGGAACTGCGAGCGCTCGGTCTTGGTGTACTGCACGACGATCGTGGGCGCGCCGAGCTGGCCGCCCTCGGCCGCCATGTCCTTCTTGCCGTCCTGCCAGATCAGCCACTGCTGCTTGGCCTCCGACCAGGCGAAGGTGAAGCGCGCGGCGGGCCACTTGACCGTGTACGACTTGCGCGGCGTCCCGCCCTCGGGGGCGTCGCCGAAGGTGAAGCCGATGTCCTTGGCCTTGCTCGCCTTGGGCGCCTTGGCCAGCAGCTGCTTGGTGTTGGCGAACAGGTTGTAGGGGGCGAAGCGGCCCGGCTGGCGGAAGTACGCGCCCGGATTGTGCGAGTCTCCCACGTCGAACAGCGACGCCTCGGCGATGAGCGGCAGCATCTTGGTCTGCGCGCCCGAGTAGGAGAAGGCCGGCTTGCCGAACTGCGGGGCGATGTGCAGGTCGGAGATGCGCGCGCTGCGCACCGGGCCGACCTTGGCCGGCAGCTTCGAGGAGAAGATCGCCATGAGCCGGGTCAGCCCGGCCTCGACCTGCTCGATGTAGACGATGTCGGCGCTCTTGAGCCCGAGCTGCGGCTTGCCCGCCGCGGTGTTCTCGATCTTGACCGCGAGCACCGGCCTGAGCTTCTCGTACGGCTTGCCGGTGAAGGGGTGGGCGTTGACCTCCTCCTCCTGCGGCGCCTCGGCCGGCGCGTCCGTCGTGGCCTGCGGCGCGGAACCCGCCGCCGGCTCGTCGGAAGAACAGGCCGCGACGGGCAGCAGGACGGCCGCTCCCGCCAGCCAGAGGGTGATCAACCGGGGTAGCCGCACGTGCACTTCTCCTCGCTTCAGCCCGAAAACGGGATGAAGCTTACTGGCTTCCCCAAATCAGGTCATTCGGTTGCCATAGCTGCGGGCGGATTGTCATCAATCTCGAAGAATTGGGGGTATTCGGTGTGCCCGGCCAGCCGCAGGGTCCTGGCCAGCCAGCGGCGCTGCGCCGTACGCGTGACCCCGACCGCGTTGTTGTAGAACCGGCGCGAGTAGACGACCTTCGCCACCGCCGCGTCGAGCTCCTCAAGCAGCTCGCGGCCGCCGGGCGACTCCGCCAGCTTCTCCCTGAAGCGCTCCTGGTCCGCCACCGCGCGCAGCGTGCGCGACAGGTCGCTCTCGGCGTGCTCGCGCTCGTCGGGGCCCGCGGAGCGCGCCTCGTGCGCCGCCGCGGCCAGCACCAGCGACGTCGCCGGGTCGAGCAGGCGGGAGCCCGCCAGCTCCAGCACCACCGCGCGGCGCCGCATGAGCGCGGCGTCCAGCGACTCCTGGGCCAGCTCAAGGCGGATGTGCAGCCGGTCGAGGCGGCCGGCCCGCCAGGAGATGTAGACGGCCGTGAGCACCACCACGATGCCCACGATCAGCACGATCATGGTGGACGTCACAGGTCCTCCTCCACCCGCGCCGCATCACCCGCGATGCGCGTCACAGGTCCTCCTCCACGCGGCCCGCGCCGCTCGTGGTGACGGTCTCGTAGACGCGTACGACGTCGCGCGCCACCGTCGACCAGTCGTACTTCCTGACCGCCACCAGCGCCTCGGCCGCCAGCTTGGCCCGCCGCTCCGGCGCGTCGAGCAGCGCGGCGGCCTCGCGCGCCAGCGAGGCCGGGTCGCCGTTGGCGAACAGCGCGCCCGCCTGCCCGTCGCCCAGCACCCTGCGGAAGGCCGGGATGTCGCTGGCCAGCACCGTCGCCCCCGACGCCATGGCCTCGGCCAGCACGATGCCGAAGCTCTCGCCGCGGGTGTTGGGCGCGCAGAACACGTCGACCGAGTGGTACGCGCGGATCTTGTCGGCCTCGCTCACCATGCCGAGCACCGTCACGCGGTCCCTGAACTGCTTCGGCACCCGCTCGTAGACGTCCTTCTCGTCGCCTGGACCGGCGATCAGCAGCTTCACGTCGGGCCGCCGCGCCGCCAGCACGGCGAACGCGTCGAGCAGGATCGGCAGGCCCTTGCGCTCTTCGTCCATGCGGCCGAGGAAGCCGATCGTGGCGCCATCGGGGCCCCAGCCGTCGAGCGGCTCGGCCTCGGTGTAGCGGGCGACGGTGACGCCGTTGGGGATGAGCACGGTGTCGCCGCCGAACTGCTCGACCAGGCTCTTGCGGGCCGCGTCGGAGACCGCGATGCGGCCGCTCAGCTTCTCCAGCGCGCTGCGCAGCAAGGGCTCGGCCACCGCGATCGCCCGCGAGCGGGTGAAGGAGGCGTGGAAGGTGGCCACGATCGGCCCCTTGGCCGCCCAGCAGGCCAGCACGCCGAGGCTCGGGATCAGCGGCTCGTGGATGTGCAGCACGTCGAAGCCGCCCGTACGCACCCATCGCCGCACCCGCGCGGCCGACAGGAACCCGAACGACATCCTCGCCACCGACCCGTTGTACGGCACGGGGATGGCCCGGCCCGCGCCCGTCACGTAGGGGGGCAGCTCGTCGTCGTCGGCCGCCGGCGCGATCACGGAGACGTCGTGACCCTGCGCCATGAGCGCCTGCGCCAGGTCGTCGATGTGCTGTTTGACCCCGCCCGGCATGTCCCAGGAGTAGGGGCAGACGATGCCGACCCTCATCGGGGGTCCAGGTCGTCCAGCCAGAGCCGCTGCATCATGTGCCAGTCCTCGGGATGCTCGGAGATGCCCTTCTCGAACACGTCGGCCAGGCCCTGGGCCAGCGCCGCGACCTTCTCCTGCCGGGTGCCCTCGGCGGGCACGGGCAGCTCTTCGTGGATGTGGATGCCCCAGTCGTCGCCCACGAAGTAGACGGTGGCGGGCAGCAGCGCCGCGCCCGTCTGCACGGCCAGCAGCGGCGGCCCCGCGGGCATCTTGGTGGCGGCGCCGAAGAAGCGCACCTCGACGCCGCTCTTGGTGAGGTCGCGCTCGGCCGGCAGGCAGACCACGCCGCCCTTGCGCACCCGCATGGCGAGGGTGCCGAAGTTGTGGCCGTCGCCGCCGGTCAGCGGCAGTACCTCCATGCCGAGGCCCTCGCGGAAGGCGACGTAGCGGCGGAACAGCGACTCGGGACGCAGCCTTTCCGCGACCGTGGTGAACGGGTGGCCGACGCCCACCAGCCAGGCGCCCGCCTGGTCCCAGTTGCCCATGTGCGGCAGCGCCAGCACGACGCCGCGCCCGGCCGCCACGTTGCCGTGGATGTGCTCGGCGCCGATGACGTGGGTGCGCCGCACCACCTCGGCGCGGTCCATCTTGGGCAGGCGGAAGACCTCGTGGAAGTAGCGGAAGTAGGAGCGCATGCCCGCCCTGGTCAGCTCGCGCAGCTCGCGGCCGCCGGGGTCGAGGCCGGTCACCCTGGCCAAGTTGGACTCCAGCCGGCGTACGGACTTGCCGCGCCTGGCGTGGACCCGGTCGGCGAGGAACCGGAAGACCGCGGCCGTCGGGCGCTCGGGCAGCAGCGGCACGAGCTTCCACCCGGCCGCGAACCCGGCGGCCACGACCCGGTCGGCGAACGATGCCTTGTCGCTCATCTCTCCCCAGTCTGACGGCCGGTCTGATGGCCCGTCTGATGGCCGGTCTGTTGTCTCGTCTGCTGGTACACGATCATCACGCGCTGGCCCACCGTGATCAGGCTGGCCAGGGCGAGCAGCCACATGCCGGCCGGCAGGACGTAGGGGACGCCGAGCCCGGCGAGGAAGGCCGCGACCAGCGCCACCACCAGCCGCTCGGGCCGCTCGGCGAGCCCGACGTCAGCCGTCAGCCCGAGCCCCTCGGCCCTGGCCTTGGCGTAGGACACCAGGGTGCCGAGGATCAGGCAGGCGAGCGTCACCGAGGCCGACACGACGTCGTCGCGGCCGACGAAGTAGAGGATCAGGCCGGCGAAGATGGCGGCGTCGGCGACCCGGTCGAAGGTGGAGTCGAGGAAGGCCCCCCAGGTGCTGCCCCCCTTTCCGCCGAGCCGGGCGACCACGCCGTCGAGCAGGTCGAACAGCACGAAGACGGTGATCACGAGTGCCCCCCAGGCGAGCTGGCCCAGGGGGAAGAAGAGCAGGGCCGACACGACCGTGCCGAGGGTGCCGACCGCCGTGACGGCGTTCGGGCCTATCCCGCGGCCGGCGAGTGCCCTGCCCAGCGGGGTGAGTATCCGGGTCATGGCCGGGCGCAGGAGTTTGAGCATCGCGGTCCGATCGTAGGCCATGAAGGGCCTGACAACTTTCTTTGCCCCGGACCCCTTGTGATATCCGCCACAGGGGTATTTGGTGAACACACCGCGTCCATGCGGTTTCCGACACCCTCCGCGCGGGCGCGGCGTTGGCAGACGGACCAACGCGAAGGGAGCGACGCCGCCTGGGCCGAGGAGCGACGGGAGCGAGCTACCGGACGCGGCTGGACGGCGTCCCCCCATCGACCGAGCCGTCTCACGCGATGAGACGGGAAGCGTAGCGGGAGGCGATGTGGCGGAAAGGAACTCTGGCGGCGCCGTAGGAGCCGCGGGCAGGGCACCCGCGGCCGACAGGTGCGACGCGATACGCAATGTCGTGCTGGTCGGCCATTCAGGAGCGGGTAAGACGACCCTCGTCGAACAGCTGCTGGCCGCGACGGGCACCATCCAGCGCCCTGGACGGGTCGAGGACGGCAACACGGTCACCGACTTCGACGAGGTCGAGGTCCGGCAGCAGCGGTCCGTCAACCTCGCCGTGGCGCCGCTGGTGCACAACGGCATCAAGATCAACCTTCTCGACACCCCCGGATACGCCGACTTCGTGGGCGACCTGCGCGCCGGGCTGCGCGCGGCCGACGCGGCGCTCTTCGCGGTCTCGGCGTCCGAAGGCGTGGACGGGCTCACCCAGATGCTCTGGGAGGAGTGCTCGCAGGTGGGCATGCCGCGGGCGGTCGTCATCACCAAGATCGACCACCAGCGCGCGGACTTCGACGAGGTGCTGACCACCTGCCAGGACGTCTTCGGTGACGGCGTGGCACCGCTCTACCTCCCGGTCATCACCAACGGCCACGTCAACGGACTCATCGGGCTGCTCACCCAGAAGTACTACAACTACGCCACCGGCACCCGCGCGGAGAAGGACCCGGGCGCCGAGTACGAGACGCAGATCGAGGAGTACCGCGGCAGCCTGATCGAGGGCATCATCCAGGAGAGCGAGGACGAGTCGCTCATGGAGCGCTACCTCGAGGGTGAGCCCATCGACACCAAGGTCCTCATCGAGGACCTGGAGAAGGCCGTCGCGCGCGGCAGCTTCTACCCGGTGCTGTGCAGCGGGCTGGGCGTGGGCGCCCAGGAGATCCTGGAGCTGATGACGCAGGGCTTCCCCTCGCCGCTCGAACACCCGATGCCGGAGATCACCGACCTGTCGGGCAAGCCGGTCAAGGGCATCACGTGCGACCCCGACGGGCCGCTCGTGGCGGAGGTCGTCAAGACCACCAGCGACCCGTACGTGGGCCGCATCAGCCTCGTCCGCGTCTTCTCCGGCACGCTGCGCCCCGACATGACCGTGCACGTCTCCGGCCATGGCCTGGCCGACCGCGGGCACGAGGACCACGACGTGGACGAGCGCATCGGCACCCTGACCTGTCCGCTGGGCAAGCACCAGCGCGCCGCCGCCAAGGCGATGGCGGGCGACATCGTGGCCGTGGCGAAGCTGTCGCGCGCCGAGACCGGCGACACGCTGTCCGAGGTCGACAACCCGCTGCTGATGACGTCGTGGAGCATGCCTGAGCCGCTGCTGCCGGTGGCGATCAGGGCCAAGTCGAAGGCCGACGAGGACAAGCTGTCGCAGGCCCTCGGCAGGCTGGTGGCCGAGGACCCGACGCTGCGCCTGGAGAACAACGCCGAGACCCGCCAGCTCGTCCTGTGGTGCATGGGCGAGGCCCACACCGACGTGCTGCTCGACCGGCTGTCCAAGCGGCACGGCGTCGAGGTCGAGCGCATCGACCTTCGGGTGCCGCTGCGCGAGACGTTCGGCGGCAGGTGCCAGGCGATGGGCCGCAACGTCAAGCAGACCGGCGGCCACGGCCAGTACGCCATCTGCCACCTGGAGGTCGAGCCGCTGCCGTCGGGCGGGGGCTTCGAGTTCGTCGACAAGATCGTGGGCGGCGTGGTGCCGCGGCAGTTCATCCCGTCGGTGGAGAAGGGCGTGCGCGCGCAGATGGAGCGCGGCGTCGTCGCCGGCTATCCGATGGTGGACGTGCGCGTCACCCTGTACGACGGCAAGGCCCATTCGGTCGACTCCTCCGACATGGCCTTCCAGATCGCGGGCCAGCTCGCGCTGAAGGAGGCCGCGTCCAAGGTGCCGACGCTGCTGCTGGAGCCGGTGGACGAGATCTCGGTGCTGGTGGCCGACGACTACGTGGGCTCGGTGATGTCGGACCTGTCGTCGCGGCGCGGGCGCGTGCTCGGCACCGAGCCGGTGGGCACCGGACGTACGCTCGTCAAGGCCGAGGTGCCCGAGCTGGAGATCACGCGGTACGCCATCGACCTGAGATCCATGTCACACGGCACGGGCACGTTCACGAGGACGTTCCTGCGCTACGAACCGCTGCCGTCGAACCTCGCGAGCAAGGTGGCCGCCGCGGATTGAGCCGTTAGCTGTGCCGGGAGGGCGTTCGTCCCTCCCGGCACAGCTTTTTACTTTTGTCACGAACGTATCACGCTTTGATTGCGGTTTCCGTCCCGAGCATGCCCCCGAAGCTGTCACACTGGGTGGCACTATGCGAACTGGACGCCCACTCCTAGCCGCCGCCGCCCTCGCGATCGCCACCACCGGCGCCGCCTACGCCTTCGGCCCCGACGCCAAGCCGGGCAACGCGGCGAGCTCGAAGAAGACGGCCACCGCCGCCGCGCCCGCGGCCGCCTGCAAGCCCGACGCCCGCTACCCCAAGCGCGAGCTGCGCGGGGTGTGGATCGCCACGACGACCAACATCGACTGGCCGTCGAAGACCGGGCTGAGCAAGGCCAGGCAGCAGGCCGAATACGTGAAGATCCTCGACAGCGCCGCCAAGCGCAACTTCAACGCGGTCTTCGTGCAGGTGCGGCCCGCCTCCGACGCGCTCTACAAGTCCTCGCTGGAGCCCTGGTCGCAATACCTGACCGGCACCGCGGGCAAGGACCCCGGCTGGGACCCGCTGCCGTTCCTCATCGACGAGGCGCACAAGCGCGGCATGGAGTTCCACGCCTGGTTCAACCCCTACCGCGCCTCCTACGACGACAGCATCGCCAAGCTGCCCGCCGGGCACCCGGCGAAGAAGCACCCCGCCTGGACGGTCAAATACGGCGGCCGCCTCTACTACAACCCCGGCCTGCCCGCCGTGCGCGACCACGTGACCAAGGTCATCACCGACGTGGTCGGCCGCTACGACATCGACGGCGTGCACTTCGACGACTACTTCTACCCCTACCCGGTGGCGGGCGCGACGTTCGACGACGCCGCCGCGTTCAAGAAGTACGGCAAGGGCCAGAAGCTCGCCGACTGGCGGCGGGGCAACGTCGACAAGCTCGTCGAGCAGGTCGACTCGGCCGTGCACAAGGCGAAGAACCACGTCAAGTTCGGCATCAGCCCGTTCGGCATCTGGCGTAACACCTCCAACGACCCCAGCGGGTCCAAGACGTCCGGCATGTCCGCCTACGACGCGATCTACGCCGACGCCCGCTCCTGGATCAAGTCCGGCACCGTCGACTACGTCCTGCCGCAGCTCTACTGGCCGCGCGGGCACAAGGCGGCCGACTACCGCACGCTGGTGCGCTGGTGGTCCGACGCGGTCAAGGGCAGCGACGTGCAGCTCTGGATCGGTCAGGGCCTCTACCGCGTCGGCACCAAGGACGACAGGGCCTGGACCAAGGCCGGCGAGCTGCCCGCCCAGATCGGCCTCAACCGCGACAGCAAGCAGGTCAGCGGCGCCGTCTACTTCAGCGCCAAGCAGTTGCTGACCAACCCGCTCGGCGCGATGGACCGGGTCGCCAAGACCCACTACAGCCGTCCGGCGCTGCAGCCGCTGATGAAGGAGCGCGGCGGCCAGGCTCCCGCCGCGCCCGCGGGCGTCAAGGCGTCCGGCGCGCAGCTGTCGTGGAAGCCGTCCGACGGGGCCCGCGGCTACGCCGTCTACCAGGTGCCGAAGTCCGGCAAGGACTGCCGCACCACCGACGCGCGCAACCTGGTGGCCGTGGTGAGCGACCCCTCCTATGCCGCGAAGTCGGCCGGCACCTACCTGGTGACCGCGCTCGACCGGCTGCACAACGAGAGCAAGGCGGTCAAGGTGAAGGTGGACGCGACCTGACGCTTCGCCTGCTGAGCCGTTGAGGGCCGGTCCCCGTGACGGGGACCGGCCCTTTCGCCGTTCTCCCGCGTACGGGAGTGACCCGTGAGAGGGTGGTCACGTCCTGTGACGCGGCCGGGACCGTGGCCGTGCCACAGTGCCTCAGTAGGCGAGCGCGGGAGGTCATCGGCGTGTGGCGCGCTTTGGTCGTACTGGCCGTTCTGGCCGGTCAGGTGCTGGCCGCCCAGGCGGCGTCCGCCACCGAGCCGCCCGCCGGGCGAGTGGCGCTCATCGGGGTGCCTGGGCTGCATTGGAACGATCTCACCCCGGACGACACGCCCAACCTGTGGGAGCTGGCCAGGACGAGCGCCGTCGGCTCGCTGTCGGTCCGTACGGTCGGCAGCGTCACCTGCCCCTACGACGGCTGGCTGACGGTCTCGGCGGGCACCAGGTCCGCCAGCGGCTACGCGTGCGGCGCTCCCCCGCTCCCGCAGGCCGGCGGCGAGGGCGCCGTCATCCCCGGCTACCGCTACCTCATCGATGTGGCGGGCCAGCGGAGCGCCGGCACGCTCGGCGAGACGCTCAGGGCGGCCGGCCGGTGCTCGATCGCGATCGGCCCCGGCGCCGCGCTGGCCCTGGCCGACCGGCACGGCGCGGTGGCCCGCTACCACGACTCCCCGCTCCGCGTCGGCACCGCGGACCTGGCCCGCTGCCCCCTGGTCGCCATGGACGTCGACGACCTCATCCGCCCCTACCTGACCGCCGAAGGCGCTGGAGCGGGGGCGAGGGCGGGGGCGGGGACCGGAGCAGGGGCGGGGGCGGCCACCGGCCCAGGCGCAGGGGCGGGGGCGGGCACCGGCGCAGGGGGCGGCGCTGAGGTCGGTGAGGGTGGCCGGCTTCCCCGGGTGCCGGACAAGCTGTCCGCCGCCGATCGGCGTGACGCGCTCCAGCTCGCCGATGCCAAGGCGGGCGCGCTGCTGTCGGTGCTGCCCGCGGGCACGACGGTGCTGCTGGCCGGGCTGTCGGACCACGGGTCCGTGCCGCACCTGCGGGTGGCCGCGATGCGCGCGCCAGGCACGGAGGGGCACCTGCTGGGCGCGGCCTCCACCCACCGCGAGGACATCTCGATCCTCACCGACCTGACCGCCACCGTGCTGAGCGAGCTGGGCGTGCCGGTGCCCGCCACGGTCGTGGGCACGCCGCTGCGTGTCGGCCCGGCCGGCGCCACGATCGCGGACCTGCGCAGGGACGACGCCACCGCCCAGTCCATCAGGTCCGTCAAGGGCGTCTACTTCACCGTGGTGGCCGTGCTGCAGGTGGCGTTCTACCTGGCGGCGTTCCTGCTGCTGCGCCGGCGCAGGGGCCTGTCGCCGGTACGCGTGGCCGCCGTCGCGCTGGCCGCCCTGCCCGTCTCCAGCTATCTGGTCAACCTGCTGCCGTGGACGGGCCTGCCGCAGCTCGTCGGCGGCGTGCTGGCGTGGGCGGCGGCGGTGACGGCGGTGGCGTTCGCCGGCCCGTGGCGGCGAAGGCCGCTCGGCCCCCCGGCCGTGGTGGCCGGGGTGACCGCGCTGACGCTCGCCGGCGACCTGCTGACCGGCACGACGCTGCAGCTCAACAGCGTCATGGGGTACGGCGCCGACGTCGGAGCCCGCTACTACGGGCTGGGCAACATCCCGTTCGCGCTGCTGGCGACCGGCACGCTGCTGGCCGCCACCGTCATCGCGCACCGCTGGCCGGGCCGGGCGGGCGTGGGCGCGATCGTCACGCTGGGCGCGTTCGCGATGGTGCTGGGCGGCTCGGGGCTGGGCAGCGACTTCGGCGGCGTGATCGCGTTCGTGCCCGGCATCGCGGTGACCGCGCTCATCCTGTCCGGCCGCCGGGTCTCCCTGGTGAAGCTGGGCGCCTGCTGCGCGGCCGGCGGCGTGATCGTCATGGGCTTCGCCTGGCTCAACCACCTGCGGCCGCCGAGCGAGCAGTCGCACCTCGGCAGGTTCGTGGGGCAGGTGCTGACCGGGGAGGCGCTCGACGTCATCTGGCGCAAGCTGCACGCCATGCTGGCCACCCTGCTCAGCCCGAACCTGATGCCGATCGTGATCGCCGCCGCGGCGTTCCTCGGCTACGCGATCCTGCGGCCCGAGCAGGCGTCGGCGGGGGTGGTGCCGGCCGCGTTCGAGCACTCCCCCGCGCTGCGCGCCGGCCTCATCGGCACGCTCGTCAGCGGCGTCGTCGGCATGCTGGTCAACGACTCGGGCGCGGCGGTGCTGTCGATGGCGCTCGCGCTGGCCGTACCGCTGCTGCTGGCCACCGGCATCGGCGCGCTGCCCGCGGCCGGGCGGTCGCGCCCGTCAGTCCCAGGCGTCGGCGAGCAGCTGGCGGGTGTCGCGAAGTAGCTGCGGCAGCACCTTCGTCTGCGCGACGACCGGCATGAAGTTGGTGTCGCCGCCCCAGCGGGGCACGACGTGCTGGTGCAGGTGCGCCGCGATGCCGGCGCCCGCGACGTGGCCGAGGTTCATGCCGACGTTGAAGCCCTGCGCGCCGCTCGCCTTGCGCAGCGCCCGCAGCGAGCGCTGCGTGAAGTCGCCCAGCTCCGCCACCTCCGCCGCGTCCAGCTCGTCGTAGTCGGACACGTGACGGTAGGGCACCACCATCAGATGGCCCGAGTTGTACGGGTAGAGGTTGAGCACGGCGTACACCACCTGCCCGCGCTTGACGATCAGGCCCTCCTCGTCGGTCATCTTCGGGATGGCGTCGAACGGGCACCCGTCGCCAGGCCCGGTGCCGGTCGGTTTGTTCTCGCCCTTGATGTAGGCCATCCGATGCGGGGTCCACAGCCGTTCGAAGTTGTCGGGGGACCCTGCCCCTGCCTGATCGTGCATATCTAGCAGCATAGGACCCCGGACAAACCGGGTCTTCTTCCGGCACAATCGCGTGCACCCCCAACAGGAGGACGCGATGAGTGAAGCCCTGGCCGAACAGGTGGCCGAACAGACCGCCCCACCCGCCGACCCACCCTCCGAAGGCTCCCGAGGCGGCGAGCCGTCGTACATCGAGGCGCCGACCGCCGATGCCGCCGTCAAGGGGCGGATCAAGGTGGCCGACGAGGTCGTGGAGAAGGTCGCGGCGCTGGCCGCCCTGGAGGTGCCGGGCGTCGCCGACCTGGGCGGGGATCTGGTGCGGGCCTTCGAGTCCGTACGCGACCGCATCGGCATCGGCTCCCGCCGCAGCAACCAGGGTGTCAGCGCGCAGATCCAGGACCGCCAGGTGGCGGTCAGCCTGACGATCGTGGTCGAGTACGGTCACGTGGTCATGGACGTCGCCTCCGAGGTCAAGACGAACGTGGCGCGGACCGTCAGCCGGATGCTCGGCATGCGCGTCACCGAGGTCAACGTCACGGTGGACGACGTCCGTCTCCCCGGGGAGGGCCGCTCCGCTCCCCGCGAGGCCCCTGAGGACGACGCCTCCCCGGAGTCCTGACACCCTCCCGGCGGGCGGCTGCCAGGATGGCGGGTATGACCGATCAGCTTGAACCCATGCCCGAGGACTGGCAGCGCGCCCTGGCCATCGTGGCGCACCCCGACGACCTCGAATACGGCTGCGCGGCGGCGGTGGCGACCTGGACCGACGCGGGCCGCGACGTCGCGTACGTGATGGTGACCAGGGGCGAGGCGGGCATCGACACGCTCGCCCCCGCCGAGGCGGGGCCGCTGCGGGAGCGCGAGGAGCGGGCGAGCGCGGCGGTCGTCGGAGTGAGCAGCGTGGAGTTCCTCGACCACGCCGACGGGGTGATCGAGTACGGCACCCGGCTCCGGCGCGACCTCGCCACCGCCATCCGCCGGCACCGCCCCGAGCTCGTCATCACACTGAACTTCGACGACACCTGGGGCGGCACGATCTGGAACACCCCCGACCACCGCGCCGTCGGCCGCGCCACGATGGACGCCGTCGGCGACGCCGGCAACCGCTGGATCTTCCCCGACGCGGGCCCCGAGCCCTGGAACGGCGTCCGCTGGATCGCCGTGGCAGGCTCCGACACCCCCACCCACGCCGTGGACGTCACCCAGGGCCTGGAGCGCGGCGTCCGCTCCCTCACGGAACACCGCACCTACATCGAAGCCCTCCAGCCCGGCACCGACCCCGAGAAATACGCCCGCGACTTCCTCGAAGGCTCGGCGCACGACGAGGCCTCCCGGTTCGGCGGCGCCCCCGCCGTCTCCTTCCGCCTCTACCCCCGCTGAGGCTCCTGGCAAAGGGGGCACGCCCAGAGGGCACCCGCCAGAAGCACCGCCCAGAGGGCACCCGCCGGGAACACCGCCCTCCCTTGAAAAGCGTCAGCCTCCCTCTGAGAGGGAGGCTGAGGCTTCGGTGGGGTCAGACCTGGATGCGGCGCTCCACGGCGCTGACGATCTCGGCGATGGCGTCTTCGATCGGGACGCCGTTCTTCTGCTCGCCGCTGCGGTAGCGGAACGAGACCGCGCCGTTGGCGATGTCGTCGTCGCCGGCCAGGAGCATGAACGGCACCTTGGCCTTCTGCGCGTTGCGGATCTTCTTCTGCATGCGGTCGTCGGCCGCGTCGACCTCGATCCGGACGCCGCTCGCGCGCAGCCGCTTGGCGACGTCGTGCAGGTAGGGGACGTGGGCCTCGGCGATCGGGATGCCGACCACCTGGACCGGGGCGAGCCAGGGCGGGAAGGCGCCGGCGTAGTGCTCGGTGAGCACGCCCAGGAAGCGCTCGACGGAGCCGAACAGCGCCCGGTGGATCATCACCGGGGTCTGCCGGGAGCCGTCGGCGGCCTGGTATTCGAGGCCGAAGCGCTTGGGCTGGTTGAGGTCGAGCTGGATGGTGGACAGCTGCCAGGTGCGGCCGATGGCGTCTCTGGCCTGGACGGAGATCTTGGGGCCGTAGAAGGCCGCGCCGCCCGGGTCGTCGACGAGCTCGAGGCCGGACTCGGTGGCCACCTGGCGCAGCGCGTCGGTGGCCTCCTGCCACTCGGCCGGGTCACCGATGAACTTCTCGGAGTCGTCGCGGGTCGACAGCTCGAGGTAGAAGTCGTTGAGCCCGAAGTCGCGCAGCACGCTCAGCACGAACCGCAGCAGCGACTTGATCTCGTCGGCCATCTGCTCGCGGGTGGTGTAGATGTGGGCGTCGTCCTGCGTCATGCCGCGCACGCGGGTGAGGCCGTGGACGACGCCGGACTTCTCGTAGCGGTAGACCGAGCCGAACTCGCACAGCCGCAGCGGCAGCTCGCGGTAGGAGCGCCCGCGCGCCCTGAAGATCAGGTTGTGCATCGGGCAGTTCATCGGCTTGACGCGGTATTCGGTGCCCTCGAGCTCGAAGGCGGGGAACATGTCGTCGGCGTACCACGGCAGGTGGCCGGAGGTCTCGAACAGCGACGACTTGGTGATGTGGGGCGTGTTGACGAACTCGTAGCCCGCCTCGGCCTGCCGCCTGCGCATGTAGTCTTCCATCTCCTTGCGGATGATCCCGCCCTTGGGATGGAAGATCGGCAGGCCGCTGCCCAGCTCGGGTGGGAAGCTGAACAGGTCGAGCTCGGCGCCCAGCTTGCGGTGGTCGCGCTTTTCGGCCTCTTCGAGCAGCTTGAGGTATTCGTCCTGCTTGTCGCGGGACTCCCACGCGGTGCCGTAGATGCGCTGCAGCTGCGGGTTCTTCTCGCTGCCCCGCCAGTAGGCGCCGCCGGAGCGCATGAGCTTGAAGGCCGGGATGGACCGGGTGGAGGGCACGTGGGGCCCGCGGCACAGGTCCTTCCAGCGCAGCTCGCCGCTCTTGGGGTCGAGGTTGTCGTAGATGGTGAGCTGACCCGCCCCCACCTCGACCGACTCCTCCTGGTCGGCGCCGCCCTTGAGCCCGATCAGCTCCAGCTTGTAGGGCTCGGCCGCCAGCTCGGCCCGCGCCTCGTCGTCGGAGACGGGCCGGCGGGAGAACAGCTGCCCCTGCTTGACGATCTCGCGCATGCGCTTCTCGATGCGCTTGAGGTCGTCGGGGTTGAACGCCTGGGCAACGTCGAAGTCGTAGTAGAAGCCGTTGTCGACGGGCGGCCCGATGCCCAGCTTGGCCTCGGGGAACAGCTCCTGCACCGCCTGCGCCATGACGTGGGCGGTGGAGTGGCGGACGATGGACCGGCCGATCTCGCTGGAGACCTCGACGGGCTCGACCGCGTCGCCGTCGGACAGCGGATGGGCGAGGTCGCGGGGCTCGCCGTTGACCAGGGCGGCGATGACGGTGCGGCCGTCGGCCTCGAGCGCCTCACCGGCCGTCGTGCCGGCCGCGACCACACGCTCGGCTCCGGCGAGGGTGATGCGTAGCTCGGCTGACACGGTGACTCCTCGTGGATCGCGCTCGATGCCCGGCACCGAGGCAGGGTTCGGTGATGAGAACACCGATGCTATCGCGGGTGAAACCCCAGCTTTGTCAGCTCCTGCCGTGATCCGTGGAAGACGTTGCGGTCGACGGGGCTGCTGGCGTACTGGTGAATGGTCCAGTCGCGCCAGGGCCTGGGCACGGAAGGACGGCCGCGGGGGCTGTGCGGGCTGGCGATCCACAGGGGGTATTCCGCCAGCCCGGCGCAGTGGCCGCCGCGCGCGAACGCGTTGAAGGTGTAGATGAACGGCCGCACGCCGCCGTGCCGTTCGACGTAGTGGCACCAGCGGCGCGCGAAGCGGGCCACCCGCTCGGGCCGCGCGCCGTCGTTGGTCTCCAGGTCGAGCGCGACCAGGTCGCCGCGGCGGAGCCCGCCGGCCGACTGGATCACCCGCAGGAAGTGGCGGGCCTGCTCGATGGGGTCGCCCTTGGGCCTGGCGAAGTGGTAGGCGCCGCAGACGATCCAGCTCTCCCGCATGCCGTTCCAGTTGCGGGCGAACCACTTGTCGGTGAAGTCGCCGCCCTCGCTCGCCTTGGCGAAGGCGAAGGCGACCCCGGCCTCGGCATGACCTGCCCAGTCGACGGTGCCCTGCCAGTTGGACACATCAATGCCATGTAGCACGCTCTTCACCTTGTCGGATCTTATGGGGACGCCGGGCGCTCAGCTCTTCGCCGCGCCGGTCAGCAGGTCGAGTGTGCGCTGCCGGCCGGCGAACGGCGAGGCCACGAAGTCGGTCACCCCGGCCTGCCTGAGCTGGTCGAGCCTGGCGAGCACGGTGTCCTCGTCACCGACGACGGCGACGTCGCCGGGAGTCGCCGCGCCCTCCCTGTCGAGCATGGCACGGTAGCTGGGCAGCGTCCCGTACACCGAGAAGATCTCGTTGGCGCGGGCGACGGCGCCCTCGGGGTCGTCGGTGACGCTGATGGGCAGCGAGCAGACGATGCGCGGCTCAGGACGGCCGGCCTCGGCCGCGGCGGCCCTGATGGTCGGCGCGATGTGCTCGGCGATCGTCTTCGGCCCCGTCATCCAGAGCACGGTGCCGTCGGCGACGGTGCCGGCGAGCTTGAGCATGCGGGGGCCGAGCGCGGCCACGAGCACGGGCAGGCCCGCGCCCGGCGTGCCGAGCTTCAGCTCGGCCTTGAGCGTCTCGCCCTGGTACGACACCTGCTCGCCGCGCGAGAGCGGCAGCAGGATGTCCAAGTACTCCTTCATGTGCCTGCCGGGCCGCTCGAAGCTGTAGCCGTAGACGCCCTCGATGACGACCTGGTGCGACAGGCCGATGCCGAGCGTGAACCGGCCGCCCAGTGCGGCGTTGGCGGTCATGGCCTGCTGGGCGAGCACGGCCGGGTGGCGCGGGTAGGTGGGCACGACCGCGGTGCCGAGCTCAAGAGGCGGGGCCTGCACGCCGGCCGCCGTCAGGGCGGTGATGGCGTCGAGGCCGAAGATGTTGGACAGCCAGGCCGAGGTGAAGCCGCGCTCGGCGGCGCCGGCGATCTGGTCGCGCAGGCCGGTGATGGGGTCACCGTCTTTGGCGGACTCCGAGAGCAGGATGCCGTATCGCATGGAACAGAACTCCGTTCTAGTGACTGAGGCGAATGTATCCCCCCACGCCGCCACGCGATCACCCGCCGGGCCGCTCCCCGTTTGTAAAGTGACCTACATGACCCACGAACGCGCAGGACAGCCCGCCCGGCCCTCCGACCTGGTCGACGTCGCCAGGCTGGTGACGTCCTATTACGCGCTGCATCCCGACGCCGGCGAGGTGGGGCAGCGGGTCGCGTTCGGCACCTCGGGGCATCGGGGCTCGTCGCTGAAGACGGCCTTCAACGAGGACCACATTCTGGCGACCAGCCAGGCGATCTGCGAATACCGGCGCGACCAGGGCACCGACGGCCCCTTGTTCCTGGGCATCGACACCCACGCGCTCTCGGAGCCCGCGCGCGTGTCGGCCCTTGAGGTGTTCGCGGCCAACGGCGTCGACGTGCTGATCGACTCGCGCGACGGCTACACGCCGACGCCCGCCGTCTCCCACGCCATCCTGCGCCACAACCAGGGCCGCACGAGCGGCCTGGCCGACGGCGTGGTGGTGACGCCGTCGCACAACCCGCCGGGCGACGGCGGGTTCAAGTACAACCCGCCGCACGGCGGACCGGCCGGCACCGAGGCCACCTCGTGGATCCAGGACCGCGCCAACCAGCTGCTGCAGGACGGTCTCAAGGGCGTGCGCCGGGTCCCCTACGCCACGGCGCTGCAGCGGGCGGGCCGCTACGACTTCCTCGGCACGTACGCCGACGACCTGCCCAGCGTCGTCGACCTCGACGCGATCAGGTCGGCCGGGGTGCGCATCGGGGCCGACCCGCTGGGCGGGGCGAGCGTGGCCTACTGGGGGGAGATCGCCGAGCGGCACGGGCTGTCGCTGACCGTGGTCAACCCGCTGGTCGATCCGACGTGGCGGTTCATGACGCTCGACTGGGACGGCAAGATCCGCATGGACTGCTCGTCGCCGTACGCGATGGCCTCCCTCATCTCCGCCCGCGACACCTACGACATCGCCACCGGCAACGACGCCGACGCCGACCGGCACGGCATCGTCACCCCCGACGGCGGCCTGATGAACCCCAACCACTACCTCGCCGTCGCCATCTCCTACCTCTACGCCCACCGCGACGGCTGGCCCGCCGGCGCAGGCGTGGGCAAGACGATGGTGAGCAGCGGCATCATCGACCGCGTGGCGCAGTCGCTGGGGCGGCGGCTGTACGAGGTGCCGGTCGGCTTCAAGTGGTTCGTGCCCGGCCTGCTCGACGGGTCGCTCGGGTTCGGCGGCGAGGAGAGCGCGGGTGCGTCGTTCCTGCGGCGCGACGGGTCGGTGTGGACGACCGACAAGGACGGCATCATCCTCGCCCTGCTGGCCTCCGAGATCCTCGCCGTCACCGGCGAGTCGCCGAGTGCCCACTACCGCGGGCTGACCGAGCGGTTCGGCGAGCCCGCGTACGCCCGCGTCGACGCGCCCGCCACCCGCGAGGAGAAGGCCGTGCTCGGCAAGCTGACGGCCGCGCAGGTGACGGCCACGTCGCTGGCCGGTGAGCCGATCACGGCGGTGCAGACGTCGGCGCCCGGCAACGACGCCGCGCTCGGCGGCGTGAAGGTCTCGACGGAGAACGCCTGGTTCGCGGCCCGGCCTTCGGGCACCGAGGACGTCTACAAGATCTACGCCGAGTCCTTCAAGGGCCCCGACCACCTCGCCGAGGTTCAGGAGGAGGCCCGCTCCCTGGTCTCCGCCGCCCTCGCCTGAGCGGCCCGCCCCAGGCTGGAGCGGACCTCGGGCGGGAGCGGACCTCGGGCGGGAGCGGACCTCGGGCGGGAGCAGGCCTCGGGTGAGGGCCCGCCGGTCGGAGGCCCGCCGCCCGAATGCCTGCCGAGAGTCAGTAGCCGAGGTGGCGGCCGCCGTCGCCGATCAACACCTCACCCGTCACCAGGTCCGCTTCCAGCAGTCCGGTGACCATCTGGGCGATGTGGTCGGGCTGGGCGGTACGGCGGAGCGGGGCCTTCAGCTCCTCCTTGGCCGCCATCTCCGAGAACACCTGCTCCCCCACCCGGTCGATGTGCCAGCGGGTGGCCACGATGCCGGGCGCGACGGCGTTCACCCTGACCTCGGGGCCGAGCGCCACCGCCAGGTCACGGGTGAGGTGGATGAGCGCCGCCTTGCTCACCCCGTACGCGATGGACGACCCCGTGGCCTGCAGCCCCGCGATGGAGGCGACGTTGACGACGGCGCCCCGCGACGCGCGCAGGGCGGGGGCGAAGGCGCGGGCGCAGTAGAACGGCCCCATGAGGTTGACGCCGAGCAGCCGCCGCCACACCTCGTCCGTCAGCCCCTCCAGGTCGGGGAACGGCACCCAGGTGGTGGTACCCGCGTTGCACACCAGCGCGTCCACCCGCCCGTGGTCGGCGAGCACCCGCTCGGCCATCCGGCGTACGGCGGCGTCGTCGGACACGTCGGCCGCCACCGCCGACGCCTTGCAGCCCATGCTCTCCAGCCGCGAGACGGTGGCGCGGGCCTCGTCGGCCGAGCGGGAGTAGTTGACGACCACCGCCGCCGCGCCCCTGGCGGCCAGCCGCTCCGCCACCGCCGCGCCGATGCCGGTGCCGCCGCCGGTGATCACGGCGACGCTGCCGTTGATGTCCATGCCGGTCACTCCTTGAGTGGGTCGAAGGCCGCGATGTCGATGTCCTTGGATTCGCGTGAGGCGTAGAAGGCGGTGTGACGGTCAGCCCGAACAGGTTCACGCCGAGCAGCGCATTCCGTGACGAGCCGCTCGGCGCGCGTCCTGGCCTCGGGCTCCCCCGGAACGACCTCCTCGGGGACGGCTCCCCGGACGATCGCCCGGTCTCGACGCGGACTCGACGCGGTCTCGACGCGGTCGAGGTACGGCTTGACGCGCCGCGCGCCGTGCGGGCCGTGACCGGCCAAGTCGGCTTCCACCAGCGGCTCGGCGACGGCGGACGCCGTGTCGTGCGGTACGGACGCGGCGGTCAGGAGGTCGCGGGCGAGGGGGCGGAGGTGGTCGGCGGCGAGGACACGTACGGATGCGTTCACGGTGACCGGTCTCGCTTCGGCAGGACTGCGTTCCGTGTGCGCGCTTATGCCCGAATCGCCAGGGGGCCAAACGGCCGTCCGGAAAGGGCTTACCGCCCGAGTTCGGGGGCCGTGGCAGTGCTCATGCCCGTACGTCCGAGGTCGGCCCTGCGGCCCGCGGCGACGCCCGCGCGGTAGCCGGTGCCGCTGGTCCGCGGGACGCTCATGCGGACGTGCGGATAGTGCGCGGCGACCACCCGCTCGACCTCCGCCCTGCGGTCGGCCAGGACGATCGCGGTGCCGGTGGGCGCCGCCTCGGCCGCCGCCCGCTTCTCGGCCGCGCACAGCAGCCGGTAGACCTCGTCGGTGAAGCCGAGCAGCCAGGAGCGCCGGTAGGCGCGGACGGCGCCGGCCGGCGGCTCGGTCCTGGCCAGGCCGGAGGCCATCTGCAGCAGCAGCGAGGTGGCGAGCACGTCGGCCCGCTCCAGGTCGGCGGCGAAGCCGAACACGTGCACCCGCTGCCCGCCGTCGCCGCGCCCGATGAGCAGCGGCCGGCACCGTACGGCCTGCGCCACCAGGCTCACCAGCCTGGCCTTCTCCCTGGCCCACGGGGGCGGCAGGGTGACGATGCGGTCGGCGGGGGTCTGGCGGGTGCCGGCGGGCGGCAGCGAGTCGATGCCGTGCTTGGCCATCAGCGCCGACGCCGCGGCCATGAACGTGGCCCGCTCGTGCTCGTTGTCGGTGCGCTCGGCCTTGGCCAGCAGCTTCCTGACGCGGTCGAGCGTGCGCTCCCGCAACCGAGGCCCCCTCCCGTGCCCGCCTGTCTGCGGGAACGATGCTAGCCGGGGCTAGGACTTGCTCGTCAGGACCCGCCCGTCGTCGGCGATGGCGGGGAAGGCGCCGGTGTCAACGATGCCGTGCTGCTGGTAGAGCGCCTCGATGAGGGCGTGCGCGCGGGGCTCCAGCTTCCACAGGGAGCGGTATTCGCGCGCGGTGGCCAGCGAGATTCCGATCTCCTGGGCGATGTCCACCGTTCGCGGGACGATGCCCTTGGCGATCTGCCGGTCCCAGAACTCGCGGGCGGCCCGCATGAGGGCGGCGCGCTCGGCGGTGCTGACCACCTGCGGGGTGGCGTCGAGCACGGTGACGTCCTCGTCCTCCTCGCGGACCAGCTCGACCAGGGCGGGGGACAGCGCGGGGCGGGCGGGCACGGGGTGCTGCTCGGCGTCCTGCTCCCAGGGCACGCGGGGGTCGGCGTCGATGAGCGCGGAGGTGTTGTAGAGCGCGGCGATCTGGGCCAGCAGGGCCTCCTGGCGCTGCGGGTCGACGGCCAGGCCGGTGTGCTCGACGGCCTGGTCCATCGCCTTGTCGAGCTTGGCGAGCGCGACGCGCATCTTCCGCTCGGACGCGCCGCCCTCGCGCAGCGCCTTGGCCTTCTTGGCGGCCAGCGCGACCCTGGTCAGGCGGCGGTGGGCGTCGACCTCGCTGGCGGTACGGTCGCTGACCTCGGCCAGGCCCATCCTGACCATCAGCCGCTCGGGGGTGAGCCGCCAGTTGATGCGGCCGGTGCCGCGGATGCGGTGGCGCTCGATGGCCATGCCGCGCTCCCACAGCCAGGCGGCCACGAGCGGGGCGGCGAGGCGGAAGACGGCCTCGGGCAGGCTGCGCGCGTCCATGCTGGACAGCACGGCGGTCAGGCAGGTCAGGGCCCACACGGCGATGCCGTCGATGCCGGCGGAGAAGTTCTCGCGCATGTTGCGGCGGGCGCGTACGGCGCTGGTGATGATCGCGACCTCGATGAACGCGAACAGCAGTAACCGCAGCGGGCCGTCGAGCCCCAGCACGTCGCCGGAGAAGCGCCACATGCCCTGCGCGGACACGCCGGTGGCGATGGACGCGGCCACGACGGTCAGCACGTCCTCGATGGGGCGCGGGGCGACGTACCTGGACCACAACCAGGCGACGACGCGCCAGACGACCCTGAGCACCAGGAAGGCCAGGACCAGCCCGGCCAGGCTCAGCAGCGCGATGACGGCGGTGGCGAGCGGCTTCTCGGTGATGAAGGCTGTTATTTCCTCAAATGTCGGCATCTGTCACTATCCGTGAGGGCTCAAACTCCGGCTCTATGCGACGAGATCATCGCAGAATGTCGCCATCTTGTACGCCAAACGCCGTCTGCTGCCCCAGTTTGCCCTGGTTTCACGGCAGTTCTGTGACCTTGACGCAACGTACCGCCTGGAACGCGCCATCCCGCGCGCCCGGGGGGTGGCACCGGCTCGCGCGGCCCGCGCACAATGAGACCCGGAAGAGGCAGCTCAGCCGGTGACCCTGCCGCCGTCGTCGGCCAGTCGGAGGGGTAAATTCCTCCTTTCGGAGGGCAACACCCGCCCATCCGGATGGGACCATCGATGCAGGGATTTATCCCAACTTGGTGTGATGCATCCCAGCAGGACGGATATCGATGTCAGAGACAGAAGAGTTCCCGCTCGTCCAGTTCATGCGTGAGGGGTTCGACCCGGTGGGCGAGCTCGGCCGCATCAGGAACGAGCACCCGGTCTTCCCGATGGAGATCCCCGGAGGGCAGACCGTCTACCTCGTCACCCGCTGGGAGGACGTCCGCGCGGTGCTCGGCGACCACGAGCGCTTCAGCAACGACTTCGCCGGCGTGATCGGGCTCGGCTCCAACCAGGAGGACCCAGGCGGCCTGGGCTTCCGCGACCCGCCCGAGCACACGCGGCTGCGCAAGTTCCTCACACCCGAGTTCACCATGCGGCGGCTGCGCCGCCTGGAGCCGCGCATCGAGGCCATGGTGGAGGAGCACCTCGACCGCATCGAGGCCAAGGGCGCCGGCGGCATGCCGGTGGACCTCATGGAGGAGTTCTGCCTGCCGATCCCCTCGCTGGTGGTGTGCGAGCTGCTCGGCGTCCCCTACGAGGAGCGGGCCGGCTTCGTCAAGATCAGCAAGGACCGGTTCGACTTCACCGCGGGGCCCGAGGCGTCGCTGCAGGCCATCAACGACGCGATGACGTACCTCGTGGACCTGGTCGCCCGCGAGCGGCAGAACCCCGGCGACGGCCTGCTCGGCCAGCTGCTGCGCGAGCACGGCGACGAGCTGGACGACCGCACGCTCGCCAGCATGGCCGACGGCCTGCTCACCGGCGGCCACGACACCAGCACCAGCATGCTCGCGCTGGGCACCCTGTGGCTGATCCAGAACCCGGAGCAGGCGGCCAAGGTGCGCGAGGTCGACGGCCACATCGTGGACGTGGTCGAGGAGCTGCTGCGCTACATGACGGTCGTGCAGGTCGCCTTCCCCCGCTTCGCCCGCGACGACCTGGAGCTGCACGGGGTGCCGATCAAGAAGGGCGAGATGGTGCTGTGCTCGCTCACCGGCGCCAACCGCGACCCCGCGCTCGGCGAGGGCATGGACGAGGTGCGCCCGGGCCGCGAGACGGCGGGCTCGCACATGGCGTTCGGCCACGGCATCCACCGCTGCGTCGGCGCGCCGCTCGCCCAGATGGAGATGCGCATCGCCTTCCCGGCGCTGCTGCGCCGCTTCCCCGGCCTGCGGGTGGCGGGCGAGGTGCCGTTCAGGGAACTGGCCATCGTCTACGGCGTCAAAGAGCTACCCGTCGCCTGGTAGAGCGGTTACGTTCGCCATGTGGACGAGCACGTCATCGACCTGACCGTGATCAGCGCCGTCGTCTTCGACACCGACGGCGTGGTCACCGACACCGCTCGGGGACACGCGGCCGCCTGGAAGCACGTCTTCGACGCCTTCCTGCGCGGCCGCTCGGAGCCGTTCGACATCCGCGACGACTACCTGCGGCACGTGGACGGCCGGCCGCGGCTCGACGGCATCCGCACCTTCCTGGCCGCGCGCGGCATCACCGTGCCCGAGGGCTCTCCGGCCGACGAGCCGGGCGCCCCCACCGTGCACGGGCTGGGCCTGGCCAAGGACCGCTCCTTCCTGGAGCAGGTCGGCAAGTACGGCGTGGCCGCCTTCCCGCCCACGGTGGCGCTGCTGCACGAGCTGCGCAGGCGCGGCGCCCGTACGGCGGCCGTCTCCGCCGGCCTGCACGGCCGCAGGCTGGTCACATCGGCGGGGGTGATGCACCTGTTCGACCTCATGGTGGACGGCAACGACGCCGCGCTGATGAACCTGCCCGGCACCCCCGACCCGGCGCTCTTCCTGGAGGCCGCGCGCCGGCTCGACCTGCCGGCCGCCGGGATCGCCGTGGTGGCCTCCGCGCTGCCGGCCGTCGAGGCGGGCAGGAAGGGCGGCTTCGGCACGGTGGTCGCGGTCGGCGCGAAGGCGGGTGACACGTCGGGTGACGCGGCGGGTGACGCGGCGGGCGGGCTCGTCGTCGTGGGTGATCTGAGTGAGCTTGGGGTGCGTGGGCGGGTTCTACCCTTGAGCGGGTGACCGTACTGATCGATCCGCCCAACTGGCCGGGGCCGCGCGGCCTGATGTGGTCGCACCTCGTCAGCGACGCCTCGCTCGATGAGCTGCACGACTTCGCGGGACGGCTGGGCGTGCCGCCGCGGGCGTTCGACCGCGACCACTACGACGTGCCGGAGACCGTGCACGCGGCGGCGGTGGAGCTGGGCGCCGAGGCGGTCAGCTCGCGCGAGCTGCTACAGCGGCTGATCGCGGCCGGTCTGCGCCGCCGCAAGCGCCGCTAGCTCGGCGGTCATGCTGGCCCGCGCGGGCTCCTCCCACAGCTCCCGCGCGCGTGGCGTGCGGAACAGGACGGGCGTGGCGAGCAGCCGGCGCAGCACCTCGCTCCGCCCGGCGGCGAACAGGTCGTCGGGCACGTGGGCGTACTCCTGGCGGACGGCGCGGGCGTAGGCGTCGTAGCCGGGGCCGCCCAGCACCGCGAGGTCGGCGTCGCAGAGCACGGCGCCGTCGCGGTCGCCGGGGGCGAGGGTGTCGTGGGCCGCGGTGAGGCGTACCAGCCTGGCCACCTCCGACACCCGGCGCGCCGGCACGCCGCAGCGCGGGAGCCGCGACTGGGCGAGCTGGGCGCTGCGCTCCTCGTCCCAGCCCGGCCTGCCGTCGTAGACGGCGTCGTGGAACCAGGCGGCCAGGCGTACCGCGGCCTCATCGCCGGCCTCGCCGGGCAGCAGGTCGATCGCGGCGAGCACGGCGGCCAGGTGGTCGCGGGTGTGGTAGCGGCGGTGCGGCTCGGACCAGCGGGCCAGCAGCTCGGCGTGCACGGCGCGGGAGGCGCGCGACTCCCCCGCCGGCTCCGCCCACCGCGGGAAGGACGTCGCACCCTCGATCATGTTTCCACCGTAGTGGTAGCGTTCCTGGCATCGGTACGACAGGCGGAGACGCTCGGCGCCTGCCCCGGTGGCGGGAGCTGCGGGCCGTCATGCCGCGAGGCCCCCGGTGGTCGCGCGCGGCCCGGGTGGCGGCCGCGGCCGACGTGGCAGATCTGCGGCGGCTGGCCGCGCGGCGGGCTCCGCGCATGGTGTTCGACTACGTCGACGGCGCCGCCGAGTCCGAGCTGTCGCTGGCCAGGTCGGTGGCGGCGTTCGAGCGGGTGGAGTTCGCGCCCCGGGTGCTGCGTGACGTCTCCGACGCGCCCACCTCGGTGGGGATCCTGGGCCGGCGCGTTTCGATGCCGGTCGTGCTCGGGCCGACCGGGTTCACCCGCATGATGCACCGGTCCGGTGAGCGGGCGGTGGCGCGGGCGGCGCAGCGCGCGGGCGTCCCGTACACGCTGTCCACGATGGGCACCACGACGGCGGCCGGCGTGGCGGCGGCGGCGCCCGACGGCTGGAACTGGTTCCAGCTGTACGTGGTCCGCGACCGCGCCCGCACCCTGGAGACGCTGGCGATGGCGTCGGAGGCCGGCATGGACGTGCTGGTGGTGACCGTGGACGTGCCGGTGGCGGGGGCGCGGCTGCGCGACGTGCGCCACGGCCTGACGGTCCCGCCCACGCTGCGCTGGCGCGGCGTGCTGGAGGCGGTGCGGCATCCGGCGTGGTGGTTCGACTTCCTGACCGGTGAGCCGCTCGGGTTCGCCACCGTGGACGGCGCTCCCGAGGACCTCGCGGGGCTGACGAACCTGATGTTCGACCCTTCTGTGACCTTCGCCGACCTGGAGTGGATCAGGTCGGCGTGGCAGGGACGGCTGCTGGTCAAGGGCGTGCAGCGGGCCGACGACGCCAAGGAGCTGGCGGCGCTGGGCGTGGACGGCGTGGTGGTGTCCAACCACGGCGGGCGCCAGCTCGACCGGTCGGCCACCCCGCTGGAGCTGCTGCCCGCCGTGGTGGCGGCGGCGGGCGACCGCACCGAGGTCTTCCTCGACGGCGGCGTGCGCAGTGGCGCCGACGTGGCGGCCGCGGTGGCGCTGGGCGCCCGCGCCTGCTTCGTCGGCAGGGCCTACCTCTATGGCCTGATGGCCGGTGGCGAGGCGGGCGTGGACCGGGTGCTGGCGCTGCTGCGGGCCGAGCTCGTACGCACGCTGCAACTGCTCGGCGCGGGCGGCGTCGAGGGGCTGGGCCCCGACCTGGTCAGGCTCAGGGACCGCTGACCCCGGGTCCCGGGGGCCGCCAGAAGAAACGGCGCCATGTCAGAGGCGAAAAGCTCGTATTTCGCCGCCGCCGTCGTCGCTCTGCTCCTTCGCACGGGGACCCGTCCCGCGGAGAGGAGATCGCGATGGCGACCGGAGAATTCCAGGTGATGAAAGTGCCGGCCGAGCAGTTGGCGGGCATTCTCCATGGCCAGGTGATCGATCCCGGCGCGCAGCCCACGAACGTCGTCCACTGTGGCGAGGGCTGGACCGTGGACGTGAGCTGGGAGGTCACCGGTGAACTTGTCGACTGGCTGGTGGGCCGCTGGCAGTTGGAGATCATCGCCGACCGGATCGGCGGCGGCGAGTCGCGGCATCCCGCGCCGCCCGTTGAGATGACGTTCACCCCGGGCTCCGGGCGATACACGGCTTCCATACCGATGCGGGGGCAGCTGTCCCCCGGCACCTATGACCTCGTGGTCAACCTCACCACCACCACGGCCGCCGGCACCGCGGGGGCGCTCGGCGGATTCGTGGTGATCAGCAAGATCACCGTCAAGGAGTGAGCGGCACCCGCCCCGGGCGGCGACCGCCCGGGGCGGTTCTGGGGACGGGCCGATGTACGAATCAGCACCAAGTCTGAGAAGCGTGGCGATGTTATTGCAAGCCCCCCGCAAGCGGACACTCCTACGCTCCAGCCCTGGCGGCCACGGGGCAAAGCAGGCCGCCGACTGTATCTGACGCTCCTGGGGGCGCTCTTAACTCCATGAGCATGCCCGGGGGCGACGGGACCGGCACAACGGGAGACTTGATGTCCGACACTCCGATGACCGCCGACGACGTGCTGCGCATCGCGGCGTACAAGGACCGGAGCGCGGCACTCGAAGCGATGGTCATCGCCTACAGCTACCACCGCGTGGCCGCCGACCTCGCGGCCCATCTGGGCCGGGAGGCGAACAACTGGTACTGCTACGCCACCTGGACCTCCAAGGCCGTCGGGGAGAGCCTCGACCTCGGCCCCGGCTCGCCGTTCATCGAGGACTTCGGCCGCCGCCTGCGGGTGCCGCAGCGCTCCCGCCGGCTGTTCAGGGCCGCGCTGCTGACCCTGCTCGGGCCGAGCTACCAGCTGGGGCTGGCGCTGGCTAACCGGGCCATCTTCCTGGAGACCGCCAGCCTGGCGGTCAACCTGTGGAACGACACGCCCGACCGCTTCCTCAAGGTCAGCCCCGAGTCCGAGGTGACGCCGACGCCGCCGGAGTTCCTCACCGACCTGCTGTCACCGGCCGACCCGCGCTACCTGAAGGACGCCGCGCAGCTCATGGTGGCGGCCGCGGCGACGCAGGACCCGGCCGAGCGGGCCGAGCTGATGCTGGGGGCGAACATCGCGCTGTCGGCGTACGAGCAGGCGCGCGCGCAGGCGGCGCTCGAACTCGTGCTGTACCGCCCGGTGCGCTGGCTGACCCGGGTGTCGTGGCGCTCGCTGCGCTCCCTGGTGACGCGCCGCCCGTTCCCCCGCTTCCGCCTGTACGCCGCCGCGCACGCCGACCAGCCCTGGCTGACGCGCACGCTGGAGGGCCTGTGGTCCTCGCTCTACACCCGCCACCTGTTCGCCGTGGCCACCCCGCTGAGCGACGTCAAGGTCGGCAGGCCGCTGACCCCGCCGCCCGGCGTGAGCCTCGACGAGGCGTGGGCGCCCATCCAGAACGAGAAGGTGCGCAAGCTGGCCGAGGAGTTCATCACCGAGGACCGCGAGGCGTCGCTGGCCGGGGTGCGCGACTGGGTGTCCTATCCCGACCGGATGCGCTTCATCGTCAGCTATTTCCGCGTCTACCAGAAGGTGGACGCCCTCTACCGGGTGCCCTTCGACAAGGAGGTCGCCGAAGGGCTGGCCGAGGAGATGCGCAAGGGGCTCGTCCCCGAGGCGATCAGCCAGATGTTCGTCGACCGGCCCGGGCTGCGGCCACGCAGGCTCTACCGGTACCCGTCGGAGACCGACCCCGACGCGTACGAGATGGCGCACTTCGACTTCGAGCCGTTCCTGGAGGCGATCCCGCTTGACCCGCCCGACACGTCCGCTCAGTCAGGCAAGCCCGGTGACTAGGTCAGTCGAGGAAGTCGCGGGTGATCTCGCGCGCCTGCAGCAGGCCGCGTAGCTTCGCGAAACAGCGGGCTCGGGTGGGCCCGATGCTGCCGACCGGCCTGCCCAGCCTGCGCGCCACGTCCACGTAGTGGGGCTCGGAGGTTTCCGTGAGCGCTCTGAACAGCACCCGCTGGGCCGCGGGCAGCTCCTCGACGAGCTCTTCGAGGGTGCCGGCCAGCCAGATCCTGGCCAGTTCCCTGTCGACGTCGTCGGTGCTGCCCAGCGAGTCGAGGTCGGGGGTGCAGATCTCCTTCGTCCTGCGGGTGAGCTTGAGGCACTCGCGGAAGGCGATCGTGGCGAGCCAGCCCGCCATGCGCTGGCCGTCCTCGACGCTCTTGAGGTTCTGCCAGGCCAGCAGCCAGGTGGTCTGCAGGACGTCCTGGGCGTCCTCGTGGCTCAGCCTGAACCTGCGGATGCGGGCCCTGAGCATGGGGCTGAACTCCTCGACCAGCCGCTCCCAGGCGAGCGCGTCGCCCTCCTGGGCGGCGGCCACCAAGGCTCCTGTGCCGGGGCGCGGGTCGGGGCGCGGGTCGGGGCGCGGGTCGGGACGGGTGTCGAGGCGTTCCATGGTGTCCACGTGCATGTCGTTCTCCCTGCCGGTCCGGACACTCGGGGGGTCGACTCCGGCCGGCTCACCCACCGTGCGCCGGATGATCCGGAAAGACTGTTCCGGACGTGACAGCCTGGGTGTGTCGCTGGTCACATTTCAAAGATCGCTATCCAGAAGCTGTCCCCCGGCGGAATGCGGCCTAGAGTTCTCGCATGAACGGGCGCAGCGGCCTTCCCCACGACGCCGAGCCGGTCGCCGCGGTGCTGGCGGAGATCCCGTTGTTCCAGGTGCTCGGAGAGAGCGGCATCCGCAGCACGGCGCGGGCGGGCCTGACCCGGCGCTACCGGTCGGGGCAGATCATCTTCCATCAGGGCGATCCGGGAGAGTCGCTCTACGTCCTGCTGGACGGTCTGGTGAAGGTGGTGTTCACCACCGAGCACGGCGACGAGATCGTCCTCAACATGCTGGGCCGCGGCGACACCTTCGGCGAGATGGCGCTGCTGGACGACTCGCCGCGCTCGGCCTCCATCGTGACCGCACGGCCCGCCTGGGTGTTCGCGCTGCCCAGGGCGCGGCTGCTGGAGCTCATGCGCGAGCATCCTGGGCTGGCCGACGAGTTCCTGCGGCTGCTCGGCCGCATGGTGCGCAGGCTCACCGACCAGGCGGCCGACCTGGCCTTCCTCGACCTCGGCGGGCGGCTGGCCAAGCTGCTGCTGCAGCTGGCCGACAAGCACGGCCAGGCCGGCGGGGTGGTGGACCTGCCCGGGCTGACCCAGTCCGACCTGGCCGCGCTGATCGGCGCCTCCCGCCCGGCCGTCAACCGGGCGTTGCAGTCGCTGGTGGCGCGCAACCTCATCGCCGTCAAAGGCCGGACGATCAGGCTGCTGGACGTCGCCGCCCTACGGAAACGGGGCGGCCTCTGACCGAATCTGGAGTACGGGGCACATGAACGATCCTGAGGGGCGCTGGCCGGAGGAGAGATTCCGGCAGCTACGGGAGCAGGCCGATCCCGACGTCGACAAGGTGGTCGCCGGATACCTGCAGGAGCAGCCACCGGGGCGGGGCGCGCTGGAGCTGGTCAAGGCGGTGGTCGCGGAGCTGGGGGCGGCCAAACGGGAGGCCAGGGAGCCGTCGGGGGAGCCGCCGGCGTCGCGGATCTTCGACGCGCTCGACTTCGCCAAGGAGCTGCCGGAGTGGGGTGACGACAGGGAGCTGCTGGCCAGGGGGCAGGCGGTGTTCGCCGACCACGGGCTCTACCAGTCGGCGGCACTGTTCTTCGCCTGCCTGCCGATGGCGTACGCGGAGGTGTCCAGCGCCAAGGTGCTGGCCGGCGTCTCCAACCTCGCCACGCACGGGATGACCCGCAGGGTCGCCGAGACCGGGCAGATGCTGGTGGACGTGATGGGGCTGAAGAGCACCGACAGCCTCCAGCCCGGCCGGCCGGGCCACACGACGGCGATCGGGCTGCGCATCCTGCACTCGTTCGTCCGCGCCCTGGTGGACGAGCGCTACGCCGACCAGTGGGACACCGAGCGGCTGGGCGCGCCGGTCAACCAGGAGCTGCTGCTCGCCACGCTCTTCGACTTCTCCGTGGTGACGTGGGAGGCCATGGAGACCATGGGCGTGGTGCTGAGCGACGAGGAACGCGCCGCCAACCTCTACACGTGGAGCGTCTTCGGCCACCTCATGGGCATCGAGGTCTGCCGCGAGGGGCCGCTCACCCTCGGCGACGTCGAGCCGGTCAGCGCGCGCCTCGGCCGGCTGCTGGAGACCAGCGACGAGGGCCGCCTGCTGATGGCGGTGATGCTGAAGGAGATGGAGGCGTTCATGCCGCTGGGCTGGCGCAAGATGCCGCGCAGCCTGGTCCACTGGATCTTCCGGCACGCCTCCCACGGCGCCGACCGGGTGCCCGAGCTGCTCGGCGTGCCCGCGCCCGCCTGGTGGTTCACCGCCCTGTTCGCCGCCGCGAAGGCCGCGCACGGCTCCTCGTGGCTGGCCGGGCCGGTGGACGGTGTGATTCGCTGGCTGGTACGCAAGGCCGGGCGGCAGATCGTGGTCGCCCTGATCGACCGCCACTCCGACGGGCAGGCGGCGTTCAGGATCCCCGACGAGCTGGCCCGCGCCTGGCGCATCAGGCAGTCGCGCGCGGCCGTACAGACCCGCGCGATCCGCAGGAACGTACGCACGAGGCTACGAGCGCCCGCCCGCGGGCGGAAAGGGCCGCACAGTGACAGCCCCACATGAGCCGGGCACGCTCACCACGGCGACCATCCTGTTCACCGACGTCGTCAGCTCCACCGCACTGCGCATCAGGCTCGGCGAGGAGCGGGCCAACGTCGTCTTCCGCCGCCTGTACGAGCTGCTGCGCTCGGTCGTGACGGCGAGCGGCTCGTCGTTCACCAAGAGCCTGGGCGACGGGCTGATGGCGGTGTTCGACTCGGCCACGGCGGGGCTCGACTCGATCATCGCGGTCCAGCAGGCGGTGGCCGACGAGAACGAGCGCGCCATGGACAAGATCTCCATCAGGGCGGCGCTGGCCGCCGGCGACGTGTGCTGGGGGCACGACGACGTGAGCGGGCTGCCCACGGTGGAGGCGGCCCGCCTGGTGGCGATCGCCGAGGGCGGTCAGGTGCTCTGCACCGACCTGATCAGGCGGCTGGCCCAGGGGCGCAGCAGGCACGAGTTCAAGGACCTCGGGCGGCTGCCCGGCAAGGGGCTGCGCGAGCCGCTGCACACGTACGAGCTGCACTGGCAGAGCGCCGATCACCACCTCGGCGGCGGGCTCGCGCCGTGGCTGGACGACGGGGGCGCGCTGCCGTTCGTGGGCCGCGAGGAGGAGTTGCGGGCGCTGGACGGCGAGCTGGCGGCGGCGGAGTTCGGCGGCAAGCTGGTGATCCTGGAGGGCGAGCCGGGCGTGGGCAAGACCCGGCTCGCCTCCGAGGCGGCCAGGCGGGCGCTCAAGCGGCAGTTCACCGTGCTGGCGGGGCGGTGCACGGATCCGGCGCGCAAGGCGTACGAGCCGGTCGCGGGCGCCGTCGAGCGGCTGGCCCGCACCTCGCCCGCGCTGCTGCTGCGGGCCGGCATCGACCAGCAGTGCGGGCAGCTCGTCCGGCTGGCGCCCTCGCTGGCCGCGCCGCCGCTGTCGCTGGAGGTGCCGCCGGCCACCGAGCCGGTCTCCGAGCGCTACCAGCTGATGGCCGCGGCCCGCACGCTGATCGAGCGGCTGGCCACCGTACGCCCGGTGCTGCTGATCATCGACGACCTGCAGTGGGCGACGCTGGAGTCGCTGCAGATGCTGAGCGCCCTGATGTGGGACTCCGACGCGCTGCCGCTGCTCGTCCTCGCCATGTCGCGGCCGGTGCCGGTCGAGTCCGCGCCCTCGCAGACGCTGCCCGAGCTGCACAAGCTGACCGCCGACGCCCGGGTGATCCCGGTGCCGGCGTTCGGGCCCGGCGAGGTGAGCGACGCGCTCGCGCAGTCGCGGGCCCGCGCCGACGCCGAGCGGCTGCACCGCATCACCGGCGGCAACGCGTTCCTCGTCAGCGAGGTGATCAGGGAGCTGGGCGCGGGCAAGGACCTCGACGCGCTGGCCGTGCCCGACTCCGTCACCCGCATGGTGACGGCCCGCGTCGCACAGCTCCACCCCGACGCCCGCGACCTGGTGAGCCTGCTGGCCGTGGGCGAGCGGATGGACTCGGCCGAGCTGCGCGGCGGCCTCGACCTGGACGAGCCGCGCTTCGTGGCCGCCGTCGAGGAGGCCATGGGCACGGGGCTGGTGACGATGCTGGACAACGGGTCCTGCCGGTTCTCCCACGAGCTGACCAGGACCGCCCTCTGCACCACGCTCTCGGCGCCGCGCGCCGCGCTGCTGCACGGGCGGGTCGCCGACGCGCTGCTCGCCACCGACCCCCACGCGATGCGGACCAGGCCGTACGTGGTGGCCGCCCACCTGCTGGCCGCCGCCGAGCAGGGCCGCGACCCGGCACGGGTGAGCGCGGCGGCCGACGCGGCCGTGCACGCCGCCCAGCACGCGCTGGCCGGGCTCGCCCACCGCGAGGCGGTCACCTGGTACCAGCGGGCGCTCGCCCTGCTCCCCGACTCCCCAGGCGCGGCCCGCGAACGCCGCGCCGAGCTGCTGGTCGAGTGCGGCAGGGCGATGTGGCTGGCCGGGCACCCCGACGCCCGCCGCACCCTGCTCGACGCGGCCGACCTGGCCAGGGAGTGCGAGCGCCACGACCTGATCGTCACCGCCGCGCTCGGCGGCGACCGGGGCTCCTCCATCTCGGCGGCCCCCGACCGCGAGCGCATCGCGCTGCTCACCGAGGCGCGCAAGGTCGTCGACTCCACCGACGTCAGCACCCGCGCGCTGCTGGCCGCGCAGCTCGCCTCCGAGCTGATCTGGGCGCCCGACGGCGAGCGGCGCTTCGCGCTCAGCGACGAGGCGGTGGCCCTGGCCCGCAAGTCGGGCGACCCGCGCACGCTGGCCAGCGTGCTCGGCATGCGCAGCCTGACCATCATCCCCGCCGACCCGCTGCACCAGCGCCACCGCGACGGTGACGAGATGCTGGAGGCGGCCCGCCGCACCGGTGACGACCTGGCGCTGTTCCACGCGTACGTGCAGCGCACGCCCCCCGTGCTGGACAGCGGCGACGCCACCAAGGCGGCCGACCTGCTCGACCGGGCCGACGAGCTGGCGCACCGGCTCGGGCAGCCGCACCTCAACTGGCTGATCGGCTACTCCAAGGCCGGGCTCACCCTCATGCAGGGCGACCTCGCGCAGGCCGAGGCTGAGGCGGAGGCGGCGCTGCGGCTCGGCTCCGAGATCGGCCGGCGGCTGGAGGCGGTGGCCATCTTCTCCGAGCAGATCGCGGAGATCCGGCGGCTGCAGGGCCGGCTGTGGGAGCTGCGCGACCGGCTGCGCCGTGCCGGGCAGGCGCCCCGGGTCGATCCGGTGCACGCGGTGCTGCGTTACCTCTGCGAGCTGGCCGACGAGCAGGCGGGGCCGCTGCTCGACCGCATACTCGCCGACGGCGGCGAGACCCCGCCGCGCAACATGGCGCACCGGCCCGCGCTGGACAACCTGGCCGTGGCCGCCGCCCGGCTGGGGCGTGCCGAGCTGGCCGGACGCCTGTACGACGCGCTCTCCGGCGGCGGCGAGACGTTCGGCCACGGAACGGTCGCCCACCACTGCGGCCACCACTACCTCGCCCACCTGTGCGTGGCGATGGGCGACGAGCAGCGCGCCGCCGGCCACTTCGAGGCGGCCGCCGAGGTCCACGAACGCCGCGGCGTCCCCCTGATGCTCGCCGAGTCGCTCCTCGACTGGGCCGACCTGCTCGACGAGAGCGACCTCGACGGCCCCAAACCCTCGGACCTGCGCACCTGGTGCCGCACCCTGCTCTCCGGCCGCGGCGCCCTGCTACTGGACCGCCGCGCCACGACCTAGCCCACCGGTCTGTGTTGCCGTCCCTTGGAGGTGGGGCCGGGCTGCCGAAGGTCACCACGGGCGGCCGCTCGGGGTCGGCGGGGGTCACGGGCGGGAGCGTCAACGGACGCCCGCCCACACCGGCGGAGAACACCCCGCCCTTCCCCCAAAGCCACGGCAACACAGGCCGGTGATCAGGTGGCGAGGGTGTGGCCGGCTTCGACGGCCTGGCGGACGGTCCTTGCGAGGGTCTCCTCCAACGCCTCGCCCTGGGCTTCCAGGGCGGCGAGGCCGTCGGTGTCGTCGGTGTGGGCGAGCAGCGCCCGGTACGCGTCGTTACGGGCCAGCGCGTCGCGGGCGCGCAGGGCGGCGTCGGCCTCGGCGACCCGGTGCGCGTAGCGTTCCAGCCGGGTCACCCGGGCCTCCACGGCCGCCGCCGAGCGGTGCAGCGCCTCCTGCTGCGGCGCCAGCACGGCCCGCAGCTCGGGCGTGACGACGCCGCTCATGGCCCGCTCCTGCTCCTGCCACAGCCGGGTCTGGGTACGCAGCAGCACCGCGATCTCCCAGATCTGCCGGGGCAGCAGCACCTCGTTGGCCAGCCCGTCGAGCAGCCGCAACCGCATGGCCTGCGAGGTGTAGACGGACATGACGGCCCGCCTGGCGCGTTCGAGCAGGGCGCGGGCGGGCGCGGCCAGCTCGGGCACGAGCACGTACCGATCGTGGAGCGAATCCGCAGGCCGATCGTGGAGCGAGTCCGCAGGCCGATCGTGGAGCGAGTCCGCAGGCTCGCGGCGTAAGCGCGGGATGAACGCGTCGATGACGGCCAGCCGCTCCTGCTCGGTCAGGTCGGGGTCGGCGATGAAGTCCACGGTGCGCCGGACGTGATCGCGCTCCCTGGCGAGCTGCCGCCGCTCGGTGGCGGCCGCGTTCCTGCGGTGCAGGACGTCGTGCGCCACGATGAAGACGGCCAGCCCGATCGGGATGAGCAGCACCGTGTAGAGCAGCCCGATGTCGCCGAACACGCCGTGCAGGAGGAGGGCGGCGAGCACGATCGCGACGCAGATCGCCAGCGATGACCACGCGTACCCGCGGCGACCGGCCACACCGACCCCCTCACGAACGAACGAGTTCCGAGGCGTCCTGAGAATTCACAATAGCCGCGGAATGCCGACAGATCACGGGATCCCCGGCAGACCGGCATCAGCGCAGGTAAGAGGCCCCGTTGAGGTCGAGGACGGCCCCGCTGGCCCATTCGGCCTCGGGCGAGGCCAGGTACACGATGGCCGCGGCGATCTCCTCGGGCCGCGCCACCCGCCCGAACGGGCTCTGCGCCCTGATCGCGTCGCCACGCGGCGCCTTGAGGTGCTCGTTGGTCATGTCGGTCTCGACGAACCCGGGGGCGACCGTGGCCACCGCGATGCCGCGCGGCGCGAGGGCGATGGCCAGCGACTGGCCGAGCGCGTTCAGCCCGGCCTTGCTCGCGCCGTACGCCGGGCTGTCGGGCTCGCCCCTGAAGGCGCCGCGCGAGGAGACGTTGACGATCCTGCCGCCCTCGCCCATGTGCCGCAGCGCGCACCAGGCGGTGTTGGCCGCGCCCATCAGGTTGACGCCCAGGGTGCGCTGCCAGGCGTCCTGCCACTCCTCGTACGTCAGCTCCGTGATCGGGTGGTGCAGGAACACGCCCGCGTTGTTGACCAGCACGTCGATCCGGCCGCCCAGCGCCTCGGCCGCCGCGGCCACCATCGACCTGACCGCCTCGGGGTCGGCCAGGTCCGCCTGGACCACCGCGTGCCCATCGCCCTTCAGCGCGCCGAGCAGGCTAGCGGCGTCGCCGGCCGAGTCTCGGTGATGGATGGCGACCCGGTCTCCCCGCTCGGCGAAGGCCGCCGCGACGGCCCTGCCGATGCCCCTCGACGCTCCGGTGACAAGTACTCCACGTCCACTCATCCCCCGCACGATAGGGGATGCTCGGCAAGCGCCTTCCGGCGGCCTAGGATGGACAGCGCCCCCGGAAACCGATCAAGGACAACCGGATGGCCGGGTGGAACGTCCCAACACTCCCGTCCCCCATCAGGAGTCACTCGTGGGATACCCGCCCCCGACGTACCACCGGCCGGCCTATGAGCCGGCTTACGGGCCGCCGCCCGCCACGCGCAACGACAACCTTCCCCTGATCGTGCTGTTCGTGGTCGGCCTGCCGATGCTGCTGTTCGGCGGCGGCGCGGCCCTCGCGCTGGTGCTGACCGACACCGGCGGCGGGCCTTCACCGAGCTCCGCGACCATGGTGATGCCGTCCAGGGAGCCGCTGGCCGACGCCCAGGAGACCGCCCCAGCCCAAAATGACCCCGCCCAGACCGACCCAGCCCAGACCGACCCAGCCCAGACGCAGGCTGACCAAATTCTTCAGCAACAGACCGGGCCGGCGGGGCTCGGCGGGTCGATCGCGCTCCAGTCCATCGACCCCGCCCTGCAGCTCACCGCGACCGTCAGCCGCGTCATCGACCAGGCCACGCCCGCCACCGAGTTCGTGAAGCCGGCGGCGGGCAGCAAGCTCGTCGCCGTGGAGATGACCTTCACCAACACCGGCCAGACCCAGTTCACCGACTCCCCGCTGCTGAGCGCCTGGCTCATCGACCACGAGAACCGGCAATACCGCCCCAGCGTCAAGCAGATCAGCGAGGGGCAGGACTTCGGCGCGACGGTGTCGATCAGCGGCGGCGACTCGCGCATGGGTGTGGTGGTGTTCGAGGTGCCGCAGGCGGCACGGGCCGTCAAGCTCCAGTACGCGATCAACGCCGGCCTCGGCTCGCAGAAGGCCGAGTGGACGCTGGCCTAGCACGTCGGCGGCGCTGACGTTCACCAGCGGCAGTTGAGACCGACCTGAGTGATCATGGTCAATGCGATCGTCATGTACAGCCGGCCCGATCGAGCGGGTCCAGGCCGGCCATCCTGACATGGACGAGGCGTGCGCGGTCGGCCCCCCGACGAGCGGACCGGCACCGGGCAAGCGTGCCCGGCCCGGCACGGCGGCCGCGCGCTCTGAGCATTCTCTGAGAATTGCTTGCCAAAAATGTCGATCGTCCTGTCAAGCACTTTGTCGTGACGGAGGCGTACATGGCGGACAACCCCCTCGACTATGTGGTGATCGGCGCCGGGCCCGCGGGCCTCCAGCTCGGTCACTTCCTCCACAAGTCCGGCCGCAGCTACGTGATCCTCGAGGCGGGCGCGGCGCCGGGCCTGTTCTTCCGCACGTTCCCGCGCCACCGCACGCTCATCTCGATCAACAAGAAGCACACCGGCTGGGACGACCCCGAGCTCAACCTGCGGATGGATTGGAACTCCCTGCTGTCGGACGACCCGGAGCTGCTGTTCACCCGCTACAGCGACCGGTATTTCCCGCATGCCGATGACATGGTCCGCTATCTCGGCGACTTCGCGCGGTCCTGCGGGTTGCGGATCGAGTACGGCGCCCAGGTGGCCAGGGTGGAGCGGCCAGGTCCCTTCGTGGTGACGGCCGAGGACGGCCGGACGTTCGAGGCGCGGCGGGTCGTCGTGGCGACCGGGGTGAGCAAGCCGAACATCCCGCCCATCCCGGGCATCGAGACGGCCGACCTGTACGGCGACGCGTCCATCGACCCCGCCGACTACACCGACCAGCGGGTGCTCATCATCGGCAAGGGCAACTCAGCGTTCGAGACGGCCGACAACCTGGTCGAGACCGCCGCCGTCATCCACGTCGCCGGGCCGCGCTCGGTGCGGCTGGCCTGGCGCACCCACTACGTGGGCCACCTGCGCGCGATCAACAACAGCATGCTGGACACCTACCAGCTCAAGTCCCAGAACGCGGTGCTCGACGGGCACGTCAGGAACATCGAGCGGCAACCCGACGGCACGTACCTGGTGAGCGTGGCCTTCGTCCGGGTGGACGAGATCACCAAGGACATCCCGTACGACCGGGTCATCGTCTGCACCGGGTTCCGCTTCGACGACTCGATCTTCGCGCCCGGGTGCCGGCCGGCGCTCGCGTGCGACGGCAGGTTCCCGGCGCTGACACCCGCGTACGAGTCGGTGGACGTCCCCGGCCTGTACTTCGCCGGCACCATCACCCAGTCGCGCGACTTCAAGCAGGGCACGAGCGGCTTCATCCACGGCTTCCGCTACGGCGTGCGGGCCCTGCACCGCGTGCTGGAGTCGCGCCACCACGGGGTGTCCTGGCCGGCCCAGGAGTTGCCGGCCGACCCGGCGGCGCTGGCGGCGGCGGTGGTCGCCAGGATCAACCGCACCTCGGCCCTGTGGCAGCAGTTCGGGCTGCTGGCCGACGTGATCACACTCGACGGCGGCACCGCCCGCTACTACGAGGAGGTGCCGTACGACCTGCGCGAACACCCGATCGGTGAGCACGGCCACTTCTCGATCACCCTGGAGTACGGCCCCGGCCACGACAAGGTGGACCCCTTCGACATCGAGGTCGCCCGGCCGGGCCAGGGCGACGCGGCCCGCGCCCACGAGGGCCACTACCTGCATCCGGTCGTCCGCCACCATCTCCCCGGGCAGCCGGTCGCCGTGCACCACGTGACGGAGAACCTGGAGAACGAGTGGGACTCCCCCGAGGTGCACGTGGAGCCGCTGCGGGCGTTCTTCGCCCGGCGCACGGCCGCGGTCCCCGCGTGATGCGCCCGACGATGAGCAGCCCCGTCCACGACCCGGCACGCACCTCGCCGCGCGACCAGGCCCGCACCCCGCCGCCCGTCCCGCCGCCCGTCCCGCCGCCCGTCCCGGCGAACGGCCCCGCGAACGGCCCGGTGAACGGCCCGGTGAACGGCCCGCCGCCCCTCCCGGCCGTCCCGCTGAGCGACCCCCGCTACGGCCCGACGCACGGCCCGGTCCGCGACCCCATGGCCGGGCCGCGCGGCCCGGCCGCCACCCGCCCGCGCGGCCCGATGAGCGGCTGGCGGCTGCGGGACTTCGAGGACGCCGCCCGCGAGCGCCTCGCCCCCGCGCACTACGACTACTTCGCGGGCGGCGCGGGCGAGGAGATCACGCTGCGCGCCAACGAGGCCGCCTTCGACCGGCTCGCTCTGGTGCCGAGGGTGCTGCGCGGCGCGGGCATACCGGAGACCGGCGTGACCCTGCTGAACAGCCGCGCGTCCATGCCGGTGCTGGTGGCGCCGACCGCGTTCCACCGCCTGGCCGACCCGCAGGGTGAGCGGGCGACCGCGCGGGCCGCGGCGGCGGCCGGGACCATCATGATCGTCAGCATGGCCGCCACGGTCGCCGTCGAGGAGGTGGCGGCGGCGGCGCCGGGCGCCGAGCTGTGGTTCCAGCTCTACGTCCAGCCCGACCTGGCCTTCACCGAGCGCGTCGTGCGCCGCGCGGAGTCGGCGGGCTGCACGGCGCTGGTGGTCACGGCCGACTCGCCGGTCATGGGCGTACGCGAGCGCGACGTCCGCAACGGCTTCCACGACCTGCCCGCCCACCTGCACTGCGAGAACCTGCGCGACGGCCCGGACGGCCCGGTGCGGCCGATCGTGATGTGGCCCGAGCTGTCATGGGAGCACCTCGCCATGCTGCGCCGCATGACGGACCTGCCCCTCGTGGTCAAGGGCGTCACGCACCCGGCCGACGCCAGGCTCGCGATCGACCACGGGGCCGCGGCGATCCTGGTGTCGAACCACGGCGGCCGGCAGCTCGACGGCATGCCCGCCGCGATCGACCTGCTGCCGGACGTCGTGGCCGAGGTCGCGGGCGCGGTGCCGGTGCTGATGGACGGCGGGGTGCGGCGCGGCACCGACGTGGTCAAGGCGCTGGCGCTGGGCGCCGCCGCGGTCGGGGTCGGCCGTCCGGTGCTGTGGGGCCTCGCCGCCGGCGGCGAGGCGGGCGCGGCCGGCGTGCTCGGCCTGCTGCGGGCCCAGTTCGAGGAGGCCATGACGCTGTGCGGCTGCGCCGGCTTGGCCGGCCTCAGCCGGGACATGGTTCGGGACATGATTCGGGACACGGTGCGGGACACGGTGCGGGACACGGTGCGGGACACGGTGCGGGACACGGTGCGGGACACGGTGCGGCCATGCTGATCGCCGTCGTGCTGCTGGTGGTGGCCGTACTGATGAGCCTGCCGTGGTGGCTGCCGCGCCGGGTGGTGGCGCTGCGCGAGCGGGTGTTCGCCCGGATCAACGGCGACGAGGGCGTGCCCGTGCCAGGCGAGCTGGTAGGCGTCGAGCGCTTCCGCGAGCTGTACGCACACCCGGCCGCGAACGGCCGCAGCAAGGGTGCGGCGCTGTCGGACCTGTTCTGGTACTGGCTGGCCCCCGGCCCCGAGATGCACCAGGAGCACCTGGAGCCGGGCGAGCGGTACGACGCCGTGGCCCGCACCACCCGCGCCCTGCTCGCGGTGCCGAAGGGCGAGGTGGAGGAGCTGGCCCGCCGGTGCGCCGTGCGCGGCGTGGCGGGCGTGCGCGGGCTGGTCAGGCTGCGGGACCTGATGATGCCGGTGTGGGCGGAGTTCGCGTACGAGCTGGTCTTCGCCGAGCGCTGCCCGCGCGAGGCCCGCGACCTGATCGCGGCCAACGCCGACGACGTGGTCACCTCGCTCAAGTGCACGGGCCTGCGGCACATGGGCCGCCGCGACCGCCTGACCCGCTACCTGCTGCCCCGCCTGGACAGGGTACGGGTGCCGCTGCCCGGCGGCCTGACCTCGCTGGAGCAGGCGTACTACCTGCAGGGCGCGTTCTTCAACACCGCCGTGGTGCAGCTCAGTGAGGCCATGGCGCATCTGCTGCTCGTCCTCGCCCAGCACCCCGGGGAGCAGGAACGCGCGCGCACGTCCGATGACCGCCACTTCGACCGGGTGATCAACGAGACGCTGCGGCTCTACCCACTGTTCGGCATCGCCCACCGGATCACCAGCGGCGACATCGCGCTGGACGAGCACACCACGATCCCGGCCGGTTCCGTGCTGTGCTTCAACTATCCGGAGTTCCACCGGACGGGGTTCGCCGACCCCGGCCGCTTCGACCCCGCCCGTTTCGACCCCGGCCGTTGCGATCGGCCGGCGAAGGAGCTGAACCACGTCCCGTTCGGCGTCGCGGCCAACCGGCCGTGCCCGGCCTGGCGGCTGGCGCCGATCGCGATGCGCGCGGTGGCGCGGGAGGTGCTCGGCCGCTACGTCCTCGACTCCTCCGTCACCCACACCAGATCCCTGCCCAGCCGCGGGCCCTGCCTGCTCACCCCGCGCGGGGCCGCGCACCGGCCCCGGCTCGCGCTGGCGTACCTGCGGGTGCGCGACCGCTGGGAGGACGTCTGGCGCGGCCTCGTCCAGCTCGTCCTCGGCACGTACATGGTGTGGGACGCGCACCGCAAACGGCTGTGCGAGCGCCACTTCGCCGAGGCCGCCTCCAACCCCCCTGACGCTTCCGATGCGGAGGACCGGTATGCCCACCCTGGTCATCAACCTGGCGCACGTCGCTCCCTCTGACCCGAACCTCTCCCTGGTGCTCAAGGTCCTGCCCGCCCTCGTCGTCATCCTGATCACGGCGGCGATCTGCGGCAGGCTGGCCCAGCTCGTGATGCAGCCGCGCGTGCTCGGCGAGATGGTCGCCGGCGTGCTGCTCGGGCCCACGTTGTTCGGCTGGTTGTTCCCCGAGGCGCAGGCCACCCTGTTCCCGCCGGAGGTCCGGCCGGTCCTGTACGTGCTGAGCACCATCGGCCTGACCCTCTACATGTTCCTGGTCGGCGCCGGACTCGACCACAGCGCGGGCACGCCGGGCGAGGCGCGCAAGGCGTCGGTGCTGGCCGCGTCGGGCATCCTGCCGTCGCTGCTGCTCGGCGCGGGCACCGGCCTCGTGCTGTACGACCTGCTGTCCCGCCCGGAGGTGCCGCCGCTGCAGTTCGCCCTGTTCGTCGGGGGCGCGCTGTCGCTGACCGCCTTCCCCATGCTGGCCAGGATCCTGTACGAGCGCGGCCTGGAGAACTCCCCGCTCGGCCGCCTGTCCCTGCTGGGCGCCTCCATCGACGACGCGCTGGCCTGGTGCCTGCTCGCCGTGCTGACGGCCATGCACCTCGGTGACGGCCCTGCGGGGGCGCTGCCGACGGTCGCGCTGACCGCTCTGTTCGCCATCGTCATGCTCAAGGTCGTGGCCCCGCTGCTGCGGCCGATGGGCGACAGCGTCGCGCGCACCGGGCGGCTCGGCCCGACCGGCATGTACGTGGTGATCCTCGTCCCCCTGGCGGCCGGCTGGATGACGGACTGGATCGGCGTCTACTCCGTCTTCGGCGGCTTCTTCGCCGGCCTCGCCATGCCGCGGAACCCCGAGTTCCGCCAGGTCCTGCACGGCCGCATGATGGAGGTCGTCTCGACCCTGCTGCTGCCGGTCTTCTTCACCTTCTCCGGGCTGAACACCCAGCTCGGCGGCATCACCGGCGGCGCCATGGTGCTGGCGTTCCTGCTGATCCTGGCGGCCGGGTTCGCCGGGAAGTACTTCGGGTGCTCGCTGGCGATGCGCGGGCTCGGGTTCTCGTGGCGGGAGTCGTACGCGGTGGGCGGGCTGATGAACGCCCGCGGCCTGATGATCCTCATCTTCATCAACATCGGGCTCGCCCAGCAGATGATCACCACGGAGCTGTTCTCGATGCTGGTGCTCGTGGCCGTGCTGACCACGGCGGCCGCCCTGCCACTGTACAAGCTCGCGCTGCCCGAGCGGCTGGAGCTGACCACGAAGGCCGAGGCGCCGGCCGAGCGGCCCGTGGAAGTTCCATCCAACTCTCCGTGATCGCCCAGGTGGGCGGGTGTGGACACTTCTTCTGGAAGGCCAATGAGACGGGTGGATCTGGTTTTTCCGCCACAGTGGTGTAACCGTGGTGCCGTGGCTGGGACTTCAGGCACGGCCGACCCGCCCTCCCGTCGGCTGCTGCTCGTCGAGGACGACCGCGAACTTGGGCCGATGCTGGTCGACCTGTTCACCGAACAGGGTTACACGGTCGATCTGGCGCTGGAGGGACAGCGAGGGCTGCACCTTGGGCTGAGCCGCGCGTACGACGTGCTCGTCGTCGACCGCGGCCTGCCCTCGATGGACGGCATCGACCTGCTGCGGCGGCTGCGGCGGCAGGCGGTCACCACTCCGGTGCTGCTGCTGACGGCGTTCGGCTCGGTGTCCGACCGGGTCACCGGGCTCGACGCCGGCGCGGAGGACTATCTCGTCAAGCCCTTCGACATCGACGAGCTCCTGGCCAGGGTACGGGCGCTGCACCGCCGCAACCTCGACATGGCCACGCTGCTGCCGCTTGGCGAGGGCTGGCTGGACGCGGAGTCCCACATCGTCCGGCTGCCCAGCGGCGAGCAGGTGATGCTGTCGGGGCAGGAGTGCCGGCTGCTCAGCGCGCTGGCCGCGCGCCCGAGCCAGGTGCACACCCGCAGGGCGTTGCGCCAGCAGGTCTTCGACGGGGCGAAGAAGGAGTCGATCGTGGATACCTACGTGTACTACCTGCGCAGCAAGCTGGGCGCGGGCGTGGTGAGCACGGTACGCGGCGTGGGCTACCGCCTGGGCGCGCTGTGAGCGTCATCGCGCCGCACCGCCCGGCCGACCCGGGGCGGCGTCCTGAGCCGGAGCCCGATCCTGGCCGCCGCCTGCTGAGACGGGCCCGCCGCCGGGTCACCGTGCAGGTGGCGGGGGCGTTCTCGGTGGTGCTGGCGCTGGTCGGCGTACTGGTGTGGTGCGCGATGGTGCACAGCCAGGGCACCGCCGCGATGCGCGACCTGGCGGTCACGGCCGCGCGATCGCCGGTGGCGTACCCGCCGCCCTGCGTCTGGCTGTACCAGCTGCGCTCCGACGGCACCATCACCGCCTCGCCCGGCGCGCCCGCCGAGCTGCCCCTGCGCAGCTCCATCAACCACGTCTCCGGCGGCGTGCCCGAGGAGACCGTGCAGGTCACGGCGGCCGGCCAGGAGTATCTCGTGCACACCCGCCGCCGCGGCGACACCATCGTGCAGGCCGCGCTCGACCTGCGCTACCAGGTGTCGGAGCGGCAGCGGCTGCTGCAGACGCTGTTCGGCGCCGAGGTGGCCGGGCTGCTGGCCGCGCTGGTCGTCGGCCAGGTCGTCGCCCGCCGCGCCATCGCGCCGCTGGGCGAGGCGCTGGCCCGGCAGCGGCGCTTCGCCGCCGACGTCAGCCACGAGCTGCGCACCCCGCTGACCCGGCTGAACACCCGCGCCCAGCTGCTGTCCAGGCGGCTGCGCGGCGGCACCGACCCGATCCTGCTCATCGACGAGGCCGATCACCTCGTCATCGGCACCAGGCAGCTCGGCGAGGTGGTGGAGGACCTGCTGTGCTCCGCCCAGTTCCAGCACCTGCGGCGGCCGTTCGGGCCGGTGGACCTCGCCGTGCTGGCCGCCGAGGTGGCCGCGGCCGACGGCGCGCGGGCCGCCGCCCGCGGCGTGGACGTGCAGGTGCGCTGCGACGGGCCCGGCGACCACGTCGTACGCGGCGTCGAGTCGGCCCTGCGCAGGGTCGTCTCCGCGCTGCTCGACAACGCGCTCGGCCACACCGGGCCGGGCGGCCACATCGGGATGCGGCTGTCGTGCGAGCCCGGCGTCGTGCTGCTCACCGTCGAGGACGACGGGGTCGGCCTCGACCCGGCGGACACCGAGCGGTTGTTCGGCCGGTTCGAGGGGACCGGGTTCGGGCTGGGGCTGGCGCTCGTGCGCGAGGTCGTGGAGGGCCATCACGGCACGATCACCGCGGACGGGCGGCCGGGCGAAGGCGCCGCCTTCACCGTACGCCTGCCCGCCCACCACCCCGGACTCACCGCAGAACCCCGCCCGGAACCGGCCTCGAAGCCCTGAACACCGGCGGGGCCTGACGATGCCGGCTCAGGCGCCGGACTCCTCCTGCACGGCCTTGAGCACCGCGTCGGCGATCGAGCGCGGGTCCACGCCGAAGTGCTCCCGCACCGACTCGCGGGTGCCCGACAGGCCGAAGCCGTCGGTGCCGAGCGAGGTCCACGGCTGACGTACCCAGGGGGCGATCTGGTCGGGCACCGCCCGCATCCAGTCGCTGACCGCGATCACCGGCCCGCGCGCCCCGGCCAGGGCCTCCTGGACGTACGGCACGCCGGTCGCCGTCATGGCGTCCCTGCGCAGCTCGCTCCACGAGGTCACCGACCAGACGTCCACGCCGATGCCGTACTCCTCGCGCAACAGCTCCTGCGCCGCCAGCGCCCAGTGGATGGCGGTGCCGCTGGCCAGCAGCTGCGCCTGCCCGCCGCCCTCGGAGAAGCGGTACATGCCCTTGACGATGCCCTCCTCGGCACCCTCCGGCATGGCGGGCTGCGGCTTGGGCTCGTTGTAGACGGTCAGGTAGTAGAACACGTTCTCGCCGGCCTCGCCGTACATGCGCCGCAGGCCGTCGCGGACGATCACGCCCACCTCGTACGCGAACGCCGGGTCGTACGCCATGCACGCCGGGTTGGTCGAGGCGATGAGCTGGGAGTGCCCGTCGGCGTGCTGCAGCCCCTCACCCGTCATGGTGGTGCGGCCCGCCGTGGCGCCGACGAGGAAGCCCCGGCCGAGCTGGTCGGCCAGCGCCCACATCTGGTCGCCGGTCCGCTGCCAGCCGAACATCGAGTAGAAGATGTAGAACGGGATCATCGGCTCGCCGTGGGTGGCGTAGCTGGAGGCGGCGGCGGTGAACGACGCCATCGAGCCCGCCTCGGTGATGCCCTCCAGCAGGATCTGTCCCTCGGTGGACTCGGTGTAGGCGAGCAGCAGGTCCCGGTCGACGGATTCGTAGCGCTGGCCGAGCGGCGAGTAGATCTTCGCCGACGGGAAGAGCGACTCCATGCCGAACGTCCTGGCCTCGTCGGGCACGATCGGCACCCAGCGGCGGCCCGTCTCCGGCTCCCGCATGAGGTCCTTCACCAGCCGCACGAACGCCATCGTGGTCGCCACCGGCTGCGCCGAGCCCTTGGCCAGCTTGTCGAAGGGACGCGCGTCGGGGGCCGCCAGCGGGTGGTGGGACACCTTCCGCGACGGCACGGGGCCGCCCAGCGCTGCGCGCCGCTCGGCCACGTAGCGGGCTTCGGGCGAGCCGGGGCCGGGGTGCGCGTACGGGGGCAGGTCGCCGTCGAGCGCGGCGTCGCTGATCGGCAGGCCCAGGCGGTCGCGCAGGTCGCGGAACTCGTCCTGGGAGAGCTTCTTCATCTGGTGGTTGGCGTTGCGCGCCTCGACGCCGGCGCCCAGCGTCCAGCCCTTGACCGTCTGGACGAGGATCACCGTCGGGCCGCCCCGGTGGTCGAGCGCGCGGCGGTAGGCGGCGTACACCTTGCGCGGCTCGTGGCCCGCCCGCGAGCCGCCGACGATCCGGCGCAGTTCCTCGTCGGAGTGGGGCACCTCGATGCCGTGGAACAGCTTCTCGCGGATGTAGTCGCCCTGCGAGGCGGCGAACGTCTGGAACTGGCCGTCGGGCGTCTCCGACAGCCGCGCCACCAGCTCGTCGTTCTGGAGCAGCGGGTCCCAGTCGCGGCCCCACAGCGCCTTGACCACGTTCCAGCCCGCGCCCCTGAAGACGCCCTCCAGCTCCTGCACGATGCGGGTGTTGCCGCGTACGGGGCCGTCGAGCCGCTGCAGGTTGCAGTTGATGACGAACGTGAGGTTGTCGAGGCCCTCGCGCGCGGCCAGCGTCAGCGCCGCCGTGGCCTCGGGCTCGTCCATCTCGCCGTCGCCCAGGAACGCCCACACGTGGGAGGCCGAAGTGTCCTTGATGCCGCGGTTGAGGAGGTAGCGGTTGAACCGGGCCTGATAGACGGCGTTGAGCGGCCCCAGCCCCATCGACACGGTCGGGAACTGCCAGAACCCCGGCATCGCCCTCGGGTGCGGGTAGGACGGCAGGCCGCCCTCCGGCTCCCGCCTGAACAGGTCGAGCTGCTCCTCACTCAGCCGGCCTTCCAGGAAGGCGCGGGCGTAGATCCCCGGCGAGGCGTGACCCTGGAAGTAGACCTGGTCGTGCTCGCCGTGGAAGAAGTGGTTGAAGCCGACCTCGTAGAGCCAGGCGGCCGAGGCGTAGGTGGACAGGTGGCCGCCGAGCCCCAGCTTGCTGCCCCTGGTGATCATCGCGGCGGCGTTCCAGCGGTCGTACGCCGCTACGCGCTCCTCCAGCTCAAGATCACCCGGGTAGTCGGGCTCGTCATCGGTCGCCACCGTGTTGACGTAGCGGCTGCTCGTGGCCAGCCGTCGCAGCAGGAACTCGGCCCGGTCGGGGCCGGCCTCCCGGCGGACGGCTTCGAGCGACTCCAGCCATTCCGCCGTCTCTTGGGGGTCCCAGTCTGTCTCCATACATCCATCCTATGATCGATCATCCCATGTGCGAAGACGGCTAGGATCGTGGCGTGAAACCGGTGGTGAGGGTCCCGCTGCGCGACCGGATCAGATCCTCGATCATCGAGGGCCTGATCGACGGCCGGTGGGCGCCCGGCGACCGCATCGTCGAGCGCCGGCTCGCGGCGGAGCTCGGCGTCAGCCAGGCCCCGGTCCGCGAGGCGCTGCGCGAGCTGGAGACACTGCGCCTGATCGAAACCTCCCCTAACAAGGGCGCGCAGGTGCGCGGCTTCACCGAGGCCGACCTGCGTGAGGTCTACCAGGTGCGAGCCGGCCTGGAGGAGACGGCCGTCCGTCTCGGCCGCCCCTCCCCCGACGCGCTCCGGGATAACCTAGCCCACCTGCGGCAGGCCATCGCCACCGGCTCCCGCACCGACCAGGTCCGCCACGGCGTCGCCTTCCACCGCGAGATCGTCGCGGCGGCCGGCAACGAGGTGCTGCTGTCCGTTTGGGAGTCGCTGGGCGTCGAAGTCTGGACCCACCTGTCGATCCGCCTGCTGGGCCTGCGCCCCCACGAGAACGCCCTGGACCACGAGCCTCTGGTGGAGGCCATCGAACGCGACGACCCCGCCCTCCCGGTCCTCATCAGAAACCACGTCCTCGCCTACGCCCCCTGACCAGCCGTCCGTATGGAAGGCTGTGCACCGTGCCTGCAAATGAGCGAAGCGGCGTCATCGGCCTCGGGTATGAGGGGCGTGATCTTGACGGTTTCGTCCGCGACGTGATCGACATGGGCGTCGCGAATCTTGTCGACGTCCGCCTGAATCCGATCTCCCGCAAACCGGGGTTCAGCAGAAAACGCTTGTCCGAGGCCATGTCCGCGCACGACATCGCTTATGTCCATATGCCGCAGCTCGGGAATCCCAAGTGGAATCGAGCCGGATTCGGCATAGGAGGAGCAGAGCTCGCTCAAGCGGTGGCCGCGTACGCCCAAGAGATCAAGTCTCCTGAGGCAGACGATGCCATCGACGACATTGTGACGTTGGCCAGAAAAGGCCTGACGGGCGTGCTCTGTTTCGAAGCCAGCGAGGACAGATGCCATCGGCAGGTGGTACTCGATCGGGTCAATGCTCGGCTGGGCCGTCAGTGAACGCTTTTCATCCTCGCGCCGCCTGCGCAACTCGCGGTGGCTCTGCAGAACGGCGATGGCCTTGCACAGGTGGCCGGCCTTGGAAGGGCGGCAACGTAGCTTTCGGAGAAGCTTCCAGTTCTTCAGCAGGGCGTTCGCGCGCTCACCCGGACTGCGGAGCCTGGCCTGGGAGCGGTTGGCCTGCTTCTGGGATGCGGGCTTTTTCCTGCCCTTGTACGGGGTGCGGACCAGGCCTTCGGCTCCCTGGTGAACCTTGTCGGCCAGGGTGATGACGCCGGCCTGCTCCACGGCCCGCAGGATGCCCCAGATACGGGCCGCGCGCAGGTCATGGGTCTTGCCGGGCAGCGCGCCCGAGGTCCACAGGATCGTTCCGTCCGGTGCGGCGATCACTTGGACGGGGTTTCGCCATGTCATCAGGCGAACGTCAACCTCGCGATCATGCTGTGATCAGCGCTCCGCCGTACGGAGATGGAAGCGGCTCAGCGAGCCTCAGCGAGGTGGATAAAAGGCTCCCAGAACGCTGAACACGTGCGGCCGCTTCGCCTGGTTGCCGACGAAGAAGACAGTGTCACGATCGGCGCCGCAGATCTTCTCCAGCCAGCGCTCCCGTAGCTCCTGCCTGACGCCGGCATCATCGTGCGCTCCGAGGCGGCGCTGATGGGCGACGAACTCCCAGTCGAGTACGCCCTGACGATGGCCGCGACAAGATCGTGCATGGCACCGGTAGCGGTACCACGCCTTATAGCGGGGAGCCTCGAGCGCCGTGCGGGGACCACTTCCGAACAGGGAGTCCTGCTGCATGTAGGCCTCGATCTTCGCTTGCTCGTCCGGTGTCCAGCCAGGATGCGGCTCGATGTCGAGGCCGTCGATCCGGCGGGGGCGTATAGCCGCCAGTGAACGTGCCGGCGGACTGGCCCGGATCGCGGCGAGAAGGTTACACATGGAATCTTCCACGTGGTCGGCCACCCACGGAAGGCGCTTCGCCCAGGTGTCGAGGCGGCCCACTCTTTGAAAGGACGGAATGAGCGGCCGCCAGCTTTCGTGCCGAGGGTCTGCAGGCGCCGGTTTGGCATCGACAGTCACGATGTCGTACTTGCGAAACGCGCTCGGACCCTCAAGAGCCCGGAAGTTGATGGGATACAGCCGCACCCAATGGTTCTTCTCGAGATCCATCCGCAGCGCTGCGACACACACTGTTTCGCCGTATGCCTGTGACGGATTCGGTGCTGCTTTGACCACGATCAGAAGCTTCAACCGCTCGGGGCGATGTCCTTGTGGTTTGTGAGTGGCGGCATCGATGCTCGGCGCGAAAAGAGATTGCTGTGTCACGGCTGTGACTCCCTCGCGAGCCTTCCGGCGCAGTCTGGACCGTTACAAGAATTCTCCGACCCCATGCATAATCCAGCGGCCGGCCACTGTCACTGACCCCAGCGCCAGAACGTTGTTGGAGCGAACCCACCCCCAAAGGTCGGCCGAGGCCAGGCCGCCGCAACGCGTATCCGCGTGATCCTGTCCGGCGTACGTGACCGCCCCGGAGCGGCGTTCCGGACCCCCGAACCGACCATGATCGCCCGACGAACGCGAGGCGGCTCCCGTGGGACATGGTCGGGTGCGTCCGGCGCCGCCACGCTCCCATGGAGGTCCCCCCGCGATTCCCTCGGCCGACCGGACCCCAATGGATGATCACGCGCTCCTGAGGAGACCACGCCCTCAAGATCACGCCCGGCGCCCGGACGGCCCCCATCGACACCGGACGGAGCGAGACGCTCGCGCAGTCGATCGAGCGGGAAGATCGAAAAGGACCACTCCCAGCGTGGGAAATGGCCCTTGACCTGTGGTGAGCGATTCTGGGATCGAACCAGTGACCTCTTCGGTGCGAAGCATGCTCATTGATCGCTTGACGTGAGTGGTTGAACTGGTCACCCGGAGTTTCCGTGTGCGTCGACGTGCATGATTGAGGTGTGTGAAGCATCTCTCTGATGTCACTCAATCTGGAGCCCCTCGTCACGGAGCAGCAGCGCGCCAAGCCGACGAATTGCGTGTCGCCCCCGGTGTGATGTCCGCTCGGGCGCGCCCGTCTTCCCATCGGCCCAGAGGTCCGGCGCGTACATTCCGCTCACCAACTCGACCCTGATTGACAGGTGTGTCCCCGCAATGGCCTCTGTGGGAATAGTCCTGACCTGAGATCGCCTGTCATCAAGCCGTCTGCGCGAGGGGTGCCGGTCGCACTGGTGACGGTCACTCTCGGCGTGTTCGGCCGAGGCGTGGTAGCTCTACTCCGGCCGCCGGGCCAGGCCGTGCCCTTCCACGCGCAGGCCGGGCAGCAGCCACACCGAGGTCGGCGTCGGCGTCCGGTGGTTCTTCGAGGTGGACGCCTTCGGCGTGAGCGGGGCCAGCAGGTCGGTGGTCTGCGGGTTCGTGCGCCGCACCAGTCCGACGTCCGCGAAAAGGCCGGCGATCGGTGGCACGGCAACGATCTCGTATTCGCCCCTCCTACGGGTGCCGAACTCGGTGCCGCCAGCGTCCGACGTGTGATCACGAGGGCGGGACTCGTACCTGAGGGTGGACTCCTCGCGAGCTACGGCACGGCTTCGTCTCTCTGCTCCCCGCCGACGGCCTGCCCAGCGCGCCTGATCGGTCACGCGGGAGGTTCGGCCGTGACGGAGAAGGGCTACCGGCAGCAGATCCGTCCGGTGATGCAGGAAGGGACCGTGATCATGGACCGCATCTTCCCGGCGCCGGATCACAGCAGCGAGGAACCGTGAGTCACTCACCATGTCGCTCAGAAGATCAGAAAGGCCGCTTCCCGACTCGGAAGCGGCCTTCGAGCTGGTGGGCGATACTGGGATCGAACCAGTGACCTCTTCGGTGTGAACGAAGCGCTCTCCCGCTGAGCTAATCGCCCGCCCTGCCGGCCCCTTGCGGTTCCGACGGGGAAAACCATACCGCACTCGGGGACGTACGGCGAAACCAATAGCCCGGGGAGGCCCGTCGTGGGCCGCGTCAGAGGGATTCGGGTGAAACGCGGCGGTTGCCCACCGGCGCGGCGGGCGTGTGGCATACCATCGTCCTGTCCGGGAAGCATCGGCCACGATCTTCGGCCAGGATCTTGAGCGGGAAACGTTCATGGACGGTGCGTCCGGGGCAGGCTCCACAGCACGCAAAACCCTTGTAAATACGACCCGATTGATGCCGTTTAGCCTGGTAGATGCCTAAATGTCCAGCTGTGATGTGCGTTACAGAAGGCCCCTGGGGCGGAATCTTTCCTACAGGTTTCTTCGTTCCGCGTCATAGCTCCGGACGAAGTCCGTCAGAGCAGTGAAAGCCCCGAAGAGGGGACCTACGACGAAAAGGTTTGGCTGACGATGAACAGCACCACCGTCTCCGCCGAGCTTGGCCTTCGGCTTGTGGTCCCCGACCGTACTACCGTCCCCCTGCTCGCCGGGCTGAGCTACACAGCCGACGATCCGTACGCCATCCGCATGGCCTTCCACGTAGGGAACGACGAGCCGGTCGAGTGGATCTTCGCCCGCGAGTTGCTCACCGTGGGCATCGTTCGGCGTGTCGGTGACGGCGACGTGCAGGTGTGGCCCGCACGCGCCGACGGCGAGCGCACCCTGCACATCAGCCTCACCTCCCCGTTCGGGCAGGCGTTGTTCGAGGTGCCGCTGGCTCCGCTCACGGAGTTCCTGCACCGCACGTACGAGAAGGTCCCGGCCGGTCGCGAGACCGACTACATGGACCTCGACGCCGAACTGACCAACATGCTCTGGCCGTCCTGACCTGAAGAAGGCGGCACGTCGTCCGGCGATCTCCCCCAGGAACGCCGGACGTGATCATGCAAGGGCCCGTTACGCCGGCAGCGACTCCAGCACCCGGCGCATCCGCGCGATCTCGATGCTCTGTCCCGAGTAGACGTCCTTGGCGAGCAGCCGCATGCGCTGGTCGCGCCCGCCGGCCAGTTGCTCGCCGGCCATCTTGACCGCGCCCTCGTGATGGCGGGTCATGAGCTGCAGGAACAGCCGGTCGAAGGCGCCGTTCCTGGCGCCCCGCAGCGCGTTCAGCTGCTCCTGGGTGGCCATCCCGTACGCGGCCCCCTGCGCGTGGTCGTGACCGGCGGGGGCGCGGCGGCCGAGCTCGGCGAGCCAGTTCGTCATGACCTTGATCTCCGGCGTCTGGGCGGCGGAGATCTGACGGGCCAGCGAGCGGATGCTCCCGGTCGTCGTACGGGCCTCGACCAGCGCGGTCATCTCCAGCGCCTGGCGGTGATGGGGGATCATGCCCTCGGCGAAGCGCACGTCGGCGGCGACGGCGGCCGACGGCGTGCGTCCGACCCGTTCCCCCGGCCGGGCGGTGCGGGCGGGAGCCCCGGGGCTGCCTGGCACGATCACCGGCGCCTCGGTGCCCACGGGTGACGGCCCGGCCGGCGCGGGAGGCTCCTGGGCACACCCCGCAAGGGCAAATGTCGCCATAAGTGTGACGATTACCGTACGCGTCCCCGATCCTGCTGACATAGCTTCCATAGTGAGCTACGAGACAAAGGGGATGCGCGTTGATCTTCGCCATGTCGCGCGGTACCAAGGTGCGCGGCACCACGCTGCGGGCCGCACTGGTGTCGGCGGTGCTGGTCCTGGCCTCCGCCTGCGCCGCGGCGCCCGCCGCCGAACCGGAAGCGGCGCCCTCCGCCGAGCCCGCGCCGGCCACGACCGGCTCCCCGGAGGAGGAGAGCGGCGCGCAGACCAGCCCCAATGTCCGGCATGTCGCCAACGTGCCGCGGACCGCCCCGCTGAACGGCGAGGAGGACTTCAACACCGACCTCGCCTTCCAGGGCGACTACGCGTACGTGGGCAACTTCGGCGGCTTCGCGATCTACGACATCGGCGATCCGGAGAAGCCCAGGGTGGTCAGCCAGGTCTCCTGCCCGGCCCAGCAGAACGACGTGACGATCCACGGTGACCTGCTGATCCTGTCGATCGACGAGCCGCGCGCGGGCCCCGAGTGCGACGCCGCCGACGGCCCCCGCGCGTGGGAGGGCCTGCGGATCTTCGACGTCAGCGACAAGCGGAGCCCGCGGTACGTCGGCGCCGTCCAGACCGAGTGCGGCTCGCACACCCACACGATGGTCCCGGCCGGAGAGACGCTCTACGTGTACGTCTCCTCCCCCGGCCCCGAGCCCGGCTCCCCCACCTGCCCGTCCCCGCACGAGCTGCTGCAGATCGTGGAGGTCCCCCTGGCGGCCCCGGAGAACGCGAAGGTGGTCGCCAAGCCGAACCTGTTCCCCGACCGCGCGACCAGCGACCTCGACTCCGGCTGCCACGACATCACCGCCTACCCGGAGAAGAAGGTGGCCGCGGCCGCCTGCTTCGGCGACGGCATGCTGCTCGACATCAGCGACCCGGTCAACCCGCGGGTGCTGCAGGAGCTCACCGACACCGAGAACTTCCAGATCTGGCACTCGGCGACGTTCAACAACGAGGGGACGAAGGTCGTCTTCGGCGACGAGCTGGGCGGCGGCAGCCAGGCCACCTGCGACCGCAACACGCCGCAGACCAAGGGCGCGAACGCCATCTACGACCTGGTGGACGGCCGGCTGGAGAAGCGCGGCTACTTCAAGATCCCGCGCGAGCAGCAGCAGAACGAGAACTGCGTCGCGCACAACGGCTCGCTCATCCCGGTGCCGGGCAAGGACGTCATGGTGCAGTCGTGGTACCAGGGCGGCGTGTCCATCTGGGACTTCACCGACTCGGCGGCCCCGAAGGAGATCGGGTTCTTCGACCGCGGCCCGTTCCCGGGCGACGGCATCGCGGGCACGTGGTCGGCGTACTACTACAACGGCTACATCTACTCCAGCGACATCAGGGCCGGCCTGGACGTGCTGAAGATCGACGACCCGCTGACCGACCCGGCGGCGAAGGTGAAGATGGACGACTTCAACGTCCAGACGCAGCAGTCGTACTGACCCCGGCGGTCAGGCGGGCCAGCAGGACGACGAGCGCTTGGCGGCGCGGGCGATGGCGGCGCCGTCCAGCGTGACGGCCGTGGGTTCGATGCGGGCCCACGGCCACTCCAGGGTGAGCAGCAGCTCGTCGGGCGGCGGCAGCGGGAACAACCACAGCGGCATGTGGTACAGCGTGTGGGAGGCGTCGCCGCGCACGCCGCCGGGGAACCACGACAGGTTCGGCGGCGCGCAGTCGCCGTCGTGGTCGGAGTGGACCTCGGCGCCGCCCGGATAGCGCAGCACGAGGTGCAGCGACGTGCTCTCCTCGCCGGAGAACGCCGTGTCGAGCTGTAGCGCGAGGCCGGGCGGCGAGGCGGCGTCGCGGGCCACGACGTCGAGGTTGAGCAGGCAGCCGACGTCGTAGACCTGGATCATCGGCAGCAGCACGGCGAGCGCGGGCGTGCGGGCGAGCACCCGCTCCACGGTGACGATCGCGCCCAGTTTCGCGATCGGCGGCACGCAGGCGCCGCCTTCCCCACTCATAGCGAACCCTCATTCGCTTCGGGCGTCATCTGCAGCCCAAGGGTAACCCCGCGATCGCGCCGCCCCCGAGCGGTATGCGAAAACGGTCCGGCCCCGCCGCGCGTCACGACGGGGCGGCCTGGGTCACGGGTTGAGGTCGGCGGCGGAGCGCTCGGCGAAGATCCGCATGGCCTTGGTGGTGATGGGGCCGGGGGCGGCGGGCAGCTCGGTGTCGTCGACGAGCTTGATCGGCTGCACGTCGCGGGTGGTGGAGGTGAGGAACGCCTCGTCGGCTTCGTACAGGGCCTGGAGGGGGACGTCCGCCTCTTCGGCGCCGCACCATTCGAGCACCAGCGCGCGGGTGACGCCGGCCAGGCAGCCGGAGGCGAGGGTGGGGGTGAGCAGCCGGCCGTCGCGGACGACGAAGATGTTGGAGCCGGTGCCCTCGCACAGGTCGCCGGCCAGGTTGCCGAAGATCGCCTCGCCGCCGCCGCGCCGCTTGGCGTGCAGCAGGGCCTTGGCGTTGTCGCCGTAGGAGGTGCTCTTGACGCCGGCCAGGGCGCCGCGCTCGTTGCGCGGCCAGGGGACGACGGCGACGTTCGCGGTGGCGGGGAAGGGCTTCTGCTCGTCCACGATGACGACGCTGGTGGTGCCCTGGTCGCCACGGTCGGAGCCGAGGGGGCCGGGGCCGCTGGTGTAGGTGACGCGGATGCGGCCCAGCTCCCAGGCGGGGGCGGCGTCGAGCAGCTTGTCGATGCCGGCGGCGATGGCCTCGACGTCGGGCTCGGGCAGGTCCATGCGCTGGGCGGAGAGGGTGAGCCGATCGAGGTGGCGGGTGAGCGCGAACGACTTGCCGTTCGTGATCTTGATGGTCTCGAAGACGCCGTCGCCGACCATGAGCCCGTGGTCGAAGACCGAGACGGTGGCCTCAGCGGGGTCGATCAGCTCCCCGTTGACCCAGACAGGGATGTTCATGCAGTTTCCTCCTGTGATGCCAGCGCGATCAGCCGGGCTGCCTTGAGCTCGGTCTCGAGCCATTCGCGCCCGGGGTCGCTCCCCCAGGTGATGCCCGCTCCCGTGCCGAACCGGATCTCGCCGGCCGAGATCTGGAATGTTCTGATGCCTACGGCCAGCGCCGCCCTGCCTCGGTCGGCGTCGACCCAGCCCACGGCCCCACAGTACGGGCCGCGCGGTGCTGGTTCGAGCTCATTGATGATGCGCAGGGCCGACGACTTGGGCGCGCCCGTGACGGACCCGGGCGGGAACGTCGCCTCGAACAGCTCCGGCCAGCCCGCGCCCGCCTGGAGCCTGGCGCGCACGGTGGAGACGAGGTGGACGGAGCCGGGGTATTCCTCGGCCACGCACAGCGCGGGCACCTCGACCGAGCCGACCTCGGCGACCCTGCCCAGGTCGTTGCGTACCAGGTCGACGATCATGACGTTCTCGGCGTAGTCCTTGTCGAGGAGGTCGGCTTCCGTGACGCCGGTGCCCTTGATCGGGCGCGACTCCACGACGTCGCCGTCGCGCGACAGGTAGAGCTCGGGCGAGGCCGTGACGACGCTCAGGCCGGGCAGGCTGATCACGCCGCCGTACTTGGCCGGGTTGCCCGCCGCCAGCCGGGCGGCCAGGGCGAGCGGGTCGGCGTCGGGGGCGAGCGGCGCGGTCAGGACGCGGCAGAGGTTGGCCTGGTAGACCTCGCCCTGCTCGATGTAAGCGCGGATGGCCTGGACGCCCCGCTCGTACGCGGCGCGGTCGAGCGAGCTGCGCCACTGGTCGGGACGCGGGCCGCGCCACGGCCCCGAGGGCGTGGGCAGGGGCGCCGGGCGGACGTGGTCGAACCGGGCGCACGTCACCTTGCCCTCGTAGTCGACGACGACGGCCCACCAGCCCTCGCCGTCGAGCGCGGCGAGGTCGGAGGTCACGTCACGCAGCCCGGTGGCGAGAACGTGTCCTAAGTGGGCGTAATCGCGGTACACATCTCCCATTGTCCCAGCATTTCGACCAGCTCCAGCGCGGCGGGCAGTGGCGTATCGGGCAGGGCCGCGTAGACCTTGCGTGCGGGCTCCGTACCCCTGAGGGGTTTGAGTACCAGCCCGGCCGGTACGGCTCCCGCCGCCAGCTCCGGCACCAGCGTCACCCCGAGCCCCGCCGCGACGAACCCGAACTTGCCCGACCATTCGGCCACCCGCAGCCCGCCGCGCGGGGTGAACCCGGCCGCCGCGCACGCCCGCAGCAGCAGCGTCGGCTGGCCGCGCGGGGCGGCCTCGATCCAGGTCTCCTCCGCGAGGTCGCGCAGGTCCACGTCGGGCTCGGCGGCCAGGCGGTGCCCGGCGGGCAGCGCGACGAGCAGCCGGTCGGCCAGCAGCGGGACCGTACGGGTCTCCTCGGCGGGCAGCCCGGCCGGATAGTCGCTGATCACCGCCACGTCGAGCGCTCCGGCGTGCAGCCGCTCGACCAGCGGCGCGCTGAGCCCCTCGGTCAGGCGCAGCTCGACGCCGGGCCGCCGCGCGGCGAACCGCCTGAGCGCGTGCGGCACGAGCGCGACGTTGGCGGTGGCGAACGCGCCGACCCGCAGCTGCCCGCCCTCGCCCCGGTGGATGGCGGCCAGCTCATCGCCGGCCCGGCCGAGCCGGTCGAGCACGGCGACGGCGTGCCGGTGCAGGGCCGCGCCCGCGGGGGTCAGGCGGACGCCGCGCGGCAGGCGTTCGAACAGCGGCCCGCCCGCGGCGCGTTCGAGTGCGGCGATGCGCCGCGAGAGCGCCGACTGGGTGTAGCCGAGCAGCTCGGCGGCGGCGGTGATGGACCCGCTCCGCGCCACCTCGTCGAACAGCCGGAGCGTGCCGGTGTCGAAGGCATTCGTGTCGGGCATGGCAGCCATGCAATCAAGTTGTTTGTGGAATACCAAACGGACGGCTTCACTCGGACCGTGATTGCTTTTCTGGGACAGGGACGCATGGGCGTCCCCATGGCCCGGCGGCTCGTGGACGCCGGGCACGAGGTGACGACGTGGCGGCGGGCGGACGGCCCCGTGACCGCCGCCGTGGAGGGCGCGGAGCTGGTCATCACCATGCTCAGCGACCCGGCCGCGGTCCGCGAGGTGCTGACGGCCGCACGACAGGGGCTGCGGCCGGGGACGACCGTCGTGGAGATGTCCACGATCGGCCCGGAGGCGGTGCGCGAGCTGCGCGCGCTGCTCCCGCCGTCGGTGAACCTGGTGGACGCGCCGGTGCTGGGCAGCGTGGGGCCCGCGGCCGACGGCACGCTGACCGTGCTGGCCGGCGGTGACGTCTCGGGGTGCCGGGAGGTGCTGTCGGTGTTCGGGCAGGTGCGCGAGCTGGGCCCGCTGGGGGCCGGCGCGGCCATGAAGATCGCCGTCATGAGCGCGCTCGTGCCCGCCCAGGTGCTGCTCGCCGAGACGTTCGCGTACGGGGAGGCGCACGGCGTGGATCGCGACGCCCTGGCGGACGTGCTGGGGGCGACCCCGCTGGGCGCGCTGGCCGAGCGGCTGCGCACCCCGGCCGCGCAGACCCGCTACTCGCTCGGCCACGCGGCCAAGGACCTGGCGCTGGGCGCCTGGCAGGACGCCACCCTGGCCACCGCCGCCCGCGCCCGCCTCCAGGAGGCCGAGGCGGCCGGCCTGGGCGGCCACGACCTGACGGCCATCGCCACCCACCTCGCCGGACCTGTGAACGGGGCGGCCGTCCATCGGGCGGTGCCGCTCAACCTGGCGACGATCCCCGCCACGAACGGCGCGTACTCGCACGCCACCCGGGTCGGCGACATGCTCTACGTCTCCGGCCAGGCCGCCTTCGACGAGCGCGGCCAGGTGGTCGGCGAGACCATGGAGGAGCAGGCCGAGCACGTCTTCCAGGTCATCGCGCGGATCCTCGAGGACCAGGGCGCGACGTTCGAGGACGTGGCGTTCATCCGCACGTACCTGACGGACATGGAGGACCGCTTCGCCTACCGCGACGTGCGCCGCCGCTACCTCACCGGCACTCCCCCGGCCAGCACGACGGTGGAGGTGTCGAAGCTGTTCATGCCGGGGTTGCGCCTGGAGGTGGACCTGATCGTGGCCCTGCCGCACCGGTAGGCGGTCAGTCCAGCGGCCCCGTCACGGACTCGGCGGCGGCGACCACGCCGCCCTCGGCGACCAGCCGGACCGCGGCCTCGATCTCCGGGGCCAGGAACCGGTCGGGGCCGGGGGCGGGCACGGTCTCGCGCAGCGCCCGTACGACGGCGGCCGTCGCGGGCGCGGGCTCCAGCGGGGCGCGCAGGTCGATCGCGCGGGCGGCGGTCAGCACCTCGACGGCCAGCACCCGGGTGAGCCCGTCCACCGACTTGCGCAGCTTGCGGGCCGCCGACCAGCCCATGGAGACGTGGTCCTCCTGCATGGCCGAGCTGGGGATGGAGTCGACGCTGGCGGGCACGGCCAGCCGCTTGAGCTCGGAGACCAGGGCGGCCTGGGTGTACTGGGCGATCATGTGGCCTGAGTCGACGCCGGGGTCGTCGGCGAGGAAGGCCGGCAGGCCGTGGTTGCGGGCCACGTCGAGGAACCGGTCGGTACGCCGCTCCGCCATCGAGGCGAGGTCGGCGGCCACGATCGCGAGGAAGTCCAGCACGTAAGCCAGCGGCGCCCCGTGGAAGTTGCCGTTGGACTCGACCCGGCCGTCGGCCAGCACGGCCGGGTTGTCCACGGCGCTGGCCAGCTCCCACCCGGCGACGGAGGCGGCGTGCGCGATCGTGTCACGGGCCGCGCCGGCCACCTGCGGGGCGCAGCGCAGCGAGTACGCGTCCTGCACGCGCGTGCAGGCGGCCGGGTCACGGTGGCTGGCCATGATGCCGGAGCCGCGCAGCACCTTCACCATGTTGGCGGCCGAGCGCGCCTGGCCCGGGTGCGGGCGCAGCTCCTGCAGCTCGGGCGCGAACACCCGGTCGGTGCCGAGCAGCGCCTCGACGCTCATCGCGGCGCTCACGTCGGCGGTCCTGACCAGCTTGGTGAGGTCGTGGATGGCGAGGATGAGCATGCCGAGCATGCCGTCGGTGCCGTTGATCAGCGCCAGGCCCTCTTTGGCGGCCAGCTCGACCGGGTCGATCCTGGCCTGCTTGAGCGCCTCCGCGGCGGGCCGCACCGCGCCGGACGCGTCCCTGACGACGCCCTCGCCCATGAGCGTCAGCGCCACGTGCGCCAGCGGTGCCAGGTCGCCCGAGCAGCCGAGGCTGCCGTACTCGTGCACGATCGGCGTGATGCCCGAGCTGATGAGCGCGGCCAGCGTCCTGGCGGTGGTCGGCCGGATGCCGGTGTGTCCGGTGGCCAGGGTGTGCAGGCGCAGCAGCATGAGGGCCCGCACCACCTCGGTCTCCACCTCGGGGCCGCTGCCGGCCGCGTGCGAGCGGACGAGGGAGCGCTGGAGCTGGGCGCGCAGCGCCGGGTCGATGTGCCGGGTGGCGAGGGCGCCGAACCCGGTGGAGATGCCGTAGTGGGGGACGGGGGTCTCGGCGAGCTCGTCCACTCGCTGCCGGGCGGCGGCGATGGCGGCGACGGCGTCGTCGCTGAGGCGTACGGGGGCGCCGTGGCGGGCCACCCTGATGACGTCGTCGAAGGTCAGCGGTTCTGGGCCGACGGTCACGACTTCGTTGTCGCGCATGGTGCGTCTCTCTCGCTTAGGTAACCGGCGTACCCGATGTTAGCTCCTTACTTCCGAAGAGTTCCGCCAGCCCCTGCCGTCCCGCGTCGGTCAAGGTCACGGCCCTCGGCACGGCGCCCCGGCGCAGCCAGTCGCGCTCGAACAGCACCTCCGTGATCGCCGCGCCGAGCGCGCCGCCGAGGTGCGCCCTGCGCTCGGTCCAGTCCAGGCACTCGGGCGCGAAGCGCCGTCGCGACCTGCGCGTGCCCGCGACGTCCACGCCGAGCCGCGACAGCAGCCGCTCCCCCTGCCCGGTCAGGTCGTGGCCGTCGTAGTGACCGCCGTCCTTGAGCCGGTCGAGCAGGCTCACCCCGGCGCGGCCCGCGAGGTGGTCGTAGCAGGTGCGGGCCTCCTCCAGCTGCCTGGCCTGGCGCGACTGGCGCAGCGAGCGCACCGGCGGGCGGGCGCTGATCCGCGCCAGCACCTCCAGCACCTCGGCGATCTCGTGACCGGCCAGGCGGTAGTAGCGGTGGCGGCCCTGGCGGACGACGGCCACCAGCCCGCCGTCCAGCAGCCTGGCGAGGTGGGCGCTAGCGGTGGCGGCGCTCACCCCGGCCATCCTGGCCAGCTCACCGGCGGCCAGCGCGCGCCCGCCGAGCAGCGCGGTCAGGATCGCGGCCCGCGCGGGCTCAGCGATCAGCGCCGCCACGGGCGCGATGTCGGCGTCTGCGGCGATGTGTTCCATGCCTCGACGCTAGTACGGCGACATTTCGCTGCGCGTCGAAGGGTCACCGCTTGCCCAATGCCTTGCGGAGCATGTCGCGGGCTCGGTCCATGATCGCCATGGGCGTGCCCATCAGCACGTTCTTCGTCATCGACTCGGTGCCGGGGTGCGGGCGGGTCGGCGCCATCGACTCCGCCGCTCGCACGGCCGCCGCCATCGTCCGCCGCTCCGCCACCGACGTCCGCGCGCGCAGCTTGGCGAACTCGTAGCGCTCCTCGCTGCGGGCGTGCGCCGTCACCGCCGTACGCAGCTCCGCCAGCCCCTCCCAGAACCGCGGGTCGTCCACGCCCGCCTTGTGCAGGTCGAGGAGCAGGCGCTTGGCCTTGTTCTCCTCGGCCAGCCGGTCGGCCACCAGGCCCTGGCCGTTGTCGAGCTTCCTGCGCGCGTACGGGTGGACGATCTCCTCCTCGGCGGTCTCGTGCACCGACAGCAGGCGCGTCAACCGCTCGAACGCCTCCCCGACCTTGTCCGGAGGCGCCTGCTCCACCTCGTCGAACAGGTCCCTGATCCGCCCGTGCTGGGCCATCAGGAGCTCGATGACATCGTGTTCAGCCACGTGTTCAGCCACGTCGAGCGCCCTACCCCGGCGCCGTCCGGGCACGCGCCGCCTTACCGAACACGGGCGCTTCGAGCACCGAACGCGGAGGTTGCCCGGCACCGGCGCGGGTACGCGCAGCGACATGTCCTTCGACCCACTCCAGGAGCGGGGTATCCCGCTGGACGAGCAGCTGCGCACCTGGCGGGAGCTGAACGTCACCCCGATCGACCCCGACGCCGCCGATCCTTACACGCGGTGCCGGATCATCACCATGAACGGCATCGAGGTCGAGGCCGTCATGTTCAGCCACCACCTCGCCAGGCACTGCGCCGACCTGGAGGTCGAGCGGCAGCTCGCGCGGGTGCGCTACATCGAGGCGCAGCAGCAGAAGGCGGTCAACTGGCTGCTGCCCGGCTCGTCGTCGGTGCTGGAGACGACGATCGCGTACGAGCAGGTCGCGGTGGACCTGACGGCCTGGGTGGCGCGGATGGAGCCGGATCCGTACCTGAAGCAGGCCTACCAGTTCGGGGTGCTGGAGGACTTCGACCATCTGTACCGCTACGCCAACCTGTACGAGATGATCGAGCGCCGCAAGGCGGAGAAGATCGTCGGCCAGCTCACCGAGGTCATGCCGGGGCGGCCGACGTACCAGCATCATCGCGACCCGATCGACAACGTGCGCCGGCCCTACGAGCGCCGCGAGACCGAGCCGCTGTCGCGGCTGCACGCGCTGACGATCATGGCGGCCGAGCAGCAGACCATGAACTTCTACATGAACGTCGGCCCCACCTACATGGAGCCCATCGCACGGCAGCTCTACCAGGAGATCGGGCTCATCGAGGAGGAGCACGTCACCCACTACGAGTCGCTCGTCGATCCCGGCGAGAGCTGGTGGGAGATGCTGCTCAACCACGAGTACAACGAGTGCTACCTCTACCACTCCTTCATGGAGACCGAGTCCGAGCCCAAGGTGCGCGCGATCTGGGAGCTGCACCTCATGATGGAGCTCGAACATCTGCGGCTGGCCGCCGAGCTGTTCAAGCGGTTCGACGGGCGCGACCCCGACCAGGTGCTGGCGCCCGCGCTGCCGCCGCCCGTGACGTTCGAGCCGAACAAGGGCTACCTGCGCGACCTGCTCACCACGCAGGTGGACGTCACCACCCTGGGCACCGGCTACGTACGCGAGGCCCACGAGCGGTTCACCCGCATGCAGGAGGCGATCATGGGCGGGGAGCAGCCGCCGTCGGAGCGGGTCATCGAGCACAACCGGGCGATCAACGGGCGGGAGTACCGGCTGGAGACGGAGGGGCCGCATCCGGTGGGCGTGCGGCTCACGCCGTAGGTGTTCGGATTCCAGTTTGGGGAGTGGGCCGAGATTCGCTAGAGTTCTCTACGTCACCCGGCAGCGGCTGGGGCGACACGCGGAAGTGGCTCAGTGGTAGAGCATCACCTTGCCAAGGTGAGGGTCGCGGGTTCGAATCCCGTCTTCCGCTCGGAGCTTCCGGCTCGGTGGCGTGGCCGAGAGGCGAGGCAGCGGCCTGCAAAGCCGTCCACACGGGTTCAAATCCCGTCGCCACCTCACACCAAGGACGATTAGCTCAGCGGGAGAGCGCTTCCCTGACACGGAAGAGGTCACTGGTTCAATCCCAGTATCGTCCACCCCTTTCCAAGCCCCAGCCCTCACCGGCTGGGGCTTCGTGTTTCCTAGACCCGCCTCGGACCACGACGCTCCCTACGAGCAGAGAGGCGACCGGCTGGGGCTTCGTAGGTCTCCGGTTGCCCCGGACCGGGACGCTCTCTACAGGCTGTGTTTTCGGTTGGGTGGTCACCTGGGGACCAGTTCCGGGTCACGCTGGGAGAGGCGGCCGGTCGTCGGGGTGCTGGTGTTTCCCGGGCTTGGGACGGGCATCGGCGCGCCACATGGGCTGTCGGACGGTGTCGCGGTCGGGGTGGCTGTGGCCGCGTTCTCCTTGGTGGTGGTCTGCGGTGGGCAGCTCGTGCGTCGGTGGTTCGGGGGTCGGGGGCCGGGCTGCTGGTGTGCTGGGGCTCGTGGGTGGCGTGGCCGGGGTGGCGGCGCTGTGGGTGTGGGGGCCGGCGTACGGGGTGCGGGCCGTGGGCGGGCCCGAACCTCGCACCCGGTGGCGTGGAGTTCACGTTCGGCCGGGACTACTTCTGCGTGCCCTGTGCGTCCTTCTCCGTACGGGTGCCCGCGCATCGCCTCCAAGGGCTGCTGGCCATGAGCCTCGCCTAGCGCGACGATCACTCCATGGACGCGCAGGAGATCGCCGACCGATCAGAGATCACGGAGCTGCTGGCCCGCTACACCAGGGCCGTCGACTCGGGACACTGGGACCTGCTGGACGAGGTGTTCACCCCGGACGCGAGCATCGACTACCGCTCGTCCGGAGGCATCAGCGGCACCCGCGACGAGGTCAAGGCGTGGCTGGCCGAGGTGCTCTCGCACTGGCCCGGCCGGTCACATCTGGTGGGCGCGGCCACGTTCGCGTTCTGCGACGGTGAGGCGCGGGTGAGCGCGCCGTTCCTCGACACGCTGGCCCCCACGCGGGAGATGACGGGCGCGCGGACCAAGGGGTTCCTGCACGGCGGCGGCTGGTACCACCACCGTCTCCGCCGCACCCCCGGCGGCTGGCGCAGCGTGGAGCTGGTCGAGGAACAGTCCTGGCGCACCGCCACCTGAGCCCTGGGGAAGGTGACGATCGACGCCGGGGCGGCGGCGGGCGTGCCGCGTGACGTGACCGTGCTGAACGCCGACGGGCTCGTCGGCCGGGTCACCTGGGCGGGACCTGGGACGGCGTCGGTGTCGCTGATCACCGACGCGGGCTCGACGGTGGGGGCGCGGATGGCCGGATCGGGCGAGCTGGGCGTGGTGACCGGGGTGCCGGGCGAGGGGCGGCTGCTGCTCCGCCTGTTCGACCCTGGCGCGCCGCTCGCCGTTGGCGATCAGGTGGTGACGCTGGGGTCGGCGGGCGGGCGGCCGTACGTGGTTCGCGAAGGTGGCGCTGGCGCCGGCGTTCGCGGTGCCGCTCGGGGAGCTGCGCGACGGGCGGCGGCGGCCCGGGTTCGGCGCGGTGCTGCTGGCACTGGCGCTGGCCGCGGCGCCCATCGGGCTGATCGCGCTGCAGCCCGACCTGGGCACGATGCTGGTGTTCTCGGCCATGGTGACGGGGGCGCTGCTGGTGTCGGGGGCGGCCAGGCGGTGGCTGCTGGTGCCGGCCGCGGGCGCGGCGGGGGCGGGCGCGGCGGCCTGGCATTGGGGGCTCGTACGGCCGTACCACCTCCAACGGCTGCTCGTGCTCGCGAATCCCGCGGCCGACCCGGGCGGCGCCGGCTACAACGCCGCCCAGGCGCGCATCGCGATCGGCTCGGGCGGGCTCCTCGGCAAGGGCCTGTTCCACGGCGAGCAGACCGCCGGTCACTTCGTGCCCGAGCAGCACACCGACTTCATCTTCACCGTCGCGGGCGAGGAGCTGGGCTTCGCGGGAGCGGCGCTCATCGTGCCGGCCCTGGCCGCGCTGCTGTGGCGGGGACTGTCGATCGCCCGGCACGCCGCCTCGCCGTACGGGACGGTGCTGGCGGGCGGGCTGGTGTCGTGGCTGGGGTTCCAGACGTTCCTGAACGTGGGCATGACGCTGGGGCTGACGCCGATCGTGGGGGTGCCGCTGCCGTTCGTCTCGTACGGCGGCTCCGCCACGGTGGCCGGTCTGGTGGCCGTCGGGCTGCTACAGGCCGTGCACCGGAGCAAGGCCGTGCAGGCGTAGCAGGTTCTCGCCCAGGATCTTGCGCTTGGCCTGGTCGGTGAGCTGCGGGTAGCCGTACCCCTCGCACAGGTCCTGCGGGATCCGGAAGTCCCTGAACGCGCGCAGCGCCCACTGCGGGTGGAAGATCGGCGCCTCCGAGCCGTAGATGATCTTGTCCTCGCCGCACCAGAAGAGCAGCTTGCCGAGGATCTCGGCGAACATCCTGGGCGCCCGCACGATGAAGTTGATCGTGGCCGCGAGGTCGGCGTACAGGTTGGGGTAGCGGATGAGCTGCCAGCAGGTCTCGTCCAGGAACGGCAGGCCGACGTGGAAGATGACGAAGTTGATGTCGGGGAAGTTGGCGGCGGCGCCGTCCATGTCCCACGTCTGGGTGTGCTCGATCGGCTGCGGCCCCAGCGGGACGCCCTTGTGCACGCCGATCAGGTTGACGCCGAGGTCGCGGGCCTTCTCGAAGATGGGGAAGGCCACCCGGGGGTCGTCCATCCGCCACGGGTACGGCGAGCCGTAGTCGTAGCGGACGTTGTAGAGCTTGAACGCGCGCGCGTTGTACTCCCCCACCTGGCGTTCCATCAGGTCCAGCGCCTTGCGGCCCTCCAGCGGGTTGACCGAGCCCCAGAAGACGACCCGCTCGGGGTCGCGGGCGGCCAGCTCGGCGCACTCCTGCCAGGGCGACAGGCCGTCGTGGTAGAGGTCGGTGAGCGGCAGCGGCATGGCGACGAGCATGTCGGTGTCGGACTCGTCGAAGACCATGCGGTGGATGTCGTCGATCGTCCACTGCCGCAGGAACTCCTCGGGCGGCAGCTTGGGCTCGCCCTCCGGGGTGAGGGTGGTGTGGAAGGCGTACAGGTGATTGGAGAACATCCGGCCCGGGTCGCCGAAGGCGTTCTTGGGCTCGAAGTTGAAGACGTGCGCCACGCTGTCGAACACGAAGAAGTCGTCGATCACCGTCGTTCCCTTCTCGCGATGTAGGCGGCTTTGTCGGGCACCTGCGCGGGGTCGGGCAGGAAGCGCAGCAGCCGGTCCGCCCTCGGGGAGAGCCGCTCCGTCGTCCACACCTCGTCCCAGACGATCTCGACCTCGGCCTCGCGGACGTCCGGCTGCTCCTCGATGCGCTCGCGCACCTCCGACAGCACGCGGGCGGCGAACGGGCACCAGCCCGACGTCAGCAGCAGCTCCACCCTGGCCCGCCCGTCGCGCACCTCGACGGACCTGACGAGGCCCATCTCCACGACGGAGATGCCCTTCTCCCGGCAGCACGGGTCGTAGACCCCCGACAGCGCCTCACTGGCCCACTGCGGTATCTCCGGCATGGCCTCATCGTCGGACGGGTGTGCCGCCTGGGGTAGGCGTCCGATTTTCAGATAGCGCACATGCTTGAGGGATGACCGAAGAACCGAGCGATCTGATACGCAGCGTCTCCCGTGCCCTTCGCGTCCTGGAGGAGGTCTCGCGCGCCGACCGGCCGCTGTCGGTCAAGGTCATCGCACGGCGGTGCGGGCTGAACCTGTCGACCTCCTACCACCTCGTCCGCACCCTGTGCTACGAGGGCTACCTGTACCGCTGCCCGGACGGCGACTACCTTCCGGGCACCCAGGTCGCCGAGCGCTTCCACGAGATGATCGACGCCTTCGACCGCCCGCCCCGCGCCTCGGTCGTGCTGCGCCACCTGTCGGCGGTGACGGGGCACACCGCGTACCTCGCGCAGCTGCTCGGCGGCCGGCTGATCGTGCTGGACGTCGCCGAGGGGCCGCGCTCCCCCTGGCTCGAGGACCTGCAGGCGGGCCTGGACACCGCGCCGCACGCCACCGCGCTCGGCAAGGCGCTGCTGCTCTCGCTCCCGCAGCGGACGCGGCGTGACATATTGACCGAGTACGGCCTGCGCCGCTTCACCTCCTCCACCCCCGCCAGCGTGGAGGACGTCGAGGAGGAGCTGGCGCGCTTATCCCCGGGGCAGGTGGTGGAGGAGCACGGGCAGTTCAGGGACGAGGTGGCCTGCGCGGGCGCGGTGGTGCCCGGCACGTCGTGGGCCATCGGCATCTCCGCCCATGGCCTGACCATCCCCGCCCGCGCCCGCGCCCGCCTTGAGGAGGCCGTCGGCGACCTGAAGTGAGAGGAACGGCATGAAGGTGATCCTGTTCGGGGCGACCGGCATGATCGGGCGCGGCGTGCTCAGGGAGTGCCTGGCCGACGAGCGGGTGGCGGCCGTGCTGGCGGTCGGCCGCGCCCCCACCGGGGTCACGCACCCGAAGCTGCGCGAGGTGAGGCATGCCGCGCTCGACGACCTGAGCCCGGTTGAGGACGAGCTGCGCGGCCACGACGCCTGCTTCTTCTGCCTCGGGGTGTCGTCGGCGGGCATGCGGGAGCCCGGTTACCGCCGGGTCACCTACGACTTCGCGCTGGCGGCCGGCCGGACGCTGGCCAGGCTCAGCCCGGGATCGACCTTCGTGTACGTGTCGGGCATGGGCACCGACGCCGGCGGGCGGGCCATGTGGGCCCGGGTGAAGGGCGAGACCGAGAACGCGCTGCTGGCGCTGCCGCTGGAGGCGTACATGTTCCGGCCGGGCTACATCCAGCCGGTGCACGGGGTGACCTCGCGCACGGCGCTCTACCGGTTGGCGTACATGGCGACCAGGCCGCTCTACCCGATCCTGCGGCGGCTGTTCGCCGCGCAGGTGACCACGACGGAGCGGATCGGGCAGGCGATGATCGCGGTGGCCGAGCGCGGGGCGCCGAAGCGGATACTCGGGCCCGCTGACATCAACGCCCTCTGAACTGATGATGGAATAACCCGGCGGGCTCTGGCGCTACCGTAGCCGTCAAATGTTCAACAGTCATGGATGGTGACTAAAGTGCAGTTCGGCATCTTCAGCGTGGGTGACGTCACCACCGACCCCACCACCGGCAGAACCCCGTCGGAGCACGAGCGGATCAAGGCGATGGTGGCGATCGCGCTCAAGGCGGAGGAGGTGGGTCTCGACGTCTTCGCGACCGGCGAGCACCACAACCCGCCCTTCGTGCCGTCCTCGCCCACCACCATGCTGGGCTACATCGCGGCCAGGACCGAGCGCCTGCAGCTGTCCACGGCCACGACGCTGATCACGACCAACGACCCCGTGAAGATCGCCGAAGACTTCGCCATGCTGCAGCACATCGCCGACGGCCGGGTGGACCTCATGCTGGGGCGCGGCAACACGGGGCCCGTCTACCCGTGGTTCGGGCAGGACATCAGGCAGGGCATCCCGCTGGCCATCGAGAACTACGCGCTGCTGCACCGGCTGTGGCGCGAGGACGTCGTCGACTGGGAGGGCCGCTTCCGTACGCCGCTGCAGGGCTTCACCAGCACCCCGCGCCCGCTCGACGGCGTGCCGCCGTTCGTGTGGCACGGCTCGATCCGCAGCCCCGAGATCGCCGAGCAGGCCGCCTACTACGGCGACGGCTTCTTCGCCAACAACATCTTCTGGCCGAAGGAGCACTTCATGCGCCTGATCAACCTCTACCGGCAGCGCTACGCCCACTACGGCCACGGCACGCCCGAGCAGGCCGTCGTGGGGCTCGGCGGGCAGGTGTTCATGCGCAAGAACTCCCAGGACGCGGTACGCGAGTTCCGCCCCTACTTCGACAACGCCCCCGTCTACGGCCACGGCCCCTCGCTGGAGGAGTTCACGGCCGAGACGCCGCTCACCGTGGGCAGCCCGCAGCAGGTCATCGACAGGACGCTCGAGTTCAGGGAGCTCTTCGGCGACTACCAGCGCCAGCTCTTCCTCATGGACCACGCGGGCCTGCCGCTGAAGACCGTGCTGGAGCAGCTCGACATCCTCGGCGAGGAGGTCGTGCCGGTGCTGCGCAAGGAGTTCGCCAAGGACCGCCCCGCCGAGGTGCCCGGCGCGCCCACGCACGCGTCGCTGCTGGCGGCGCGGGACGCGACCGCTCCCGTCGGCGCCTGACCTGCCTTCCTTCGCTGCGAAAGGAGACCTCCCCTCATGAAGCTCGTCGTCGTCACGGCGGGACTGACCCAGCCCTCCTCCACCCGCCTGCTCGGCGACCGCCTGGGCGAGGCGGTCGCCCAGGCGGTCACCCAGGCGGTCACGGGGCGGGCGGAAGCCGCCGAGGTCGAGACCGTGGAGCTGCGCGACCTCGCCGTGGACATCGCCAACGCCTTCGTCACCGGCTTCCCCAACGGCCGGCTGCGCGCGGCCATCGAGACCGTGACCGCGGCGGACGCGCTCATCGCGGTCACGCCGATCTTCAGCGGGTCCTACAGCGGGCTGTTCAAGTCGTTCTTCGACGTGATCGACAACACCGCGCTGACCGGCAAGCCGGTGCTCATCGCGGCCACCGGCGGCACCGCGCGGCACTCGCTGGCGCTGGAGCACGCGCTGCGGCCGCTGTTCGCGTACCTGCGGGCCGTGGTCGTGCCGACCGCCGTGTACGCGGCCTCGGAGGACTGGGGCGGCGGCAGGGACGCCTTCACCGACGGGCTGGGCGAGCGCATCGAGCGCGCCGCCGAGGAGCTGGCCGCGCTGCTGCTGCACCGCGTGCCCCGCCGGGCCGAGCCGGAGGCGGTCGTGCCGTTCGAGCAGCAGCTCGCGGCACTGCGCCCGGGCGAGCCCGACTAGCGGGTGAACGCCCCGGGGCGGTGCCCCGGGGCGGGTGATCAGCGCTTGACCGAGACGACGTCGTACTTCGTGTCGGGGGCCGGGGTCGTGCTGAAGCGGGCGTTGGGGAGGTAGAGGCGGTGGCCGCGGGCGGCGACCGTCGTGGGCACGTCGAACTCGCGGTGGGTGATGCGCTTGACGAGCCTGCCCGATTCGCCGTCACGGGACAGCCTGATCACCGCGATCCGGTTGTCCCTGTTCTGGACGGCGTACAGGGTGCGGCCCTCCAGCAGCAGGCCGTCGCCGTTGGTCAGGTTCGTGCCCCGGAGCCTGACCTCCTCGGTGAACCCGGACCGCGGGTTGACCTCGAAGAGCTTGCCGGTGTTCGACTGGACGACGAGCAGCGAGCGGCCGTCGGGGCTCGCGACGATGCCGTTGGCGTTGATGCCCTCGCCGTACTTGATGGCTCCTCTGAGCCGGATCTTGACGGCCTTGGCGGGCAGCCTGCCGCGGCGGCCGAGGTCCAGCTTGTACAGGACGGGGTTGCTGGAGTCGGTGAAGTAGGCGGCCCGGCCGACGATGATCACGTCGTTGACGAACGACGTGCCGGTGGCGAGCCGGTACGACTTGAGCACCTTTCCGGTGCGCAGGTCGATCACCCGGGCGTCGCCCGCGTTGCCGCCCGCCACGAACAGCCGCCCGCGGCCGTCGGTCTCCAGGCCGAGCGACGGCGTGCCGGGGCCCTTGCTGATCACCCTCCCCCTGCCGGTACGCAGGTCGGCGCGGTAGATGTCGCCGGTGGCGCGCGAGCCGAAGTAGGCGTGGCCGCCGGCGATCGCGATGCCCTCCGGCTGGAAGCCGTTGGGCAGGGGGAACGTGTCGGTTCTCGTCGCCGCCTGCGCGGGGCCGTGGAGCGTGGCGCCGAGCAGGACCGCGGCGAGTGCGCTGAGTGCGGTCTTCTGGATCGCGGATCTCATGCGCCCACGATGCCCGCGGGATCTTCTGCGGCAAAGACCCGTTCGCGGCTTCTCAGATACTTCTCAGATTGTCCGCCCCATAGGTGCTGCTTCGTGGGTCCTGCGGCGGGCGGGCCCAGCGAGTAGGTTGGGACAGAGCCAAGCAAACGGGGTAGATCATGACAAATAGTGCCCGTCACGCTCTGGGAGTGCTCGCCGGGCTGCTCCTGCCCGCCCTGCTCGCCGCCGGCCTCTGGTACGGCGTGGGCGAGCTGTCCGTCACCGCCCAGCGGGAGCTGCGCGTCTCCTGGGTCGCCCTCGGGGTGCTGGCCGTCTCGGGGATCCTCCTCGCCTTCCTGGCCGGCTCGCGGCTGTCGCCCGTCGCCTCGCTGCTCGGCGGGCTGGCGTACACGGGGCTGGGCGTGCTGCCGTTCGCCGAGATCAGCACGGGGACGCGGCTGCTGCCCGACGCGTTGCTGCCGTCCTCCCTGCAGAGCGGGTTCATGACCTTGACGTACTCGGGGCTGCAGTTCCTGCTCGGCGTGGCGCTGCTGGTCGTGTCGGCGTTCCCGTCGCGGTGGCGGGGGCGGGAGCAGGCGGTGGACCCGTACGAGGGGCAGTGGCAGCCGGGGCCCTCCCCCTACCTGCCGCCGCCCACCGGGCGACCCGAGGACGCCACGCGCCCGATGTACCGCGAATGAGCCTGCCCGGGCCTGACAGAATGCCGCCATGCGCGACACGACGATCGACGACTTCCTGAGCCGGCTGGCCGACCGGGTGCCCGCGCCCGGCGGCGGCGCCACGGCGGCCCTGCACGCGGCGCAGGGAGCCGCGCTGCTCGGCATGGTGGCCCGCTACACCACGGGCGAGAAGTACGCCGCCCACGCCGAGACCGTCGACGCCGTGATCGCCGAGACCGACACGTTGCGGGCGCGGGCGCTGCGGCTGGCCGAGGAGGACGCGGCCGCCTTCACCGCCGTCACCGACGCGTACCGGCTGCCCAAGGGCGAGGAGCGCACCGCCACCATCGCCAGGGCCCTGGCCGGGGCGGCCGAGCCGCCCGCCCGCGTCATCGAGGCCGCCGCGCGCGTGGTCGAGCTGTGCGAGCTGCTGCTGCCGATCTGCAACCGCAACGTCCTCAGCGACGTGGCCGCCGCGGCGGACGCGGCCCGCGCCGCCCTCAGCACGGGCCGCGTCAACGTCGAGATCAACCTCGGCGGCATCAAGGACGAGCGGGTACGCGAGGAGCTGAACATCCGCATGTCCGGTGTCGACGCCGCCGTCGCCAGGGCAGACTGGGTGACCGCCGAAGTACGCGAACAGATCAAGCCGTGAGATCGGATGGCGGCGTCGGCCTGGGAGCAGGGAGCGAGCCGAGCGGTGGCCGCGGCGGCGCGTGAGGACAGGTGGCGGGTCCTGTGGGGGCATCCGTCCGACAGCAGGGGGCAGGACGACCGTTGAAGACACTGACCGGCAAGGACCTGGCGGCCGCGATCAGGGCGCAGACGCAGGCGGAGGCCGCAGCGGGGGTGCAGCCGCGACTGGCCGTGGTGGTGGCCACCGCCGACGAGGCGAGCCTGTGGTACGTCCGCTCGATCGCCAAGGCGGCGGCCGGCCTCGGCATCGCCTGTGACGTCGTCGACCTCGGTCCCGATGCCGCCCCCGACCAGATCGCCGAGACGCTGGCCAGGCTCTCCGCCGCGCCCGACGTCCACGGCGTCATGCTCCAGACCCCGCTGCCCCCGGGCGCGTCGGCGCAGCAGCTGGCCGCCGCCATCGACCCGCGTAAAGACGTCGACGGCGCCAACCCGCTCTCGCTCGGCCGGCTGGCCGCCGGGCTGCCCGCGTTCCCGCCCGCCACGGCGGCCGCCGTGATGGCGCTGCTCGACCACTACGAGGTGCCGCTGGAGGGGCGGCGGGCCGTGGTGGTCGGCCGCTCGACCGTGGTCGGCAAGCCGCTCGCCCACCTGCTGCTCGACCGGCACGCCACGGTCACCGTCGCCCACTCGCGCACCCGCGACCTCGCCTCGGTCACCGCGCGGGCCGAGGTGCTGGTCGCCGCCGCCGGACGCGCCGGCCTGATCGGCCGCGACCACGTGGCCCCCGGCGCCGTGGTCATCGACGTCGGCACCAACCCCACCGACGACGGCGGCCTCACGGGCGACGTCGACGCCACCGCCGTCGCGGACGTGGCCGCCGCCCTCACCCCGGTCCCCGGCGGCGTCGGCCCGGTCACCACCGCCCTCCTCCTCCGCCACACCGCCAGGGCCGCCAACCTCCCGTGACCTCCCCCGAACCACAGCGCACCGGTCATGTGGCGCAGGTCCGCGGCGGCCGGTGCCCCGGTGGTGTGGTGCGGGCCCTCTGTTGAGCTGCTCCCTTGCGCAGATCGTCCACCAGCCTTGATCGTTCATCTTTCCCATCTCGTGGAGGCCGGCGTTGCCTGACGTGCTCATCATTCAGAACAGCAGGAGCGGCGGTCCCGGCCGTCTGGGCGACTGGCTGGCCGAGTCCGGGTTGCGGCCTGACGTCGTCCTCGCCCACGAGGGGGCCGCGTTGCCCGAGCGGTTGCGGCATGATGCCCTGATCATGCTCGGCGGCGGTTATCTCCCGAGTGAGGACCACCGTGCGCCCTGGTTGCGGGACGCCCGCCGGCTCATGGGGCAGGCGCTGGCCGATGAGGTGCCGGTGTTCGGCATCTGCCTGGGCGGGCAGATGCTGGCCGAGGTGGCGGGCGGCGAGGTGACCGGCGACACCGGCCTGCCCGAGAACGGCAGCCTCCCCGTCACGATCAGGGCCGAGGCCGCCGCCGACCCGCTGTTCCACGGCCTGCCGCCCGTCGTGCCCGCCATCGAGCACCACAAGGACGCCGTCACCCGGCTCCCCGGCGGCGCCGTCCACCTCGCCGAGACCGAGCGCTGCCCGTACCAGGCGTTCCGGGTGGGTGAGCGGGCGTGGGGGGTGCAGTTCCATCCGGAGGTGGTGCCGGCGCGCATACGTCAGTGGGAGGTCGACGGGTTCGACCCCGACGAGGTCTATGCGCAGGCCGTGGCCGACGAGCCGGTGTCCACGCCGGTCTGGCGGCAGGTGGCCGGGCGTTTCGCCGCCCTGGCCACCGCACCCGGGCCGGGCGAGCGGCGCCGCTCGGTCAGCGGAGCGCGTCCGTGATGGCGCTCACGGCGGCCTGCCAGATCGGGGCCGTGGGAGCGATGACGTCGAAGTGCCCGCCGGGCAGCTCCAGGTACGTCACGTCGTCCCCCGCCGCCCTGGCCGCCACGGCGTAACGACGGGAGAAGTCGACCAGGTCCAGATCGTCCTCGGCCCCCTGGACGATGAGCTGCGGCACGCCCAGCGGCACGCGCCGGAGAGGCGACGACTCCGCGTACCGGTCGGCCCGCGCAGGCCCCGGCGGCCGGCCGAGCGACGGGTGGCCCAGTGCGGCGGCGACTGCGCCGGCGCTGAGCCAGCGGCGGTCGCCTGCTTCGAGGTCGAGTACGCCCGCCAGCGACACGGCCAGCGACACGAGGGCCCCGTCCGCCGCTGCCCGCAAGGCGAGTTGCCCTCCTGCCGAATGGCCGACGACGGCCACCCTGCTCAGGTCCAGCCCCATCCCGCCGGTGGCGCCCGGGTCGTGGAGGGTGGACAGGGCGGTGGCGATGTCGGCGGTCGTGGCATTCCAGCCGTGCAGGTCGGGGCGGCGGTACTCGATGTTCCACACGGCGAAGCCGCGTCCGAGGAGGTCGGCGCAGAGGGGCTCCATCAGGTCGGCGGCCCAGATCGAGCGCCAGTAGCCGCCGTGGATCAGCGCCACCACCGGGAGGCCGGTCCCGGTGGTGGTCCACGGCTCCTGTGCCCCGTCACGTCCGTCCGCATGGCGGCGCGTTTCCGGCACGTACAGGTCGGCCCACTGGTCGGGCTCGGTTCCGTAGGTGACGCACCTGATGCCGGGGTAGCGCATGCGGTGCACGGCGTGTCGGATGCCCCACGTCAGCCCCTGGAGGCCGCGCCCTTGGATACGCCGCACGCCCTCCCCGGAGTCCGTGCGTTCGAGGTCCACCCAGACGGTCACCGGTGGGGCCGTCACCGGGCCGGTGGGTCGATCGACGACCACGGCGGCCTCGCACGTCCCGAGCAGGACCTGCAGGTGGGTGGGGTCTTCGGCGAACGCGACGGCCCCCGTCACACCCTGGGCCGCGAACTCGCGGTCGGCGATCTCCCTGAGCAGCCGGGTGTCCGCCACCACCCCGTGACCGACCACGACCAGGACCTCGCTCATGATCCCCGACCTTACAGAACGGGATAGCTTGGGCGGGTGCATGTGGAGCAGCTTCATCCCTGGCCGTCGAGCGTTCCCGAGGCGGAGGCCCTTCAGGATCGGCTCAGGTCCAGGGTCGAGCTGGACGGGCCGTCCGCGTTCGAGCTGATCGCGGGGCTCGACGTGCACTATCGCGGCGATGACGCGCTGACGGCGGCCGTGGTCGTGCTGGACGCGGGCACGCTGGAGCCGGTGGAGCAGGTCGTGGCGCAGGGGGAGGCGGCGTTCCCGTACGTGCCGGGGCTGTTCGCCTTCCGCGAGCTGCCCGCGCTCGTGACGGCGCTCGAACGGCTCAAGACCACGCCCGACCTGCTCGTCTGCGACGGGTACGGACTCGCGCACCCGCGCGGGTTCGGCCTGGCGTGTCACCTGGGCGTGCTGACCGGGCTGCCGTCACTCGGAGTGGGCAAGACGCCGTTCGTCGGCACGCACGAGCCGCCCGGAGACGAGCGCGGCTCCTGGACGCCCATCGTCCACGAGGGCGCGACGGTGGGCCGCGCCCTGCGCACACAGCGGGGCGTCAAGCCGGTGTACGTCTCCCAGGGCCACCGCATCGCACTGGACGTCGCCACCGAGCAGGTTCTGCGTCTGGCGGCCCGCTACCGCCTGCCGGAGCCGATCCGCCACGCCGACCACCTCGCCAGACACCCGTGACGGTCGCCGGGCCCGGCCCCCGCGCGGGCCGGGCGGCCGAGCCCCCGGCCCGCGGGTCAGCGGCGCCAGGCCCAGACGAGCAGCCAGACGCTGAGCCCGAAGAGGCCCATCCCGAGCGGTACGTGCGCCGCCACCGCCCCCGACCCGCCCAGCATCGACTGGACGAACCCGAGCAGCAGCACCGCCGCGCTCACCACCGCCGGCCACCCGGCGCCCCGCCCCGGCCGCCACAGCAGCACGGCGACGACGAGCTGCACCAGCCCCAGCAGGTGCACCGCGCTCGCCCCCATGCCGTGCAGGCCCGCCGCTCCCCCGCTCATGAGCTGCCCGGCCGTCACCGCCTGGAGCAGCACGGCCAGCGTGTTGAGCACGGTGACGACCTTGAACGTGGTGGCGTATCCGGTCTTGCCGGCGACCTCGGTGACCACTCGACTTCTCCCTCTGACCGCTGTGGACGAAGGTCTTCAGCATGTCGGCGGGAGATCGGGCCGGGCATCCGCCGTACGTCGCGGTCCTGTCTACGCCCGCTGATGTATCAGGTGCTGCATCAGGTGCTGCATCAGGTGCGGCGGTGCTCACCTGACGAGGCCAGCGGCGGCAGGATCGCCTGGGCGTCCGCGCCGCCGAACCACAGGCCGATCACGAACGCGGCCGTCGCCTCCAGCAGCATCGCGCGGTCGAGGCCGCCGCCGTCCACGGGGGTGCAGCCGAGGGCGGTGACCAGCGTACGGGCGGCGTCCAGCGCCTCCTGGTCGTCGCCGCACAGGGGCACCGCCAGCGGACGGCCGTCGAACACCGGCGGGGTCATCCGCCACACGTCCACGTTGCACAGGTTGAACGCCTTCACCACGTGGCCGCCGGTGACGTCGGCGATCAGGCGCGCGATGGGGCGGGTGGGGTCGTAGGCGAAGATGTCGGCGGTGTTGACGACGTCGATGAGCGGCTTGCCGCGCAGGGCCGTACCGGTGGCTCTGAGTGTGTCGGCCAGACCCGCCTCCCTGACCGCCACCACGACGACCTCACCGAACGCGGCCACCTCCGCGAACGACCCACTTCGCACCTCTCCCGGCCCTCCGCGCGATCCGGGCCGCACCTCGCCCGGCGTGGTGGCGAGGGCGGCGGTCATGGTCTTCGCGCGTGTGGCGCCGCTCGACTCGTTCCGGCCGCTGACCATCACCTCGTGTCCGGCACGTGCCCACTGCGTGCCCAGGGCGTCCGCCATGCCGCCCGCGCCCAGGATCCCGATCCGCATATGTCCCGCCTTCCATCCATAAGCCCCCGATGTGGGGCTTTACCGTGATAGGAGGACACTAGAAAGCTCGTCGCACACCATTCGGTGCCTAACGGAGGCCGCTGTTGTTCCTCGCCGACTGCCAGGCCAGGCTGGCCTTCGACCTGCTGGGCAACACGTGGAACGCGGTCGTGCTGTGGGCGCTGCGGCACGGCCCGCGCCGGCCGGGAGAGCTACGCGACACGATCGGCGGCATCAGCACCAAGGTGCTGACCGAGACGCTGCGCCGCCTGGAGTACAACGGCCTGGTGACCCGTCACGCGTACGCCGAGGCCCCGCCCAGGGTCGAGTACGAGCTCACCGCGCTCGGCCACTCCCTGCTACCCCCGATCGCGGCGTTCGGCGAATGGGCCTTCGACCACGCCGACGAGGTGCTGGAGGCGCAGGATCGGTTGGACGGCACCCGTTCTCCCTGAGTTCACTTAGACGCAGTGTTACTGAATAACTACTCTGGGTAACTAGTCGGAGGTTGTTCCTCACCAACTCCCAGGAGGTTCCATGCACGTCGCTTTGCGCAGGGCAGCCGTCGCCGCCGTCGTCGCCGGTGGTCTCACGCTGCTGGCCGCACCCGCGTCGCACGCCGTCGTCGATCCCGCCCTCGTGCTCGGCTGCGTCTCCACCGCCACCGACCTCACCACGCTGATCGACCCCGCCGCTCCCGGGCTGCCGGCCGAGCTGCCCCTGACGGGCTGCCTCGCGCCCTGACGCGACACAGGTAAGGGACCACCCCTCGACACGGTACGGACGGCGCCCCCATGCCGTCCGGTCCCAGCCATCGAAGCGCAGCAGCAAGGAGTTCCGTTGAAGGCACGAGTCCTGCTCGCCGTCGCCGCCCTGGCGATGGCGTTCGGCACGCCCCCTATCGTCCTCGACACTCTCGGCTCGTTGGATCCGCCCCTCATTGAGATGCACACCTTCGTCCAGCACATCAACATCCTGACGTCGTAGTGCGTCTCGCGCAGGTGCCCGTGACCGACACGCCGGCCGGGCCAGTGTCCCCGCTCCGGCGTGTCGGTTACGTCATGTTCCTCAGCCGATGGATCCAGGTGCCGCTCTACCTCGGGCTGATCGTGGCCCAGGTCGTCTACGTGTGGCGCTTCATGGCGGAGCTGGTCCATCTGGTCCACCTGGGCTTCGGCGGCACGCCGGCGGAGACCACCGTGATGCTGATCGTCCTCGGGCTCGTGGACGTCGTGATGATCTCGAACCTGCTCATCATGGTCATCATCGGCGGCTACGAGACGTTCGTCTCCCGATTGCGCATCGAGGGGCATCCCGACCAGCCGCAATGGCTCTCGCACGTGAACGCCAACGTGCTGAAGGTCAAGCTGGCGATGGCGATCATCGGCATCTCCTCCATCCACCTCCTCCAGATATTCATCAACGCGGCACGTCCCGAAATCACCGACAGGGAGCTCATATGGAAGACGCTGATCCACCTGACCTTCGTGGTCTCGGCCCTGGCGCTCGCCATGATCGACCGCATCATGGCAGGCGGACGTCCCAGCCACGGCACCGGCAGCAGCGAGGACACCGGCCAGATGCCGCAGCAGCGGATGGCCGCCTAGAGCGGCCGGACAGGGCACGGCTCCCTGGCGCGGCCGCACCGGCGAACGCGGCAGCGGCGAACGCGGCAGCGGCGACGGCGACGGCGGCAGTGGCGACGGCGGCAAGAGCGACGGCGGTCACCCCGGGTGGGCTGCGGGTCGCTCGGCTGGGGGGTGCGGCCGGGATCGCGCTCGTGGCGATGGCGCTGCTCGGCGGCCCCGCCAAGGCGGTGCAGCCGCCCCCGGCGCAGCCGGCCGCGAACGCCGCCGGGCCCGCGCAACCCGCAGAACCGCAGCCCGCCGAGCCCGCACAGCCCGCCGAGCCCGCACAGCCGACCGAGGCCGCGCAGGCCGCCGAACCGGCGGAGCCCCCTGAGGCGGCCGAGGCTCCGCCCAAGACCGGCGGGTCCCTGATCGGCAACGTCATCATCTTCAATGACGAGATCGTCGAGCCGGTGTCGCTGCCCGTGACGACCTGTGGCGGGCTGGTGCCGCTGCTCAGCAAGGCACCCGGGTCCTGCCCGGGCGCCTCGCGGGTATCGGACGACGACGCCTGAGGAGGGACGCGTGAGGACGTACGTGCCCGCCCCCCGCACGGGCGGGCACGCCTCGCCCCGTCAGCGTCGCGGGATCCCGCGACCGAGGCTCAGGGGAAAGAGCGCCTCCAGGGCGGCGGCGACGCCGTCCTCGTCGTTCGACAGCGTGCGGTGCCGGGCCGCCGCCAGCACGAGCGGGTGCGCGTTGGCCATCGCGTAGCCCGCGCCCGCGTACATGAGGACGGCCAGGTCGTTGGGCATGTCGCCGAACGCCACCACCTCCCCGGCGTCGATCCCCCGCTCCTGGCAGATCCGGTCCAGCGTGGCCGCCTTCGTCACCCCGGCCGCGCTGATCTCCAGCAGCCCCTCCACTCCCGAGTACGTGACCTCCGCCAGGTCACCGATGGCGTCGGCCACGGCGGCGTACATGTCGTCCGCCGTGTGCGCGGCCGACATGGCGAGCAGTTTGACGATGGGCTGGCCGGCGTCGAACACCGAGGCGACCTCCCGGTAGAAGGCCATGTCCGCCTCGATTCGCCGGGTGTAGGCGGACTCGGCCAGCACGTTCCTGCCCGTCTCGACGGCCAGGCCGACGCCGGGCAGCACCTGGGCCAGGGTCTCGGCGACCTCGCGGGCGGCCGACGGGGTGAGCGGGCTGCTGTGGGTGATCTCGTCGGTGGCGACGTCGTACACGATGGCGCCGTTGCTGCAGATGGCGGTGCCGTCCACGCCGGTCCGCGCGGCGATCTCCCTGACGCCGCGCGGGGCCCGCGCGGTGACGAAGACGATCTCGGCGCCGGCGGCGCGGGCCGCGCGCAACGCCTGCCTGGTACGCGGGCTGACGGTGCCGTCTGACGTGAGGAGGGTGCCGTCGAGGTCGGTGGCCACGATGCGCGGGAACGGTGTGGGAGTCACGAACGTGATTATCCCGACTTCAATCCCTAGATCACCTGCTAGGCATTGTTATGGTACGCACGTGTCCTCGAACACGCCCCCTTCGAACCCGCCCCCGCCCGACGGCTCGCCCTGGGCGAACCCCTCCGGAGATCCACTGACCTCGAACACGCGGTCCAGGAACGTGCCGTATGCGGACGCGCCGACCGGGCACACGCCGCCCGGAAACGTGCCGTATGCGGACGCGCCGACCGGGCACACGCCGCCCGGAAACGTACCGTATGCGGACACGCCGTCCAGGCACACGCCGCCCGGAAACGTACCGTATGCGGACACGCCGCCCGGGCACACGCCGTTCGCGGACGCGGCCGCATTTCCCCCGCCGCCCCGGCCCTCCCTGCTCGCGGTGGACCGGCCGGCCGATCGGCTGGCGTCGGTGTTCCGGTTCGCCGTCGAGCTGGTGGCCTGGGTGGCCGTCCCGTGGGCGCTGGCCGGGTATTCGATCCCGCTGGCCGTGCTCTCCACGGTGCTGCTGATCGGGCTGCCGACGTTCTTCGCCACCCCCGGCGACAAGCGGCACGTGGTCGTGGCGGTGCCGGGGTTCGTGACGATCGGGCTGGTCCTTCTGCAGGTCGTGGCGGCCGTGGCGGCGGCGTGGACGGTGTGGCACGCCGTGGCGGCCGCGGTGGTCACGGTACTGGCGGTGGTGACGGTGGTGCTGGAGCTGCCGCGCTGGCGGTGGCTGCTGTCCCGCGCACCCAGGCCCCACTGACCCAGCCCTCGCTGGATCCAGGCCCCGCTGGATCCAGGCCCCGCTGGATCCAGGCCCCGCTGACCCCCGCTGACCGAGGCCCCGCGGCCGCCGGGCGGTCGGACCCGCGCCGTCGCCGGAATCAGATGCGCATCTCCGACGGGAGGAGGCCGGCGGCGTCGGGGAGTTCCAGGCCGAGGAGGCGGCCGGAGTCGCCGTAGTCGAGGACCACACCTTCCGCAGCGACCTGACGAACCACCTCACCTGGCACTATTTCATTCTTCATCGCGATATAGGCGATGTTCCGTTCGTCGTCCACGGTGACGTACACCGTCTGGGCCCGCTGACCGCCCGGTACGCCCTCCCAGGACAGCAGCCCCTCCTTGGCCTCGTGCGAGCCCGCCAGCGCCGCCCGCACCATGACCATCGCCCGCTCGACCGCCTCCAGCGAGTCGAGCCCCGTCACCTTCCGCTCGTGCTCCCACCCCTCCAGCCCGTCGATCCGGTACGGGCACGACCACTCGCCGGTGGGCTCCTCGTACGGCAGGCCGATGGTGACGACCACTTCACGCGGCGGATCGGTACGCAACGCCAGCACCCGTTGGGCGATCTCGTACATGTCTGCTGATCTACCCATAGGGCCGCACCCGGAAGACTCGGTTAGGCAACGCCGGGCCCCGTGCCTTATCGTCGCCGGAGAACCATTCGTGCCACGCCGCCCAGGGGCCGCCGCCGTCGCGGCCGTGAGGAAGCCTCCTTGACATCCTCCCCCTCGTGAACGAGGGAGGTCCCACGGTCGCCCGTGAGGGTTCCTGCTTCACAGCCGGTCGCCCGTCCGAGAGGACTCTCGTTGAGGTCTTACACCCGCTCCACAGGCGTTTCAGCTCTCCGCCAGCCCGGCGGCGAGCACGTTCCTGGCCGCGTTCACATCCCGGTCATGGACCGCACCACAGGCACAACTCCACTCCCGGACGTTCAGCTGCATCTTCTCCCGCAGGGCCCCGCACGCCGAGCACAGCTTCGACGACGGGAACCAGCGGTCAACCGCCACCACAGTCCGCCCGTACCACGCGGCCTTGTACTCCAGCATGCCGCGCATCTCTCGCCACGAGGCGTCGCAGATGGCGCGAGCCAGACTACGGTTCTTGACCATGGTGCGGACGGTCAGGTCTTCCACGGCGATCACTTGGTTCTCGCGAACAAGCCGTGTCGTGACCTTGTGCAGGTGATCTCTTCTGCGGTCGGCGATCCGGGCGTACACCCTGGCGACCGTCACTCTGGCCTTGGCCCGGTTGTTCGACCCCTTCTCCTTTCGGGCCAGGGCCCGCTGAGCCTTGGCCAGCCTGCGCCGATCGGCGCGCTCATGCTTGGGGTTGACGATCTTCTCGCCGGTCGAGAATGTCAGCAGCGCGGTGATGCCGGCGTCTACACCGACGCTGCGCCCGGTAGGCGGGAGCGGGCTGATCTTCTCCTCGACCAGGAGGGACACGAACCAGCGTCCCGCGCTGTCGCGGGAGACGGTGACCGTGGACGGCCGCGCACCCTCCGGCAGCGGACGCGACCACACGATGGCCAGCGGCGTGTCCATCTTGGCCAGCGTCAACTCCCCGTCACGCCAGCGGAACGCCGAGCGGGTGTACTCCGCCGACGCCCGGGACCTCTTCCGGGACTTGAACGTGGGGTACTTGACGCGCTTGGCGAAGAAGTTCGCGAACGCCGCCTGAAGATGCCGCAACGCCTGCTGAAGAGGAACCGACGACACCTCCGACAGGAAGCCGCACTCGCCGCTGCGCTTCCACTCCGTCAGCCGCGCAGAAGACTCCACATAGGAGACACGGCGGCCTTCCAGCCGGTAGGCGCGGGTGCGCTCCTCGAGTGCCTTGTTGTAAACGAGACGGACGCAACCGAACGTCCGGGCAAGCTCCAAGGCTTGCTCGGGGGTCGGGTGGAAGCGGTACTTGTAGGCCCGCTTCACGATCTGCGCCACAACCCACAACCTACCGCCGATCAACAACAGGTCGCATGCGTGTTCGATGAATACGGTTCGCCTGACGGCGAACCGGCTGCCCCTGTCCTGCTCCGCAGGGGTCCGATTCCTCCCCCGCCTGAAGGCGGGGGTTGCCACGGAGGTATCTGATGAACGAGTCGTTCGGGACCCGCCTTCGCGCCAGGCTCGACGCGTACGGGCCGCTCTGTGTCGGTATCGATCCCAGCCCCGCGCTGCTGCACGCCTGGGAGCTCGACGACGCGCCGGCCGGGATCGAGCGGTTCAGCCGCACGGTCGTCGAGTCCGTCGCCGACGTCGCCGCCGTCGTCAAGCCGCAGTCGGCCTTCTTCGAGCGCTGGGGCAGCCGCGGCATCGCCGTGCTGGAGCGCACCATCGCCGACCTGCGCGAGGCGGGCACGCTGGTGCTGCTCGACGCCAAGCGCGGCGACGTCGGCAGCACCATGACGGCCTACGCGGAGGCCTACCTCGACCGGGGCAGCCCGCTCGCGGCCGACGCGGTGACGCTCAGCCCGTATCAGGGGTTCGGGTCACTGGAGGGCGCGATCACGTCGGCGGTGGCCAACGACGCGGCCGTGTTCGTGGTGACACGCACCTCCAACCCCGAGTCGGCGGACTTCCAGCAGCCGGTGGCCGGGCAGGTGCTGGCGGGCGCCGTGGCCGCGAACGCGGGACACTCGCCGTTCGGGCCGGTCGGCCTGGTGATCGGGGCGACGCTGCAGCGGCTCGACCTGCCGCTCGACGACCTCAACGGCCCCATCCTGGCGCCGGGGATGGGCGTCCAGGGGGCGACGCCGGCCGACGTGGCGCGGCTGTTCGGGCCGGTACGCCACGCCGTCGTGCCGTCCGTCTCCCGTGCCGTGCTCGCCGACCCGCAGCGGCTGCGCGCCCGCGTGCTGCGCTACCGCGACGAATGCGCCGCCCACCTGTCACCTCAGACCGCCGCTCACCTTTGACCGGCGGCTCCCTCGGGGCCGTTCAGTTCTGAACGGCGGCTCTCCCGTGGGTGCTCAAACCTGAACGGCTGTCCCCTCGCGGGCCCGCGCGACGGCGGCCATGACGGCGTGCACCGACGCCGTCAGCACCGAGGTGTCCTGGGCCGCGCCCCAGCGGGTGACGCCGCCCGCGCGCAGCTCGACGTACGCGATGGCCCTGCCGCCCCTGCCGGGGTCGAGCGCGTGCTCGGCGTAGTGCAGGATGTCCGCCTCCGTGCCGCCGGCGGCGAGCGCCGCCGTGAGCGCGGCCAGCGGGCCGTTGCCGGTGCCGTGCACGCGGCGCCCGCCGGGCAGCGTCCCCTCGAACACGTGCACCCCGGGAGCCTTCTCCACCGTCCTCCACTCCACCGGCGCGGCGCCCTCGCCCGGCGCGACGTAGGTGGCGTGGAACAGCTCCCACAGCTGCTCTGCGGTGATCTCCTCGCCGCTGCCGTCGGTGGCCCGCTGCACGACCGATGAGAAGTCGATCTGCAGGCGGCGCGGCAGCTCCAGGCCGTAGCGGGTGTGCAGCAGGTACGCGATGCCGCCCTTGCCCGACTGGCTGTTGACGCGGATGACCGCCTGATAGTCGCGGCCCACGTCGGCGGGGTCGATCGGCAGGTACGGCACCTCCCACGGCGCCCGCTCGGGCGGCACGCCCAGGTCGGCGGCCCGCTTGGCGTGGTGGGCCAGGCCCTTGTTGATGGCGTCCTGGTGGGTGCCGGAGAAGGCGGTGTAGACGAGGTCGCCGGCGTAGGGGTGGCGGTCGGGCACCGGCAGCCTGTTGCAGTGCTCGACCACCCGGCGCACCTCGTCGATGTCCGACAAGTCCACCATCGGGTCGACGCCCTGGGAGTGCAGGTTGAGCGCCAGCGTCACCAGGTCCACGTTGCCGGTGCGCTCGCCGTTGCCGAACAGGCAGCCCTCCACCCGCTGCGCCCCCGCCAGCACGGCCAGCTCGGCGCAGGCCACGCCGGTGCCGCGGTCGTTGTGCGGGTGCACCGACAGGATCACCGCGTCCCTGCGGTCGAGGTGGCGGTGCATGTACTCGATCTGGTCGGCGTACACGTTGGGCGTCGCCACCTCGACCGTCGCCGGCAGGTTGTGGATCACCGGGCGGTCGGGTGAGGCGTCCCACAGGGCCGTCAGGCCGTTGCAGACCTCCAGGACGTAGTCCGGCTCGGTGAGGTTGAACACCTCAGGCGAGAACTGGAAGCGGATGTCGCGGTCGCCCGCCAGGCGGGCGACGTGCTCGGCGGCGTCCCTGATCAGGGCGTGCAGCTCGGCCCTGTCGTGGCCGAGCACGACCTCGCGCCAGGTCGGGGCGGTGGCCGTGTAGAGGTGCACGACCACGCGGGACATGCCCTCGATGGCGGCGAACGTACGCTCGATCAGGTCGCGCCTCGCCGCCGTGAACACCACCACGCTCACGTCGTCCGGCACCATGCCCGGGGTGGCCAGGTGGCGGACGAAGTCGAAGTCGGTCTGGCTGGCCGAGGGGTAGCCGACCTCGATCTCCTTGTAGCCCATCGTGGTGAGCAGCTCGAACATACGGCGCTTGCGTGCCGGGTCCATCGGCTCGGCCAGCGCCTGGTTGCCGTCGCGCAGGTCCACCGGGACCCACAGGGGCGCCTCGGTGATGCGCCGCGCGGGCCAGGCGCGGTCCGCCGCCGGCACCTCCACGCGGTCGTGGGCGGGGCGGTAGCGGTGGTACGGCATCGCGCTCGGGCGCTGCCGGTTCCAGTCGTACATCTCTCTTTGTCCTTCGGTCGCTCTTCGGGGGACCGGCGGGCACCCTGACCACCGCGGCGGGGTGCCGGTCCGGTCAGGCCCCGCCGCGGCGGCCGAGAAGCAGCAGACCGTACGACATGCGGGCTAGACTAACCACATCACAGGTCCTCAGACAACCTGAGAGGTTGACGCCCATGCCGCTCGGCTCCCTTCGCCCCAGCCCGCTCGTCGAGCAGGCCACCGAGCATCTGCGCGAGCAGATCACCCAGGGAGAGTGGCCGGTCGGCACCCGGCTGCCCGGGGAGAACACGCTGGCCAAGACGCTGGGGGTGGGGCGCTCGACCGTGCGCGAGGCGTTGCGGGCGCTCGCCGGCGCCGGGCTGGTGCAGGCGCGGCAGGGGTCCGGTGTCTACGTGATCGCCACCGAGCCGGCCGAGGACTGGCCCGCCCGGCTGCGGCGGGCCGCCATCACCGACGTGTACGAGGTCCGCGTCATCGTCGAGACCCAGGCGGCGCGGCTGGCGGCGGAGCGGCGTACCGAGGAGGACGTGGCGGCCCTGGAGGCTGCTCTGGCCGCCCGCGCCCGTGCGGCGGATGGCGACGACGCCGCCTTCGTCGCCGCCGACATCGCGCTGCACGCGGCGGTCGTGGCAGCGGCCCGCAACCCCGTGCTCACCGACCTGTTCGAGGAGTTCGCACCCGTGCTCAGGGAGGGGCTGATCTCCCTGGTGGAGCTGCTGTCGCTACGCGAACACGACCCCAACATCGGCCACGACACGCACGCGGCACTGGTGGCCGCGATCAGGAACGGCGACGCCGACGCCGCCGCCGAGACCCTGCACACCGAGCTGCACCAAACCCTGACCCACCTCCACACGCACCCCGCACCCCGCAGCTGACCGCAGTCACCACCGCCGTCCTCAGGAGGTGGAGGGCGACCAGCGAACTTGTCCGCCGACCGCAGCCACCACCAATGTCTTCTCAAGCCCCCAACGGCTACTGCGACATCGGTGGCACCGGCGTCTCCTGTCCCGTTGGGTTGACTCTGGTGACGCATAGGCATACGTAGGAGCCCGGTTTTTTGCTACTTGGAGTAGCGAACTGAGCTCGTGAGCCCGATTCAAGCGCAGGACATCCGTGTCAAGAGCGCCCGTGGTCGTTGGCCGGTGGAGGCGGCGGCGATCTGTGCAGAGGAGGCTGGAGGACCACCCGCCCGCTGGGCAGAGGAGACGGTGGCCTCGTGAAGGGCCGGTCAGCCGGTGGGGCCGATGTCGGGGCGGATGATGTCCTCTTCCTCGTCGAGCAGCTCTTCCGGTTCCGGCTCGTCCTGCTCGTCGGGTGGGTCGGCGGACACCGGGCGGCGGGTGCGCGGGGTGCTGCAGCCGGAGCGTTCCGCGACGATGTCGCTCTCGCCGTCCACGCCGCCGATCGCTTCGGGGAGCTCATCGGATGTCTTCCTCATGCCTCCCACCTGCCCCGATGCCCGGTTTGCTACCTTCCGGGCATGCCCTTATACACGCAGCGCCCCACCGCCCGCGTCATTCTGGCCGATCCCGGCGACCAGGTGCTGATGCTCCGGTTGCTCCCGCCCGATCCCTGGCCGCGCGTGCTCTCCTGGCACCTGCCCGGCGGCGGCATCGAGCCGGGTGAGAGCGCGGCCGACGCGGCCGTACGGGAGGCGTGGGAGGAGACCGGCCACGTGCTGGACCCGCAGGCTCTCGTCGGGCCGGTGGCCACGAATGAGGGCCCCTGGTCGAACCTGGGACGCCACTTCTACAGCGTCCACACCTACTTCTTCGCCCGGGTGGCGGCGGCGACGCTGGAGCCCGGCGCGCTGGAGGACTACGAGGTGGAGGAGCTGGCGCGGGGGCACCGGTGGTGGCGTGCCGACGAGCTGGCCGCCGTCCAAGAGCCGGTCTTCCCGCCCGGACTGGCCGGCATCCTGCCGGCCCTGCTCGCCGGCGACAGACCGGCGGAGCCGGTCAAGCTCGGCTGGTGATCGGCCGGTCGCCACCCGAATCGGCCGGCCGGCCGAGCCCAGGCGGGGAGGCCCTGAGCCGGAGCGGGCAAACCCTGAAGTCCGGCGCGGGCAAGCACGGGGGCCGGCGCGGGCAAGCACCGGCAGATGCGGCGGATGTTCAGGTGAGGGTGTCTTCTATGTCGCGGCGGGAGGGCATCGAGGTGCTCGCGCCCTCCCGCTGCACCGACAGCGCCGCCGCCGCCGAGGCGAACTCCAGCGCCCGCGGCACCGCCATCCCCTCGGACCGGGCGACGGCGAGGGCGCCGACGAACGTGTCACCGGCCGCGGTCGTGTCCACGGCGTTCACCTTGACGGCGGGCACCCGGTGCCGCTCCCCCGAACGCGCCCCGTAGAGCGCGCCTTCCGAGCCGAGCGTGATGACCGCTTCTGGCACGAGTTCGAGCAGCGCGTCGAGGGCCCCGTCGGGAGTGGAGACGCCGGTGATGGCGGCCGCCTCGTGCTCGTTCGGGACGATCGTGGTGACGGCCTCGAGCAGCTCGGCCGGCAGCGGCTGGGCGGGCGCCGGGGTGAGGTAGACGTGGACGGCGGACACCCGGGCGGCCTGCGCGGCCCCGGCGACGGCCTCCATGGGCAGCTCCAGCTGGAGCAGCAGCGCCTGGGAGCTCGCGATGGCGGCCAGGTCGGAGCCGGACGGCCCGGTGACCGTGCCGTTGGCGCCCGGGACGACGATGATCGAGTTGCCGCCCGAGTCGTCCACCACGATGTGCGCGATGCCGCTGGGCCCCGGCACCTGGCGCAGCCCGCGTACGTCGACTCCGGCGTCGGCGAGCGTGACCCGCATCTCGGCGCCGAACCCGTCGTCGCCCACGGCCCCCAGGAACGCCACCTCACCGCCCGCCCGCGCCGCGGCGATCGCCTGGTTGGCGCCCTTGCCGCCGGGCACGGTGCGGAAGCGGTGGCCGGTGACGGTCTCACCACGCCGGGGGGCCTGGGAGACGTACGCGACGAGGTCCATGTTGGCGCTGCCGAAAACCGAGATCATGACGCCATCATCTCCTGTGTACGCGCGGCCAGCTCGGCAAGACCCACCCCGTCGAACCCGGTCAGGCTGCTGGCCAGGCTGTCGCGCATGCGCCAGCGCTCGGGCACGCCGCCGCCCAGCGCGCCCGCCACGGATCCGGCGGTGGCTCCCGCGGAGTCGGTGTCCCAGCCGCCGGCGACCGCGCCCGCGACGGTGGCGGTGAAGTCGCCGTGGCCGTGCACGAGGGTGGCGGCGACGAGGGCGGCGTTGTTGACGGTGTGCACCCAGTGGAGGTGCCCGTGGCGTTCGTGCAGGCGGTCGATGACCCGTTCGAAGTCGGGCTCGCTCCGGGCGTCGGCGACGGCGAGGGTGACGGCCTCGTGCAGCCGCGACCCGGCGGGCACCACGGACAGCCCGGCCCGCACGACTTCGTCGGCCGACGTGGCGACCAGCGAGGCGGCGCACATCGCGGCCGTGAACATGGCCCCGTAGACGCCGTTGGCGGTGTGGGTGAGGCGGGCGTCGCGCCAGGCGTACTCGGCGGCGGTGGCCGGGTCACCCGGGTTGACCCAGCCGTACACGTCGGCCCTGATGAGCGCGCCGATCCACTCCCTGAACGGGTTGCGGCGGGTGGCGGTGGCGGGCGGTTCGAGGCCGTCGAGGAGGTTGCGGTACGCGACCCGCTCGGCGGTGAACGTGCGCCCTGCGGGCAGCTCGTCCAGCCAGAGCTTGGCGACGTCGTCGGTGGTGAAGCCGCGCCCGTGGCGCTCCAGCACGGACAGGGCGAGCAGCGGGTAGTTGAGGTCGTCGTCCTCGGGGACGCCGTCGATGTTCTCGGCCAGGGAGTTGACGGCGCTGCGGCGGTTCCACGGCCAGCGTCGGGCGACGTCGTCCGGCAGGCCCTTGGCGGTGAACCAGCCGGTGATCGGCCAGTTGCCGGTCGACTCGGCGATCTCCCTGATGCCCTCGCGCGGGATCTTCTCGACGGGTTTGCCGAGCACGCATCCGGCGGCCCGGCCGAGCCAGGCGCCCAGCACCCGGCCGGGGTCCACGCCGGCGCTCCCCTGCCGGGGCGCGGGCCAGTCGGGGCAGGCGGCGATGATGCCGTCCAGGTCGGACGGCTCGCCGGGCGGCACCGGGAGCGCGGCCAGCTCGTCCAGCAATTCCTCGGCCAGGCCGCGCAGCCGGGCGGCCCCGGGCTCCGAGGCGCCGGCGCGCGGCGGCGCGTCGTGGCCGCCCGCGGCGTGCCAGCGGGCGGCGATCTCGCGGGCGTCGCGGCCGTCCTCGGCGGCCTGGCGCAGCTCGTGCCCGATCAGGTCCTCGGGCTGGACCCAGGTGAGCCGGATCATGCGTCGAGCTCGGCGAACGCGGCCTCGTGGGCGCGGCGGCGGGTGACGTCGGCGGTGTGCAGGCGGCGCGCGACCTCGGCGATGGCACGCCCCGGGGCCACCAGGTCCGTACGGCTTGCCGTGCCGACCTGCTCGACCCACTCGGCCGGCACACTGGACAGCCCGCCGAGCGCGCCCGCGATGGCGCCGCCCATGGAGGCGATCGAGTCGGCGTCGCGGCCGTAGTTGACGCCGCCGAGCACGGTGTCGCGGTAGTCGCCCTTGGCGATCACCAGGAAGGCGAGGGCGAGCGGCAGTTCCTCGATGCTGTGCACCCTACTCGGCCTGCGCGCGCCCAGCCCCTGGTCGCGGTAGGTGTCGGCGACCGTGTCGTACGGGCGGACGGCCGCGCGCAGCGCCTCGAACGAGCCCTCCCAGTGGCCGAGCCCCGAAGCGGTCTCGCAGACGGCCTCGATGGCGGCCCTGGTGCCGTCCTTGGCCAGGCGCAGGCAGGCGCCGACCACGGAGTCCGCGGTGGCGCCCGGCCGCATGGCCTCGGCGACGGCGGCGGCCATCACGCCCGCGGCCTCGCGGCCGTAGCTGGACTGGTGGGCGCCGGCCAGGTCGAGCGCCTCGGCGTAGGCGGCGTCGGGGTCGGCGGCGTTGACGATGCCGACGGGGGCGACGTACATGGCGGCGCCGCAGTTGACGATGTTGCCGACACCGGCCTCGCGCGGGTCGGCGTGGCCGTAGTGCAGGCGGGCCACGATCCACTTCTCGGCCAGGAAGATGCGCTGCAGCGGCAGCGCCTCGGCCTCCAGCTCGGGGATCCAGCGCTTCTCGCCCATCAGCTCGGGCACGAGGTGCTCGGCCACCGCGTACGCGTCCAGGTGGCGTCCGGCCTTCTCGTAGACGCGGATCAGCGCGTGCGTCATCAGGGTGTCGTCGGTGATGTGGCCGTCGCCCTTGTGGTAGGGGGCGATGGGCCTGGCGTTGCGCCAGTCGGCGTTGTACGGCGGCACGATGCCCTCGACACGGCCCCCGTAACGTTCCACGATCTGTTCGGCGGTCCAGCCTTCGGTGGCGCCGCCCAGCGCGTCACCGACCGCCGCCCCCGCCACGCAGCCAGTCGCCCTGTCCTCAAGCGGCGTCATGCGATTCCCTCCGAAAGTGTGTCCGCTATTTCGATCAAGTCTCGGCCCGCCAGGTCGGGCAGGCAGCAGCCGGTGAGCGTGCGGGACGAGGCGGTCCACCCCTCCGGGACCGCCTCGTACCCGCCGCAGGCTCCGGTGAGCGCTCCGGTGAGCGCGGGCGCCGAGTCGGCCAGCGCGGCCAGGCAGGCCGCCGCCGGCACGGCGCGGGTGAGGTCGCCGCCCGCCGCCTCGGCCAGCGCGAGCGCGGCCGGCACGGTCTGCGCGGCGCCGACGCCGTAGCTGTAGACGTGGTCGACCAGGGCCGCGTCCAGCGCGGGGACGGCGGCGAACGCGTCGCCCGCCTTCCGCGCGACGGCCAGCGCGAGCCGGGCGTTGTGCCCGATGGCGGTGTCCTCGGGCAGCTCGGCCAGTGCCGCCTCGACCGCCGCGCCCACCCGTCCGGACGCGACGGCCGCGGTCACGGCGGCGGCCATCGCGCGGGCGGCCAGCACGCCGTCGCCCGCGTTCGTCACCTGCGCGTCGGGGGTCGGGTCGCTGCCGGCGGCCCCGTACGCGACCGCCCTGACGGCGGCGGCGTCGTCGAAGTGGTGCGGGTTGTCGTGGCCCGACGCGGGCGGCGCGACCCCCTTGGCCAGGTTGTCCAGCGCGGTCGCGACGGAGATGCGGGCCCTGATGCTCTCCGGCCCGGTGCCCGGGCGTACGGACACCAGCTCCCCGTACGCCTCCGCGCGCGGCCTGCCGATGGTGAGCGCCGTCCAGGCGAGCCATTCGGCGTCGTCCGACGGGCCCAGCCGCAGCGGCGCGACCGGCTGGTTCAGCGCGAACGGCACCGGCAGCGTGGTCACCCGATGCTCCTCGGCGAACGCGTCGAGCTCGCGGTGCAGGCGGCGGCTCCAGGGCGCGTGCCGGGCCGAGCGGTGCCGGGTCGCGGGCCAGCCCGCGGCGTCACCGGCGGCGAGCCCGGCGAAGGCTCCCCTGATTCTGTCCCCCGACATGTGATCTACAGTCCTTCCGCCAGCTCGTCGGCGACGTCCAGCACGTGTCTTCCCGCCACGACGGGCAGGCATTTGCCCGTCACGGGCCCGATCCGCGCGGCCCAGCGCGCCGGCACGCCGCCCTCTCCCTGGGCGGCTCCGGCCAGCGCGCCGGCGATGGCGCCGATCGTGTCGGCGTCCCTGCCGAGGCCCACGCCGTACGTCACGGCCGCCTCGACCTCGCCGTTCCCGGCGAGGAACGCGGCCATCGCCAGCGCCACGGCCTCGGGCGCGACGTCGGTCCACGGGTAGTGCCTGACCACGACGGCCTCGTGCAGCGCGGCGGGATCGCCGGTCCTGAGAGCGTCCCTGGCTCGTGTGACGTTCCGCGCGGTCCACGAGTCGGCCGGGACGACCGACAGCGCCACGTCGACGACCTCGTCGGGCGAGGCGCCGCCCATGGCGGCGGCCACCCCGCCGGCGACCGCCCGGCCGCCCATGATGCCCTCGCCCGACCCGCTGACCAGCCCGTCCTGCTCCACCAGCCGGGCCGCCTCCGCCGGGTCACCCGGGCAGAAGATCCCGTACGGCGCCGCCCGCATGGCCAGCCCGTCGGACCAGCCGTGCGAGTGCACCAGCCCGGTCAGCGGCGGTTCGAGCCCGCGGCGAAGCGCTTCGACGGTCCCCAGCTCGGAGAACCCGGCGCCGCGCATCGGCCCCCGCACGCTGGGGATGACCTCGGCCCGGTAGGCCGCCGCCACGTCGGCCGCGGTGAGCGCGTGACCGTGGCGGACCAGCAGGGAGGCGGCGAAGATGGCGTACTCGGTGTCGTCGGTGCCGCCGCCCTCGATCTCGGTGAGCCGGCCCCACCGGCGGCGGATCTCCTCCGGGGTCAGGTTCTCGGCAGGGGCGCCGAGGGCGTCGCCGGCCGCCAGGCCGAGCAGGCACCCCCGGGCCCTGTCGCGTGGTGAGATCACCGGTAGTACCGCTCCAGCACCTTGTTACCGTCCTCGACCAGCCGCTTGGCCGCGTCGTCGAGGGAGATCTTGTTGGCGAAGTACTCCTGCAGCACCGGCGTGGCGACCTTGGTCTTCCACTCGTCGAACCCGTTCACCTTCAGGAACGGCGCGACGACCAGGTCCTTGGCGGAGGCGGTCGCCACGTCCCAGCCGTTCTCCTTGGTGGTGATGGCGGGGTCGGCGGCGGCCTGCTGCGAGGTCGGCAGCAGCCAGTCGCCCTTGGCGAGCTTGGCCTGGTTGGCGCCGTTCAGGAAGAACGCGATGAACTTCATCGCCTCGTCCGGGTGCTTGCTGTCCTGCGCGATCGACAGCGTCTGCGAGACCGCGCCCTGCGAGGCGCTGGTGCCCTTGGGCGCGGGCAGCGTGACCCACTCGAAGTCATCGGGAGCCTGCTCGGCCACCTGCTGGCGCAGGTAGACGCCGGTCGGCAGCATCGCGAACTTGCCCTGGTAGAAGGCGGGCAGCGGGTCGGCGGTGCCCTGGCCGAGCGCGGCCGGGTCGGCCGACTTGTCCTTGTGGAGCTGGTCGTGGATGCGCTGGAGCACCTCGCGCTCCTCGGCGCCGACCTTGACGGTGGTCTTGCCGTCGGTGGTCTGGAAGAACGTGCCGCCGAAATTGAGCGCCAGGTTGAGCGTCTTGTTGACCGGCGACTTCATCGGCCAGGCCACGCCGTACGTGCCGCCCTTGGTCATCTTCCTGGCCGCCGCGGAGAACTCGTCCCACGTCCACGGATTGTCCGGGGTGGGCACGCGGACGTCGGCGGCGTCGAGCAGCTTCTTGTTGGCGATGATGACCTGCGACTCCTGCAGGAACGGCACGCCGTACACGCCCTGGCCGCCCTGGCCGTCGTCGAAGGTGACGGTGTCCCAGGCCGGCTGCGGGATGTCGCTCTTCAGCTCGGCGGGCAGCTTGTCCTTCAGGTCCAGCAGGTAGCCGTCGGAGGCGAAACCGGACAGCGCGGGCGAGTCGTTGTGGATGACGTCGGGCGCCGTGCCGCCGGAGAACTGGGTGACGAGCTGGTCGTTGACGTTGTCCCAGCTGCCCTGGACGTAGGTCACCTGGATGTCCGGGTTGGCCTTGTTCCACTCGTCCACGAGCTGCTTGTTCGCGGCCACCGACTCCTTCTGCCACGCCAGGCTGAGGAAGTCGATCGTGACCGGCTCGCCGGGAGCCGGCGACTCGCCGCCTCCCCCGCCGCACGCGGCGGCCAGCGTGAGGACCGCCGCCACCGCCAGAGCGGACGTGATACGCATATGAGCCTCCTAGCCCTTGACGGCGCCGGCCATCAGGCCGGACTTCAAACGCCGCTGGATGATCGAAAAGAAGATCAGACTCGGGATCGTCGCCATGAGCGACGCCGCGGCCAGCGGGCCGAGCCTGGCCACCCCCTCCGGGCCGGTGAAGCGCACCAGCGTCAGCGGGAGTGTCATGACGTCGGGGTCCTGGAGGATGACGAGCGCGAACATGAACTCGTTCCAGGACGAGATGAAGGAGAACAGCAGCGTCGCCACCACGCCGGGTGCGAGCAGCGGGGCCACCACGGACGCGATCGAGCGCAGCCGCGAGGCGCCGTCCACCGCCGCGGCCTCCTCCAGCTCGGGCGGCACCGCGCGCACGTACCCCTGCAGCATCCACAGCGCGAACGGCAGCGTGAACGTGACGTGCACGAGCACCAGACCGGGCAGCGTGTTCACCAGCTCCAGGTCACGCAGGATCATGAAGAGCGGGATGATGATCAGGATGAACGGGAACACCTGGCTGACCAGCACCCACCCGATCGCGATCTTGTTGACCAGGCCCCGGTAGCGGGCCATCGCGTAGGAGGCGGGCAGCGAGATCAGCACCGTGATCACGCTGGCGAACAACGCCACCACCAGGCTGCGCAGCGACGCGCCGACCAGGTCCTGCTCGCCGAACGCGGCGCCGAAGTTGGTCAGCGTCGGCTCGCGCGGGATCCATGTCGGCTCGGTCAGCGCCATCTCCTGCGGCGTCTTCAGCGCCGTGGACAGCAGCCACAGCAGCGGGAACGCCAGGAAGACGACGTACGCGAGCAGGGCGACGTACTGTGAGACGCGCTTCACCTGGCCTCCCTCATCTGGCGCCACAGGTAGAGACCGAGCACCGCGAGCACGACGATGGCCATGGCGAGGCCGAGCATCGAGGCGTAACCGGCCATGCGATACCTGAACGCCTCCTCGTAGGCGAACAACATCGGCAGCCGGGTGCGGCCGCCGGGTCCGCCCTGCGTAAGCACGTAGACCAGGCCGAACTGGTTGATGTTCCACACGAAGTCGAGCGAGGTGATCGCCACGATCACCGGGCGGAGCTGCGGCAGCGTGATGTTCCAGAAGCGCCGCCAGGTGCCCGCGCCGTCCATCGCGCCGGCCTCGTACAGCTCCTTCGGGACGTTCTGCAGGCCCGCGAGCAGCACGACCGTCGTCTGCGGCATGCCCGCCCAGACGCCGACCACGATGATCGCCGGCAGCGCCAGCGAGAAGTCGGCCAGCCAGTTGACGTCGGTGCCGAGCAGGTCGTTGAGCACGCCGGCGTCGGGGTGGTAGACGAGCTTCCACATCAGGCCGACCACCACCGGCGGCATCGCCCACGGCACCACCGACAGCACCCTGGCCACGCCGCGGCCCCTGAGCTTCTCGTTGAGCAGCAGCGCCAGGCCGAGCGCGGCCACGAACTGCAGCACCGTCACCGACACCGACCAGATCGCGCCGATCTGGAACGACGCCCAGAACTCGTCGTCCGTCATCAGCCGGGTGAAGTTCTCCAGGCCCACGAACTCGGTCTGGTGGTTACGGGTGTTGCGGGCGTCGGTGAACGCCAGGCCGATGCCGTACAGCAGCGGGCCCACGCTGAACAGCACCACCGGCACCATCGCCGGCAGCATCAGCAGCCACATCTCGCGCCGCTGCCGCGACGCCGCACGGCGCCGGGCTCCCGGCCGCCGCGGGGGCGCGGATCGCGTCACGGTCGCCGTCACGCGCCGCCCTCCTTCCTCTGGGTTCGCTCGTAGTCGGGGCCGGCCGTGGAGGCGCGGATCGCCAGCCTGGGCGCCACCGTGACCCGCTTGGGGTCGCCGTCGTCGCCCTGCAGCCGCTCCAGCAGCAGCTCCGCCGCCGCCTTGCCGCGCTCGGCCGAGCCGAGCGAGACGCTGGTCAGCGACGGCCACGAGGCCGCCGCCAGGTCGGTGTCGTCCATGCCGACCACCGCCACGTCCTCGGGGACCCGTCGGCCCTTCGCGCGCAGCACGTCGAGCGCGCCGAGCGCGATCAGGTCGTTGGCGCACATCAGCGCGTCGATCTCGGGGGCGCGGTCGAGCAGCTCGGCCACCGCGCGGCGGCCCTCCTCGCGGTAGAAGTCGCCGATCTGCACGAGGTTCTCGTCGTAGGGCAGCCCGAGGTCCGTCAGCGCCTCCCGGTACGCGGCCCCGCGCGCGGCGCCCGGCACCGTGTCGAGCGGGCCGTTGACCATGGCGATGCGGCGGCGGCCGAGCGCGTAGAGGTGGTCGACGGCCAGCCGGACGCCGGTGCGGGAGTCAGCGCGTACGTTGTCCACCCGCGTCCCGTCGGGCACCGAGCCGATGATCACGACGGGTGCCCTGGCCGTGGCCAGCATCTGCAGGTGGGTGTCGGTGACGCGCAGGGGGCTCATGATGAGGCCGTCGACGTACCGCTCGCCGAGGCTGTGCAGCACGTCGATCTCGTCGGCCACGACGGCGTCGGTGGAGTGCAGCACGAGCCGGTAGCCGGCCGCCTTCAGCACCGGCTGGATCTCCCGCAGCATCGCCAGGTAGGCGGGGTTGCCGACGTCGGCCATGGCGAACGCGATCTGGTGGGTGCGGCGCGACTTGAGCGACCTCGCCACGGCGTTGCGCACGTAGCCCAGCTCGTCGGCGGCCGCCATCACCTTGCGCACGGTCTCCTGCCTGGTCGGCAGGCCGTTCAGGACCCGCGACACGGAGGCGATCGAGACACCGGCGCGCTCGGCGATGGTGGTGATCGTGGGTCCGTCGCCCAAGGCTGTCCTTCCCTCGTGGTGTAAACGTTTACGAATGATCTGCTGTAAACGTTTACGGCGTGGGGCACATGAAACCTGGATGTAACTTGCAGGTCAAGTCACGATCGCATAACACCAGTTCAGAGCAGGTGAACGCAAACCGGCCGCCCGGCCGGACAGCGGCGGGGCGGCCTTCGGACTTTTTCAGTCGCGCACGGAAGCGGGCGCCGGGCTCGCCTCCGGGGACGGGGTGGCGCCGGGAAGGGCGAGCAGGGCGCGGATGGCCGGGGAGCCGGCCACCGTGACCACGGCCGCCAGCACGGCCGGGATGAACAGCGCCACCGGCAGGGACGCCGCCTCCGCCACGAAGCCCAGCACCGCCGGGCCCAGCAGCAGGCCGGTGTAGCCGAAGGCGGTCACCATGGCCAGCGCCCTGCCGACCCGGCCGCCGGCCGCGCCCACCGCGCTGAACAGCACCGGCACCACCGTCGCCAGCCCCACCCCGGCCAGCGCCCACCCGGTCCACGCGCACACCACCCGCAGCGGGTCACCCAGCAGCGGCGAGACCAGCACCAGGACGTACCCGGCGGTGGCGAGCACGCCCGCGAGCCTGATCGTCAGCACCGAGCCCAGCCGGGCCCTGATCGGGTCGCCGAGCAGCCGCACGGTGGTCATGGCGATCGAGAAGATCGTGTACGCCAGCGGCGCGAGCGCGGGATCGGTCTCCAGCACCATCCTGGCGTGCAGCGCGGCCCAGTCGATGGCCGCGCCCTCGCTCAGATGCCCGGCGAACGCCGCCACCCCGAGCAGCGCGATGAGCCCCCACTTGAGCGACCCACCACCCGAGCCGCCCGCAGCACCTTCAGCGGGCTTCCCGCCGCCCCCGTCCACGTCCACGTCCACGCCCTCGGCCGCGTTCTGCGGGGCAGGGCTCGTGCAGGCGTCGGGGAGGAGGAGGCGGGCGGCGGGCAGGTACAGGAAGGGCACCACGATCGCCGCCACCACCAGCAGCCCCTGCGCGTCCAGCCCGGCCTGGAGCACCAGCGAGGTGATGCCGCCGCCGGCCGCGCCGCCCAGGCTCCAGGTGCCGTGGAAGGCGGAGATGACGGGCCGGCCGTAGCAGCGCTCGACCTCCACGGAGTGGGCGTTCATGGCGATCTCCATCACCCCGAGCCCCATGCCGAACACCACCGCCAGCACCATCAGCACCCAGGCCGACGGCGCCAGCGCGGGCCCCAGCAGGGCCACCCCGGACAGCGGCCCGGCGATCCAGCACAACCGCCTGCTCCCCCACCGGTCCACCAGCCGCCCGGCGAGCAGCATCGACGCCAGCGCACCGGCGGAGATCAGCAGCAGGACCCGGCCGAGCAGGGCGGGCCCGAGGTCGAGCCGGTCGTTGAGCGAGGGCAGCCCGGCCGCCCACAACCCCATGACAAGACCGGCGAGGAAGAAGAATCCGAAAACTCCGACACGAGCCCGTCTGGCGACAATGGCGCTTTTGTTCACGACTAGAGCATAAACTGTGAAACGTGAATGGTGCTACGACGAGTGGCGAGCTGCGCGCGCACAACCGGGTCAGGCTGCTGCGCGCCGTGCACGACTGCGGGGCCACCCGCACCCGGTCCCAGCTCACCCGCGATCTGCGGCTGGCCAGAGGCACGGCATCGGTCCTGGTGGCGGGGCTGGCCGAGGACGAGCTGCTGCACGAGGAGCCGGCGCGTGAGCACGCACGCGGGCGGCCGACGCAGGTGCCTGGGCCGCATCCGTACGGACCGGTGGCGCTGGCCGTGGACGTGCGCGAGGACGCGTGGGAGCTGGCGGAGTGCGAGCTGGGCGGCCGCGTCACGGTCCTAGAGATACGCCCGCACGACGGCACCCCGGAAGGCGCGCTCCGCCCGCTGGGCGCGGCCCTGGCCGCCCACCGCGACCGCCTCGGCCACCGGGCCGTCGGCACGGGCGTGGCTCTGGCCGGCCCGGTACGCCACGGCGGCCTCGTGGACATCGCCCACCTGGACTGGCACGGGGTCGACGTCCCCGCCCTGCTGGCGGCCGGCGACCGGGACGAGGCGGGTCCACCGGCTGAGGTGCCGGTCGTGGGGAACGACACCGCGTTCGCGGCGGTGGCGGAGGCGCGGCGGGGGCGGCTGCGGGACGTGCGGGTGGGGCTGCACCTGCATGTGGACTTCGACCTGGGCGGCGTCCTGATGGTGGACGGGCGGCCGGTCGCCGGGGCGGGCGGGGCCGGCGCCGAGTTCGGCCACATGCCGCTGACGGAGAGCCGGCGGCTGTGCGCGTGCGGCGCCCTCGGCTGCTGGGGCGCCGACGTGGGAGCCAACGCCCTGCTGCGGCACGCCGGCCTGGCCCACGGCGGCGGCCGGGGACGCGAGCAGGCCGAGCACGTGCTCGCGTACGACGCGGCGGCGGTCGAGGCGACCGCGCGGATGCTGGGCCGGGGCATCGCCGCCCTGGTGAACGCGCACGACCCCGAGGTGGTCACCCTGTCGGGCCACGGCCCTGAGCTGTTCGAGCGGGCGGGGGCGGCGCTCCTGGCGGCCGGCGAGCCGTACCTGATGGCGATCCGCCGGGAGCGGCCGCCGCGCATCGAGGGGTCGGCGCTCGGCTGGCGGGGCGCGCTGCTGGGAGCGATGGAGTCGGTGTTCGACGCGTTCCTGACCGTCGAGGGCCTTGAACTGTGGCGCAAAAACCACCCTGACCAGGCCCCCGACACGCCCGACCGGCAAAGTGTGACGCATTCCACCCCGGACGGGGATAGGCCGCTATAACGCCTCGCTTGAGGGCCCCGTAGGCGATCTTGCCAGGCCAGAGAGCCGGAAGCCGGGACGGAACCGTCCGTAGCCGCCTCACCCCTCCCGGCCCGGGGGTGGGTGCCCGTACGTCCTGGACCCGCGCCCCGCACGGGCGAGGCGGCCGTCGAGCTGGGGTTCGACGACGCTCAGCGATCTTGGTCCCGACGGTGGACGGGGCGGCGGGCGCGGCGTCCGCCCAGCTCATGACAGGTCACGAGATCGCCGGGCCGGCGCCGGCGGGTGACGCGCCCAAGGCGTCGGCGGACGATCAGGAAGACCGGCGGAGGCTCCGGAGGCAGGGGCGGGCAGGCGGGCCCGGCGGGTGCCGGATTCGTCCCGTAGAAAGCGGCATGCCGCTCTTTTCGGGCTACGGTGTGACAGAACGCGTGGTCGGCGGCATAGGGGTCAGCGGGGGCACCGTCCTGCCGGGCGTGACGTGTGCGGGGGCCGCCGCATCGATGCGGGAGGCACGTTGACAGGGCACTTTCCGCAACACGAACCGCTGGTATCCGCCATGATTAGCCACTGCACCACGGGTAACAGAACCCGAACGTAAAACTCCCCGAGGAGAGAACTGAGATGGCACTTCCCACTCTCACCCCCGAGCAGCGTCAAGCCGCTCTGGCCAAGGCAGCCGAGGCCCGTGCCGCCCGCACGGCCCTGCTGGCGAAGGTCAAGGCGGGCGAGCTGACGTTCGCTCAGCTGCTGGAGCGTGACGACGACATCGCGAAGAAGATCAAGGTGTCGCAGGCGCTGCGCGCCGTCAAGGGCGTGGGTCCGGCCAAGGCCACCGCGCTGATGGAGGAGGCGGGCGTCGACGAGAAGCGCCGCCTCGGCGGCCTGGGCGCCCAGCAGCGCAAGAAGCTGGTCGACGCGCTCGGCTAAGGCCGGGCGGCCAGGTCCGCGCGCAGCGCCGCGCGGACCGGCCGGCGACCCCTCACAGCCCGGCCACCCACAGCCAGGCAGGGCCCGGCGAGCGGAGCCGCCCCGCTCGACCGGCGGGCGTCCCACGGAACCCCCACCCCCGGCCCGCCCAGAGGGGTCACACCCCCACCCCCCACAGCAGAATCCCCCAGGCCCGCGTGGCCGGTCACAACCGCAACTCGGCAGAACGCGGGCGACTCCATGACGCGGGCCCGCCAGGAGCGCACACCGGTCAGGAGCGTAGGTCAGGAGCGTAGGTAGGTCAGGACGGCGAGGACGCGGCGGTGCTGGTCGGTGTCCTCGGCGTAGAGGCCGAGCTTGTTGAAGATGCTCCTGATGTGCTTCTCCACGGCGCCGTCACTGATCACGAGCTGCCGTCCGATGGCCGGATTGGAGCGGCCCTCGGCCATGAGCCCGAGCACCTCGCGCTCGCGCGGCGTGAGCTGGGCCAGCGGATCGTCCTTGCGCCTGCGCACCATCAACTGGGACACCACCTGGGGATCGAAGACCGTGCCGCCCGCGGCCACCCGCCGCAGGCCCTCCAGGAACTCGTCGACGTCCACCACGCGGTCCTTCAGCAGGTAGCCCACCGCCCCCCTGGCGTCGGCCAGCAGGTCGTCGGCGTAGGAGACCTCGACGTACTGCGACAGGATCAGCACCGGCGTGCCGGGCACCCTGCGGCGGGCCTCGACGGCGGCCCGCAGCCCCTCGTCGGTGAACGACGGCGGCATGCGCACGTCGACCACCGACACGTCGGGCTTGTGCTGCGCGACCACCTCCACGAGGGCGTCGCCGTCGCCGACGGTCGCCACCACCTCGCAACCGAACTCTTCGAGCAGCCTGACCAGGCCCTCCCTGATCAGCACCGCGTCATCGGCCACGACTACCCGCACGGAACCTCCGCCACGATCACCGTGGGCCCGCCGTCGGGCGACTGGACGGTCAGCTCACCGTCCACGGCGCGCAGCCGGTCGGCCAGCCCGGCGAGCCCATGTCCCTTGGCGACGTGTGCGCCGCCGACCCCATCATCCCCGATCGTCAGCATGAGGACGTCACCGAGGCGGACGAGCTGCACGGTGCAGACGGTCGCGCGGCTGTGCTTGGCCACGTTCGTGAGGGTCTCGGCGCAGACGAAGTAGATGGCGTTCTCGACGGCGGCCTGGTAGCGCTCCACGGTCTGCACGTCGAGGTCGACCGGGACCGTGCACCGGCCGGCCAGCGCGGCCAGCGCGGGCGCGAGGCCGCGGTCGGACAGGATGGGCGGGGCGATGCCGCGCGAGAGCGCGCGCAGCTCGTCGAGGGTCTCGCGGGTCGCGCTGATGGCCGACTTGAGCGTGGCCTGGGCCGCCTCGGGGTCCTTGGCGAGCTGCCGCTGCGCCCTGGACAGCTCCATGGCGAGCGAGACCAGCCGCTGCTGCGGCCCGTCGTGGATGTCGCGCTCCAGCTTGCGCAGCGCGTTGGCCTCGGCGGAGACGGCGGCGGCCCGGCCCTGCGCCAGGTCGTCGATGCGCTCGTGCAGCTCGGCCACGCCGGTCAGCAGCGCCCGGCCGAGCCCGGCGCGCAGGAGCGCGGCGCCGCGGATGACGAGCGGCATCAGCAGCAGGAAGAGCAGGCCGACGAGGAAGTAGAAGGTCGCGTTGACGACGTAGCCGTCGCCCAGGCCGAGCAGCTCGGGCAGCTCGACGTTGCCGGGGATGCGCGAGGTGACGATGCCGTAGATCGGCCAGGTGAGGCCGGCGATCGGCACCGCCCAGAACACGACGGTCAGCACGAACGCGAGGATCGCGAACGGCAGGTTGATGATGCCGTGCAGCAGGTCGAGCCAGGACTGCCCGCTCATCATGGGGTTGACGAGGCGGCGGAAGCGGCCGGCGCCCGGCGGGGCGGGCTTGTAGCGGGGCCGTACGGGCGGCCTGCGCAGCACGTCCGACAGCCAGCCTCGCTCCGCGTCCGCGAACCCGCGCGCGATCAGCAGGGTGCCGGCCAGCAGCGGCACCCCGACCCAGATGACCATGCTGCCCAGCCCGGCGGCGAAGCCCGGCAGCATGAGCACGAAGCCGATCAGGGTCGTCGGGAAGCCGACCAGTGTGTAACGGGTGTCGAGGAGGACACGCCTCGTCAGGGAGCGCATGGTGACCACGGTAGGTCGTGGGGCGGGCCCGGACGAGCGGGTGCGCCGGTGTCCCTTGGTAGGGCTGGCCCTACCCCCTGGGGTGGTGGCACGCCGACCTGAGGACTGCGGCTCGCGTCAATGTGCCCGGAGCCGTACGGCGGGAGCCTTGAGTGCGTTCACTTCCCCTTGAGATGAGGCTCCCCCATGACCGTCCTGCTGGACCGCCCGGCCGTCGCGGCACCCGCGCCGCCCGCGCCGCCTGCGATCGCGCGCCGCGATCACTTCATCGACCTGTTGCGGGTGGCCGGCATGGCGCTGGTCGTCCTCCAGCACTGGACGATCCCGGTGCTCGACTACGAGGACGGCCGGCTGACGACCGGCAACGCGCTGTCCACTCCGGGCGTGTGGGTGGTGACGTGGCTGAGCCAGGTGATGCCGCTGGTGTTCTTCGCGGGCGGCGCGGCGAACGCGATCGGCTTCACCCGCGCGCGGCGGGCCGGGACGGCGGCGCCGGCGTGGCAGGCGGTGCGGCTGCGGCGGCTGGCCTGGCCGCTGCTGCCCCTGGCGGCGGTGTGGATCCCGCTGCCGCAGCTGCTGCTCAGCTTGGGCGTGCCGGCGCAGCCGCTGGAGGTGGGGGCGAGGCTGACCGGGCAGTTGTTGTGGTTCCTCGCGGTGTATCTGCTGGCGGTGGTCGCCACCCCGTACGCGCTGCGGCTGCACGAGCGTCACGGCTGGCGGGTGCCGGTCGTGCTGGCGCTGGGTGCGGTGGTGACGGACGTGGCGCGGTTCTCGACCGGTTTCGACGCCTTGGGGTACGTGAACGTGGTGTTCGTCTGGCTGGCCGTGCACCAGCTCGGCTTCTTCTACGCCGAGGGCCGGCTGCGCGGGGCGGGCCTGCTGGCGGCGGGCGGCTTCGGGGCGGCGGCGCTGCTGGTGGCGTACGGGCCGTACCCGGGCAGCATGATCGGCCTGCCCGGCGCGGAGGTGTCGAACATGGCGCCGCCCACGCTCGCCATGCTGGCCGTCGGCGTCGGCCAGATCGGGCTGGCCGTGCTGCTGCGTCCCGTTCTGATGCGGCTGCCGCTGGCCCGCCTGCTGGACTGGGCCGGGCCGCGCGTCATGACGGTGTACCTGTGGCACATGCCGGCCCTGTTCGCGGTGACCGGGGTGGTCGTGGTGCTGCTGGGCGTGGACACGCCGCGGCCGGGCAGCGTGTTGTGGTTCGCCGGGTGGCCGGTCTGGTTCGGGCTGCTGTTCCTGGTCATGTGGCCGCTGCTGAAGGGGTTCGCCCGGTTCGAGGCGCCGCCCGCGCTGCCGTACGGCACGGCCGGGCAGGGCGGCATGCTGGTGGCGTCGGGCCTGGTCGGCGCCGGGGTGCTGACGCTGACGGTGGGCGGGTTCGCGCCCGGCGCCGGGCCGTTCCTGGCGGTGCTGGCGCTGCTCGCCGGCCTGCTGATGACGGCGCCCAGGCTGCGCGCGTGACGAGCAGGAAACACGGATGTCATCCGCCGATCACGACAATGACGGCATGACGACGATTCGCCCTCTTGAGGACAAGGACCTGCCGGCCGTCGCCGGCATCTACGCCCACTACGTGACGGCGACCGCGGTGACCTTCGACGAGACGCCCCCTGAGCTCGCCGACTGGCGGGCCAAGGCGGCGGCCGTCGCGGCGGCGGGGCTGCCGTTCCTGGTGACCGAGGTGGACGGCGAAATCGCCGGGTACGCCTACCTCGCCCAATACCGCCCGAAGCCCGCCTACCGCCACACCTTGGAGGACAGCATCTACCTGGCCCCCGCGTACACCGGCAAGGGCCTGGGCGGGCGGCTGCTGGGCGAGCTGATCGGGCGGGCCCGCGAGACGCACGCCAGGCAGCTCGTCGCGGTGATCGCGGACGCGGGCGACCCGTCGTCGGCGCGGCTGCACGAGAAGTTCGGCTTCCGCGCGGCGGGCCGGCTGAGCGGGGTGGGATTCAAGCTGGGCCGCTGGGTCGACACCGCGCTCTTCCAGCTGGATCTGCGCGCCACCTGACTCACTTGGGCCCGGGCGGTCCGACCACCCGGCAAACTTCGGCAGGATAGGGGTGTGAGCCTACTCGTTGACCGCCTGCCCGAAGACCTCGACGCCGATCCCGACGCCATCTTCGACGCGTTCGTCGCGTGGAACGCCGAGCGGGGGCTCACCCTCTATCCCGCCCAGGAAGAGGCCCTCATCGAGGTGGTCTCCGGCAACAACCTGATCCTGGCCACGCCGACGGGGTCGGGCAAGTCGCTGGTGGCGGCGGGCGCCCACTTCACGGCGCTGACGCGCGACATGCGCACGTTCTACACCGCGCCGATCAAGGCCCTGGTGTCGGAGAAGTTCTTCGACCTGTGCGCCGTCTTCGGCACCGAGAACGTCGGCATGATGACCGGCGACGCCAGCGTCAACCCGGGCGCGCCGATCATCTGCTGCACGGCCGAGATCCTCGCCAACGTGGCGCTGCGCGACGGCGCCGCAGCCGACATCGGCCAGGTCGTGATGGACGAGTTCCACTTCTACGCCGAGCCCGACCGGGGCTGGGCCTGGCAGGTGCCGCTGCTCGAGCTGCCCAACGTGCAGTTCGTGCTGATGTCGGCGACGCTCGGCGACGTCACGAGGTTCAAGGACGACCTGACCCGCCGCACCGGGCGGGAGACCGCGGTGGTCAAGCACGCGGAGCGGCCGGTCCCGCTGGTCTACTCCTACCGCATGACGCCGCTGCACGAGACGCTCGAAGAGATGCTCAGCACCGGCCAGGCGCCCGTCTACGTCGTGCACTTCACGCAGGCCGCGGCTATGGAGCGGGCCCAGGCGCTGATGTCGATCAACATGGCGACCCGCGAGGAGAAGGACGCGATCGCCGCGATGATCGGCGGCTTCCGCTTCACCACCCGCTTCGGCCGGGCGCTGTCGCGGCTGGTGCGCCACGGCATCGGCGTCCACCACGCCGGCATGCTGCCGAAATACCGGCGCCTCGTCGAGCGGCTGGCCCAGGCCGGGCTGCTCAAGGTCATCTGCGGCACCGACACGCTGGGCGTGGGCGTCAACGTGCCGATCCGCACGGTGCTGTTCACCGCCCTGTCGAAGTACGACGGCAACAAGGTGCGCAGGCTGCGGGCCCGCGAGTTCCACCAGATCGCCGGCCGGGCCGGGCGCGCGGGCTTCGACACCATCGGCTACGTCGCCTGCCAGGCCCCCGAGCACGACATCGAGAACGCCAAGGCGCTGGCCAAGATCGGCGACGACCCCAAGCGGCGGCGCGGTTACGCCCGCAAGAAGCCGCCGGAGGGGTTCGTGGGCTGGAGCGAGGACACCTTCGTCAAGCTCCAGGAGGCCGAGCCCGAGCCGCTCACCTCGCGCTTCAAGGTGAGCAACGCGATGCTGCTCGCGGTCATCAACCGGCCGGGCGACTGCTTCCAGGCGATGAAGCACCTGCTGACCGACAACCACGAAGACCGCAAGTGGCAGCGGCGGCACATCAGCCAGGCCATCGCGATCTACCGGTCGCTGCTGGCGGGCGGCATCGTGCAGCAGTTCCCCGAGCCCGACGAGCAGGGCCGCAGGGCCAGGCTGACGATCGAGCTGCAGGAGGACTTCGCGCTCAACCAGGCGCTGTCCACGTTCGCGCTGGCGGCGTTCGAGCTGCTCGACCGCGAGTCGCCGTCGTACGCGCTCGACATGGTCTCCATCGTCGAGTCCATCCTCGACGACCCGCGCCAGATCCTGTCGGCCCAGCTGAAGAAGGCCAGGGGCGAGGCCGTCGCGCAGATGAAGGCCGACGGCATCGAGTACGAAGAGCGCATGGAGCAGCTGGCCGAGGTCATGTACCCGATGCCGCTCGACGACCTGCTGCTCGGCGCCTACGAGACCTACCGGCGCGGGCACCCGTGGGTGGCCGACTACACGGTCAGCCCGAAGTCGGTGGTGCGCGACATGTACGAGCGGGCGATGACGTTCGCCGAGTACATCCAGTTCTACGAGCTGGCCCGCTCCGAGGGCACGGTGCTGCGCTACCTCGCCGACGCCTACCGCACGTTGTCGCGTACGGTGCCCGAGCACCTCAAGACCGACGACCTGGTCGACCTCATCGAGTGGCTGGGCGAGCTGGTGCGGCAGGTCGACTCCTCGCTGATCGACGAGTGGGAGAAGCTGACCAACCCGGCGGCGGCGCTGGAGGAGCAGCAGCAGCTCGAGGCCAAGGTGCGGCCGGTCACCGGCAACCCGCGGGCCTTCAGGGTGCTGGTGCGCAACGCGATGTTCCGGCTGGTCGAGCTGTGCGCGCTGGAGAAGGAGGAGGAGCTGGAGGAGCTGGCTCCCGACGTCGACTGGGGTGCGGCGCTCGACGCGTACTACGACGAGCACGAGGAGATCCACACCGACGCCGACGCGCGCGGGCCCGCGCTGCTGCGCATCGAGGAGGAGAGCGGGCTGTGGAAGGTGCGCCAGACGATCAAGGATCCGGCCGGCGACGGCGACTGGGGCATCGACGCCCAGGTCGATCTGGCCGCATCCGATGAGGAGGGCCGGGCGGTCCTGCACGTTCAGGGGCTCAACCGGCTGTAGAAGGGCCGAAAGATGAGAACAAGCCGTGTGCCGGAACGGACTGGCAAGGGCGTCCCGGCACCGGCCTGTCACTTTCAGTGTCGGCCGGAAAAGGTCGGGGATGTGTCATCATCATGTCTCAAGATCGAGACATTCCCCGCATCGGCCGGTCGCCGATAGTGCGATCTTCCAGGTCGGGCCGGTGATAAGGCGTGGCGGCGACGTCACGATCCACGACAAAATGGGCCGGTGAACGACGAAGAGATCAGGCGTGTCCTCGGGCTGCTCTACCAGGACGACACGTTGCGTACGTTCGCCTCACTCGTGCTGGGGCATCCCGGCGGCCACTCCCCCGAGGCGCTGCGCAAGCTGGCGGCCGGCGGGCTGGCCGCGTGCGACGAGAGCGGCAACTGGCACGCCACCCCTGAGCGCTTCCGCGACCTGCTGCGCTCGCGCGCCGAGCCGGCCGCGCAGCTGAGCCAGGAGGAACGGGTGCTGCGCACGTTCCTGGTGGACGGGCGGCTGACGACCCTGACGATGCGCCGCGACAAGCGGCTCGTCCTGCTGCGCTACATCGCGCGCGTCTTCGAGCCCGGCGTCCGCTACCCGGAGAAGGACGTCGACGTCGCCCTGCGCGCCTTCCACGACGACCACGCCGCCCTGCGCCGCTATCTGGTGGACGAGGGCCTGCTGTCCCGCGAGGACAACGTCTATTGGCGCAGCGGCGGCCCGGTCGAGATCTGAGAGCCCCTTGCCGGCGTCAGCCGCCGGAGATGTCGGACTCGGCGTCGGCGCCGGGGATCGGGCAGTCCCACGGGTCGTCCAGCCAGCCGTCGGGCAGGAGCACCTTCGACCGCTCCCCCGACTTGCCGCGCGGCGTGTCGGTGTTGGGCGGCCACGGCTGGTCGCGCTCCAGCTTCGCCAGCCCGGCGCGCAGCCCGTCGAGCGACTCGGCCGTGGCCAGCTCGCGCCGCAGCTCACTGCCGACCGTGAACCCCTTGAGATACCAGCCGACGTGCTTGCGGAAGTCGGCCACGGCGTAGCGCTCGATGTCGAAGCACTCCGCCAGGCCCTCGGCGTGCCGCTCCATGACGTCGGCGACCTCGCCCAGCGTCGGCGTGGCCCGCTCGGAGCCGCCGTTGAAGGCGTTCTCGAGGTCGCGGAACAACCAGGGCCGCCCCAGGCAGCCGCGCCCCACCACGACGCCGTCGCAGCCGGTGCGGGCCACCATCCTGAGCGCGTCGTCGGCGCACCAGATGTCGCCGTTGCCCAGCACGGGGATCTCCGGCACCGCCTCCTTCAGCCGGGCGATGGCCTCCCAGTCGGCGACGCCGCCGTAGTGCTGCCGGGCCGTGCGGGCGTGCAGCGCGATCGCCGCCACCCCCTCCTCGGCGGCGATCCGGCCGGCGTCGAGGTAGGTGAGGTGGTCGTCGTCGATGCCCTTGCGCATCTTCATCGTCACGGGCAGCGACCCGGCGTTCGCGACCGCCTCGCGCAGGATGCGCCGCAGCAGATTCCGCTTGTACGGCAGCGCCGACCCGCCGCCCCGCCGGGTCACCTTGGGCACCGGGCAGCCGAAGTTGAGATCGACGTGGTCGGCGAGGTCCTCCTCGGCGATCATCCGGACCGCCCGCCCGACCACGGCCGGATCGACGCCGTAGAGCTGGATGCTCCTGGGCCGCTCCGACTCGGCGAACCTGATCATCCGCAACGTCTTCGGATTGCGCTCGACCAGCGCCCGCGTAGTGATCATCTCGCACACGAACAGCCCCGCGCCCTGCTCGCGGCAGAGCACGCGGAACGGCGCGTTCGTGATGCCCGCCATCGGCGCCAGCACCACCGGGGGCCACACCCCGATCGGCCCAATCTTCACCCCGTCAGTTGTAGCGCAGGTCAGGCCGTAACCGGTATTCCGCCGATAGTCTGTGATCGGCATCTTCGGTTGAGGGGGATGGATGCTTCTTCGCGTACGCCTCACGCTGCCCGACAGGCCGGGCGCGCTGGCGCAGGTGACCAAGGCCCTGGGTGCGGCGGGGGCCGACATCACCCAGGTGACCGTGCTCGAACGAGGCGACGGCCGGGCGGTCGACGACATCACGGTCTACTGCCCCGACGGCACCTCCAGGCAGGAGCTGGTCAAGAGCTTCGAAAGCCTCGAAGGCGTGACCGTCGACGGCGTCTGGCCCACCCGCGAGGCGCCCGGCACCTACCCGGAGCTGGAGATACTCAAATACATCACCGCGGCGGGCGACCGGGCGCTGACCACGCTCATCGACTCGCTGCCCGTGCTGTTCAGCGCCGACTGGGCGGCCACCGCCGCCGAGGGCCGCATCGTGTACGCGAGCTGGCGCGCGCCCGAGGACTTCACCGTCCCCGCCGAGACGCCCGCCCGGCCGACGGCGCTGACCGTCGAGGGCGGCCTGCACCTGATCCACGCGCCGCTGCCGCCGCTGGCGCTCTCCCTCATCCTCGGCCGCAGCGAGGGCCCCGCCTTCCACCGCATCGAGGTCCACCGCCTCACGCGGATCCTCGAGATCTTCCTGAGCCTCCCCGCGACCGAGCGAAGTGTGGCCCGCCAGCTCCGCAAGTAAGCATCCGGTCCGGAAACGCGCTATTGTTAACCACGCAACAGCGCGGAAGTGGCTCAGTGGTAGAGCATCACCTTGCCAAGGTGAGGGTCGCGGGTTCGAATCCCGTCTTCCGCTCGGAGAGGGGTTTGACTCGGTGGCGTGGCCGAGAGGCGAGGCAGCGGCCTGCAAAGCCGTCCACACGGGTTCAAATCCCGTCGCCACCTCCAAGGACGATTAGCTCAGCGGGAGAGCGCTTCCCTGACACGGAAGAGGTCACTGGTTCAATCCCAGTATCGTCCACCACCTCTCAGAAAACCCCCGGCCGCTCGGCGGCCGGGGGTTTTCTCGTGGGAGGGGCGCGACCGCCGCGTGATCTTTCCCACGGCGGCGGGAGGGGGATGCCCGCCGCGCGGGGTTCGTCCTGCGGCGGTGGGGAGGGGTCGCCCGAGCCCACCGCATGGGGGTCTCCCCCGGGGTCACTGGCCGGCGAGGCCGGTGTGGGCGACGCCGCGGATGATCTGGCGCTGGAAGAGCACGAAGACGATCAGCAGCGGCAGCCCGGCCAGCACCACCGAGGCCATGATCTGCGCGTACCGCAGGCCGAAGGTGCCCTGCACGACGTTCGCCAGGCCCACCGGGAGCGTCATCGTGTTCGGGTCGGTCGAGACGAGGAACGGCCAGAGGAAGTTGTTCCAGGTGCTGATGAACGTGAAGATCGACACCGCCGCCAGCACCGGCCGCGACAGCGGCAGCACGATGGTGAAGAACACCCGCCACCGCCCCGCCCCGTCCACGAACGCCGCCTGCTCCAGCTCCTCAGGCACGTCCTGGAAGAACTTGACCAGGATGTAGACGATCAGCGGCGCCGCCACCTGCGGCAGGATGATCGCCCACCAGGTGTCCACCAGGCCGAAGGCGACCATCTCGGCGAACAGCGGCGCGATCAGCACCTGCGGCGGCACCATGATGCCCGCCAGGATGAGCCCCAGCAGCGCCCGCCGCCCCTTGAACCGCGTGCGCGCGAACCCGTACGCCGCCATCGCCGAGAACAGCACGGTCAGGAACGTCACCGCCACCGCCGTGACCGTCGAGTTGATCGCCCACTTGACGATCCCGCCGGTGCCGAGGACCAGCCCGTACGACTCCAGCGTGAGCGTGCTGCCGAACCACTCCAGCGGCAGCTTCGTGGTCTCCGACTCCGGCTTGAGCGACGTGGCCACGGCCCACGCGATCGGGGCGAGCCACAGCACCGCCAGCACCAGCGCGGCCACCAGCAGGACGAACTGGCTGAAGCTGAACCGCTTGGTCACGACGCGACCTCCTCGCGCTTGCGGAACAGCCGGAGCTGCGCCAGGGAGACGATGACGATGAGGGCGAACAGGATGTACGACACGGCCGAGGCGTAACCGGTGCGGTAGCCGGTGAAGCCGATGTCGTAGGCGTACTCGATGATCGACCGGGTGGCGTCCTCGGGGCCGCCGCCGGTCATCAGGTAGATCTGGTCGAACACCTTCAGCGAGGCCACGAGCTGCAGCACCACGATGAGCGCCGTGGTGCGGCGGAGCATCGGCAGGGTGATCGAGCGCAACTTGTCCCAGGCGTTGGCGCCGTCGATGGCGGCGGCCTCGTACAGGTGCTGGGGGATGGACTGCAGGGCGGCGAGATAGAGCAGGAAGTTGAAGCCGACCGTCCACCACACGGTGGTCAGCACCACCGACCACATGGCCAGCGACGGGTCGCCCAGCCACACGATGTCGGTGCCGAGCGTGCCGTTGATCAGGCCGTACTCGGGCGGGTAGATCATCTGCAGCCACAGGATCGACACCACGGCCGACGGCAGCAGGAACGGCCCGAAGAACGACAGCCGCCACAGCCACTGCATGAACCGCAGGTGGTGCACCAGCAGCGCGAGCACCAGGCCGAGCAGGACCAGCGGGATCGTGCTGAGCACGGTGAAGACGAGCGTGTTCCACAGCGAGCGCCACATGCGCGGGTCGGCGAACGCCTCGGCGTAGTTGCCGAAGCCGATGAAGTGGTCGTTGCCGCCCGCGACGTTGACGCTGGAGAAGCTCATCTGGAAGCCGAGCAGTGTCGGCCAGACCAGGAAGACCAGGTAGATCAGCAGGAACGGGGCCACGAACAGCAGGCCGTGCTCCGTCCAGCCGCGCCGGACCTTCGACTTCACGGCCGCGACGGCGGTCGCGGTGGGCGCGACGGTGGCGGTCATGAGCGCTCCTCGGCGTCCTCGGCGGGGAAGGGGTTCGGGGCCGACAGCAGCCGGTTCAGCGACGCCTTGGCGGCGGCCAGGCCCTGCTCGGGGCTGCGCTCGCCGCTGATGACGGGCGAGAACGCCTCGCCGAACTCGATCCACATGCGCGAGGCCGAGCCGGCGAACCACGCCTGCGGGTCCAGGGCGACCTCCGTGATGACCGAGCGGTACTCCGACTGCGGGTCCAGCGCCAGGTAGTCGGGCTCCTCCAGCGCCGGCAGGTACGCGGGCACGTGCCCGGCGACCGCCCAGTCGGCGCTGTTCCTGACCAGGTAGGCGATGAAGCGGTAGGTGGCCCGCTCGATCTCGGGGTCCCTGCTGCGCTGGTGGGGCAGGACGAACGCGTGACAGTCGGCCTGCGCCGCGCCGCTGCCGAAGACGCTGGGGAAGCGGGTCATGCTGAACGGCGTGCCGCGCTCCTTCAGCCCGGTGATCTCCCAGTCGCCGTTCCACAGGAACGCCGCCTCGCCGTTGGTGAACTTGGCGACGGAGGCGCCGTAGTCCGTACGCGGGTCGCACAGCCCTTCCTGCCCGAGCCGCTGCATCAGCCACAGCGCCTCCAGCGCCTTGGCGTCGTCGATGGCGATCGCCGTGTTGTCGGGTGTCAGCAGCGTGCCGCCGCTCTGCCCGTACAGCGAATACCACACCCGCCACGGGCCGACCGTGCCGAGGCCGAGCGCGTCCATGGTGAGCGGCGGCTTGCCGCCCATGGCCTCCTTGGCCTTGGTCAGCATGGCGATCAGCTCGTCCACGCCCGTGGTGGGCCGCAGCTTGCCGTCCGCGCCGAGCAGCCCGGCCTTCTCGCAGACGTCGGTGTTGTAGTACTGCACCATCGGGTGGGCGTCGAGCGGGACGGCGTACAGGACGCCGTCGAGGTGGGCGCGTTCCCAGATGGGCGGGCTGAAGTCGGCGGCCTTCAGGCCGGCCTCCTCCAGCAGTTTCGTGTCGATGGGGTCGAGGATGCGCCCGGCGCCGATGCCGGCCAGCCGGGCGAGGTGGAACGTGGCGAGGTCGGGCGAGCGTCCGCCGGCGCCGGCCATGGCGATCTTCGTGTAGTAGGGCTCGCCCCACTGGAGCACGTTCTCCTCGACGAAGACGTCGGGGTTCTCCTTGCCGAACGCGTTGACCATCCCGTTCATCGTGATGCCGTCGCTGGCGCCGAGGAAGTGCCAGTACCTGATGCGGGTCTGGGACGAGCCGAACCCCACGGGGAGCGCGCATCCCGACGCGGCGGCGGCGATCAGGGCGAGGCCGCCGCCGAGGAGGTGCCGGCGGTTGATATGAGGGGGACCGTGCACTGGATGGCCTCTTCCTTACACCGAGCTGTGGTCTTGGAAAGGGCAGGTGAGGGCAGCAAGAGGGCCTCCCGTCGGAGGCGGACAGGCGGCACGTCCGGGTCGCGGCGGCCGCCGTGCGCACCCCGGTGTTTCGCCGGGGTTACCCGAGTGTTAGCGGTAACAAGCGGCCTGTCAAGGGCCCTCTGGCAACCGCTTACCAGCTCTTGACCTGGCCTGTGATAGCGCTAACAATCGGAGGCACGTAACGTCGCGGAAACCCAGGGAGTCTCCCCCGTGCACCACGCCAGCCTCACCCTCGACCCGGCCTTCAAGGTCGCCCCCGTGCGCCGCCGCACGTTCGGCACGTTCGTGGAGCACCTCGGGCGGTGCGTCTACACCGGCATCTACGAGCCCGGGCACCCGCTGGCCGACGACGACGGCTTCCGCCGTGACGTCCTGGAGCTGACCAGGGAGCTGGGCGTGTCCACCGTCCGCTACCCCGGCGGCAACTTCGTCTCCGGCTACCGCTGGGAGGACGGCATCGGCCCCAAGGACCGGCGGCCCCGCCGGCTCGACCTGGCCTGGCGCAGCACGGAGACCAACGAGGTGGGCGTGGACGAGTTCGTCCTGTGGTGCCGCAAGGCGGGGGTGGAGCCCATGATGGCGCTCAACCTCGGCACGCGCGGCATCGCCGAGGCGCTCGACCTCCTCGAATACTGCAACCACCCGTCCGGCACGGCCCTGTCGGACCTGCGGGTGAGCCACGGCGCCAAGGAGCCGCACGGCATCAGGATGTGGTGCCTGGGCAACGAGCTGGACGGGCCCTGGCAAACCGGCCACAAGACGGCCCGCGAGTACGGCCGGCTGGCCGCCGAGACCGCCCGCGCGATGCGGATGGTGGACCCGGGGCTCGAACTGGTGGCGTGCGGCAGCTCCAGCTCCAGCATGCCGACGTTCGGCGCGTGGGAGGCGGAGGTGCTGGAGGAGACGTACGAGCTGGTCGACTACATCTCCTGCCACGCCTACTACGAGGAGCACGACGGCGACCTCGGCAGCTTCCTGGCCAGCGACACCGACATGCAGTACTTCATCTCCTCGGTGGTGGCCACCGCCGACCACGTCGGGGCGCGGCTGAAGTCGCGCAAGCGGATCGACCTCTCCTTCGACGAGTGGAACGTGTGGTACCAGTCCCGCTTCAGGGACGCCGGCACCCCCGACGACTGGCCGGTCGCGCCGCCGCTGCTGGAGGACCACTACCACCTGGCCGACGCGGTGACGTTCGGCGGGCTGCTGATCACGCTGCTGCGCAACAGCGACCGGGTGACCGCCGCCTCGCTGGCGCAGCTCGTCAACGTGATCGCGCCCATCATGACCGAGCCGGGTGGGCGGTCCTGGCGGCAGACCACGTTCCACCCGTTCGCGCAGGCCTCCCGGTACGCGTCCGGCGACGTGCTGCGGGTGGAGCCGGTGTCGCCGCTGTACGAGACGGCGGCGTACGGGGAGGTGCCGCTGGTGCACGCGGTGGCCACGCACGACGCGGACGGCACGACGGTGTTCGCCGTCAACCGCTCGGTGGACGGGCCGCTGTCGCTGGAGATCGACGCGCGGGCGCTGGGCGCGGTGCGGGTCGTCGAGGCGACCACGCTGACCGACCCCGACGTCTACGCCCGCAACACCGCCGACGAGCCGGACCGGATCACGCCCAGGCCGAACCGGGACGTCGAGCAGGACCCGCTGCGCGTGCTGCTGCCGCCGGTCTCCTGGAACGTGATCCGCCTGGCCTCCTGAGCGCCCGCCGCCTCAGGCGGGAAGGGCACCGTGGCGGACCCGTGGCGGACCCGTGGCGGCCCGGGCGGGCTCAGGCGGGTGCGGTGCTGTCGCGGACCACCAGCTCGGGCTCGATCAGGCGGCGGCTCTCGGGCTCGGCCCCGGCCATGCGGTCGAGCAGCATGTGGAAGGCGTGCCTGCCGACCTCACGGAAGTCCTGCCGCACGGTGGTCAGCGGCGGCCAGAAATAGGCGGACTCGGGGATGTCGTCGAAGCCCGCCACGCTGACGTCCTCAGGCACCCGCCTGCCTGCCTCGCGCAGCGCCCGCAGCACGCCGAGCGCCATCTGGTCGTTGGCCACGAACACGGCCGTGACCTCGGGCTCCTCCGCCAGGCGGCGGCCGAGCTGGTAGCCGGATCTGGCGCTCCAGTCGCCGCGCAGCACGTCGGGCACCGGCCGCCCGGCCGCCTCCAGCACGCCGCGCCAGCCGTCGATGCGGCCGTTGGCGTCGAGCCAGTCGGCCGGGCCCGCGACGTGCCACACCGTACGGTGGCCGAGGTCGAGCAGGTGGCGGGTGACGCGGGCGGCGCCGGCGACCTGGTCGACCTTCGCCACCGGGACGGGGATGTCGTCGGCGGCGTCGACCGCGACGACCGGCATCTCGGGCGGCAGGTGGCGCAGCCCGTCGGCGGCCGACTCGTGGGGCGCGACGATGATCACGCCGTCGACCGCCTGGGTGCGCAGCCGCTGCACGCCCTCCTCCATGGAGGTGCGGTTGAGCGAGCTGAGGCTGGCGATGGAGACGTTGTAGCCGGCGTGGCGGGCGGCCTGCTCGATGCAGTAAAGCGTGGTGGCCGGGCCGTAGAGCGTGGTGTCGATGCTGACCACGCCGAGCACGCCGGAGCGTCCTGTGACGAGCTGGCGGGCCGCCTGGTTGGGGCGGTAGTCCAGCTCGCGTACGGCGGCCAGGACGCGGGCCCTGGTCTCGGCGCGTACGCGGTCGGGTGTGTTGAGCACCCGTGAGACGGTCATGGTGGAGACACCGGCGAGCACGGCGACGTCCATGAGCACCGCAGGCCGGCCGGGTTTGGATTTCACCACGGCTCACCCCCCTTAGCGGTAACGCTAACAGGCGGAACGCGCGAGCGCGCGAACGCAGCCCCCCGTCACGAGGGGGTCCCGCGTCAGGAGGGGGTCCTATCCCGCTCCGCCGGGCGTTCTCAGCTAACTACCAGGAACGGAGAGTAACCTGCGTCGGCATGAATGCGCCGAGGAGGACGAACAATGTGCTGGTCACGGCCCTGAGGCGCGGTGCGCGACGCCGCGGCGAGAGCTCCGGCCCTGTCTGCGGCCCTGTCTGCGGCCCTGTCTGCGGCCCTGTCTCGGGCCCTGTCTGCGGCTCTGTCTCCGGCTCTGTCTGCGGCCGGGGGTGCGGCAGATGAGGATCCGCTACCTCCTGCTGCACGCGTACGGCATGGGCGGCACGGTCAAGACCGTGATCAGCCAGGCGAACGCGATGGCCGCCGCCGGGCACGACGTGGAGCTGGTGAGCCTCGTACGCCGCCGCGAGCGGCCGCACTTCGCCGTCGATCCGCGGATCACCGTCACCACGCTGGTGGACCAGCGCGGCGGCCGGGTGCCGGACTCGCTGGCCCGGCGGGCCTGGCGGCGGGTGCGCGGGAAGGTGGTGCCGCGCGGCGAGTTCTCGGCCGGCTACTTCACCGAGCGGGTCGAGTGGGCGGCGATGGAGTACTGCGCGGGGCTGCGCGACGGCATCCTCGTCACCAGCCGGCCCGCGCTCAGCCTGATCGCCGCCCGCCGCGCCGGCAAGCCGGTGATCAAGGTCGCCCAGGAGCACATGAACCTGTCGGCCTATCCCGAGACGATCCGCAAGGAGATCGCCCGCCACTACGCCGCCTTCGACGCGATCACCGTGCTGACCAGGGCGAACCTGCGGGACTTCCGGCGGCTCCTGCCGGCGACCCCGGTCGTGCGGATCCCCAACGCCGTGCCGACCGCGAAGCGTGAGCGATCAGGTCAGAACGCGCCGGTCGTGGTGGCGGCCGGGCGGCTGGTGCCGCAGAAGGGGTTCGACCTGCTGATCAAGGCGTTCGCGCAGGTGGTGGCCGAGCATCAGGAGTGGCGGCTGCGGATCTTCGGCACCGGGCCGCGCCAGGGCGAGCTGGCGGGCCTGATCGAGCAGCACGGGCTGGCCGAGCACGTGTCGCTGGCGGGACGTACCGGGCGGATGGACAAGGAGCTGGCCGGCGCCTCGGTCTACGCGGTCAGCTCCCGGTACGAGGGGCTGCCGATGACGATGATCGAGGCGATGTCGCACGGGCTGCCCGTCGCCGCCTTCGACTGCCCCACCGGGCCGGGCGACGTGCTGACCGACGGGGTGGACGGCCTGCTGGTACCGCCCGAGGACGTGGACGCGCTGGCCGAGGCGCTGCGCCGGCTGATCGCCGACCGGGAGCTGCGGGTGAGCATGGGGAAGGCGGCCCGGCGGACCGCGCGGGCGTACGCGGCCGAGCACGTGATGCCGGTGTGGGAGGACCTGTTCGCTGAGCTGGCGGCGGGCGAGCGAATCGGCGACACCTTCTGGCCGGCCCACTGACCCCGACCCACTGACCCCCTGGCCCACCACTGACCCGACCGGCTGACCACCTGGCCGGCCACTGAGCCCGGCCGGCTGGCCTTCTGCGCGGCCACCGACCGGCCGGCTGAGCCCCTGCCCTGGCCGACCGGTTCTGGCTCTCCCCCGGGCCTTGGCCCTCCCACGGCCATGGCAGGCCCGCCGGCTGGCTTTCCGGGCAAAAGATTTACCTCCCGATTTTTCCGGAAAAATCGGGGTTTCTGGATACTCCTGTCTAAAACTTCCCTTATTTCGGCAAAAGCAGGCTCAAGAGGGCGGCACTCTGGGCCGCATGCGTGACCGGAAAGCTTTTCTGACTGCCATGGCAGGCGCACTTGCCCTGGTCACAGGGCTCACGGCGCCGGCCCAGGCCACCACGACCACCGCCGCACCCGCCGCTCCCACCGTCCGCCAGGACGCTCCCGCCGTGTACGGGCGGGCCGCGTACCTGATGGACGCGAGCTCCGGCGACGTGCTGCTCGACAAGGCCGGCGGCAAGCGCATGCCGATCGCCAGCCTCACCAAGACCATGACCGCGTACGTGGTGCTGAAGACCGCCAAGCCCACCGACGTCGTACGGATCAAGGCGGCGGACGTCGCGTACGCGGAGGACGGCGGCGGCACCACCGCGGACCTGCGTCCCGGCGACCGCATCACGGTCGGCGAGCTGCTCTACGGCCTGATGCTGCCCTCGGGCGCGGACGCCGCCCACGCGCTGGCCCGCACGTACGGACCGGGCGTGCAGGGCTTCGTCGCCAGGATGAACGCGACCGCCCGCGAGCTGGGCATGAACGACACCGAGTACGTCAACGCCGACGGCCTGCCCACCCCGGCGGGCGACGGATATTCCACCGCCAGGGACCAGGCCGTGCTGGCCGCCGCGGCGCTGAAGGTGCCGCTCATCAAGGAGGTCGCCGGGACCCGCCGGCACTATCTCGACGGCACCGGCGAGCACCGCTCGTACGTGTGGCGCAACACCAACCGCCTCATCGGCACGTCGGACGCGATCGGGCTCAAGACCGGGTTCACCCGGGCGGCGGGCTACTGCCTGGCGTTCGCGAGCGAGCGCGACGGCCGGCCGCTGGTGGGCGTGCTGCTCGGCGAGTCGAGCTCGAGCCGCCGCTTCGGCACCGCCGAGGAGCTGCTGACCTGGGGCTCCGCCCAGCAGCGCGCCTGAGTCTCAGCGCACGCCGCGAGGCCGGAACTGGATGCTGATGCGGGGCCCCGCGGGGCGGCCCGTCTTGGGGATGGCGTGTTCCCACGTGCGCTGGCAGCTTCCGCCCATCACGATGAGGTCGCCGTGGCCGAGGTCGTGGCGGATGGAGGGGCCGCCGCCGCGCGGGCGGAGCATGAGCGAGCGCGGGTCGCCGACCGACAGGATCGCGACCATGGTGTCCTCGGTGCCGCCCCGGCCGATGGTGTCGCCGTGCCAGGCCACGCTGTCGCGGCCGTCGCGGTAGAAGCAGAGCCCGGCGGTGCGGAACGGCTCGCCCAGCTCGTCGCCGTAGTGGGCGTCGAGTGCGCGCCTGGCGTCGTCGAGCACGGGGTCGGGCAGGGTGTCGCCCTCGCCGTAGAACGCGAGCAGGCGCGGCACGTCGACCACTCGGTCGTACATGCGGCGCCGCTCGGCCTGCCAGGGCACCTGCTCGGCCAGCCGCTCGAACAGCGTGTCGGCGCCGCTCAGCCAGCCGGGCCGCAGGTCGATCCAGGCGCCGTGGCCGAGGTGGGTGCGGCGGACCGAGCCCGCCAGGGGGCCCAGCCCGAGCTCCTCGTCGAAGCCGAGCAAAGATGCTTGGAACGCGGCTGTCATGGTGCCGAGTGTATGCCATTCTTCAAACACCCATTCGACTTGGGCGGAAGTGCCATACGCGGGGGCGCAGAGATGTCACGCTGGAAGCCGCCGGATATGAGTGGCATCGCCCCTTCGAGACCACAGCCGAGGCGCAGAGGCCACCCACCGCTCTCCCCCATGCGAAGGAGCAGGCCATGCTCACCACCGCCTACCTGCCTGGCGCCCCCTCCTGGCTCGACGTCACCACCCCCGACCTGGAGGCGTCCACCGCCTTCTACACCGGCCTGTTCGGCTGGGACTCCGTGTCGCTGGGCCCCGCCCACTCGGACTACCGCTTCTGCCAGCTAGGCGGGCGCACCGTGGCCGGCATCAGCCCGCATCTGCCGCCGGGCGGCCAGGCGGCCTGGCTGACCTACTTCCACACCCCCGAGGCCGACGCCGTCGCCAAGCAGGTCGAGCAGGCCGGGGGCAGGCTGCTGGCCGCGCCGCGGGACATCGAGGGGCAGGGGCGGATGGCGGTGTTCGCCGACCCTGCGGGCGCGTCGTTCGCCGTCTGGCAGCCGGGCGGCACCCCGGGGCTCGGGCTGGTCACCGAGCAGGGGTCGCTGTGCTGGGTCGAGCTGTTCAAGCCTGACCCCGGCGGCGTCAGGGACTTCTACCGGGCCGTGTTCGGCTGGCGGATCGAGGACCTGCCGATGGGCGGGGAGACCTATCCGGTGATCACGCCGGCCGAGGGCGACGAGTCGGCGTCCGTCGCGGGCATCGTCCGGCTGCCGGAGGGCGAGCGTGCGCACTGGCTGCCGTACTTCGAGGTGCCCGACTGCGACGCGACGGCGGCGCTGGCGCAGCGGCTCGGCGGCACGCTGCGGGGGCCCGCGACGAGCACGGAAGGGGTCGGGCGGATGGCGTTCGCCGCCGACCCGTTCGGCGCCGCGTTCGCGGTGATCACCAGCTCGGCCTGACCGGCGTCACAGCGGGCGGCGGCCCGCGAAGCCCAGCTCCGTACGGTGATACCAGCCCAGCTCGCGCTCGCCCTCGATCCAGCACAGCCGCACCGAGACACCGTCGAGCACGGCGGGGAAGTCGACGAGCACGGGCGCGATGCCCTTGACCTCGATGCCCTGCTCGCTCCAGCCGCTGACGATCTCCTCGATGCGCGCCTGCAGCCCCTTCAGCTCGGGCAGCCCGCCCCGCTCCGACCTACCGCCCGAGCGGCGGGCGAAGTCGATCTCGGCCAGGTCGGCGCGGGCGGCGATCACCCCGGCGGCGTCGTGGATGACGCCGGGGAGCAGCGCGCGGGCCTCGTCGAGGGTGAAGAGCCGGTCCATGCCCGACAACGTTAGCGGTTGGGCTCGTAGGCGTGGACGAGCAGGCGTTCTGCCTCGTCGAGGTAGCCGTCGAGGTAGGCGGCCGCCTCGTCGGGCCGGCCCGACTCGATGAGGCCGAGCAGCACGTGGTTGCGCTCGACGAACGGCTCGTGGAAGGCGCGCGGGTTCTCCATCACGTGGAAGACCAGCCGGAGCTCGGCGAAGAGCTGGCGCATGGCCTCGTCGATCCTGGGGCTCTCGTTGAGCGAGACCAGCGCCTGATGGAAGCGGATGTTGGCGGTGCCGACGCCCTGCCAGTCGTCCTGCGCGACCGCGCGCTCGGCGTCCTGGAGTGACTCCTTGATCAGGGCCAGCGCGCGGTCGGACGGCGGGCGGCGCACGGCGGCGCCTTCGAGCACGCGGCGGACGCGGTAGAGGTCGGAGACGTCCTCGGCGGACGGGAGCCGGACGAAGACGCCCCTGTTGAGCCGGTGGTCGAGCAGGCGTTCGTGGCCGAGCAGCCGGAACGCCTCGCGCAGCGTGTTGCGTGAGACGCCGAGCGCCTCGGAGATCGACTCCTCGGAAAGGCGCTGGCCGGGCTGGAAGAAGCCCTCGCTGATGCGGTCACGCAGGATGTCGGCCACCCGCTCGGCCGTGCTGCTGCGTCCCAGACGGGGCCGGTCCTGGGAGAGATCAGCGACCACGTTATCCACATTTAACAGATAATCATGGAGCAAACCTCTTGTCGAATTGTTCAACGATCCTTACGTTGAAACTACTCCCCATTCGACACAAGGAGCGATCCGATGTCAGGCTCCACGCAACAGACCCGGCGGGTGATCCTCGCCAGCCTGATCGGCACGTCGCTGGAGTGGTACGACTTCTTCCTCTACACCACCGCCGCGACCCTGGTCTTCCCCAAGCTGTTCTTCCCCTCACTCGACCCCTTCACGGCGGTCCTGGCGTCGCTGACCACGAACGCGGTGGCGTTCGTGGCCAGGCCGCTCGGCGGCGTGGTGTTCGGCCACTTCGGCGACCGGGTCGGCCGCAAGACCGTGCTGGTGGTGACGCTCCTCATGATGGGCGTCTCGACGTTCCTCATCGGCGTGCTGCCCGGCTACGCCGCCGTCGGCGTGCTGGCGCCGGTCCTGCTCGCGCTGCTGAGGTTCGTTCAGGGGCTGGGGCTGGGCGGCGAGTGGGGCGGCGCGGTGATCATGTCGCTGGAGCACGGCGACGGGCGCCGGCGCGGCTTCAACGCGAGCTGGCCGCAGGTGGGCGTGCCCGCCGGTTACGTGCTGGCCACCGGGCTGCTGACGATCATGTCGTTCACCATGTCGGACGCGGCCTTCCTGTCGTGGGGCTGGCGGGTGCCGTTCCTGCTGTCGGGCGCGCTGGTCTTCGTCGGGCTGTGGGTGCGGATGCGGATCACCGAGTCGCCGTTGTTCGCGGAGGTCTCCGAGCAGGGCGCGACGGCCAAGATGCCGCTCCTCGAAGTGCTGCGGACGCACCCCCGGGCGCTGCTGTCGGCCTTCACCGCGCGCATCGGGGTGGACGTGGCGTTCTACACCTTCACCGCGTACATCATCGTCTACATCACCGGGACGCTGAACCTGCCGCGCTCGTACGCCCTGAACGCCGTGCTCATCGGCTCGGCGCTGCAGCTCGCGCTGATCCCGCTGGCGGGCGCGCTGTCCGACCGGTACGGCCGCCGTCCCGTCTACCTGGCCGGCGTGGTCGCCGCCGCGGTGTGGGTGTTCGCCTTCTTCCCGCTGCTCGACACCGGCTCGTTCCCGCTGATCGCGCTGGCCGCCGTGGTGGCGCTGGTGACCCACGCCGCGATGTACGGACCGCAGGCCGCCTTCATCGCCGAGCTGTTCAGCACCCGCCTGCGCTACAGCGGCGCCTCCATGGGCTACCAGGTGGCGGGGGTGGTGGGCGGCGCGCTCGCCCCGATCATCGCCCTGCAGCTCTACCAGTCCTTCCAGTCCACGATCGCGGTCTCCGTGTACGTCGTCGCCGCCCTCGCCGTCACCGCCGTCGGCCTGGCCATCGCGCCGGAGACCCGCGACGTCGACCTGGCCGAGAGGTCGGAAGAGGCCAGGAAGGCCCCGCAGGTGGGCCCCTTCGCCTGACAGACCTCGCAGGGGAATGCCGCGAGAGCCGCGGGCGGTGGCTGCCGACACCGCCCGCGGAAGCTTTCCGGGCGCGGAAGCCCCTAGTCAACAGGGTTGTGACCGTATCGCCATCGATTCACAGAACAACCGTCTCCGAATAGGCATAAACTGCCCGCCTGTGAGCCTGCCTGTACGAGAACGTTCCCCCCGGCCGGGCGGCGGTCGTCACCGCCGTCCCGTGCCCACGTCCTTGCCGCCCGACGCCCCCGTGCTCGTGCTCGCCACTCCCGGCACGACGGACGGCGTGGCCGAGGAGATCGCGGCCGTGGTACGCGTCGACAACCCCCAGATCGAGGTGCGCCTGACGAGCGTGAGCGACCTGGCAGACTCCCTGCCCTCCGGCCGCGAAGCCGTCGTCGTACCGCTCCTCACCTGGGATGATCCCGCCGTCCTCGCGGAGATCGGCAAGGCCGTCGCCGCCACCGGCAGCGGGGCCGTCGTCACCGAGGCGCTCGGCCCGCATCCGCTGCTGGCCGAGGCCCTGCACATCCGGCTGGCCGAGCGCGGCCTGGCCAGGGCCGACCGGGTCCGCCTGCTGAACGTCTCCAGCCCCGTCGACGCCGTCATCCTCGGCACCGTGGGCGGAGAGCGCGCCGTGCACGCCGTGCAGGCCACCGCGGTGCTGCTGGCGTCCAGGCTCACGCTGCCGGTCGTCGCGGCGTCGCTGGACAGCGAGCCCGGCGTGCCGGTCGCGGCCCAGCGGCTGCGGGCTGCGGGCGCCGAGCGGCTGGCCATCGCGCCGTGCATGATCGGCCACGAGGCTCCGTACGCGCTGATCGAACAGGCCGCGGCGGCGATCAACGCCGGCCACGCCGAGCCGCTCGGCTCGCACAGCGCCGTCGCCGAACTTGTCGCGCGAGCTTACGGCAGTCAACTCGCGACTTGACAAGGGCTTGTAAAGATCACGGAACTCGCGTTACGGTCGGCGCATGCGCCGCGTGGTCTGCGAGGGCGAACGCGTCTGCCTCCGTGACGTCACGGAGGCGGACATCGCCGCTCTGCACGGCGTCTACGGCCATCCCGTCGCCACCCAGCACGCGCCCTTCGCGCCGCGCAGCCTCCAGGAGGTGACCGGCCTCGTCGAGGAGGCCGTGCGGGCGGCCGCCGCCGAGCCGCGCCTGCTCTACGTGCTGGCCGTGCTCGACGCGGGCCGCCGCGACGTGGTCGGCGTCGCCCGGCTGCGCATCGAGGCCGAGCTGCCGCACAGCGCCGAGATCGGGTTCGGGCTCCATCCCGAGCAGTGGGGGCGCGGCATCGGCACCGACCTCGTACGCCTGCTGCTGTCCTTCGGCTTCAAGCAGCTCGGGCTGCACCGCATCTGGGGTGCCCGCTCCCCCGCCAACCTGCCGGCGCAGCTCGCCATGCTCACCGCGGGGATGGTCGAGGAGGGCCGCATCCGCCACCACCTGCCCACGCCGAACGGCTGGCGCGACTCCATCGTGCACTCGGCGCTGGAGGACGAGTGGGTCGAGCGCTGATCCCCACTTCCCGCGCTTCGTGAGCGCCGGGTCAAGTCCGGGCGGAGTCGCGGGTCCCGGGATTGTCGGTGCGGCATCCTACGATGAGGCCTCTCACGGAGGGATAGTCACATGCTCGACTCGCTGATCGTGCCCCTGTTCGTCACCACGGACCTGCCGCCCGGGGCGGACCTGGCCGAGTTCGGCGAGCTGCTCGCCGAGACCGCGCGCTCGCTCGGCGATGAGGGGGCGGGCTATCCGGCGTTCCTGGCGGGCAACGTGTTCTGGCTCGACCGTCCCGTGCTGCCCGGCCAGCGCCCGCCGGCCGAGGGTGAGCTGCGCTTCGCCGGCATGCTCGGCTATCTCGCGGCCTCCGGCTCCGGGAAGGGGCCGCGCGAGGTGGTGTCCGACGTGCGGCGGGCGATCGGCGCCGCCGTCACCGCGCGCTACGGCGACGTGGGCGTGCCGCCCGCCGTGTTCGCCATCCGCGATCACGACGTCCGCGAGCGCACCCCCGGCAAGGCCATCTACGTCGACACCCGCGACGGGGCCAGCGAGCTGGTGAGCGCGACCCGGTCCTACCTCTAGCCCCGCTTCCCCGGCTCGTGCGATCGTGAGCCCATGGCGGTGCTCGGCGCGTTCTGCTTCGGACTGGTCATCGGCTGGATCACCCACGGGCTGCTGCGGCGCCGCGCGTCCGCTGCCGATGTGGCGGCGGTGGTGGCCGTCGTGGGCGGCGGGTTCGTGGTGGCGCTGCTCGCCCCGCCCTCGGTGTTCGGCGGTTACGCGGTGGGGCTGCTGGTCGCGTTCTTCGGCTATCTGGTGCTGGTGACCCTCATGCCGGGGTCGAAGTGGACGGGTGAGCCTCCCGGCGGGCCGATGAGCACGTACGACGCCCAGAGGTCGGGCTCGGCCGAGCCGTAGAGCTCGCGCAGCCCCAGCACGGCGGCGCGCAGGGCCGTGGCGGGGGCGTCTCCCGCGCGCAGGCGCATGACGAGGTCGTGCACGAGGGCCCGGCTGATCTCCTTGGCGACCGGCCAGAGAGGGAGCAGCACGGCGCGGGCGCCCGCGTGCAGGAACGCCTGACCCAGCGCGGCCACGGCCGTGCCCGTTCCCGGCGTCGCGGTGTGCGGGGTGAGCATGACGAGGTCGGCCGCCACGTTCATGGTCATCAGGCGGCGGGCGGACAGGAGGCCGTCGGCCAGCACGACGCCCGAGCCGAACGGGTCCTTCTCGTCCAGCACCATGTCGGTCGCCAGGAGCAGCACGGGGCGTACGCCCCGCAAGTCGGCCGCGGTGGCGGTGACGGGGGTGGTGACGGGGGTGGTGCCGAGCAGCGCCGCCGCCTCTTCCTCCTGGCCGATCACCATCGGTGTGCCGCGCCGCGCCTGCGGCCGGCCCTCCGTCGTGGTGGCGGGGGCGTAGGTGACGGGGCCGTGCTCGATCAGAGACCGGCCGCCGGAGGGTGTGAGCGCGTGCAGCGGGATGCCGTGCAGTCCCGGGCCTGGGAGCAGGTGGAGCAGGTCGCCGCTCTGGAGGTCGAGGTTCCGCAGGACTTCGGCCAGCAGGCCGTCGGCCACGCGCCGCCACACGTCGGCGCGGTGGCGGCGGGCGTCGATGTCGAGGAGCCCTGGTCTGGGGGCGTACGTGGTGTGCAGGAAGTCGGTGAGCAGTTCCCGGCCGACGGTGGTCGTGAAGGCCAGGGGCTCCGGCCGGCCCGTACGGTGGGCCAGCACGGTCGTGGTGCCGGCGCTCTCGTCCAGGTGGAACGCCAGCATGGCGACCGTCCCACGCGTCCCCGGGGCGGAGGTTGACCGCCGGCGCAGGGACACGTGATGGGGGGCCGAGGGGGCCATGCGGCGCCACACGGACTCCAGGTCGGTCCTGGCCGCGCGGGCGCGGTGGATGAGGCGGGCGGCCCGGTCCGGGTCCCTGGTGTGTCCCGCGGCCGTCATCAGAGTCTGGACGGTGGTCAATGCCTGCTGCTCGGCCTCCACGAGGTTCGCGGGCACACCCTCGGGCGCCGGCCAGGGCCGGTCGTCCAGGTGGGCGGCGAGAGCGGCGACCCTGGCCTGCTCGGCGTGCTCCCAGGCCGTCCCGCCCCGTCCAAGGGTGACGGCCAGGCGGACGGCTCTCTCGCGCGACGGGGCGTGACCGAGCACGCAGGCCCGCTCGGCGTCGGCCAGCGCTCCTGCGAGGTCGCCCAGCTCTTCCGCGGCGACCGACCTCAGGTGGTACGCCGTCCGCAGCTCGATGTCGTGGCCCAGGTCGGTCAGGGTGCCGATGGCCGTACGGAGGCGGTGGCCGGCCCGGTCGTACGCGCCTGAGCCCAGGTCGAGGACCGCGAGCCGGCACTGCGCCACCGCCTCCCCCGCCCTGAACCCACTCTCCTGCGCCAGCGCCACGGCCTCCTCCAGCCACCTGACGGCCTGGATCCGGTCGGTCTGCTCGACGGTCAGACGGGCGAGCGCCACCAGGGCGAGGACGGTGCCGCGGGCATCGCCGTGAGCGCGTCGCAGGTGCAGGGCACGCTCGGCGAGAGGCCGGGCCTCTTCGAGATCACCACGAAGCTCGTGAACGAGAGCCAGGTCCGCGTAGGCGGCGGCGAGGTCGGCGGGCCGGCCTGCGGGGCGGCCGAGCTCCTCACCGAGCGCGATGGCGTCACGGTAACGGGCGGCAGCCTCGTCCAGCTCGCCGAGCTTGAGGTGAAGGGCGGCACTCCCGATGAGGAGCGGAACGCGAAGGAAACGCCACACGAAAGGCGCCGTCAGCGCCAGCCCCTCCTCGTAGGCTTCACCGGCCTCCCTCCACCTCGCCGCATCGGTATAGGCCGCCCCGAGCAGCGCGAGCGCCCCGGCGAGCTGCGCAGGCACCGCACCCCGGGCCTCCTCGACGGCCGCCTCAAGGTGCGTGATCGCCTCCTCCGCCCGTCCCAGCTCCAGCGCCGCCGCCCCAAGGTTCCGCAGATGCTCACCCGCCCGCTCATCACGCAACTCACACCCACGCGCGGCGTACGCGTAGGCGGCAGGCAGGTCGCCCAGGGCCCGGCAGTAGCCCGACAACTTGACCAGCAGGTACGACCGATCTCCGGCCTCCAACCCCGCGAGCAGCTCCCCGCCCTCCGAACCGCGGCCCCGCGTAGAGGCGCCCGGCGCGGCGGTGCCACGTGCGGGGGTGCCAGGGGCGAGGATGCCAGGGGCGGGGGCGGTGTCGGTGGGTGGGGATGGGGTGGGGGCGGTCAGCGCTTGGGTGGCGAGGGCGCGGGCCTGGGCGAGGTCGCCGGCCGCTTCCGCTTCGGCGAGCTGAAGCCAGAACTCCAGGCGAGCCACCGCATCGCTCCAGCGTCCACCCGCCCGCAGGGAGGTGAGTGCGGCGCGGCCACGGGTGAGGTCGCCGAGGGTCAGGTGGAGGGTCGCCAGGTGGGACAGGGCGGCGGCGTCGATGTCGCTGTTCATCGCGGCGATGAGCTCGAACGGCGCTTCCTCGGCTGCTTCCGCCGCTGACCCACCCGCAGGAACGCCCGCGGTACCGCGCTCCGGGCCTCGTGCCTGAGTGCCCGCCGAGCCGCCCGCCGGCCCGTCGCCCGTCGCGTGCGCGGGGGTGGTGTCCCTGAGAGCGGCCTCGTCAGCTTTGGTCGGGGTGTTCACGGAGGTGCCTGGTGAGGCGGGTGCGGGGGGTTCCGTGGGCGGGGGGAGGTGGGGTTGGAGGATGGTGAGGGCGGTTTCCAGGCTCTGGCGGGCGGCGCGGTAATCGCCGCGATGTTCCAGGGCGAGGCCCAATTTGACGGCGGTCAGGGCCGCTGGCTGGGGCTGGGCGGCGGTGTGGAAGGCGGACAAGGCGGCTTCGAGTGCGGCGACCTGGGCGTCGAGGTTGCCCGTGCGTCCGTGTAAGGCCGCCAGGCGGTCCTGTACGACGCCCTTCGCCAGCCGGTCGTCGCCCGCCAGCGTGAGGGCTGTGTGGAGGCGTTCCTCGGCCTCCCCGAGGTGGCCCAGCTCTACGTCAACGGCCGCGCGGCCGAGGGTGGCGACCAGGAGGGCGTAAGGGTCGGAGGCGGCCGTTTCGAGTGCGTGGTCGAGGTCGGTCAGGGCGTCGTCCGGAAGGCCGAGGGCGGTCAGGCAGGCGGCGCGCATGGTCAGGGCCAGCGACTCCTTGACCGGGCCGTCCAGCTGAGCGAACGCCTCCGCCGCCGCCCCGAACGCCTCCATCGCCTGCGCGGTCTCCCCCTCCCCGTACGCGAGAACGCCCAGGTTGTACCGCACAGAGGCGGCCCCGTCGGGGTTGCCGAGGGCGTCGTACTCGCGTCCGGCCAGCTCGAAGGCGACCCGGGCCCCATCCGCGTCACCCCGGCCCCGGCGGCGCTGCGCGATCCGGTACCACTCGTCGGCCGGCTCGCGCCGCCGCCCGTGCCGCCGCACGATCTCCACGAGCCGGGTCTCGCAGGCGGCGGCCTGCCCGGGGTGGCCGCGTACGGCGAGCAGGACGGCGTGCGCGTCGAGCGCCCGGCACGCCTCCTCCCAGTCTCCGGCCGCCTCCAGCTCGATGGCGCAGGCGGTGATGCGTTCGCCGGCGGCGGTGAGGTCGCCCTGGTCGAGCGCGGCGCGGGCGGCGAGGACGAGGGCGAGCGCGGCGAGGACGGGTTCGCCCACGTTCAGGTGCAGGTCTCGGGCTCGGGCGGCGCACTCGACGGCGGCGGCCGGGTCGCCGGCGGCGAGGTGGGCTTCGGCGGCGTGCCGGAGATGCGAAGCCTCGTCGGCGGGCAGCCCCGCGTCCGCGCACCGGGCGGCGGCCCGCCGGTGCAGGCCGGCGGCGCGGGCGGGCTCACCGGCGGCGAGGTGGAGCAGGCCCATGCGGGTCAGCTCCTGCGCCTCCGCACGGGGATCTCCGAGGTCATGGTGGACGTCCGCCGCCCGCGCGTACGCCTCCAAAGCCTGCCCCGGCTCGGCCAGCCCGCCCAGCCGGGACAGCATGGCGGCGGCGCGGGACCGTTCCCCCGCCGCCTCCAACGCCTCCACCGCCCGCTCCAGCACGCGACCCGCGACGCCCGCCCGCCCGGCCTCGGCCAGCCGCTCCGCCGCCTCGGCGAGGAACTCACCGCGCTCCGCCTCGCTCTCGGCCTGCCGCTCCGCCACCTGGAGCAGCGTGAGCGCCCGTTCCTCGCGCGGCGACCGCAGCGCGAGCTCGGTCGCGGTCGCCGCGAGCTGCTCATCCACCTCCCCCGCCCCGTCGAGCACGCGCGTCAGGGCGGCGTCCAAAGCGGTGTCCAAGGCGGTGTCCAAAGCGGCGTCCAAAGCGGCGTCGGGTTCTCGGCCGGTCTCACCGGTCAGGGACAGTGCTTCGGTGAGGTCGCGGGGGTCCTGGTACACCGTGTGGCGCGCCAGCAGCGCCTCCGCCAGGGCGCGCCGGGCGCCGGTCTGGCCGTGTGCGTCCTTCGTGGCCAGTTCGACGGCCTGGCGGGCTGCTTGGACGGCCTCCCGCAGATCGGCGGCGCTCCGGTCGGCGTCGGCGCTGGAGGCTCGCCGGCGCAGCACCTCCGACATCAGCCCGTACGCCTCGGCCCGCCGGGTCAGACCTTCACCCGCCGCGAGTGCCTCCCGCAACACGGAGACGGCCTCGTCGGCGGGGTGAGGGGCGCCGTGCGGCGCGGGTCCGGTCGTCAGGGGGAGGGTGAGGGCTTCGGCGAGGAGGAGGAACGTGTCGGGGCGTTGCGGGGCGTGGTCGCCATATGCGGACAGGGCGGCGCGGGCCGCGGCGATCGGGGCGGCCGGGTCGCCGTCCGTCAGGACCGCCAGTCCGAGCAGGGCGGTGGCCAAGGAGGTGAGGAGGGCGGGCTTGGCGGGGTGGCCGTCAGGGACCATGGCGAGCGCGTCGCGGCGGGCCTCGACGGCGGACTCCAGGTCCGCGGGGTCGCCGCTCACCTCGTGGCGGCGCATCCTGCGGTCGCCGAGCAGGCGCAGCCGGACGAGCGGGTCCGGCAGGTCGCGTACGTCCTCGTCGGGGGTGACGCGCAACGCGTCGAGCATCTCCAGGCCGGCTTCGAGCGAACGTTCATCGCCGGTGACGACGTACCACTCGATGAGCCCCGACGCGTACGGCGCCAGCACCCCCGGATGCGCCCACCGCTCGTGCCAGAAGTCCAGGGCGCACTGCCCGACCCTGATGAACGCCAGCAGGTCGTCGTCGGCCCAGGAGGCGACCGCGCGGGAACGGGTGAGCTCGACGAGCGCGAGCAGCGCCCACGACCGGTCCTGCTCCCCCGACTCGGCGGCCGCGAGGTACGCGGCGGCCAGCTTCTCGTCGCCGGGCGCCGCGAGCGCGAGGGCGGCGGCCAGGTCGGGGGTGTAGGCGGGCTCGCCGAGCGCGGCGCGCAGCAGCATGTGGACGGCGTCGTCGATGATCTCGCGCTCGCCGATGGCCTCGTAGAGGCGCACGAGCCCGGCTCCGAGCGGCCCCAGCGCGCCGGGCGCCCACGAGGGGTCGGACGAGCGTACGGACTCCTGCAGCAGGAACTCGCCGAGCCGCTCCGACACCTCAGCGACCGGCTCGGCCATGGCCCGCCGGACCAGGGCGTGGATGAGCAGCCCCACGTGCCGGTAGGCACCCGGGTCGACGTGCCTGAACACCTCCTCGACCAGCCCCGCCCAGGTGCCGGCCGACTCGCCCGGAGGTAGGTGGGAGCCGCGCAGCTTCTCCGGCAGCCGGCCGGGGTCGACGACGGCCACGGCGGCGAAGAACGCGCCCGCCACCGCCGCGTCGCGGGTGGTGCGCGGGTCGAGCCGGTAGCGGGCCAGGTGGAGCATGCCGATGAGCCGCCAGGTGGCCGCGTCGGAGCGGTCGCCGGAGCAGGCCAGCATCGCCTGCTCGGCCTCGGACAGCGCCGCGGGATCCCAGATCAGCTCGGGATCCGCGGCCTGTTCGAACCGCTCGATGCGGGCGGCCAGCGCCCCGGCCGGATCGGTCATGGGCAAAGACTCTCATTGGCGTGCCGCCCCGTACAGCGGCTCCCGGTGAGGTCGGGCGCGTCCTGGGTAGGTGCGTTCGCATGCTCTACGGCAAAGAACACGTTCGGCGTTATCAGGAGACCGACGGGGCCGAAGGCCACGACTGGAACAACACCGTCGTCCTTCTCCTGACCACCAAGGGCCGCAAGTCCGGGCAGCCCTTCACCACCCCGCTCATCTACCAGCGCTTCGGCGACGACTATCTCGTGGTGGCCTCGAAGGGCGGCGACCCCGAGCATCCGCAGTGGTACAAGAACCTGCTGGCGGAGCCCGAGGTCGAGGTGCAGGTCAAGGGCGACAGGTTCCGGGCCCGCGCGCGTACGGCCGAGGCGTCGGAGAAGCCCGAGATGTGGCAGGTCATGGCCAGGACCTGGCCCGAGTACGACGAGTACCAGAAGAAGACCGACAGGGAGATCCCGGTCGTCGTGCTCGAACGCGTGGGCTGATCACCCGGTCAGCGTCTCGTACAGCCGCATGGTGCGGTGGGCGATCCGTTCCCAGGAGAAGTGCTCGATGGCGCGGGCCCGGCCCGCCTCGCCCATCGCCCGTGCCCGCGCCGGGTCGCCGAGCAGGGCGTTGACCCGCTCGGCGAGGTCGGCGGCGAACCGCTCGGGGTCGTGCGGCGTGCCGTCGGCGGCCTGCGCGATCGGCACCAGCAGGCCGGTCTCGCCGTCGGCGACCACCTCGGGGATGCCGCCGGTCGCGGTCGCCACGACGGCCGTCTCGCAGGCCATCGCCTCGAGGTTGACGATGCCCATGGGCTCGTAGACCGACGGGCAGACGAACACGGTGGCGTGCGTCAGGAGCTGGATGACCTCGGGCTTGGGCAGCATCTCCTGGATCCAGAACACGCCCGCGCGGTCGAGCCCCTCGACGAGCTCGGTCACCTCGGCGGCGATCTCCGGTGTGTCGGGCGCGCCCGCGCAGAGCACGAGCTGCGCCGCCGGGTCGAAGGAGCGGGCCGCGTGGAGCAGGTGGACCAGGCCCTTCTGGCGGGTGATGCGGCCGACGAAGACGACGTAGGGCCGCGTGGGATCGACGCCGTACTTCTCCAGCACGTCGGTGCCGCGGTCGGGCGCGTACTGGGTGGTGTCGATGCCGTTGTGGATCACGCTGACCCGCTCGGGCGGGATCTCGGGATAGGCGGCCAGGACGTCGCGCCGCATGCCCTCGGAGACCGCGATGACCGCGTCGGCGGCGGCCAGGGCGGTGCGCTCGGCCCACGAGGAGATCGTGTAGCCGCCGCCGAGCTGCTCGGCCTTCCACGGCCGCAGCGGCTCGAGACTGTGCGTGGTGACGACGTGCGGCACGCCGTGGAGCAGCTTCGCGACATGCCCGGCGAAATTGGCGTACCAAGTATGGGAGTGAACGACCGACGCGCCCGCGCACGCGGCCGCCATCTCGAGGTCGACGCCGAGCACCTGCAGGGCCGCGTTCGCGCCCGCCAGGCCGTCGGGCACGCGGTAGGCGGAGACGCCCGGCTCGACCCGGGCCGCACCGAAGCAGCGCACGTGGACGTCGGCCAGCTTTCGCAGCTCTCTGGCCAGGTATTCCATGTGCACCCCTGCCCCGCCGTACACCTCTGGCGGGTATTCCCTGCTGAGCAGATCAACGCGCATGAGACGACACTACGGGCTGGTTGAGCACAGCGAACACAGCGACAAACCAAAGCTCGGCAACTCCGGTTCGTACATTGCATCGCAAATACCGACACACGGGATGATCCCGCTGCGGCCTTTCGTCGATAGATCGGCCATTTGGGGGTAGCGTCCTGGGCATGAGGTCCCGGAGGGTGCTTGCGGTTGTGCTGGCAGGTGGAGAGGGCAAGAGGCTCATGCCTCTCACGGCGGATCGGGCGAAACCGGCGGTGCCGTTCGGGGGGATGTACCGGCTCATCGATTTCGTGCTGTCCAACCTCGCGAACGGCGGGTTCCTGAAGATCGTCGTGCTGACGCAGTACAAGAACCACAGCCTCGACCGGCACGTCTCGCGTACGTGGCGGCTGTCGGCGATGCTGGGCAACTACGTCACGCCGGTTCCGGCGCAGCAGCGGCTGGGGCCGAGATGGTTCTCCGGCTCGGCCGACGCGTTGTTCCAGAATCTGAACCTGATCTACGACGAGGAGCCGGAGCACGTCATCGTGTTCGGCGCCGACCACATCTACCGGATGGATCCCCGGCAGATGGTCGAGCAGCACGAGGACTCCGGCGCGGACGTGACGGTCGCGGCGATCAGGCAGCCGCTGTCGCTGGCCGACCAGTTCGGCGTGATCGAGACCGATCCCGAGGGGCGCCGCATCGTGGCGTTCAGGGAGAAGCCGAAGGACGCGGTGGGGCTGGCCGACTCCCCCGACGAGGTGTTCGCGTCTATGGGCAACTACGTGTTCAAGACGCAGGCGATGATCGACGCGCTGCGCGAGGACGCGCTCGACCCCTCCAGCAAGCACGACCTCGGCGGAAACATCATCCCGATGCTGGTGAAGTCGGGCGGCGCCGACGTCTACGACTTCGCCCACAACATCGTGCCGGGCTCCAGCGAGCGCGACCGCGGCTACTGGCGCGACGTGGGGACGCTGGACGCCTACTACGAGGCCCACATGGACCTCATCTCGGCGCATCCGGTGTTCAACCTGTACAACGACAAGTGGCCGATCTTCACCGGACACGACCCGCTGCCGCCCGCCAAGTTCGTGCACAACGACGGCGACCGGGTGGGGCGGGCGATCGACTCGCTGGTCTCCCCCGGCGTGATCGTCTCCGGCGGCACGGCGATCAGGTCGATCCTGTCGCCGAAGGTGGTGCTCCACTCGCACTCGCTGGTGGAGGACTCCGTGCTGATGGAGAACGTCAAGGTCGGACGGGGCGCGGTCGTGCGCAAGGCGATCATCGACAAGAACGTCGTCATCCCCGACGGCGCCCGCATCGGCTTCGACCCCGAGTACGACCGCAGCAGGTTCGCGCTGACGAGGGGCGGGGTCGTGGTGATCGGCAAGAACGAGATCGTCGACCGCTGACCCCGGCAGGTCGCGCCCCGGCGCCGGGCCGGGGCGCGTGACGGGCATGCCGGACTGGCATGCCGACGGCCCCGCCGTGCGGACAGGGCGGGGCCGAGACGTCATGGGAGGGGGCGGGCCTCCAGGGAGGCCGGCGGGTGCTACAGGGGGTGGAGGGTGCCCGGGGCACCGTGAAGAGCGCCCCGGGGCTTGACGGCCGGCCCTATGAGTCAGGATCGGCCGGTGATGTCACTCCTGGCCGTACCAGGTGCCCGGCCAGTTGTAGCCGTTCCAGTCGCCCTGACGCGCGGCGCCGTAACCGTGGTCCCAGCCGTAGCCGGGGCCGTCGTTCCAGCCGCCGAACTCCGCCTCGTCGCCTTCGTCGTCGTCCTCGAACTCGTCGTCGTCGTCCTCGAACTTCTCCTTGGCCTGGCACGCCTTGGCGTCGCGCTTGCCCGCGTGCACGCCCCACGGCGTGATGCGCAGCGTGTGGGTGCGGTCGCCGACGCTGAGGTCGCAGCGGTTGGCCGCCTCGGCCGGCGTGGCCATGGCACAGAATGTGGCAGCGGTGGCGAGCACGCCGCCGACCGCTATGAGCTTACCTTTCATTTCTCCCCCTGTAGTCACCTTGTGACAACGACAATCACTCTACGTAGTCAGTCCCGTTAGGGGGAATACCGCCACGCCTGACCCGCTCGTGGCCTTACGTGAGCGTGAACGACTAATTGGGTCTTGTTGTGACGGCAGTCCGGGATCACGCTGGGCGGCAGGAGGCAGTGAGATGTCGCACCCGCTCGGAGTCAGCCGTCCTGACCTGGAAGTCGCCGATCTGCCCACGCCGGAGGAGGTCTTCAAGGTCTCCAGGATCGGCCCCAAGGAACTCTTCAAGTACGCCGTCGGCCCCAGCCTGATCGCCCTCGGCATCTCCATCGGCAGCGGCGAATGGCTGCTCGGCCCGCTCAGCGTCGGCCAGTACGGCTTCGTCGGGGTCGGCTGGGTCATCGTGGTGTCGGCGCTGCTGCAGACGTTCTACAACGTCGAGTGCTCACGCTACGTCGTCGCCACCGGCGAGGCCCCCGTGGTCGGCTGGGGGAGGGTGCCGCCGGGCTGGCCGCTGTGGGTGCCGCTGTCGGTGCTCATCGTGATCTTCTCGTTCATCGCCGGCGGCTGGGCCGCGTCGGCCGGCCAGGGCGTGTACGCGCTCGTGCACGGCGTCCCGCCGGCCGCCGACGCGGTCGAGCCGCGCCTGTGGGCGATCGGCCTGCTGGTGCTGGTGTTCCTCATCACCGCCGCGGCCCGCCGGATCAGCCGGGTCCTGGAGCTGGTCAACTGGGTGCTGATCGGCACCATCCTCGTCGCGCTGCTGGCCGTGGACCTCCTGGTGGTGCCGATCAGCCAGTGGTGGGAGGGCATCCGGGGCTTCCTCACCCCGGCCGCGCCGCCCGCCGGCATCACCGCGACCCAGCTCGGCGCGCTGGCCGGGTTCACGGCACTGGCCTCGGGCCTGAACTGGTACATCATGGGCCACTACCGCGACAAGGGCTACGGCATGGGCCACCGGGTCGGCTACATCTCCGGCCTGCGCGGCGACAGGAAGGCGATCCTGGCCAGCGGCGTCACCTTCCCCGACGACGAGAAGAACCGCGGCCTGTGGCGGCGCTGGTACCGGCTGCTCCTGGTGGACATGTGGGGCGTGTTCTTCGTCGGCGCGATCCTCGGCATGCTGCTGCCCACGCTGCTCATGGCGCAGGCGGTCACCCTGTCCGGCGAGCGGCCGACCAGGGCGAACGTGCCGACGTTCGTGGCCTCCGCGCTGGGCGACGAGTACGGCAGGGTGGTCTTCTACGTCGCGCTGGTGGTCGGGGTGCTGGTGCTGTTCTCGACGCAGCTCGGCATCTTCGAGGCGATGGTCCGGGTCACCACCGACGCGGCCAACGCCACCAGCCCGCGCCTGCGCCGGCTGATCGAGGGCGATCCGCGCCGCTTCTACTACCCGTTCATGCTCTTCCTGCTGGTCATCATCTCCATCATCATCTTCCAGTCGCTGCCGGTGGGCCTGGTGGAGTGGTCGGCGAACATGTCGAACCTGGGGGCGCTGCTCTATCCGTTCCTGCTGATGTACCTCAACAGCAAGCTGCCGCGCCCCGCCAGGCCGCGGCCGTGGCACTACGTGATCCTGGTGCTCAACGTGCTGTTCTTCGGGTTCTTCTTCGTCAACTTCATCGCGGACTTCGTCGGGGACCCGCTGGTGACGTTCTGAGCGGACGTACAGGGAGGAAGCTTTCACGTTAGCCGAAGTGATCTCCGCGCTGGTCGGGCGTTGCTAGCGTGCGCAGAGACAGGGGGCGTGCCGGACTGCTGCGGGTCGGCGCGCCCCTTTCCTCCCCGTCAGCGGCGGTGGTAGAGCTCCAGGAGCTCCTCCGCGCGGTGGGTGCGGCCCACCCAGACCTCGCGGCCGCGCCGCTCCCTGGTGATGAGGCGGGCGTCCCTGAGCCGGTCGCAGTGGTACGTGATGCTGCTCGGCGTCACCTTCATGTCGGCCGCCAGCATGCTCATGGTCATCGGCCGGCCGATCGCGCAGAGCAGGTCGGCCCGCACCGGGCCCATCAGCGCCGACAGCTCGTCGAGCGCCGGGGCGGCGGGCCTGCTCCACAACGTCTGCGCCCCCGGCAGCGGGTACGCGATCCACACGGCCTCGGGGTCGTCGAGCCCGGCGATGACCGCGTCCTTGCCGGCCAGCATCGGCACCAGCACGATCCGCCGGTCGCCCAGCTCGTACCTGCCGCCGTCGAGCCCCGCGACGCGCAGCCCGCCGTCGCCGCAGGTGATGCGGTCGCTGAGGGCGCCGAGCAGCAGCTCGGGGCCGCCGCGCACGGCCGCCACGCCGACCCTGGTGACCTCCTTGTCCAGCAGGGCGCGGGCGCGCTTCCAGAGGGGCTCGGCGGCCGTCCAGACGTCGGCGACGGCGCCGGCGTAGCCGTGCAGCCACTGGCGGGGCCGCTCGGCGGCCGAGCGCCACTGGACGGGCAGCGGCCCGCTGCCGAACGCCTGCTCCAGGTCGCTGACGAGACGCCCGGGAGGCAGGTCGCGCAGGGCGGCGAGCTGGTCCTTAATCGGGACGTCACCGTCGCCCGGGGGGCGGGGCACGAGGCAGTCGGGCCCCACGTGGCCGCCTGGGGCGGCGAGCGGGCGTACGGCCTGGTGTCCGAGGCGGGAGACGCGGGCGCCGATGGCCTTGCGCCACAGGTCGGGCAGGCCCCTGCGGCGGCCGGCGAGGGCGTCGGTGATCCAGGCGAGCGCCGTGAGATGCGGGGAGATCGAGAGGGACAGCTGAGGCGTGGAGGTGAGGTGCAGTTCGCTCCACACAGTCGTGCTGGTTACTGTCGGCTCCTAGAGGTCGGCTCTTACGGACAGTGAGCCAACCTATTCATGCCGCTTTCTCCTGACTTACAGTGCGATTGCAGGGTTGAAAGTGCTTTGTCGGTACGGCTGATCTGGCCGTACACGCAAGAACCGCCCCCGGCGGCGCGAGTCCGGGGGCGGGATGAATCAGGCGGCTACCAGTCGTCGCCCTCGTCACCCTCGAAGAACTCCTCCACGACCTCCTCGACCACCTCGCCGGCGACGAGCCCGCCGACCACGCCGGCGGCGCCCGCGGCGGCGACCATGCCGAGGCCGGGGCCCCCGTGGTGGCCCCCGTGGTGGCCCCCGTGATGCCCGCCGTGGTGGTGATCGCCGTGGTGCCCGTGGTGGTCGCCGTAGTGGCCCTCGTGGTGACCGTAGGGGGCGGCGTGGCCGTACTGGGACAGGGAGCCGAGCCAGCGGCTCAGCTCACCGGCCCAGTCCGTGCGCAGCGCGTCGTCGTGGCTGACCTGGAAGCGGCCGATGGCGTCGCTGGAGGAGTAGCGGCCCGTGCGCTTGTCGGCCTCCAGCACCACGTCGAGACCGGCCGGGTTCGCGACGAAGGTGACCTCGACCTCGCCCACCAGACCCGCGTAGTCGCCCCCGGGGAAGAACTCGATCTCCTGGTAGAACGGCAGCTGCTGCGCCACGCCGTAGAGCTGCCCCGCCTCCAGGTCGGCCGACTTGAACGCGAACCCGAGCTGCAGGAACGCCTCCAGGATGCGCAGCTGCGAGGGCAGCGGCTCGACGGCCACCATGTCGAGGTCGCCCTTGTCGACGGCCTTGGCGATGGCCAGCTCGGTGCGCACGCCCACCGCCATGCCGCGCAGCGGCTGCCCGCCGATCTCGCTGATCGGCGCCTCCCAGGGCACGGGCAGCTGGAAGGCGATGACGCGGTCCTCGCCCTTGCGCAGCGTGAAGGGGCCGGAGACCTGGGCGCGGGAGAACTCGCCGAGCCCGGCCGCCTCGCCGTCGCCGTGCTCGATCTCGACCTGGGCGACCAGGCCGAGGGTGACGTGCTCGATCTCGGCGTCGAAGTCGCCGCCCTTGAGGCGCACCTCACCGTCCAGCGTGCCGCCCGGCTGGGTCCGCGGCGTGGACAGCACGGTGTCCACGGAGGGCGCGCCGACGCCGAACGCTCCCAGCATCCTCTTGAAGACCACGGCTCTGTTCTCCCTGTTTCGAAGATCGACTTGTGTGCCGCTGGCGTCAACGATCGGCCCGTGACCGGAGTTCCGGCGGGCCCGCACGCATATCGATCCGGTCTGACGTGCCTGGTCAGGAGGGTTCAGGTGGTAGGGCCCGTACGGAGGTGAGATCAGGGGGATTCGCCTGCGCCTCGGCCGGGATCCCGGTAGGCCGTCGCCGCTGGTGCGGCCTGGCCCGGCGAGCGGCGTCACCGCACCGGACCAGGCCCCCGCCTCCGTCGCCTAGTCTGCCGAGCGGCCGGCGTCCGTGCCGAAGCCGTCGTGCGACGTGCGGTCCTCAAGGGTGCTCAGCTCCTGGAAGACCGTGATGTGCAGGCCACCGGGAGCGTCGAGCCGGGCGTTCAGGGACTCCCAGGGGGTGACCGTGGGCGGCGCGACCTCGTCCGCGCCCGCGGCGACCAGCCGCCCGGTGGTCTCGCGAGCGTCGTCCACCTCGAACGCCACCCGGAACTTGGGCGCCACCTGCCGTCCGACCTCGACCTCGTCGATCATCTTCTTCTGTGCCGGGTTGGCGATCTCGAGCGTGGCCCGTCCGGCGTCCAGGATCGCCACCCGCGCCCCGTCGCCGCCGCTGAAGGCCGCCTCCTCGGGCAGGCCGAGAACGTCGCGGTAGAACGCTACGGCGGCCTCGTAGTCCTCCGCCTCCACCACCAGCCTGAGCTGGCGGACGGCCGGGCTGCTCTCCTGGGGGGCACTCATGGGGCTCCTTCGGGTACGTGAGGTCCTGTGTCCCCGTGCCAACCCCTGGCCGCCACTGTTCATTCCGGCCGACTCCGTTCAGGGGCTAGCGGCCGGTCCACTTGATCTCGTACGCCTTGAGCCGGTGCTCCTTGCCGTCCACCGTCGTCGTCACGGCCGCGTCCGAGGTGTTGACCAGCAGCAGCTGCTCGGGCTGGGCCAGCACCCGCACGGCGGGGTCGGATGAGGTGACGGGGTCGAGCTCGGCGCCGGCCGGGAACCAGCGGGTGAAGTCCGCGACCAGCCGGCCCGTCGGGGTCTCGGCTCCGCTGCGCGGGTCCCACATGCAGCCCACGCACTCGCCCTCCTTGGCCTGCGGGTTCCAGTAGAGGGCGGTGGACACGCCGCCGCGGGCCATCTCGATCATGGAAACGGCCTGCACGGCGAGCCTCCTGGGCTCCTTCCAGCGGGTGCCGTCCTCGGGCACGAAGTACCACTCCGACCACCAGATCGGCATGTCGCCGGTCTTCTTCCGCAGCCATTCTGTGACGTCGGCGAACTTCGCCAGCGCGCCGAACTCGTCGGGCAGCAGTTCGTGCGCGTCGGTGGGCGAGGCGCCGTCCACCACGATGAAGTCGGCGCCCTTCTTGTGCTCGAACCAGTAGTCGAAGGCGTCGATCACGTGCTGGTTGACGACCCCCCAGTCGCCGCGCAGCTCGGAGCCGCCCTTGCGGTTGCTGTCGAAGCCGATGTACGGGCCGCCGATCATGGCGTCCGGCCGTACCTTCTTCACCGCGTCGTACACCTTGTTGTAGAGCTGGGTGTAGCCCTTGTAGTCGGCGGGCTTGGCGTGGTCCTTCCAGAAGCCCTTGAGCTCGTTCCACACCATGAAGTACTTGACGTCGCTGTAGCGCTCGGCGACCGCGGCCGACAGCTTGGCGAAGTCGTCGAAGTGCTGCGGGTAGGGGGCGTCCTCCAGGTGCTCGGCCCAGGCCGACTCCTCGGTGGGCCCCTGCGGGCCGCCCTTCATCCAGTCGGGGGCGCAGCACAGCGTGATGACCGGCGTGGCGCCCGACATCTTCATGAGGTTGAGCCGGCTGTCGAGGTCCTCCCAGATGAACTCACCGGGGTACGGCTCGGGGTTCATCGCGCCGAAGCCCATGATGTGCTGGTTCTGCAGCATCGGCGTGCGTTCCAGCGAACCGGCCACCACCTGCTCGAAGCGCCGGGTGACGTTGTTGGCGCTGACGCCCGTGTGCGTGAAGCCCCAGCGCGGCCAGTCCTGCGCCACGGGCGGCGGCTTGACGGCGTCGCCCTCGGGAGCGGCGCTGCGGGTCTGCGGCGCGGCGGAGGTCTCCTGCGGCGGTGTCCCCTGCCCGCCGGTGCCGGTGGCGCCGCAGCTCGCGACCACGGCCGCCAGGGCCGTGATGCCCGCGGCCCTCCCCAGCCTGCGCCAGAACGATCCCCCGTTGTCCGTAACCAACCGTACTCACCTGACTTCAACCGCGTGTATGCCGCTCGTAGCGTTCCACGAGTGGGCGAGGGGTCACATGCCGGGGCTGGATTTCTCAGACTTTTCTCAGACAATCGTTACCGATGCGCACGTGCCCGCCGAGCAGCGCGAACGTCAGTGAACAGGGTTGCGGGGACCGCGGCGGCCAGCGCGCGATAGCCGGCCGGGCTCAGATGCAGATGGTCGCCCTCGTCGTACGCGGCCCCCAGCCGATGCGGCGCGGCCGGGTCGCGGACCGCCGCGTCGAAGTCGATCAGCGCGTCGAACCGGCCCGCCGTCCTGATCCAGTCGTTGACCTGGCGCCGCGCGGCCTGCCGGTGCCCGTCGGGGTCGTCGTAGGGGTCGTGCCCGCCGAACGGCGTCAGCGTGGCCCCGTACACCGGCAGGTCCCTGGCCCGCGCCCGCACGACGATCTGCTCGTACGCGGCGATCAGCGCCTGCGCGACCTCCTCCTGCGCCGCCCGGGTGGCCGGGGCGGTGCCGAGGTCGTTGACGCCCTCGAAGACGACCAGCCACCGAGCGCCGCTCTGCGCCAGCACGTCGCGGTCGAGCCGGGCCAGCGCGCTCGGGCCGAGCCCGTCGTTCAGCACCCGGTTGCCGCCCGCGCCCTGGTTGGCGACCGCGATGCCGGGCAGGCGGTCGAACAGCAGGTCGGGCCAGCGGTCGTTGCCGTTGGTGGTGGAGCCCCTGCCGTCGGTCAGCGAGTCGCCCACCACGACCAGCGTCCCGACGCCGGCCGGGGCCCACACCTCGACGGCGCTGAGCAGGTACCAGTGGTCGACGGGCGTGGCGCCGGGCAGGTCATCGGCCGTCACGTGGTCGCCGCCGGTCAGGTGGGAGGTGGTACGCGAGCCAGGATGCGAGGTCAGCTCCCCCGACGCCAGCCCCTCCGCCAGGTGGACGGTCACGGTCAGCACCGACCCCGGCGCCAGGTCCAGCTCCACCGGGTCCGACACCACGTGCGCACCCATGGGCACGACGGCCGACGCCCGCCCTGAGAACGTCACGGGCCGCGAGGTGCCGGGCAGGATCGCGCTCCCGCCGGCCGCGCCGCCGCGCGGCAGCGCCACGGAGACGCGGGTGAGCGGCAAGGGCGCGCCGCCGAACGCGTTCGACAGCCGCAGCCGCATCCGCCGGCCGCCGGCCGACACCCGGACGGTCTGCCGCAGCGTCGTGTCGGGCAGGCTCAGGCCCTCCTTGGCGTACGGGGGCGGCGGCATGTTGTGGGGCTCGGTGAGCTGGGGCATGGCCGTCCAGGTCGTCACCCAGTGCCGGGCGGGGCGGATCGGCTCCTGGCCCATGTCGGCACGCTCCCGTCGATAGATCGAAATTTTCGGCACCATATCGAACCTTTCGCCCTTTGGCTGGGCCGGGTGGGCTTTTACCGGCGCTTGCCGATCACCTCGTGGTCATGGCCACTCCTCGCGCCTAGGGTCGCGTTCATGGACTCTCCTGATGACGAGCGGCGGGAGCTGATCCTGCGGACGGCGACCCGCCTGTTCGCCGCGCTCGGCTACGACGTCACCTCCACCGCGCAGATCGCCGAGGCGGCGGGCCTCGACCAGGCGGAGGTCGCCGCGCACTTCCCGGCCAAGCGGGAGCTGTATCTCGAGGTCATGCGGCGGGCTCGCGACCGCCTGGCGGCGCTCATCAAGGAGCGGGCCGACGAGCTGCTGGCGGCGCCGCCCGAACGGCGGAGCGAGGCGCTGCGCCACTTCATCGACGCCTATCTGGACGGCTGCGTGGCCCATCCGGAGATCCCCGCACTGTGGATGCATCGCTGGCTGTCCGACGCCAGCGACGTGGTCGACCTGGAGATCAAGAGCGCGCAGCCGCTGATCCAGCACGTCGTCAACGCCATGGCCGAGCCGGCCGAGCCGGCCGGGGCCGATGCGGTGCACATGACGTACACGGTGATCTGGTGCATCCACGGCTTCGTGCTGAGCGGCGTCCTCGACGGCACCGGCGCGCGCCGCGGCGCCGAGGACCCGGACCAGCTGGCCCGCTTCCGCGCCCACCTCCACCAGCTCCTGGCCCGCGGCCTCCGTCTCCCGGACGCCTAGCGCCCCCACCGGCCCGGCAGAAGGGCGTGGAGAACCGGCGCCCCCATATACCCACCGGCCCAGCGGGCTCGGCGGAGAGGGAGATTAGCGGAACGTGACGGATTGTTTCCTCTGCTGAGCGTATTCTGCCTTTATGCGAAGTTTCGTCCGGGGGTCATGGTCACGTGCCGTGAGCGAGGTGTGCTGAGCACGTGCTCGAAGAGCGCGGTCACAGGCGCGGCGCGGCGAACGAGTCGTCTCGCCTCGACGGGCTGCTGACCGAGGCCGTCACCGGAGCAGGCGCCCACATCGGCGCCGCGTACCTGCTGGACGAAGGCGGCCAGGTCCTCCAGATGGCCGCCGTGACCGGCCTGCCCGCCCCGATCGCCCGCGCCTGGTCCAGGGTGCGCACCGGCGACCCCATCCCCATCGCCGTCGCCGTACGCGAGCAGCGGCTGATCTGGATCACCGGCCGCGAGCAACTGGCCCGCGAGTTCCCCGAGGCCGCGCTGACCCTGCCTTACCACTTCGCCGCCGCCCTGTCCCCCGTCTGCGCCGACGGCCGGGTCTGCGGCGGGATCATGATGCTGTGGCCCGCCGGCCGCACCCGCGAGCTGACCGAGCGGCAGCACGCGGTCATCGAGCGGGCCTGTGACGAGATCGGCCGCCTGATCAACGGTTCGCTCAGGGCGGGCCGGCCGGTCACCGCGGGCCCGCTGCCCCGCATCCTGCCCCCGCGACCGCCGGACCAGGCCGACCCGCGCCTCGTCGCCCTCGACTGCCTCAACCGCCTGCCCGAGGGCCACTGCGCGCTCAACACCGACGGCCACGTGACCCTGCTCAGCGCGCCGGCCGCCGACCTGTTCGGCCGCTCACCGACCGACCTGATCGGCGAACGCCTGTGGGACGCGCTCCCGTGGCTGCGCGACCCCACGTTCCAGGACGCCTACCGCGCCGCCATCGTCGGCCGCGAGACCACCGACGTCACCACCCGCGCACCCGGCGGGCGCGCCCTGTCGTTCCGCATGTTCCCAGGCCCCTCAGGCGTCACCCTGCGCATCACGGCCGCCATGGACGTGCACGCCTCCGGCGGCCGGCCGCCGCGCGTCATCGCCGTGCACGAGATGCTGCGGCTCGCCGCCGCGCTGGCCCGCGCGGTGACCGCGCAGGAGGTCATCGACCTGGTCGCCGACCACGTCATGCCCGTCTACGACGTGCAGGCGCTGGCCATCCTCACCTCCGTGGGCGGCAGGAAGCGGGTGGCCGCGTCGCGCGGCTTCAGCAGGCGGGCGGTGGAGGAGTTCGACGGCCGCCCGGAGGTCGGGCCCACGCCGTCGGGAGGCGACCGCCCTGCCTTCTTCTCGACGTGGGAGGAGCTGCACGAGGCCTCTCCCGACGCGCTGCGCTCCGACGGCATGTGCGCGTGGGCGTTCCTGCCGCTGATCACCTCGGGCCGGCCCATCGGCTCCTGCGTCCTCGCCTACGACCGCCCGCGCTCCTTCGGCACCGACGAGCGCGCCACGCTGACCGCGCTCGCCGGGCTGATCGCGCAGGCGTTCGAGCGGGCCCGGCTCTACGACGTCAAGCACCAGCTCGCGCAGTGTCTCCAGGCGCGGCTGCTGCCGCACACCCTGCCCCGGGTGACCGGCCTGGAGGTGGCCGCCCGGTACGTCCCCGCCACCCCCGGCATGGACATCGGCGGCGACTTCTACGACCTGATCAGGCTCGGCGACGACATGGCCGCCGCCGTCATCGGCGACGTCCAGGGCCACGACGTGACCGCCGCCGCGCTCATGGGACAGGTGCGCACCGCCGTCCGCGCCCACGCCACGGCCGGCGCCGACCCCGGCGAGGTGCTCGCGCACACCAACAGGCTGCTCACCGAGCTGAGCCCCGACCGGTTCACCAGCTGCCTGTACGTCTGCCTGGACCTCGCCGCGCACACCGTGCACCTGGCCAGCGCCGGGCACCCGCCCCCGGTGCTGGGCCGGCCCGACGGCCCCGGCGAGGTCGCCGACACCACGCCGGGCCTGCTGCTCGGCGTGGACCCCGAGGCCACGTACGCGACCACTCCCCTGCCGATGCCGCCCGGCTCGGTGCTGCTCCTCTACACCGACGGGCTCATCGAGGAGCCCGGCGTCGACCTGGGCGACTCCATGGCGGCCCTGGCCGCCCGCTTCCGCCCCGAGCCCGGCCTGCCCCTGCACGGCCTGGCCGACGCGCTCACCGATCCGGCCGCGATCGAGCAGCGTCCCGACGACATCGCCGTGCTGCTCCTGCGCAACTCCTGCGAGCCCGGTTAGCGGCGCGGCGCCAGCTGCAGCTTGGCCTTGCCCGAGGACAGCGAGACCACCTTGACGCCGATGTTGTTGACCGACCCCGACGTGCCCTTGCCGAGCCAGGCCTGCGAGGTCACCCCCGGGCCCGTGCCCTTGACGTGGACCCTGGTGGAGGAGAAGGAGATGGCCAGGCGGGTGATGCCGTACCGGGAGCTGACCCGGAACGAGACGGACTTGGTGAGGGTGAGGTTGCACTTGCCGTCGTAGCAGGCCCGCAGGTTCGGCTTCTTCGCCGCGGCATGGGCCACGGTGGCGGGGGCCGCCGTCGTGACGGCGGGGGCGAACGCGAGGGACGCGGCCACCGCCAGGGCGGTGGTGATCGTGGCGGGCATGACTCTCCTAGCTCTCCGCTGCTGATCGCTGACCGGATCGTACGGAAGAGGGTGCCTTCCGTCAGCCGCCCCAGTATGCGATGCCCGGCCCGGGACCGGTCCCGGGGCTCAGCGGGTGTCGCGGCGCAGGGGGTGGTCGTCAGGGATCTCGACCAGCACCACGCGGTGGCCGTCGGGGTCGGCGATCCACAGCTCGACCAGGCCCCACGGCTCTTCACGCGCCTCGCGCAGCACGGTGACGCCCGCCTGCCTGAGCCGCCGCTCCTCGTGGGCGACGTCGCGTACCTGCAGCCACAGGGTGTGCGCCGAGCCGTCCTGCGCGCCCTGGCCCGACACCTCCAGGAAGCCACCGCCGAGGAAGAACACCGTGCCGGGGTGATCGGGCGGCCCGAACTCGCGGTAGACGGCCAGGCCGAGGGTCTCGGCGTAGAAGCGGCGGCTGCGCTCAAGGTCACCTGGACGCAGCAGCACGCGGCTGCTCAGCACCTCCATGCCGCATCCGTTCCCCGCGAAGCGCCCGAGATGCGGGGGCGGGGGGACCGGGCTCCCCGCCCCCGGGCCTCACACGACGGCTCCCGTGCCCCGGCGCTCACGCTTGACCTTGGGCGCGGGCGGCGCGGGCGGCGGCTTGCGGTCGAAGCGGGCCAGCAGGATGGCCACCGGACCGGCCACGAAGCCGGACGACAGCGTGCCCACCACGATGCCCGTCACCAGCGCGATCGCGAAGTCCCGCAGCGAGTCGCCGCCGAACGCCATGAGCGCGACCAGAATGAACAGCGCTCCGAGCCCCGTGTTGACGGTACGCGGCAGGGTCTGCAGGATCGCGCCGTTCACCGACGAGGCGAACGGCTCCTTGCGCCGGATCGCCCACAGCTCCCTGACCCGGTCGAACACCACCACCTTGTCGTTGACCGAGTAGCCCACGATGGTCAGCATCGCGGCCAGGAACACGCCGTCGATCGGCTTGCCCAGCCAGGCGAACATCCCGCTCACCAGCACGACGTCCACGACCAGGGCGGTCACGGCCGCCGCGCCGAACGTCCAGCGGAAGCGGAAGGCGAGGTAGGCCAGCTGCATGGCGACGGCCACGCCGAGCGCGATGAGCGCGTTGCGGCGCAGCTCCTCGCCTAGGCTGGGGCCGATGAACTCCTCGCGCCGCTTGGTCACCTCGCCGGCCTCGGCCCTCAGTTCCTGCTCGATCCTGGCCGTCTCCTCCAGGCCGAGCCGCGCCGCGCGTACGGTGACGCCGTCGTCGCCGGTCTGCACCACGGCGCTGGGGAACCCGGCCCGCGCGACGGCCTGCCCAGCCGCCTCGGCCGACACCGGCCTGGACGTGCCGAACTCGACGAGCCGGCCGCCGGTGAACTCGACGCCGAAGTTCAGGCCGCGTACGGCCAGCCCGGCGACGGCCGCCGCCGCCAGCACGCCGGCCATCGCCAGCCACAGTTTGCGTCCCCGCATGAGCTCCGGGTTCCTGCGGTTGAGCCACGTCCTGACGGCTCCGGGCGAGCCGAGCCCCGACACGCGCGGCCCCGCCCTGTTCATGACGGCCTCGGTGAGCACACGGGTGATGACCATGGCCGACACGAGCGAGGCGATCACGCCGACGCCCAGCGTCACGCCGAACCCCTTGACCGGGCCCGACGCGAGCCAGAACAGCAGCCCGGCCGCGATCAGCGTCGTGATGTTGGAGTCGGCGATCGCGCTCCACGCGTTCCTGAAGCCGCGGACGAGGGCCGCGCGCAGCCCTCTCTTCTGCGCCTGCTGGTACTCCTCTCTCGCGCGTTCGAAGACGAGCACGTTGGCGTCGATGGCCATGCCGATGGCCAGCACGAACCCGGCCAAACCCGGCAGCGTGAAGGTGGCGCCCATCGCGACGAGCGCGGCGTACGAGATGAGGCCGTAGCAGAGCAGGGCGATCGTGGACAGCAGCCCGGACAGGCGATAGACGGCCACGATGAAGACGGCGGTCAGCAGCAGGCCGGTCACCGCGGCCTCGGCGCTGGCCTTGATGGCGGCCTCGCCGAGCGTCGGGCCGACCGTGCGCTGCTCCACCAGGTCGAGCGGCACGGGCAGCGCGCCGCCCTTGATCAGCACGGCCAGGTCGCGGGCCTCCTCGTGGGTGAACGACCCGGTGATGTCGGTGCTGCCGCCGGGGATGCCGACGCGGCAGGCCACGGACGGGTCGACCGACGGCGAGGAGATGACCTCCTTGTCGAGCACGATGGCGACGCGGCGCTTCGGGTCGCCGTACGGGTGGCAGGCGGCCTCGCCGGTGAGCTTCGCCCACGCCGCGCCGTCGCGGAAGTCGATGCTGACCCACCAGCCCGGGCCGCGCTGGGGGTCGCTGCGCTCGGCGGCGTCGGTGACGCCGTCGCCGGTGATGACCGCGGGGCCGATCTTGAGCGGCGCGCCGCTCTCATCGCGTACGGCCGACTTGTCGCCCTCCTCTGCCGTGCCGAGCACGGCGTGGAAGGTGAGCTGCGCGGTACGTCCGATGACCTCGGCGGCCTGCCGGGGGTCGAGCACGCCCGGCAGCTCGACGATGATCCGCTTCTCGCCTGAGCGGACCAGGGTGGGATCGACCACGCCGAGCGCGTCGGCCCGCTGACGCAGCACGCTGATCGCCCGGTCGGTGGCGGCGGCGTCGGCCTTGACCGTGGGCGAGTCCTTGGTCTCGAAGACGAGCTGGGTGCCGCCACGCAGGTCCAGTCCTAGACGCGGCGTGGCGGAAAAACTGACGATCACTGAGATCACGATGACGGCACAGGCCGCCAGCGCACGCCAGAGCGGCGCACGTTTCATGAGAGCCTCCACAGGGCTTGGCCCGCCCTCCGCCCACACCTGCCCAGCGGGCAGGGAGGGTCACGCGCATCGCCGGAGCGACGTGCGGGGACGGGTCGTTAGGAAAGGGACGTCGTCAGTGCCCTGTGGAAGGCGGCGCGCGGGGCGGCGTCGCCGGTGGCCGGCATCCCGCCGGAGCACCGCAGGCGGCCCGCGGGACGACGACCGCCCACGAGCCACCGGATCCGCCCTGCTCAGGCTGCGGCGGGGCGACCCCGCCCGGCACCGCACCGCCGGCCCAGAACGGCGACCAGACCCGCACGACCGGCGGCAACTGCGGCACCTGCCGCAACACCGCCTGGTCCTGCTCGGCCCGCCCAGGAGCCGCATCGACAGCCGCCTGAACGCCCGCGTGGGCGGCGAGTAGCTGGACGGCTTGTGCGTGGGCCGCTTGTGCGTGGACGGCCTGTGCTTGGACGGCCTGCGCTTGGACGGCCTGCGCGTGCACGGCCTGCGCTTGGACGGCCTGCGCGTGCACGGCCTGCGCTTGGACGGCCTGCGCGTGCACGGCCTGCGCTTGGACGGCCTGTGCGTGCACGGCCTGCGCGTGAGCGGCGGGCGGCAGGAACCAGGACAGGAGAAGGAGCAGCGCGGCAGGCAGCCGAGTACGCATGACGCTCCCCTCCCTTCGCGCCTCACCCTAGCCGCCCCAGGCCAGCCCGGCACCGCGCCGCGCAGGGATCAGGCGGGCAGGGGATGAAGTAGGAGGCCGCCGGACCAGGCGGGGGGGTCAGGCGGCGCGGGCCTCAGGGGCGCGGGCGTCAGGCGGCGCGGGCGGGATCCCCACACCCCTCACCCCCAAAGGACCCCCACCGAAGTACAGCGAGATCCCCACACCCCTCACCCCCAACCGAAGTACGGCGAGATCCCCACACCCCTCACCCCCAACCGAAGTACGGCGAGATCCCCACGCCCCTCACACCCAAAAGGACTTCGGCCGGAGTGCGGCGGGGTCCTTTGGAAAGGTGCGTTCGGCCACGGGGGCGTCAGGTGGTGGGGCGTTCGGCGAGGAAGACGAACTCGCGGCCTGGGCGGTCGGGGGCGTCCCTGACGTCCTTGAGCGTGTAGCCGTGGGCGGCGAGGTCGGCCGTGACCTCGTCGCGTTCGCGGAAGCGCAGCGTGGAGTCCGAGGTCAGCACCTGGCCGTCGGAGGCGAACACGTACGTGCCGCGGAAGGTCACCAGCGGCCCGCTGACGTCGAGCAGGTCCACCCAGTGCTCCACCACGCCCACCCCGGGGACGTCGGCCCGCACGTACGTCTCCTCCCGGTTCCAGCCGAGCCACGCCCGCCTGGCCGGGTCGCGGGTCTCGAACACCAGGTGCCCGCCGGGCCGCAGGGCCGCGTGCACGGCGTCGAGGGTGGCCGACCAGCCGTCGGGCCCGGCGATCGCCTGGGCGACGTTCGCGGTCATGGTGGCCAGGTCGGCCGAGATCGGCGGCACGGCGGTGGCGTCGCCGTGGATCCAGCGCACCCGATCGGCGCCCGGCTTGGCCCGCGCCACGTCGAGCGAGGCCGCCGCGGGATCGACACCGGTCACGTCGAGCCCACGCCCGGCCAGCAGCAGCGCGAACGTGCCCGTCCCGCACCCGACGTCGAGCACCCGGCGCGCCCTCAGCTCGGCGGCGATGGCGGCATAGGCGTCGAGGTCGCTGCGATCGGGGTCGAGGGGGTCGTAGACGGCGGCGAGACGGGGGTGCTCGAAGTGTGCGTCGGCGTGTGCATCGGCCATGCGATCACGCTACGCCGCTCCTGATGGTGTGGCGTTTGGCGCGGCTTGATACTTTGGTGACAGGTGTGCCGGGAAGTCTGGTCGGCGATGGTCATCGTCGTTCCTTGAGGAGGCACCCGCCGCATGCCCAGCACGTTCTGCCCGCAGGCCCGCTCGTGACCTTCATCGCGTGGGCCGCGGTGGCGGTGTTCCTGTTCGCGTACGCGCTGATCGCCAGCGAGAAGGTGCACCGCGTGGCCGCGGCGCTCGGCGGGGCCGGGATCATGCTGCTGATCCACGCCACCGACGCGCAGGCGGCGTTCTTCTCCGAAGAGACCGGCATCGACTGGAACGTCATCTTCCTGCTGCTCGGGATGATGGTCATCGTCGGCGTGCTGAAACAGACCGGGGTCTTCGAATATCTCGCGATCTGGGCGGCCAAACGGGCGAAGGGCCGACCGTACCGGCTGATGGTCCTGCTCGTGGTCATCACCGCGCTGGCCTCGGCACTGCTGGACAACGTGACGACCGTGCTGCTGATCGCGCCGGTGACGTTCCTGGTGTGCGAGCGACTGGCGCTCAACGCGGTGCCGTTCCTGATCGCGGAGGCGATGGCGTCGAACATCGGCGGCGCGGCCACGCTGGTCGGCGACCCGCCGAACATCATCATCGCCAGCCGCGGCGGGCTGAGCTTCAACGACTTCCTTGTACACATGGCGCCGATGGTGGTCGTCCTGATGGTCGTCTTCATCGGGATGTGCCGGTTCCTGTTCCGCAAGTCCTTCATCTACGACCCGGAGCGCGCGGCCGAGGTCATGGCGCTCGACGAGCGCGAGGCGATCGCCGACCGGCGGCTGCTGTGGCAGTCGCTGGCCGTGCTGGCGCTGGTCATGGTGGCGTTCGTGCTGCATCCCGTGCTGCACTACGAGCCGTCGGTGGTGGCGGTCCTGGGCGCCGGCGTGCTGGTGGCGGCCACCAGGATCACCACGTCGGAGGCGATCCGCGAGGTGGAGTGGCCGACGCTGGTGTTCTTCGCCGGGCTGTTCGTCATGGTCGGGGCGCTGGTGCACACGGGCGTGATCGAGCAGGTGTCGCAGGCCGCGGCCGACGCGACGCAGGGACGGCTGGGGCTGACCACGATGGTGCTGCTCGGCGCGTCGGGCGTGCTGTCGGCGATCGTGGACAACATCCCGTACGTCGCCACCATGAGCCCCATCGTGGCCGACCTCGTCCAGGCCAACGGCGGCAACGAGCACGCGCAGGTGCTGTGGTGGGCGCTGGCGTTCGGCGCCGACCTGGGCGGCAACGCCACGGCCGTCGGGGCGGCGGCCAACGTGGTGGTGCTCGGCATCGCCGCCCGTAACGGCACCCCGATCAGCTTCTGGCAGTTCACCCGGTACGGCCTGGTCGTCACCGTGGTCACGGTCGCCCTGTGCGCGCCGTACCTGTGGCTGCGTTACCTCGCCTGAGTACGGAACCAGACGGCCTCCAGCGCCAGCTCGTCACCGCCGCTGACGGTCACGCGGTCGCCCGCGCAGCGCGGGCACACGTACGCCCCGTCCAGCTCATCCAGCTCATCCAGCTCATCCAGCTCAGCCAGCGAGGGGCCGGGCGCGGGTCCCGCCGCGCCGGCCGCGGCCCGGGCGCGGGCGGGCGTCCTGAGCGGCGGATCCATCGACTCCGTACGCCGGCCGCACCCGTCGCAGTCGATCGTCACCGGGGAGACGACCAGGTGGACCGCCGCGTCCTGCGCGGCCGTGCCGCGGGCGGCCCGGCAGAAGGCCTGCCTGAACGTCTCAGCGGTCACCGCGTGCCTGGCCCCGACGCGTACGCGCACCGCGGACACCCGCCGCCCCGCCGCCTGGCGGTGGATCACCTCGACGAATTCCGCGCAGAGCCCGCTCTCGTACCCCCGCATCCATCCCCTCCTCCTGTGCCGGCCGTCCGGCCGTCTTCAGGAGCGCCCATACCGCACGGCCGACCTGCACAAACGCGCCTGACCGAGGGAACACTTGACCACGCAACCTGACAAACGGTGACCATTGTGTGGCGCAAAGTGTCGCGACCGCGCCTTGAAGGAGGACGTGGCCCCCGGCGCACACTCAAGGTGAACGCTGAAGCTGCCCCGGGGGTGGTTCCTCGTGCGCGACGAGTTCGAATCCCGCGAGTCCTGGCCCTTCGAGTGCCTGCGCTGCCTGCACGTCTGGGAGGAGGACTACGTCGTCAGGCACCTCAGCGACGGCCACGGCCACACGGTCCAGGTCTGGCTCAGGCACGGCGTCCCGGTGCAGCCGCCCTGGTCGGGGCCGTGCTGCCCGGCCTGCGGGTCGTCGTCGCTGACCTCGTTCCCGCCCGGCTACCTCGACCGCCATCCCGAGCTGGTGGCGGCCGACCCGCTGCCGCCCGCCAGGGTGCCGGCGCTGCCCGTGGAGCCGGCGCGGCAGCGGCCCGCCGTACGCGCGGGGCTGCCACGCCGGTTATTGATCGTCACGGGGCTGCCGGTGCTGGCGCTCGTGGCGTACGAGCTGTACCGGTATCTCCTCATCTCCGGTGTCCCCCACCATTGACCTCGCGCAGGCGGCGTACGGGTCCGGCGACATCGGTCAGGACAGGGTGAGGGCGTCGATGTCGATGTGGAGGTCGGCGAGGTGACGCGTGGCGCGGATGGCGGCGGCGTTGGGCTCGTCCACCGAGGCGACCCACCGGGCCGCCTCGTCGGGCGTCTTGCCGAACTCGACGTGCCGCCTGGTCAGCCGGTCGAGGCGGACGCGGTCGTCGAGGTCGGCGTACCAGACCTCGGTCATGGCGGCCCGGACGGCGGGCCAGGGGTCGGTGCGCGAGAGCAGGTAGTTGCCCTCGCTGACGACCACGCGGGTGCCGGGCAGGACGGGGATCGCGCCGGCGACGGGCTGCTCGATGTCGCGGTCGAAGGACGGCGCGTACACGATGGAGCCGGCCTCGGTGCGGGCCCGCCGCAGCAGCGCGAGGTAGCCGTGGGCGTCGAAGGTGTCGATGGCGCCCTTGCGCGCCCGCCTGCCGAGGCGGTCGAGCTCGACGTCGGCGAGGTGGTAGCCGTCCATGGGCACGTGGACGGCGGGCAGCCCGGCGCCGGTCAGGGCCCCGGCCAGCCATCGGGCCAGCGTCGACTTGCCGGCGCCGGGGCAGCCGGCGATGCCGACGATCACCCGCTCCCCGCCGCCGCACAGCCCGCGCACCCGCTCGACCAGCGCCTCGCCCATCAGCACCGCACCCCCATCAGCCCAGGTTCATTATGGGGCTCACCAGGTGACGGGCAGCTCGTAGACGCCGTAGACCTGGCCGTCGTGCTTGAACGGGATCTCCTCGATCGGCACGGCCGCCGCGAGGGTGGGGATGCGCCGGTAGAGCGTGCCGTACACGACCTGCAGCTCGACCCTGGCCAGCGGCTGGCCGAGGCACTGGTGCACGCCGAAGCCGAAGGCGACGTGGCGGCGGGCGTCGCGCCGCACGTCGAGCCGGTCGGGGTCGGGGAAGACGCCGGGGTCGCGGTTGCCGATGTCGTTGGGCATGATGATGCCCTCGCCGGCGCGGATCACCTGGCCGGCGATCTCGATGTCCTCCAGTGCGACGCGGCGGCGTCCGCTGTGGGTGATGTTGAGGTAGCGCAGCAGTTCCTCGACCGCTCCCGCGACCAGCTTGGGGTCGTCGGAGTCGCGCAGCAGGGCGAGCTGGGCGGGGTTCTGGAGCAGGGCGAGGGTGCCGAGGGCGATCATGTTGGCGGTGGTCTCGTGGCCGGCGATGAGCAGCAGCACGCCCATCTGCGCGGCCTCCTGCCGGGTCAGCTCGCCGTCCCGCACGCGGGCGGCCACCTTCGACAGCAGGTCGTCGGCGGGGTCGGCCAGCTTCTCTCCCACCAGGCCGTCCAGATACTCGTACAGGCGGCCGAAGGCGACGGCGCGGTCCTCCGGCGTGACGCTCCGCTTGATGATCGTCTTGCTGTTGTCCTGGAAGAAGCCGTGATCCGCGTACGGCACCCCGAGCAGCTCGCAGATCACCAGCGAGGGCACCGGCAGCGCGAACGCCTCCACCAGGTCCACCGGCTTCGGACCGGCGAGGAGCTCGTCGATGAGGTCGTCCACGATGCGCTGGACGGCCGGCCGCATGCCCTCGACGCGCCGGACCGTGAACGCGCCCTGCACCATGCGGCGCAGCCTGGCGTGCTCGGGGTCGTCCATGAGGATGAAGCTGAGGGAGCCGCCGCCGGCGGCGGGCGTGTGGATGGGGTAGCCGGGCCTGGTGACGTCGGCGCTCACCTTCGGATGGCTCAGCAGCGCCTTCTGCTCGGCGTGCCGGGTCACGAACCAAGGGGTGCTGCCGTCCCAGAGCCGCACCTTCGTCAGCGGCCCGCTCTCCTGCAGCGCCCGCAGCCCGGGCGGCGGGTCGAAGGGACAGCGCACGGCCCTGACGCCGGGGAACTGCGGGACCTGCTCCTGGCCTGCGGTCTCGTGCACGGTGCCGGTCATGCGTCCTCGCTCACGTCGATGGCGCCTGCGGGGCAGACGGCCGCGGCCTCGCGTACGGCGGCGTGCAGCCCCTCGGGCGGCTCCGCGTCGAGCAGCAGCACGATGCCGTCGTCCTCGCCCTGGTCGAACACGTCGGGCGCGAGCAGCACGCACTGCCCGGCGCCGCAGCATTTGTCCTGGTCCACGGTGACCTTCATGACGTTCTTCCTTCCTTGGCGTCCCTGGTGACCGGGGCGGTCCAGATCGCGGTGATCGCGTCGATCAGGCCCGTCGCGGCGTCGTGCCAGGTGGAGCGCGGGGTGGGCAGGTTCTCGGCGAGCGCGCGCTCGCGCTGGGCGCACATGTGGACGAGGAGCTGGCTGGCCATCTCGTCGCGCTCGGCGCGTACGTCGGCGGGCAGCTCGGGCAGGCAGCGGCGCAGGCCCTCCAGGACGCGCATGAGGGCGGGCGAGGTGAGCGCCTCCTCCCGCATGATCTTGCGCAGCGCGGGGTCGGTCATGACCTGGGCGGCGAAGCGGGCGTACCAGGTGGGGGTGCCGAGTGCGGCCAGGTGCTCGGTGAGCGAGCGGACGAGGCAGCCGACCCAGTCGCGTGCCTCGGCCGTGCCCTCGCCCGTGCCCTCGACCTCGGCCAGGAAGCGGCGGCGCTGCCGTTCGACCTGGTCGGCGTGCTTGCGCACGATGGCGCGTACCAGGTCGGCCTTGGTGCCGAAGTGGTAGCCGACAGCGGCGTTGTTGCCCTGGCCCGCGGCCTCGCTGACCTGGCGGTTGGAGACGGCGTACACGCCGTGCTCGGCGAAGAGCCGCTCGGCGGCGGTGAGGATCTGCTCCCGGGTGGCGTTGACCCGGGCCGTCCTGGTCGCCATGGTCCACCTCTCACGCTGACAGATCCTGACTGGATCCGTCGGATTCGGGCGAATTCAGCCAATCAAGCAGGTGGGCGTAAGTCAAGCGACTGCTTTAAATTTTGCTCCGCCATGACGCCCCGCCGGACGGGACGCCGCCGGCGGCGATCATGCCATCCCGGCCGCAAATCGGACATCTCGCCGCTGACCAGGCAACTCTCCGCCTGATCACGCCATTTCATGGGGTCGGCTTTGAATGGTCATGCATTCGTGTGTATATACTTCTACTCGTGTCCAAGATGCTCACCTCCCTCCCAGTAGGCGAACGCGTCGGGATCGCCTTCTCCGGCGGCCTCGACACCTCCGTGGCTGTCGCGTGGATGCGCGAGAAGGGTGCGGTGCCCTGCACCTACACCGCCGACATCGGCCAGTACGACGAGCCCGACATCGCGTCGGTGCCCGGGCGTGCCACGCAGTACGGCGCCGAGGTCGCCCGCCTGGTCGACTGCCGGGAGGCCCTCGTCGAGGAGGGTCTGGCGGCGCTGGCCTGCGGGGCGTTCCACATCAGGTCCGGTGGCCGCACCTACTTCAACACCACCCCGCTCGGCCGCGCCGTCACGGGCACGCTGCTGGTGCGCGCCATGCTCGACGACGAAGTGCTCATCTGGGGCGACGGGTCCACCTTCAAGGGCAACGACATCGAGCGGTTCTACCGCTACGGCCTGCTCGCCAACCCGTCCCTGCGCATCTACAAGCCGTGGCTCGACGCCGACTTCGTCAGCGAGTTGGGCGGGCGCAAGGAGATGTCGGAGTGGCTGCTCGCCCGCGACCTGCCCTACCGCGCGAGCACCGAGAAGGCGTACTCGACGGACGCGAACATCTGGGGCGCCACCCACGAGGCCAAGGCGCTCGAGCACCTCGACGCCGGCATCGAGATCGTCGAGCCGATCATGGGCGTGCGGTTCTGGGACCCTGAGGTCGAGATCCCCGCAGAAGACGTCACGATCGCCTTCGAGCGCGGGCGTCCGGTCAGCATCAACGGCAAGGAGTTCCCCTCGGCCGTCGACCTGGTGCTGGAGGCCAACGCCATCGGCGGGCGGCACGGGCTCGGCATGTCCGACCAGATCGAGAACCGCGTCATCGAGGCCAAGAGCCGCGGCATCTACGAGGCTCCCGGCATGGCGCTGCTGCACGCCGCGTACGAGCGGCTGGTCAACGCCATCCACAACGAGGACACCCTGGCCAGCTACTACATCGAGGGCCGCAAGCTGGGCCGGCTGCTCTACGAGGGCCGCTGGCTCGACCCGCAGGCGCTGATGCTGCGCGAGTCGCTGCAGCGCTGGGTCGGCATGGCCGTCACCGGCGAGGTCACGCTGCGGCTGCGGCGCGGCGAGGACTACACGATCCTCGACACCTCCGGCCCCGCCTTCAGCTACCACCCCGACAAGCTGTCGATGGAGCGCACCGAGGACGCCGCGTTCGGCCCGCTCGACCGCATCGGCCAGCTCACCATGCGCAACCTCGACATCGCCGACTCCCGCGCCAAGCTGGAGCAGTACGCCGGGCTCGGCATGGTGGGCAGCCCCCACCAGTCGCTCCTCGGCGCTCCGCAGGCGGCGGCCAGCGGCCTCATCGGCTCGCTCGACGAGGGCGGCGCCGAGGCCATCGCGGCCCGTGGCGAGTCGATCACGTCCCCCTCGGAGGTTCCCGAGGACGACGTGCTGCTCGACCACGCCGCCATGGAGTTCGGCACCGACTGATCCGTCTGATCCGTCCCGCTTCGACCGCCCCGCGTGCCCGCGAGCACGCGGGGTTTCGTCGTCTCCAGGGGGAGTTCGCCCTGCTCAGGCCCGGTGCCGCCCTACCGCGAGCCGTCGTAGGGCCCTGCCGGTGCGCACTCAGAGCTTCTTGCCACGATGATTCTGGTAACAAACATTTCCCAAGATAACCGGTCTATCGGGTTGTCATTGACTGGAATTGTTGGAACATATGGTTCGAGTCCTGAGTGAGGTCCAAAGATCGCTTACCGCGAATAAGGGTCGGCGGCGAGGGGAAAGGGGCAACGCTCATGCACCAGCGTGCTGTCCGGAATTTGGCCAAGTTGGAGACCACGCAGGCCAGGATCACGCGTATCTTCGACGCGGCCGCCGGCGGGAAGAACAACTTCCTGGTCGACAAGGACGCGGTGCGCCATTTCGATCAAGCCGCCCCGGCTCTGACGAACGCCGCCCACGCGGTGCTGGAGTTCTTGTCGCGGGTGATCCGTCATCTGGCGGTGCAGGAAGAAGTGGATCAATTCCTGATCGTCGGCAGCGGAATTCCGAGCGGGCTGTCCGCCGGGCGGAATCTGCACGATTTGGCGAAGCACCCGGGCGGGCCCGCCCCGAGAGTCCTGTACGTCGAGAACAACCCCATGGTGGTGACCTTGGCGCAGGCCACCATCGAGCCGTTCACCGACTTGGTGCGCGTGGTGGAGGGGGACGTGCGGGAGATCGACGAGGTGCTCGACCACCACGTGGTCAGGACCTTCATCGACTGGGACCGCCCGGTGGCGGTGCTCCTGCTGTCGGCCTACAGCCTGCACGATGAGGAGTATGCCCACTATGTCATCAAGCGACTCCGTCACACGGCTCCCGCCGGTAGTTTCCTCACCCTTCTGCACACCACGTTCGACGGTGTCCCACCGGAGCTGCTGCCCGCCATCGACGACCTGCTCGCGATGACGCTCCCCCACCTGGCCGTACGCTCGAAAGAGGAAGTGGCGGCCCTGTTAGAGGGACTCGATCTGGTGGCGCCCGGCCTGGTCTGGGTACCGGAGTGGCGGCCGCTGGGCGAGGACCTCTCCTGCCAGGAGGAGCCCAGCAAGTCCGGCAACTACGGCGCTGTCGCCCGCATCCCCTGAAAGCACGTCAAGTCTCGTTTGCAAAGTTTTCCGGTGCGCATTCACAAGAGTGAGGGCGAGCGTTTATCGTGGAGTTGGGAGCGCTCCCAAAACCGAGAGATGTGATGCGTATGGCCCTCCAACCGGGGTCCTTGTCAGCACCACCGGCCCGCATGGTGGAATACCTGCTGCCGTCCGTACCGTCGGGCGTCGGCAGGGCACGCGAGCTGATCAGGACCGATCTGACCGACTGGGGACTCGCGCACATCGTGGACGACTGCCTGCTCATCGTCAGCGAGCTGGTCACCAACGCCGTACGCTACGGGGGCTCCGCCTACGCCCTGCGCCTGGAAGAGCGCGCGGGCGAGGTCTACGGGGAGGTCTTCGACCCCGGCCAGGGCGTGCCGCGCCCGCGGGCCGCGGACATGGACGCGATCTCGGGGCGGGGGCTGCAGATCGTCGGGGCGATCGCCGACGCCTGGGGCGTGACGGCCACGGACAACGGCAAGGTCGTGTGGTTCTGCGTCACACCGTGAACACTGTGAGCCACATCTCATGCTGACCGGGTAAGCTGCAAGGGTCCTTCAGGCAATCCCCAGGTAAGACAGGTAGCCTCGCTCGGCATGAAGTGGCAGCGCACAATCAACGGAGCGCTGGCCAGGTACACAGGATTCCAGCTCAACCGAGTAGGTAAAGCGGGGCAAGTGGCGGCGCCCAAGCCCGCCCCGGAGAAACGGCCGCAGTCGCCGTTCCGCCCGCCCGCCGATCCCGAGACCGACCGCCTCGTCAAGGCGCCGGTGTTCATCATCTCGCCGGTGCGATCGGGCTCGACGCTGCTGCGGGCGATGCTCAACGCCCACCCCGACCTGCACGCTCCCCATGAGCTGCACGTACGCCGGTTGCGCGTGGAATTCGATACCTCGCTGGCGGAGAAGGCCATGGAGGCCCTCGGGCACAACAAGGCCGACCTCGAACACCTGCTGTGGGACCGCGTGCTCCACCGTGAGCTGGTCCGCAGCGGCAAGCGGTTCATCGTGGAGAAGACGCCGGCGAACGCGTTCGCGTACGAGCGGCTGGCGGCCTGCTGGCCGGACGCGCGGTTCGTGTTCCTGCTGCGCCATCCCGCCTCCATCGCGGCCTCCTGGTACGAAGCCAGCCCGGGCAAACGCACCCGCGACGAGGCGGCGGCCGACGCCCTGCGCTACATGAAGGCCGTGCAACGGGCCCGCAAGGCCCTGCCCGGCCTGACCGTGCGCTACGAGGAGCTGACCGCCGAGCCGGAGAAGATCGGGCGCGCCATCTGCGACTTCCTGTCGGTGCCGTGGTCGCCGCAGCTCCTGTCGTACGGCAAGCCCGAGGTGGTCACCAAGGGCCTGGGCGACTGGAAGGACAAGATCCAGTCGGGCACCGTGCAGCGCGGGCGCGACCTGCCCGGCGCCGACGAGATCCCCGACGTGCTCAAGGACATGTGCCGGACCTGGGAGTACCTCTCATGAAGATCCGCTACATGCTGCTGCACGCCTACGGCATGGGCGGCACCATCCGCACCGTCGTCAACCAGGCGCACGCCATGGTCGAGGCGGGCCACGACGTCGAGATCGTCAGCGTGGTCCGCCGCCGTGACGAGCCGCAGTTCGCCATCGACCCGCGGGTGCGGCTGTCCGCGCTGGTCGACCAGCGCGACGGCGTCGTGGCCGACTCGCTGGCCCGCAAGGTGTGGCGGCGCGCCCGCGGCAAGATCGTCCCGTACGGCGAGTTCGCCGCCGAATACTTCACCGAGCGCGTGGAGGGGGCGGTCATCGACTACGTCTCCGAGCTGCGCGACGGCATCCTCGTCACCACCCGCCCCGCGCTCAACCTGATCGCCGCCCGCCGCGCCAACGCCGGCGTGATCCGGGTGGCCCAGGAGCACATGAACCTCGCCTCCTACCACGAGGCCGTACGCGAGCAGATCGGCCGCCACTACGGCCGTTTCGACGCCATCGCCGTGCTCACCGAGACCAGCCGCCGCGAATACACGGACCTGCTGTCCGGCACCCCTGTGGTCCGCATCCCCAATGCCGTCCACATGGACCAGCGCAAGCACACCGACCAGAGCAACCCCATCGTGATCGCGGTGGGGCGGCTGGTGCCGCAGAAGGGCTTCGACATGCTCATCCCGGCCTTCGCGGCCGCGGCGGCCGAGCATCCGGGGTGGAAGCTGCGCATCTTCGGCACCGGGCCGTCGAAGGAACGGCTGCAGGAGCGCATCGACGAGAGCGGCATGCGCGACCGCATCAAGCTCATGGGACGCAGCAACCGCATCCACGAAGAGCTGGCGAAGTCGTCCGTCTACGCGCTCAGCTCGCGCATCGAGGGCCTGCCGATGGCCATGATCGAGGCCATGGGCCACGCCCTGCCGATCGTCGCCTTCGACTGCCCCACCGGGCCCGCCGACGTGCTGACCCCCGGCAAGGACGGCATCCTGGTGCCGCCCAGAGACGTCGACGCGCTCGCCCGGTCGCTCAGCCAGGTCATGGGCGACCGCGACCTGCGCGTCCGCCTGGGCGCCGCCGCGGCGCAGACCGCCCACGGCTACACGCCCGAGGTCGTCATGCCCCTCTGGGAGAAGCTCTTCGCCGCGCTGGCGACGGGCGCCCCGCTCACGGACCCCGCCTGGGCGGCCCGCTGAACGACCGGCCGCCCTGTGCGGCCGGTCTGTGCGGCCGGTCTGTGCGGCCGGTCTGTGCGGCCGGTCTGTGCGGCCGGTCTGTGCGGCCGGTCTGTGCGGCTTGCCGAAGCATTTGCGAGCCCATAGCCATTGACGCGCCGTTCGCGGAAAGCATCCCGGTGTGCGGAACGTCGAAACGGTGCTGGCCGGTCTGGACACCGCCAGGCCCGGCCTGGAGGAGCTCTACCGCGACCTGCACGCCCACCCGGAACTCAGCCACCAGGAACACCGCACCGCCGCCAAGGTGGCCGACGAGCTGCGCGCGCTGGGCTACGAGGTGCACTGCGGCATCGGCGGCACCGGCGTCGTGGGCGTGCTGCGCAACGGCGCGGGCCCGTGCGTGCTGTCCCGCGCGGAGCTTGACGCGCTGCCGCTCGAGGAGGAGACCGGCCTCCCGTACGCGAGCACCGCGACCGACGCCGGCGGCCGCCCGCTCATGCACGCCTGCGGCCACGACCTGCACATGGCCTGTCTCCTGGGCGCCGCCCGGCTGCTGTCACAGGCCACCGGCGCCTGGCGGGGCACGCACGTCGCGCTGTTCCAGCCGGCCGAGGAAACCGGCGACGGCGCCCGCGCGATGCTCGCCGACGGGCTGACCGAGCGCGTGCCCAGGCCGGAGGTGTGCCTGGCCCAGCACGTGCTGCCCTATCCCGCCGGCCAGGTGCTGACCCGCCCCGGCGCGGTGCTGTCGGCCGCCGACGACTACCGCGTCACCCTGTACGGCCGCTCAGCCCACGCCTCCGCCCCCGACCGGGGCGTCGATCCGGTGGTGCTGGCCTCGATGCTGGTCGTGCGGCTGCAGACGGTCGTCGCGCGGGAGGTGAGCGCGCTGTCCCCGGTGGTGCTCACGGTCGGCAGCATCCATTCCGGTACGAACCCCAGCAACATCCCGGAGCGGGCCGAGATCCAGATCAACGTGCGGACGTACCGGGAGGACGTGCGGCGGCGCGTCAAGGACGCCGTCACCCGCATCGCCCGCGCGGAGAGCGCCGCATCCGACTCCCCTAGGCCGCCGGAGATCGACCACTTCGGCATGTTCCCGCCCACGGTCAACGACGAGGCGGCCACCGCGAAGGTCGCCGCCGCCTTCGCCGCCCGCTTCAACGGCCGGGCGGTGCCGCTCGACCTGCAGACGGCCAGCGAGGACTTCAGCGAGATCCCTGACGCGTTCGGGGTGCCGTACACGTACTGGGCGTTCGGCGGGGCGGATCCGGCCGCGTACGAGGCGGCCGCCGGGCGCGACACGATCACCGCCGACGTCCCCGGCAACCACAGCACCCGCTTCGCGCCGCCGATCCGGCCCACGTTGGACACCGGCGTGCAGGCGGCCGTGGTCGCGGCCCTCGCCTGGCTCGCCCCCTGAACCTTCGACATGCTGAACCGCCAAGAGCACCGGGGCGTTTCTCGTCCTTCACCACAGACTCCAGCAAAAGCCCATTGACTAACGGATGCCGTGGACGACGAGATCGGCCGCACCGCCACCTCAGGCCACTTCTGGATTCAACGCCCCCGAGACCGCGCAGCGGCCAGGCCGCTCAGTCGGCCAGGCCGCTCAGTCGGCTAGGCCGCTCGGTGGCTAGGCCGGGCAGTGCCCAGGCCGGACGGCGGCACTTGGCCGATCATGCCTGGTCATACCGGATGTCGCGGGTCAGGCGCCCGATGGCGGACGCGGCTGCGGGGCAGCTCGCAAGTCCTCGCGAAGGGCCATTTTTCGCGCTAAATGAAAAGCCACATGTCCCGAAAAATCGGTAAATGTGGCTGCGCTCGCGACGCCCGCCTTATCGGGAAATGATTGTCGTTATTGCCGCGCACACGTACGCTGTCCCTGACCTTTCAAAGAAAGGACAGCTGGTGCGCAAGGCCCTGATCCCGTTACTTGTCACCATCCTGGTGGTGTTCTCGGCCCAGCAACTCCTCACCCCCGTCCTCGCCCCGCTCTCCCGCGAGCTGCACCTGACCGAGACCCAGCTCGGGCTCGTCGTCACCGCCGCCGCCACGTCCCTGACCATCGCCAGCCCGCTGTGGGGCATGGCGCTGCGGCGGCTCGGGTTACGCCTGGTGCTGCTGTGCGGGCTCGGCCTGGCGACGGCGGGCATGACCGGGTTCGGGGTCGTCGCCGCGGTGGGGCTCGACGGACACCTGTCCTCCCCCGTGCTGTTCGGCCTGCTGCTGGTGACCCGCAGCCTGCTCTTCGGCGCGGGCCTGGCCGCGCTGCCGGTGTCCACGCTCGCCGTCGCCGCCGCGAGCACCACCACGCAGGCCGAGCGCACCCGCGCCACCGGGCTGATCGGCGCCGCGCAGGGACTCTCCCTGGTACTCGGACCGGCCGGCGGCGGCGCGCTGGCCGTGGTCTCGCTCATGCTGCCGCTCTACCTGGCGCCCGTCGTGTGCCTGCTGCTCACGGTGTGGGTGCTGGTCACCGTACGGCCGCCGGTGGCGCCCGCTCCCCCGCCCGAGCAGCCGGTGGCGCGGCTGCGCCCGTGGGACGCGCGCATGTGGCCGCTGCTCGCGATCGGCTTCTGCCTCTATGTGTCGCTCGGCCTGGTGCAGGTGATCGTCGGCTTCCTGCTGGCCGACCGGCTCCACCTGGGGCCGCAGGAGACGGCGGGGGCGGTGGGCGTCACGCTGGTCGCGGCCGGGCTGGTGCTCGTGGCCGTGCAGGGCGCGCTCATCCCGGTGCTGCGCTGGCCGGTGCTGCGGCTGATGCGGGCCGGCGCCCCGCTCACGGCGGCGTCGTTCGCGCTGCTCGCCGCGGCGGACACGCTCTGGCTGATCGTCGCCGCGTTCGTGCTGCTGGGGCTGGGGCTCGGGCTGGCGGCGCCGGGCTTCACCGCCGCGCCGACCCTGGTGGCGGGGCCGGGCCAGCACGCCTCGGTGGCGGGGCTGGTCAACGCCACGATCGGCACCACGTTCATCGTCGGCCCGCTGCTCGGCACCGCCCTGTACGAGGTCGCCGCCGTCCTGCCGATCCTGACCGCGCTGGGCGCCGCGACGACGGCGCTCGCGCTGAGCTGGCTCTCCCCCGCCGTCCGCCAGGCCGTCCCCGTGACGCCCTAAGGGCAGGCGGGGCAGCCTGCCCCGGCCGCCAGCCTCGACGCCGTCTCCTCGATCAGGGCGACCCGCTCGTCCGGTGGCCCGGCCGGCACGTCGATGAGGTGGTAGCCGAACGCCCGGTAGGTCTTCTCGTGGAGGCTTTCGAACTCCAGGGACTCCTCGAAGGTGATCCTTCGGGCGTCGGTCGGCTCGCAGAAGCCGAGGTTGCGGACGAAGAAGACATGCCGGTCGTAGACCTCTTCCCGGGCCAGCCGCTCGACCTCGGTGGTCAGGGCGGGCGGGACGGGGTGGCCGACGTACGTGGCGAGCGCGTGGGTGCAGACGGGCGACCGGTCGAAGAACCGCACGGCGACCCCGCCCGGGCCCCTCGCGCCCTCGCCCGGAGGCCCGCCCGGGCCCGCGTCCGCCTGCTCCTGCCTGCGGCGCTGCAGGTCGGCGACCTTGGCGATGAAGGCGGGGCGGGTCCACGGCTCGGCGTCGCCGCGGGCCTGCTCGGCCGCGATGACCGCGGTGGCCGCCTCCTCGACGGTGACGTGGCCGCGCGCGGCCAGGCCGCGCAGGATCGTGGTCTTCCCGGCCCCGGGGGTGCCGGTGAGGATGTAACGCATCGTCCTCGCATGATCGCAGGGGTGGGCGCGGCGGCCCACCCCGGGGTGTGCGGTCAGATCTCGTCCACGCTGCTCGGCTCGCGCCGGGACAGATCGATGCCGAGCTCCTCGGCCGCGCGGAAGACGTCCTCGTCGGTGTCGCGCATCTCGATGGACGAGCCATCGCTGGAGAGCACCTCGACGTTGAGGCACAGCGACTGCATCTCCTTGATCAGCACCTTG